>NZ_JAGQBF010000031.1 GCF_024345495.1 Synechococcus sp. RedBA-s | reverse complement strand
CCTTCTCACTCCCCTTCGTCGCCCGCTCGCCCACCCCCCATGCGCCGCACCCTCTCCCTGCTGCTGAGCTCCCTGCTTGTCGCCGCTGCCCTGCTGGTGGCCCCCCAGGCCAGCCATGCCTATCCCTTCTGGGCCCAGCAGAACTACGACAGCCCTCGTGAAGCCACTGGCAAACTCGTCTGCGCCAACTGCCACCTGGCCAAGAAGGCCACCCAGGTGGAGGTGCCCCAGGCCGTGATGCCCGACACCGTCTTCAAGGCAGTGGTCAAGATTCCCTACGACACCGCCTCCCAGCAGGTGGGCGCTGATGGCAGTCGCTCCGGGCTGAATGTCGGTGCCGTAGTGATGCTGCCCGATGGCTTCAAGCTGGCTCCGCCAGAGCGACTGAGCGAAGAGCTGAAGGAGGAGACCGCTGGCGTGTACTTCACCCAGTACAGCGACAACGACCCCAACATCCTGCTGGTGGGCCCACTGCCCGGTGACCAGCACCAGGAGATCGTCTTTCCGATTCTCTCGCCTGATCCCGGCAGCGACAGTTCCATTCACTTCGGCAAGTATTCGATCCACGTGGGCGGCAACCGCGGCCGCGGCCAGGTGTACCCCACCGGTGAGAAGAGCAACAACGGAGTCTTCAACGCCTCCGTCGACGGCACTGTGGCCGCCATCAGCGCCGGTGAGAACGGAGCCTCCGTGGTGGAGATCAGCACCGCCGATGGTCAGAGCGTGAGCGACACCATTCCCGCCGGCCCGGCGATCACCGTGGCGGTGGGTGACCGTGTCAGTGCCGGCTCAGCCCTCTCCGATGACCCCAACGTCGGTGGATTCGGCCAGCTGGATGCTGAGATCGTTCTTCAGAATCCTGTGCGTCTCTACGGGATGCTCGCCTTCTTCGCCGCCGTGGCCCTGGCCCAGATCATGCTGGTGCTGAAGAAGAAGCAGGTGGAGAAGGTCCAGGCCGCCGAGGGCGTCTGAGCCCTAGCCCTGGCCAACCCGCCTTTCCCCTGAGTGCATTCGTTAGTGTTTCTCTCCCCGGCCATGGCCCTGGCGGTGTTCGCTTCACCGGGGCCCCTAATCTTTCAGTTGGGCCCCTTCTCCCTGCGCTGGTACGGCCTGCTGATCGCCTTGGCGGTGCTGATCGGGCTGGTGCTGGCCACGCGGCTGGGTAAGGCCCGGCAGATCGATCCCGTGGTGATCGCCGACCTGCTGCCCCTGCTGGTGCTGGCGGCGGTGCTGGGCGCCCGCCTGTACTACGTGGTGCTGGAGTGGCGCCAGTATCAACTCAATTGGCTGGAGGCCCTGGCCATCTGGCGCGGTGGCATCGCTATCCACGGAGCCCTGATTGGTGGCACCCTCGCGGTTATCGCCTATTGCCGCTGGCGCAAGCTGGCCTTCTGGAACCTGCTGGATGTGCTGGTTCCCTCCGTCGCCCTCGGCCAGGCCATTGGCCGCTGGGGCAACTTCTTCAATTCCGAGGCCTTCGGGTTGCCCACCGACTTGCCCTGGAAGCTTTACATCCCCACCCTCAACAGGCCTGAACCGTTTCTCGATCAGCAATATTTCCACCCCACCTTTCTCTACGAATCCATCTGGAACCTCGGCATCGTGGTCCTGCTGCTGCTGCTGTTCCGCGCCGGGATCAAGGGTCGTATCCCGTTGCCGCCCGGGGCCCTGAGCTGCATCTATCTAGTGAGCTACAGCCTGGGCAGGTTCTGGATCGAAGGGCTGCGCACAGACCCCCTCTGCCTGTTCTCCACCCCGCCCTTCTGTGAGGGGGGACTGCGCATGGCCCAGCTGATGAGCCTGCTGTTGATCTCCCTCGGCAGCTTCGGCCTCTGGCGGCTCTACGGCCAGGAGTGCTCCCTGCCCGATCCTGGCGGCGCCCCTCCCCTGCCGAGGAACCCTTCTTGATCGTCACGCCAACTCCAGGTGCTGGTGCTGAGTGCCCGGTGCTGATCGTCGGTGCTGGCCCCGGCGCCGTTGATCTGATGACCGTGCGGGCCACCCGTGCCGTTGAATCCGCCGACGTCCTGGTCTGGACCGATTCCCTGGTTTCGCCCCAGATCGCCGCCCTGGCATCGCAGCACTGTGAGCGGATCCGCACCAGCACACTCACCCTCGAGGAGGTGATGGAGCTGGTGGTGGCGCGGGCACGGGCAGGATTGCGGGTGGTGCGCCTGCACGACGGTGATCCCTGCCTCTATGGAGCCCTGGCGGAGCAGATCTGCCGCCTCGCCGACGCCGGCCTTGGGGTGGAGGTGGTGCCGGGCCTGAGCGCCTACCAGGCCACCGCCGCCGCCCTCAAGGCCGAGCTCACCATCCCCGGGCTGGTGCAAACCATCGTGCTCAGCCGTGCCGGCGGGCGCACGGGGGTGCCGGAGCGAGAGTCACTGGCGCGTCTGGCCTCTCTGCAGGCCTCCCTCTGCCTGTACCTGAGTGCCCGCCATGTCGAGTCGGTTCAGCAGGAGTTGCTGGAGCACTACCCCGCAGACACCCCGGTGGCCATCGGCTACCGCGTCAGCTGGCCCGACCAGTGGCTACAGGTGGTGCCCCTGGAGCGGATGGCGGAGGTGAGCCGGGAGCGACAACTGATTCGCACCACCCTCTATGTGGTGAGCCCTGCGCTGGCGGCGCCTGGGCTGGCCCGCTCCAAGCTCTATTCCGCCAGCCATGATCACCTGTTTCGACCGGCTGTAGCCCAGGCCTGAGGGTCAGGCGGCTGGACCACGGTGTTTTAGGATCAGGGGGTGCGGGCGATTAGCACAGCGGTAGCGCACTTCCTTCACACGGAAGGGGTCACTGGTTCGAATCCAGTATCGCCCATGATTCTGTTGAGTTCTGGGCTTCGGCCCAGTGCTTCTGATCAGGCCGCCACCGGACTGCAGATCAGTTCGGCGTGGAGGATGTCCATCACCTCAAGAATGCGGGCTGAATCGCTGGAATCAAGGCCCAGCTGAGCGGCAAGATCCAGGAGGATTTGTTGTTCCTGAGCCACCAGGGGACCGTCGGAGCGCATGATCTCTGCGGCCACCGCAAAGGCCGTGCACCGCTCGTGGGGATCCAGTTGCAATGCCGCGCGAGCCATCAGGATCGGAGCTCCATCGCGGCGCAGATCAGCCAGCAGGGTGTCGAACAGCTGAATCATGGCCGCATCCCCCATCTGGTTGAAGGGCACGCGGTAGTCGAGGGAGTGGCGCAGGGCCCTGGAACCGGCACGGGTGAGCGTCCCATCCCAGGAGACGGCGGCAAGGGCAACGGCCACAAAGGCGGTCGGAGAATCCATGGATCAGGCAGCAGAGGTGGTGGTCTTCAGTCATGGCAACAGCGGGGCTGCTCCTGCGGTCGTCGTCGCTACCTCCGGTCGGATTCCACCAGCAACTTCACCCCGGTGGCCTCCGCCAATGGCTCGGCGCAACCCTGCAGGCTCCAGCGCTCCAGGCTCAGATCCAGGGCTGAAGCGGGCTCAAGGCCGATGCTCAGCTCACTGGTGCTGCAGGCGATGCGCAGGCCCGCCACCGCCGGCGTCGGACGGCGATCCAGGGAGGCAGCCAGCCGCAGCAGCATCGCCATGGCGTTGACGGTCTGCCTCTGCTCACGGCCTGGCAGCAACAGCCAGGCCTCATGGCGCTTCTTGGGAAGACTGCGGCGGTGGTAGCGGGCGATGGCCGCCATCATCAACTGCTCGGTTTCCGAGTAGCCGAGCAGGTCACCGTGGCGGACCAGATACCAGCTGTGCTTGTGGTAAGCGCTGATGTTGATGTGCTGGCCCGAGGAATGCAGCATCGCCGCGGCCCAGAGCAGTTGCCGACCCTCGCCCTCGTCGTGGTGCAGCACCCCGCGGCAGCGGTCGTAGAGGCTGAGGGCATGCTGGGCCACCCGCTCAGCCCGAGTCTGGTCGACGCCATAGCGCTGGGCCAGCTGCAGCACCGTGCGCCGACGGATCGAGCTCTGGTAGCTGAAGCGATCGACGATCAGATCGTGGCGCAGCATCCAGTCGACGATCAGCCCTTCGCGCAGCGCCCGCTCACTGATCACCATCTCGTCGACCTGCAGCATCGCCATTGCCTGCTGCAGCACCAGGGCCCCCGGCACGATGATCTCGGCACGGCGTTCATTGATCGCGGGCAGGGAGCGGCGCTGCTCCGGCGTCAGGATGGTCAACCTGTTCACCTGCTGATCAACCTGTTCGCGGCTCATGCGGAATCCCTGCAGACGCAGGGGCGCGCGCTCCTGCTCGGCGGCCACGAGGGACGCCAGTGCCGTGGCGGTGCCACTGGTGCCCACCATCACCGGCACCTCCCCCGGCCGCAGGCGGCGCTTCACCCGCGCCACCGCCGGCTCCAGCGACCCCTGGATGAACACCCGCAGAAAGGAGAGCCGGGACGCTGGAAGTGGGTCCTCACGGATGAAGTCCCGCAGCAGTCGCACCGCGCCGATGCGGGTGCTGGTGAGTTCACGGGCATCGGCCCCGTCGGCCAGGATCAGCTCGGTGGAGCCACCGCCGATGTCGAGGATCAGGTGTGGGGTCTCCCCGAAGGCCATGCCCGAGAGCACCCCTAGATAAATGAGGCGGGCCTCCTCCTGACCGCTGACCAGATCCACCTCCAGGCCCAGTTGCTCCTGGACCGCCTGCACGAACAGCCGTCCATTGGGGGCCTCCCTCACCGCACTGGTGGCGGCGGTGAGGATCTGCTCAACCCCGTGGCTTTCGGCCAGCTGAAGGTAGTGGCGCAGGGCGATGAAAGCCCTCTCGATCGCCTCGGGGGTGAGGTCGCCCGTCTCGGGATCCCGCTCCCCCAGCCGGGTGGTCGACTTCTCCGCCAGCACCACACGAAAACTGCGCAGCTCCGGATCCACCGCCGCAATCAGCAGGTGGATGGAGTTGGTGCCGATGTCGAGGGCCGCCACGTAGCGGAGCCCGGCGCCGGTGGCCTGGCTGGCGGGAGCAGCCACCGTGGCGGCGGGCTCGGGAGGGACCATCGGACGACCGGCCGGCACGAACCGCGCCACTTTGCCACTTCAGCACGCCACTGCAGCTCGCCACCACTGGCCCCACAGTGCTTCCCGGGCCAGCCTCCGGCATGTCCCAGCCCTGAAGCGCCGTAACCTGCGCCGATGAACATCCGCGCCTCCTTGCGGGGTTGGTTCGAGCTGCTGCGCTGGCACAAGCCCAGCGGGCGTCTGATCCTGCTGATCCCCGCTGGCTGGGCCCTCTGGCTCACGCCCCAGGCCCCGCCATCGCCCTCCCTGATGGGCCTGATCGTGGCCGGCGGCCTGGCCGTGAGCGGTGCCGGCTGCGTGGCCAATGACCTCTGGGACCGGCGCATCGATCCACTGGTGGAGCGCACCCGCTCGCGCCCCCTGGCCAGTGGCCGGGTAGGGGTGATCGAGGCGGTGGCCTTGCTGCTGACCTGCCTGCTGATCGCCCTGGCGGTGGTGCTGACTCTGCCGGCCGCCGGCCGCGGCCTCTGCCTGGCCCTGGCGCTCGCCACCCTGCCGCCGGTGCTGGTCTACCCCTCCGCCAAGCGCTGGTTCGCCTATCCCCAGCTAGTGCTGGCGCTCTGCTGGGGATTCGCGGTGCTGATCCCCTGGGCTGCGGCCACGGCCGGCCTCGCGGGGGGCTGGCCCCTGGCGCTGGCCTGGCTGGCCACGCTGCTATGGACCTTCGGCTTCGACACCGTGTATGCCATGGCCGACCGGGAGGATGACGCCGCCCTGGGGGTGCGCAGCAGTGCCCTCAGCCTGGGGCAGGCCGCCGCCGGCGCGGTGGCCCTCAGCTATGGCGCCGCCGCGTTGCTGCTGGCCGCGGCAGCCCATGGCGCCGGAGTGAGCTGGATCTTCTGGCCCCTCTGGGCCCTGGCGGCGGCGGGCATGCAACGGGAAGCCGATCGCCTGCGGGGGCAACCGCCCCGCTCCCGGTTTGGGGAGCACTTCGGCCGCCAGGTGCAGCTCGGCTCCCTGCTGCTGCTGGCCCTGGTGCTGGGGCGCGCAGCATGAGCGACTGGTTGCCACCGCCCCTGCGGCAAGGGGACAGGGTGAGGCTGGTGGCGGCCAGCTCCGCCCTGGGGGAGCGCCAGCGGCTGGAGGCGGGCATCGCCGTGCTGGAGGGCTGGGGGCTGACGGTGGAGCTTCCCTTTGTGCCGGAGCGGCGCTGGGGGTATCTGGCCGGCCGCGACCATGAACGCCTGGCTGACCTGCTGCCGGATGGAGGGGCCACCAGCCCGGACGAAGCGACGACCTCATCCGGGCCGGCCGCGCTGCTGGCCTGCGTGCGCGGCGGCTGGGGAGCGGCGCGGCTGCTGGAGCAACCGCTGCTCCTGCCTGAGGGCTGGCTGCTGGGCTTCTCCGATGTGACCTCACTGCTGCTGGCCCAGCAGGCCCGGGGTCTGCGCGGCGCGGTCCATGGCCCGATGATCACCACCCTGGCAGCCGAGCCGGCCTGGAGCCAGGAGCGGCTGCGCCGGCTGCTGTTCGGCGAAGCGCCGGGGGTGTTGCGAGGAACCCCATGGCGGGGCGGGAGGGCCGAAGGCCCGCTGCTGGTGGCCAACCTCACCGTGGCCACCCATCTGCTGGGCACCGAGCACCTGCCGAATCTCCAGGGGGCAGTGCTGATCCTGGAAGACGTGGGCGAGGCCCCGTACCGGATCGAGCGCATGCTCACCCACTGGCGCCTCTGCGGCGCCCTGCAGCAGCTGGCCGGGATCGGCTTCGGCAGCTTCCAGGGCTGTGACGAACCCGATGGGGAGCGGGTGTCGGCCGGGGAACGCTTCAGCCTCGAGCAGGTGCTGCGCGAACGCACCGCCGACCTCGGCATCCCCGTGCTCTCAGGGTTTCCCGTGGGCCATGAGCCCGGCAACGGCGCCCTGCCCCTGGGGGTGCCCTGTCGCCTGGATGGGGAGTGTGGCGAACTGAGCCTGCTGCTCTAGGCGCCGCCGCTGCGGGCCGCCAGCACCGCCTCGGCGATCGTGAGATCAAAGGGGGTGGTGAGCTTGATGTTCGAGGCCGGGGCCTCGATCACCCGCACTGGCCAGCCCAGGCGCTCGAACAGGGAAGCGTCGTCGGTGACACTCCAGCCCTCGGTTGCGGCCGTGGCGTGGCCGGCGCGCAGCTGGGCCAGGGGAAAACCCTGGGGCGTCTGGGCGGCCCAGAGCATCCGACGATCGGGGGTGTCCTCGATCGTGCCGTCGGCGGCCACCCGCTTGATCGTGTCCGACACCGGCACCGCGGCGATCACGGCCTCACCGCGGGCGGCCGCGGCGGCACAGCGGCTGATCAATTCCGGCTCCACCAGGCAGCGGGCACCGTCGTGAATCAGCACCGCTTCCGCCTCCGGCGGCAGGGCCGCCAGTCCCAGGCGCACCGACTCCTGGCGGGTCTCGCCGCCCTCCACCCAGAGCACGGGCCGATCGGGCGCCGAGGCAATGACCACAGCCGCCACCTCCGCCTGATCACAGGCCTGGCCCACCAGAGCGATCCAGCTGATCTCAGGGGTAGCGAGGGCCGCCTCCAGGGTCCAGGCCAGCACGGGGCGCCCCGCCAGGGGCAGCAGCAGCTTGTTGCGCTCGGCACCCATCCGGCGGCCACTGCCGGCGGCGGCGATCAGCAAATGCACAAGGGACTCCCGCGCTGCGGACAAACCAGACCAGATTCATACAATCAGGCCGCTCGCCGCCCCCCCCCCACCACCGCTCCGATGCGTGTTCTTGTTCTGATTCCGGGCGGCATGGCAACCCAGCTCCAGGCGATTCCGGCCGTGGCCGCCGTGGCCGCCAAGCTCCAGGCCCAGGTGCAGGTGGCCTGCCCCGCCGGGGTGGGGGCTGCCTGGAAGCTCGTGCCGGCGGTGGAGAAAGTGCTGGGCTACAGCTTCGATGGGGGGGTGAGCCTGGCCGACTGGGCCAACCTGCTGGGTGGCGTGCGCGAACCCGATTTCCAGGTCTGCCTGAACCTGGGCAGCGGCTGGCCCATCGACCTGATGCTGTCGCTGGGCCATATCCCCACCCGGATCGCCACAGGTGGTTTTTCCACCACGATCACCGTCAGCCGCCAGGCGGGATGGCCCAACCAGACCCTCGAAGCCTGGCTGCGGCCCATCGGCGTGCCCCTCGACGCCGCGAGCTATCGCCTCAGCCTTCCCCAAGCCTCCCTGGAGCAGGCGGTGGCTGCTGCGCCTGCAGGCGAGGGGCCGCTGCTGCTGCTGGCCCCTGACCCCCAACCCACGGCTGCAACAGCCGACTGGCCGGCCCAGCGCTGGCAGGAGCTGCCGCAGGCGATCCGTGCCCGCCTGCCCCAACTGCGTGCGCAGCAGGCACGACGTGAGGGCACCCCCCTGGAGCGGGCCGCCCAGGTGGCGGCCGCCGACGTAGTGCTCAGCAGCGATCCCGTCACCACAGAACTGGCGGTGCTCAGCGGCACACCCCTGGTGGCCCTGGGTCGCAGCGGCGACAGCCTGCCCTCCCGCCCTGGTGTTCAAGGACTCGGAGTGGCAAAGTCCCTCAACGAGCTCGATGTTGCTGACGTCCTGCAGGCCCTCGGTCTGGGCTGAGCGTCCCTCCTTCAACCCCGGCGCCTCGGATGCCTCCACCCCCCAGGCGGCGCGGCCCCAGGCCCCCTTCCTCCAGGATCCGCCAACCCTGGCGGTCCCCATTGATCGCCCTGGTGACCCTGGTGAATTTGTCGGCGGTGGGCTACCGCTTCACCGAGGGCTGGGATTGGGGCGACTGCTACTGGATGGTGCTGGTGATCCTCACCACCCTGGGCTGGAGCGACGGGACCACCCAGCCCCTCTCAGCGGCCGGCCGTGTGGTCACCACCCTCTCGATCGCCGGGGGCCTGGTGGTGGTCCAGGTGGCGATCCAGGGCCTGCTGGGACTCACCGACTCCGGCTACTTCCGCCGGATGCGCGAACTCCGCTTCCGCCGCTGGCTTCTCACCATGAATGACCACGTGATTCTCTGCGGCTATGGCCGCATCGGCCGGGAGATCGCCGATCAGATCACCGCCGAGGGCGTGCCGCTGCTGGTGGTGGAAATGGATCAGGGCCGCAAGGAGGCCGCCGAGGAGCAGGGCCTGCCGGTGCTGCAGGCCGATGCCACCCTCGATGAAACCCTGATGGAGGCGGGCATTCACCACTGCCGCAGCCTGGTGGCGGCCCTGCCCAACAACGCCGCCAATCTCTATGTGGTGCTTAGTGCCAGGGGCCTTGCGCCCCGCTGCCGTCTGATCGCCCGCTCCGACAGCGATGAGGCGGCGCGCAAGCTGCGACTGGCCGGCGCTGATCAGGTGGTGAGTCCCTACGTGGCCGGCGGCCGCAGCATGGCCGCCACGGCCCTGCGCCCCCTGGCGGTGCAGTTCATGGACCTGCTGGCGGGATCGGAGTGCGAGGTGGAGGAATTTCTACTCAGCGACAACGGCCAACTGCTGGGGGATCTCAACGGCCGCACCCTGGCCGAGCTGGAACTGCGCCGGCGCACCGGTGCCCTGGTGCTGGCCGTGCGCATGCCCGCCCCGAAGGTGAGCAACCCATCGGTGTACCGAGGGATCACCAACCTGCCGCCGCTGCCGAAGCTGATCGCCAACCCCAACGGTGATGTGAGGCTGCTGCCGGGCCAGCTGCTGGTGGTGATGGGCAGCAAGGAGGAATTGCAGCGCTTTGCCCAGCTGCTGGGCCCCGCCGTCGAAGGGGTCGAAGCGATGACCAACTGAGCGGGGCCAGGAGGCGCATACGATCGCCCTCACCCTGCTCTCTCGCCGATGACCGGATCCGCTCTTGCCCCACTCACGGGCCAGGTGGCTCTGGTCACCGGTGCCAGCCGCGGCATCGGCCGGGCCATCGCCCTGGAGCTGGCTGCCAGCGGGGCCGAAGTGGTGGTGAACTATGCGGCATCCGCTGAAGCGGCTGAAGTGGTGGTGGCCGCCATCAGCGCCGGTGGCGGCAGGGCCTGGAGTTACCGGGCCGATGTCTCCCAGGAGGCGGAGGTGGAAGCCATGGTTCGGCAGGTGCTGGAGCGCAGCGGCCGCCTTGATGTGCTGGTGAACAACGCCGGCATCACCCGTGACGGCTTGCTGATGCGCATGAAGACCGCTGACTGGCAGAGCGTGATCGACCTCAACCTCAGCGGTGTCTTTCTCTGCAGCCGCGCCGTCTGCCGCACGATGCTCAAGGCCCGTAGCGGCCGCATCATCAACATCACCTCGGTGGTGGCGCTGATGGGTAACCCCGGCCAGGCCAACTACAGCGCCGCCAAGGCCGGGGTGATCGGCCTCACCCGCAGCACCGCCGCCGAGCTGGCCAGCCGTGGGGTCACCGTCAACGCCGTCGCCCCGGGCTTCATCGCCTCAGACATGACCAAGGGCCTGGACGTGGAGCGGATCCAGGCCGCCATTCCCCTGGGCCGGCTCGGTCAGCCCGAGGATGTGGCCGGGGTGGTGCGCTTTCTGGCCGCCGATCCCGCCGCCGCCTACATGACCGGCCAGGTGATCCAGGTGGATGGCGGCCTGGTGATGCGCTGAAGCGCGATCACCCCATCACGATTGGATCGGCTGCCCCAGTTCCTCGCGCAGGCGGCGGATGCGCTGCAGTAGCCGCAGACGACGGGTGCGGGCCGTGATCGTCAGGAACAGCCGCAGGGGCACATAGATCAGGGCCATGGCCAGGCCCAGGCCGGCGATGACCAGGAACACCATCAGGCTGGCCCCCGAAACCGAATCGATCGCCGGATCGGTGAGCGCATCGGCCACGGATGCCGAAAGGCTGGCGCGCAGGTTGTCCTCCATCCAAGGACCCTATCGGCAGAGGGTGCCGGCCGCAGCGCCCGCATGGGCCAGCGATTCGGGTTTCCCCACCAGCTTGACCCTGAATGGGCCACGTCCGCTGTGGGACGCTGAATCTGACTGGGTGCGGCGACCGTACCCGGTTCCGCCTGGGAGGTCGTCCCACCCCGGCGTCAGACCTTTTCCACCTCCTGCACCACCGATGGCCAAGCTGATCAGTTTTTCCGACGCCTCCAGGCGCTCGCTCGAGCGGGGGGTGAATGCCCTGGCGGATGCCGTGCGGGTCACGATCGGACCGAAGGGGCGCAACGTGGTGCTGGAGAAGTCTTTCGGAGCACCCGACATCGTCAATGACGGGGTGACGATCGCCAAGGAGATCAGCCTGGAGGATCCCTTCGAGAACGTGGGCGCCCGGCTGATCCAGCAGGTGGCCTCCAAGACCAAGGACCAGGCCGGTGATGGCACCACCACTGCCACGGTGCTGGCCCAGGCCTTGGTTCACGAGGGTCTGCGCAACGTGGCGGCCGGCGCCAACCCGGTGGGGCTGCGCCGCGGCATGGAGCGTGCGGCGGCCCGGGTGGTGGAAGGAATCGCCGCCCTCGCCCAGCCCGTGGCCGGCGATGCCATCCGCCAGGTGGCCACCGTGAGCTCCGGCGGTGATGAAGAAGTGGGGCGGATGGTGGCCGAGGCCATGGACAAGGTGAGCACCGACGGGGTGATCACCGTGGAGGAATCCCGCTCCCTCTCCACCGAGCTGGAGGTCACCGAGGGGATGGCCTTCGATCGCGGTTATTCCTCCCCTTACTTCGTCACCGATGGAGACCGCCAGGTGTGCGAGTACGACAGCGCCCTGCTGCTGGTGACCGATCGCAAGATCAACAGCATCAACGATCTGGTGCCGGTGCTGGAGGCTGTCTCCCAGGCCGGTGCTCCCCTGGTGATCCTGGCCGAGGAAGTGGCCGGTGAAGCGCTCGCCACCCTGGTGGTGAACAAGAACAGAGGGGTGCTGCAGGTGGCCGCCGTGCGCGCGCCAGGTTTCGGCGACCGCCGCAAGGCGATGCTCCAGGACATCGCCATCCTCACCGGCGCCACCTTGATCAGCGAAGACCGGGCCATGACGCTCGACAAGGTGACCCTGAGTGACCTCGGCCGCACACGCAGGATCACGATCAGCAAAGACAGCACCACGATCGTCGGCACCGAGGACCACAGCGCCGCCGTGGCCGATCGGGTGGCCTCGATCCGCCGCGAACTGGAGGCCACCGAATCCGAGTACGACCGCGAAAAGCTGAGTGAGCGGCTGGCCAAGCTGGCCGGTGGTGTGGCCGTGATCAAGGTGGGCGCCCCCACCGAAACAGAGCTGCGCAACCGCAAGCTGCGCATCGAAGACGCCCTCAATGCCACCCGCGCCGCGGTGGAGGAGGGCATCGTGGCCGGCGGCGGGTTCACCCTGCTGAAGCTGGCCACGGACCTCGACCAGTTCATCGCCGAGCAGAGCGGGGATGAGCGCACCGGCGCTGAGATCGTGCAGCGGGCCCTGGCGGCACCGGCCCGGCAGATCGCCAACAATGCCGGCGCCAACGGCTCGGTGGTGGTGGCAGAAGCCCAGCGCCTCGGCAAGGGCTACAACGCCATCACCGGCTCCTACGACGACATGGTGGCCGTCGGCATTCTCGATGCCGCCAAGGTGGTGCGCCTGGCCCTGCAGGACGCCGTCTCGATCGCCGCGATGCTGATCACCACCGAAGTGGTGATCACCGACAAGCCGGAACCGCCTGCCCCCGCCGGCGGCGGTGGCATGGACCCAATGGGAGGCATGGGTGGCATGGGTGGCATGGGCATGCCAGGCATGATGTGAGCCACTGCGCGGACCGCTGCTTCAGCGGTCCGCAGCCATCCGGCCCACATAGGCGGCCACCTGCAGGTCAACGCCCGTAATGGCGGTGCCCACCACCACAGCGTCCGCTCCCTCGGCCAGCGCCCTGCTGGCCTGATCTGGAGAGGAGAGTCCCCCTTCGCAGATCAGGGCGGTTTCAGAGGGTAACTGCAGGCGCAACGGCGAGAGCAGATCCCAGGCCGGGGGGCGCTGATTGGCCGTGGCTTCGGTGTAACCCATCAAGGTGGTGCCCACCCACCGGCAGCCCAGCGCCGCGGCACGCAGGCCGTTCTCAACGCTGTCGACATCGGCCATCAGCGGGGCCCCCAGATCACGCTGAACCCTCTCGATCAGCCCTGCCAAGTCCTCCCCGTCCGGGCGTTCCCTGGCAGTGGCATCAATCGCGACGATGTCGGCCCCCGCGGCCCACACAGCTCTCACCTCCTCCCATCCCGGTGTGATGTACACGGAGCTGCCGGGATAGACCCGCTTCCAGAGGCCCACGATCAGGGCCCCGGGACAGCGCTGCCGCACCGCTCCGATGTGCTCAGGGCTCTCGAGGCGAACCCCGGCGGCACCATGGGCCAGGCTGGCCTCCGCCATGGCGGTGATCACCGAGGGATCCCGCATCGGTGATCCCGGCGGGGCCTGGACCGAGACGATCAGGCGACCCTGCAGCGCTCGGCGAAGCAGGCGGGGTTCAACGGCCACAGCCCTTCCTCAGGAGGCTTGACGGTGGTCGTCCTGTTCCAGCCCGTCTGGAAGCCAGGAACGCAGGGAATCGAGGGCGGGATGGCTGGGGGCTGGGGCTGGAGTTGCCGGCCCCGGCTGGTTGGCCCGGCCAGCACGACCGGCGCCACTGCCGGTCTCAATCCGCCCCCGCCGCTGGGCCTGTCGGGTTGGTTGGAGCGGCTGCTGAAGCGCGAAGGGTGGGGGAGCGATCGCCCCCTGCGGCGCAGCGGGCTGGGCCGCAGGCGGCTCGACCAAGGGCTTGTTCAGCGGGGGGGCTTCAGCTGCTGCGGAGACAGGCTCCATCGAGCTGTAGGCCTCATCGTCCTCGTTGTTGCCGAAGGTGCTGGCCACCTCCTCAACGCAGTCCTTGAGCAGACCGCGCAGACGGGAGAAGGGATTGCGTCGAGGCCCGGAGGGCTTCTGGGCCGCTGGCTGGGCCGCCCTGGCCTCAACCGCCATGGGAACCGCAGGAAATGGCTCAGGCCCACTGGCAACAGCAGGGGCGACGGCCTCAGCCGGAGCCTCCACCGCTGCAAAGGCGTCCAGTTGTAGCTCCGCAGGGGGAGCAATCACCGGCGGCACGATCGGAGGAGCCAGAGGCCGTTCGGCCAACTCCGATTGCATCGCGAAGATGGCCTGGACGTTGAAGCTGGGCAGCGGTTCAAGGCCAGGGATCGGGCCGAAGGCCTCCGCCAGGGGAGGAAGTGGCTCGGTGGCGAAAGCGACCGCCGGCTCAAGCACAGCCGCTTCAAAGGCGACAGGATCAATATCCTCGGGATCAACCACCGCAACAGCAACGTCGAGCCTCTTCGCTTCAGGCCTTTCGAAAACCTGAGGGGCCTCTGAAGCTTCAGGCTGGAGATCCGTGCTGTTGCCGGCAACTTTCGCAAGTTCCTGCCCCGACTCCGACAGGACCTCAGGCGGCTGGTCAACCCCGGCGGGCACCAGCCATTCCGGGGGCAGGGGCACCGAGTCTTCCAGAATCGACGCGGTGGACAGGGGCTCCGACACCGGGGAGACCGTGGCGGCCACAGCAGGTTGGAACTCGTGGAGTGCCCCACTGGCAGCGGTGGCCACCGCCGGGGTGGGGCGCAGCAGTTGTTCGCGCCACCACAGGCGTGCGGTCTGATCGAGACCCTGGAACTGGATCAGGCTCTCGAGCGCTTCAACCCCGTGGCGATGGGCCCAGCGCCGGGAATGGGCCGAGAGCAGGGCACCATCCCGCCGCTCCAGAGCCTGGAACAGATCATGAGCCGAGAGCCTTGAGCTGCCAGGGGACATCGGGTCGGCCGCGAACGGGGGATGGGTGGTGGACACGGGGGGAGTCAACTGAGTTTGCGATCCAGCAGAGGCCGGATCAGGAGAAACAGAACGAGGGCGAGGGCGGCAAGGAGGCCGAGGCAGGTGAGGCCGGTGAGATCCCCGTAGGGAGCTTCCAGCACCACGGCCTGAAGGGAAAAACTGCCGGCATAGGCAGCGCGAATTGGTTCTATGGCGAAGGTAAGTGGATTCAGGGCCGCAAGCCAGCCCAACCAGGTGGGCATGAAGGAAATCGGTGCCAGCGCTGTGCTGGCAAACAGCAGCGGCAGGTTGGCCACGAAAATAACCGCAATCAGTTCGATATGCCCCGGCAGGGCGAAGGCCAGCCCCAGGCTGAGGGCTGTGACGGCAAACACCAGGAGCAGCAAAGTCACCAGCACCAGCAGCAGCCCGGCAGCGCCGGGCCAGCCGTAGCCCAGCAGGGCGGCGGTGACCATGATCGCCAGGCTCTGAATCAGGCTGAGGCTGGTGATGTAGAGCACCGAGGCCAGCACGATCGAGCTGCGGGAGCGCAGGGGGGCCACCAGCAGCCGGTTGAGAAAGCCGAATTCCCGGTCGAACATCACCGGCAGGCCGGCGTTTAGAGCCGCACTAAAGGCGGTGAAGACGATCACCCCGGCCCCGAGGAAGCGGCCGTAGCTCATGCCATCGGGCAGCAGGCCCTCCGGTGCTTTGGCGAAGAGCGCCCCGAACAGCACCAGCCAGATCAGCGGCTGCAACACCCCCGCCACCAGGGTGGAGGGGCGCCGGGCCAGCTGCAGAAACAGCCGGCGCGTCAGGGCCAGGGTCTCCTGGCTGAGGTCGGCGAAGGCGGAACGCTCGGCCGGGGCCTGGTCGGGCGGGGCGGCGTGGAGCGTCAGAGGCGAGGCGCTGGTCATGGCCGGAAGACAGGAGAGGCGGGCGGGCAGGGGATGAAGCGAGACATCACAGCAGGGAGCTCAGCGCATGGCCTGCTTGCGCTCGGCCTTGGGGTCACGGACGCCGACCACCTCCAGTTCGGCATCCATCAACGTACGGCCGGTGGCCTGGAGGTAGACGTCGTCGAGGCTGGGTCGGCTCTGGGAGAGGGAGAAAACGGGCAGCTGGGCCTGATTCAGTTGCTGCCGCAAGGTTTCAATCACGGCCTCCCCATCCACCACCAGGTTGAGGGAATGGCCCTGGGCGCGGTTCACCACCACCTGGCGAACGCCAGGGCAGCCCTGCAGCACCTGCTGCACCAGGGCCGATTCCATCTCATCGCTGAACTCGCGCACCCGCAGGGTGACGCGATCACCGCCCAGGGCGCGCTTGAGCTCACTGGGGCTGCCCTCGGCGATCACCCGGCCACCGTCGAGGATCGCCAGCCGATCAGCGAGGGCATCGATCTCCTCGAGGTAATGGCTGCTGAGCAGAACCGTGGTGCCGGCGTCCCGCAGCTGCCGCAGCACCTGCCAGATCACGGCGCGACTTTCGATATCGAGCCCCACGGTGGGTTCATCCAGCACCAGCACCGAGGGCTGATGCAGCAGACCACTGGCCAGATCAAGGCGGCGGCGCATGCCGCCGGAATAGGTGCCGCAGCGGCGGTCGATCCAGCCCCCCATGCCCAGCAGCTCGATCAGGTACTGGATGCGCTGGCGCAGGTGGGGAGTGGCCAGGTGATACAGCGCACCCTGCAGCCGCAGCATTTCCCGTCCGGTGAGGATCTTGTCGATGGCCACCTCCTGGGCCACGTAGCCCAGCCGCTCGCGCACCTGGCGGGGCTGCTGCAGGGCATCGATACCAGCCACCCGCACTGCACCACGATCCGGGGCCAGCAGGGTGCAGAGGATGCGCAGGGCAGTGGTCTTGCCGGCCCCGTTGGGTCCCAGCAGGCCATAGAGGCTGCCGGCCGGAACACGCAGGCTCAGGCCATCCAGGGCCGTTACCGATCCGTAGGCCTTGCTGATCTGGTCCAGCTGGATCATGGCGTCTGGCTGGGTTGCTGACACTCCGGCCTGGCCAATGGGAGCTTGCAATCTAGAAAGCGGCGGGGGGGGGGGTGAGTGCCGCCAGCAATTCGCCGATCTGAACGCTGAACACTTCAGCGCCGGGCAGCCGGGCCATCAGCAGCAGCAAGCAGATGCCGAAGAGATACAGAATCGACCAGCGGAACAGCCCCCTGGCCGGAGCCACCTCGTCGGGACTGAGGCCGAGGGTGTGGGCCATCTGCAGAAGGCGGGAGTTGAAGGGGATCACCAGCAGGCCGTAGAGCCAGCCACCACTGGGCAGGGCCAGCACCCCCAGCAGGCTCACCAGCACGGTGGCGCGGGCGTAGTGGCCGATCGCAACGGCAGTCGCTTCGGTGCCCTTGACCACCGGCAGCATCGGAATGCCCACCGAGCGGTAGTCCTCTTTGAGCAGCAGGGCCAGAGCCCAGAAGTGAGCGGGTGTCCAGAGCATCACCAGGCCGAACAGCCACCAGCCGCCAAGGCCCACGTGGCCGGTGGCCGCAGCGGCACCCACCAGCGGCGGGATGGCACCGGCCACACCACCGATGACGATATTCTGCGTGGTGCGGGGCTTGAGCAGGGCTGTGTAGAGCAGCACATAGCTGCAGAGGCCCAGCAGGGAAAGCGCGGCCGCCAGGCAATTGACACCGCTCACCAGCAGCAGGGACGCCGCACAGGTGAGCGAAACCGCCACAGCGAACGCGGTGCCAGCCGACAGCCGGCCGGAGGGCAGGGCCCGGCCGCTGGTGCGCACCATGCGTCCGTCCAGCTCCTGCTCCCAGAGGCAATTGAGCACCCCGGCCGCCGCTGAGGCCAGGGCGCCGCCTCCAAGGGTGCAGGCCAGCCGAGGGGCCGTCATCGGCCAGCCATCGGAGAGGGCCATGCCCCCCAAGGTGGTGGCCAGCAGCAAAGGAATCAACCGGGGTTTGGCGATCTCGAGCCAGGGCGGCAGCTTCACCTTGGAGCGGGACGGCACCACCTGGTCGCGGCTGCTGAGCTGGGGGCTGAGGCTGGTGGCGCTAACCATGACAGGACTCGAGGTGGAGGGTCTGGGGCTGAATGGGATCGATCGCTGCGAGAACGGGGATCGGCCGGTGACGCATGGCCAGGGCGCTGAGCACGGCCACCAGCAGGGCGGCCGTGAGCTGGTGACCCACAGTGACCAGCGGCACCGCCAGGGAGAGGCGCAGGGTGAGAACCCCAAGGGCGATCTGCAGAACCACCAGCAGCAGGGCCGCCAGGGCATAGGGGCCCTGATAGCGCCGATTTCGGTTCACCAGCAGATGGGCGGCCGCCAGCACCAGAACCGCTGTGGCCACAGGAGTGGCCAGCTGGCGGTGCAGGGCCAGCCAACCGCAGGCCACCCCGGAGCTCAGGCAGCTGCCTGAAGCCCACTGGGTGGCCATCAGTGCACCGCTGACCGCCTGGACAAACACCGCCAGGGCCGTGATGGCGGAGGCCAGCCACCAGCCATGGCGCCCCAGCCAGGCCAGAGGCGGGGCCTTGGGCCGATCGGAGCCTTCGCTGGGAGGGGCAGGCTGAGAAGAGGCCGTAAGGGGCGATGGATCAGGATCCAGCAGCCCCTGGTGAATGGCACTCACCAGCGCCACCAGCACGAGCGCAGTGGAGAGGTGGGCCGTGACCACATCAAACCGCAGCAGCTGGGTGACGGTGAGGGCACCCAGCAACCCCTGAAGAGCCACCAGTCCAAGGGCGGAGGCGCTGGCAGCGATTAACCAGGCCGGGCGCCGACCGGCGGGCCGCCTGAGCACCACCACCTGAAGGGCCACCAGTGCCAGACCCACCAAAAAGGCATCCAGGCGGTGGAACCACTCCAGGAACACCTGCAGGTTCATCTGGCGGCCCGGCAGGAAGGTCCCATAACAGAGGGGCCAGTCGGGGCAGGCCAGACCGGCTTCCATGACTCTGGTGGCGCCGCCGATGCCCACCAGAGCGATCAGCGCCACAACCAGATGGGAGCTCAGAAGAGTGGTAGCCCGGGCGGATTGCATGGGGGAAAGCTAGCGATCACGGCAGGTGTTGCCGCTTGGTTGTGGGGAAGCACGCACCTGTCCGGGGCGGGGCCATCCGCAACGACTCGCCATCATGTGCTGACTTCCGCACAGGCTTTCGCGGCAAGCCGAGGGATGAAGACGACCCCAAGCGGCGCGCCGGTGATCCCCATATGGTGGAGGGAGCTTTGATCCAGTTGTGCCCATCCCGTCTGCCGTTCTCAGCCTCGTTCTGGGGATGGCCCTTGTGCTCAGTGGCCTCTGGATTGGCCAGAACGTCGACATCCTGCCGGCGGCAGCCAGCCTGAATGCGCCGATTTACGATCAGCTCTTCAGGGTGCTCTTCAGCATCGGCAGCATCCTTTTCATCGGGATTTTTGGCCTGCTGGTGTTCAGCCTGATCCGTTTTCGTCGCCGCGAGGGTGACACCGGCGACGGTGTGGCCGTGGAGGGGAATCTGCAGCTGGAGATCTTCTGGACCGCCATTCCTGCGGTCGTGGTGCTGTTCGTGGGCATCTACAGCTACGACATCTACGACCGCATGGGCGGCATGGTCCCCCTCAGCGATCCCCACTCCATGCATGGGGCGATGATGACCTCCCAGGGCAGTGATAGCGACGTCAGCGCCGTGATTCAGGCCTCCGTGCTCGGCACCCCCCCTGAACCGTCCGAGCGAATCTGGGGGGGGATCGGATCAGGCCAAGTTTCGGCGGTATCAACCTTGCCTGTGGAGGTCACGGCCCTGCAGTTCGCCTTCCTCTTCCACTACCCCCAGGGGGACATCACCAGCGGCGAACTGCATGTGCAGAAGGGCCAGCCAGTGGAGTTGCGCATGGAGGCCCGCGATGTAATCCACGCCTTCTGGGTGCCCGAATTCCGCCTCAAGCAGGACATCATCCCTGGCCAGCCCACCCTGCTGTCCTTCACGCCAATCAAGGCCGGCAGCTACCCGATCATCTGCGCTGAGCTCTGCGGCCCCTACCACGGCGGCATGCGCTCCACGGTGGTGGTCCATGAGCCCGACGAATTCGCCACCTGGTTCGAGAAGAACAACACCGCCACCGTGGCCATTGCCCCCAGCGCCAGCACCACCGGTTGAGCGAGCAGCCCAGCTGATCAGCCGAAACCAGGAGCCCCCGGTTTCGGCCCTTCAACACTCCAGTCCCTGAGTCTTCCCCCACCGCAGCGCCGCTCGCCTCCATGACCATCGCTCTTCCTCCTCAGACCAGCTCGTCGCCGCCGGGGCTACAGCCCGAGGGCTGGCTGCGTTACCTCAGCTTCAGCCTTGATCACAAGGTGATCGGCCTGCAGTACATGGTGGCCGGCTTCTTCTTCTACCTGGTGGGCGGGGCACTGGCCGGGATGATTCGCATTGAGCTGGCCAGCCCGATCTCCGACTTCATTGGCCGCGAAACCTACAACGAGGTGCTGACGCTCCACGGCACGGTGATGATCTTCCTCTGGATTGTGCCAGTGGTAAACGGTGCCTTCGGCAACTATCTGATTCCCTTTTATGTCGGGGCCCGCGACATGGCGTTCCCGCGGCTCAATGCCGTCGCCTTCTGGTTGATCCCTCCGGCCGGATTTCTGCTGATCGCCAGTTACTTCATCGGCGGTGCCGCCCAATCGGGATGGACTGCCTATCCACCCCTGAGCCTGACCACTCCGGCAGCCGGTCAGGTGGTCTGGATACTGAGTGTGCTGCTTCTGGGGGGAAGCTCCATTTTCGGAGGCATCAATTTCATCGCCACGGTCCTGAAGATGCGTCGACCCGGACTGAAGATGATGCAGCTGCCGATGTATTGCTGGGCGATGCTCGGCACCAGCATCCTGGTGGTGCTCTCCACCCCGGTGCTGGCCGGAACCCTGGTGCTGCTCAGCTTCGACATCATTGCCCACACCGGCTTCTTCAATCCCGCATTAGGTGGCAATGCGGTGGTCTATCAGCACCTGTTCTGGTTCTACTCCCACCCGGCTGTGTACATCATGGTGCTGCCGGCCTTCGGACTGGTCAGTGAAATCCTGCCGGTCCACGCCCGCAAGCCCCTGTTCGGCTACACCACCATGGTGTACTCGATTCTGGCCATTGTCTTCCTGGGTTTGATCGTCTGGGCTCACCACATGTTCACCAGCGCCACACCGCCCTGGATGCGCCTGTTCTTCACAATCGCCACGGCCTTCATCGCCGTGCCCACCGGCATTAAATTCTTCAACTGGCTCGCTACCCTCTGGGGCGGCAAGATAGCCCTAAACAGCGCGATGCTGTTTTCCTGTGCCTTCATCCTTCACTTCGTGTTCGGTGGCATCACGGGTGTGGCCCTGGCCCAGGTGCCGTTCGATATCCATGTGCACGACACCTATTTCGTGGTCGGCCATTTCCACTATGTGGTCTATGGAGGCACGGTCTTCGTGATCTTCGGCTCGATCTACCACTGGTACCCCAAATTCACCGGCCGGATGCTGAATGAGGATCTCGGTCGCTTCCACTTCCTGATCACCTTCATCGGCTTCAACCTCTGCTTCGCACCTCAGCATTGGCTCGGTCTCAATGGCATGCCCCGCCGGGTGGCCGAATACGATCCCCAGTTCACCTTGGTGAATCAGATCAGCAGCGTCGGTGCTCTGCTGATGGCACTGAGCACCCTGCCATTCCTGATCAATGTGTTCTGGAGTGCGTTCTCCGGAAAGGTGGCCGGTGACAACCCCTGGAATGCCCTCACCCCCGAGTGGCTGACCACCTCACCGCCACCGGTGGAGAACTGGAAGGGTGAAGCGCCCCTGGTGACCCACCCTTACGGCTATGGAGTGCCCCCTGGCCAGATCGACCTCAAGGCCGCCACCGGCCGCGAGCTCTGGTCCAGCGGCCAATGACCTGGCCACGGTTCGGCAGTCACGACGACTTTCGGACCACCCCTGCTTCCAGCCGTCTCTGAATTTCCTCCTCCTCCATCGCCAGGAGCCGCCATGACAGCCTTCTCACCCAGCTCGGATCAATCCCCCACTGACACCCTCGCCCCATCCCTGGCGCTGGGTGCCGAGCTGCTGGACCATGGCGCGCCCGAAGGTGGCCATCCCGACCACCGCATGTTCGGCCTGGCCACCTTCCTGGTGGCCGACGGCATGACCTTTGCCGGCTTCTTCGCCGCCTACCTGACCTTCCGGGCCGTGAATCCCCTGCCGGCCGGTGCGATCTACGAGCTGGAGCTGATCCTGCCCACCATCAACACCGTGCTGCTGGTGGTGAGCAGCTTCACCTTTCACCGCGCCGCCAAGCAGCTGCGCCAGAACCAGCTCGGGGCCTGCCGCCTCTGGTTGCTGGTCACCGCCGGGCTGGGCCTGGCCTTCCTCGGCGGCCAGATGGTGGAGTACTTCTCCCTCCCCTTCGGCCTCACCGACAACCTCTACGCCAGCACCTTTTACGCCCTCACCGGCTTCCACGGGCTGCACGTGACGCTGGGGGCTCTGATGATCCTGATTGTCTGGTGGCAGGCCCGGATCCCTGGAAAATTCACAGCCGATCACCACTTCGGCGTGGAAGCCGCTGAGCTCTATTGGCACTTTGTCGATGGGATCTGGTTGATTCTCTACGGAATTCTCTACCTGCTCTGAAGCCACCCTGGCTTGATCTGCATCTCCCTGGTCACAATCGGCGGCAGGACTGTTATAACGATGTCGAACGTCATGCCGTCAACCGGCAGAACCATGCTCCAGGGTAAGGAGTTGCTCAACAAGGCCCGCTCCTTGAGCAACTGCTCGGAAGATGACATCGCCCGTGGCTGCGGCTACGTCAGCCCCAGCGGACGGCTGCTCAAGAAGAGCTTTTACCGGGCCCTGGTGGAAGCCAAGGGCTACCGGCTGGGGGGAGCTGCGGCCAGCTCCGGCCCAGGCAAGGGCCGCCAGGCCGAATTCCGCACCCGCGTGCACGGAAACGGCAACCTGCTGATCGGCCATGCCTACACCCGCCGCATGGGACTGGAGCCCGGCCAGGAGTTTCACATCCAGATCCATCACGAAACAGGCTCGATCTGGCTGCTGCCCGTGGATGACACCGGCGGCACTCCAGGCCCTTCAGGCCCAGGCTTGCCCTAGTCCTCTTCGGGGTGGAAGCTGGCGCCGAAGGCCAGCAGGTCGACGCCGCTGAAGAGGAAGCTCACCCCCACCAGGATTCCCAGAACGGAGAGCTGTCCCGCCAGTTTCATCGAGAGGATCAGGCCGCCGAGCACCAGGGTGACCAGGCCGTTGAGGAGCCCCCAGACCCAGCCGGGTGCACCCCGGTGGCTGACCGCCACCAGCACCGCCACCAGACCTTCCACCAGAAACACCACACCAACGGCCAGGGACAGCGCCGCCACCTGATCGGCCACCTGCAGAGGCCCGCCGCGGAACTGGGAGATCATCCAGCCACCGGTCACCAGGAACAGGGTGGAGACCACCAGCCGAAAGAAGGTGTGCCGGCGGCTGAGTTGACGGGCCCTCACCAGGTTGTCGATCCAGCCCACCAGACCGCCCACCAGGAAGGCCAGGGCCACCATCGCCGTGATCCAGAAGGAGGCCACCACTGGAAACACCAGCGCCAGCACCCCCAGCACCAGCATCAGCACTCCTTCGGCGATGGTGAAGGTGCGCAGGGCCGCCACCTGACGGCGCTCAATCGAACGCAGGGGCGGCAGCGGCGATGTCATGGGTCCCGTACAAGAGAGGTCCCCAGGTTACGGCGGGTCTTCAGCCCCAGCCGTGCTCCGCCAGCCAGGCCCGATCCAGTGGCGGTTGGGCCGACGGGGGCTGCTGAGTGTGCTGCAGCAGGCGTTCGGTGTACTTCGCCAGCAGATCCGCCTCCAGGTTGACCCGATCCCCCACCTGCCGTCCCGTCAGAGTGGTGCTCCCCCAGGTGTGGGGAATCACGGCGATCCAAAAACGCTCCCCGGCCGGGTCGCTGCCCGCCACCGTCAGGCTGATGCCGTCGACGGCCACGCTGGCCTTGTCGCAGACATAGCGCCCATAGGCGGGGTCGGCCCAGGCCAGCTCCAGCCGCCAGGAGCCCGCCTCCTGCGTGATCGCCAGCACCTCACCGAGGCCATCGACGTGACCGCTGACCAGGTGCCCCCCGAGGCGGTCGGAGAGTCGCAGGGCCGGCTCCAGATTCACCACCGCACCGGCTGCGGCCTTGGCGGCCAGGGTGCTGCGCCGCAGCGTCTCCTCGCTGACATCGGCGCGGAAGCCATCCTCCATCAGCGCGCTGACCGTCAGGCAGACCCCGTCCACCGCCACGCTGTCGCCGAGGGCCAGCGGATCCAGGCCGCCGACACCCTCAATGGTCACGCCGTTGGCGTGGCGCCGCAGACGGCCAACCGCCTGAACCAGACCGGTAAACATGGGGGGTTGTGGCGCTCCTGGCCATAATCGGACAAAGGGCCAGCGCTTCAGGACCATGGTGGAGATGCGCGTCGCCGGAATTGCCCTGGATGCGGCCAGTCGCAGCCCGATCGTGCTGCTGCGGGATCCTTCCGGTCGCCGTCAGGTGCCGATCTGGATCGACCAGGCCCAGGCCCAGAACATCTTGGCGGGACTGGGGGGCACCACCCCACCCCGCCCCCTCAGCCACGACCTGATGGCCGCCCTGATGGCCGTGGGCGGGGTCAGCCTGGAGCGAGTGATCATCCACTCGATCGAGGACGCCACCTTCCGGGCCGTGCTCAAACTCAGCGATTCCGACGGCGAAGCCAGCGAACTCGACTGCCGTCCCAGCGATGCGATCGCCCTGGCCCTGCGCACCGGCAGCGCCATCTGGATGCTGGAGGAAGTGGTGGCGGACGCCTCGATCCCGGTGGATTCAGAAGCGGATGCCGAGGAGAAGGCCGATTTCCGCCGCTTCATCGACCAGGTGAGTCCCGCCGAGCTGATCCGCAATCTCAGCCGGGCCCAACGCCAGGAGAACCCCGATGGAGACGACAGCGCGCCGAACCCGGATACAGCGGGCAGCGGCAACTCCTGAGGTCAGCGTGTTCCCAGAGCGGCGACCCTTCGGGGGAGGGCCTGAGGTTTCTCTGTTCAGCCTCGGCACCATGCGGGCCCTCGGTAGCACCGAGCAGATGCTGGAGGTGCTGGAGGCCGCCCTGGAGGCGGGCATCAACCACATCGAGACAGCCCCCTCCTACGGGCCGGCCGAGGCCTACCTGGGCCAGGCCCTGTCCCATATCAGTCGCCGCAGGCCCGCTGAGCGCGCCGAGCTGGTGCTCACCAGCAAGATCCTGCCCGGGGCCTCCCTGGAGGGCGGCCAGGCCCAGTTGCGCGCCAGCTTGGAGCGCCTGGGGGTCGCTCGCCTCGACAACCTGGCCGTGCATGGGCTGAACCGAGCCGAACACCTGGAGTGGGCCTTAGGGGGGCCAGGGGCTCAGCTGCTGGAGTGGGCCCTGACGCAGGGGCTGGTGGCTCAGCTGGGGTTCAGCAGCCATGGCTCCACCCCCCTGATTGAGCGGGCCCTGGCCAGCGGGCGGTTCAGCTTCTGCAGCCTGCACCTGCATCTTTTCGATCAGGAGCGGCTGCCCCTGGCCCAGCGGGCCCTGGCCGCAGGCCTGGGGGTCCTGGCCATTTCACCGGCCGATAAAGGCGGGCGCCTCTACGACCCACCCCCCGAGCTGATCGACGACTGCTCGCCCCTGCAGCCCCTGCGGCTGGCCTACAGGTTTCTGCTGGCCCAGGGGATCAGCAGCCTGACCCTCGGGGCCGAAACACGGCAGGACCTGGAGCTGGCCGGGCAACTCCGGGCCGCCGCCGGCCCCCTGGAGCCCCTGGAACTCCAGGCCCTCAGCCGCCTTGAGGCCAGCGGCCGCGCCCGCCTCGGCGCCGAGCGCTGTGGCCAGTGCCGGGCCTGCCTGCCCTGTCCCAGCGAGGTGCCGATCCCCGAGCTGTTGCGCCTGCGCAATCTGGCCCTGGGCCATGGCATGGAGGCCTTCGCCAGCGAGCGTTACAACCTGATCGGCAGGGCCGGCCACTGGTGGGAGACGCTCAATGCCAGCGCCTGCCGCAGCTGCGGCGCCTGCCTGCCCCGCTGTCCCCATGGGCTGGAGATTCCTTCCCTGCTGGCCGACACCCACAGGCGTCTGGCGGCGGCCCCCCGGCGCCGACTCTGGGGCTAGGGGGCGCTGCGGTCCCAGAGCGATTGCAGTTGGCGGCGCTGCTCGGGGGCCAGCGGTGGCAGGGAGGTGCAGCGTGCCAGCAGCGGCTGCGGCGGATAGAGCAGGGCAGCCACCGCTGGCGGCCAGCTGGAGAGCGCCGACGCCAGCAGCTCCCGGCGTAGCGGCGGCACCCATCCGGCCGCCAGCAGGCGGCTGATCAGGGGCGCCTCCCGCGCCTGCAGCAGCCAGCGCAGCGGCGGCAGCTCCCGGGTCTGGGTCGGGCGCAGCAGCAGATTCCACCAGAGGGCTGAGCCGCTCTCCGGCAACAGGGCGCTCAGGCGGGTGTCACTACGCAGCAGTGGCAGCACCCTCTGGCTGGGCAGCACAGCGGCCTCCACCCGGCCGGAGAGCAACAGATTGAGGCCATCGCGATCATCAAAGGCAGCGGCCTGACGGCGCAGCCGTCCGAGCTGATCGCCCAGGCGGGGGTCAGCGAGGCTGGCGGGATCGCCCGGAGGTAGCCCCAGCTGGCGCAGGGCCAGATCAATCACCACCCGCGGCGAGGACGGCAGCAACAGTTGCTCCCGCAGACTCGGGTCCAGCAGCAGCGACCAACCTTCGCCCTGCCGGGCCACCAGCTCGCGGCGGTTGCGCAGCACCAGCAGCCAGGTGCCGAAGGCCCAGGGGTAGGCCAGGGCCGGCGCTGGTTCGGGCCGAAACAGACGACTGGGCGCCTGGGCCTCGGGCGCCAGCCCCTCCCAGAGTTCAGAGGCGGCAACAGATTCCGTTGCCGCGAACGGCTGCCACTGCGGCAATGCCGTGGCCTCCAGCCAGCCGTCGCCCAACTGCATCAGTGCGGCCGAGCGGGCCTTGAGCACCGCTTCGGGACCGTCCACGGGCTGGGCCCTCCAGGGATCCGGCAGCCGCTTCGCCCAGGCGGCGGGCAACTCACCGCGCCCATAGACCAGCTGCACGGCGGAGCCCCGGCCACAACCCCCCACCAGTCCCAGGCCGGCCAGGGCGGAGAGCTGCAGCAGCCTGCGGCGGCTCATCGAGCTGCTGGGGGGGCGGGAATCGGCCTGCATCGCTGGACCCTAGGCGGCGATCAACTGCTCTCCATCAGCCGCTCCATGGCCTGATCACAGGCGGAGGCCAGGGCCGCAGGGCTGCGGCCGCTCAGCTCCCAGAGCAGGGCCAGACCACCGGCCCCCACCCCCTCCTTCACATAGCCCCGCTCGTAGTCGCGCAGGGCGGCGCTGCGGCAGTGGGCGAAGCGCAGGGAACTGGCAAAGGCCATCGGGCTCACGCCCCAACGCTCCCCCACCCGCTGCAGCAGCAGGCTGAGGTCGCTGCCGGGCTCTTGGGCCACCCAGGCGGTGGTACCGAGGGCCCCATAGGCCGCCAGCGCCGGGCGCTGGTGGGCCGGCGCCAGCGCCAGCGCCAGCGCCAGCACGGCCGCCATCTGGCTGCCGCCGGCCAGCAGAACCGGCACCCGCCGGCCGGCGGCCCCGAGCAGGATGCCCGCTGCCAGGGCCTGCATCGGATCGCCAACGGCGGCCAGCACCGCCAGGGGATCAAGGTCCAGCGCCGCCGCCGCTCCTGGCCCGGGCCCCAGCGGCTCCAGCGCCGCCGCCGCCAGCCCGCGCGCCGTGAGCTCGCCCTTGAGCGCATGGGCTGGCTGGCGGAGGCTGCCGCTCACCAGACCTCCAGCTTCCACCCCAAGGCCGGTGAGCACCGCCTGGGCCGTGCTGGTGCCCCCCGGCACGCACTCGGCGATCACCACCGGTGCTGGCTCGCCGCTGGGAGTGGTGTGGCGGGCGGCCGCCCAGCGGGCTCCCCAGCGCTGGCCCAGCCGCAGCAGCCTCTGCACCCGTTGCCGCGGCATCGCCGCTCCGGTGCTGAGGCAGCGGGCCGGGGTGCCCCCCAGGCGCAGGTGGGGGACGGCCGGAGCCACCGCGCAGCCCAGATCGGCCACCAGGGGCACCAAGGCCAGGCCCTGGCAGACCACATGGGAGATCAGGGCCGGGCTGACCCCGGCGGGCAGGGGGGGCAGGGCATGGGGCCGCCGCACCGACGGGCCCAGCAGGAGCAGTTCGGCGTCGGCGGCGGCGGTGGCCAGCCGCACCTCAGGAGTGGCTCCGGCGGCGGAGATGCCCGGCACCGCGGCGGTGTCGGTGCCAGCCAGCAGCAGCAGTATCTGGCTCTCACGCCAGTCGCGGCCAAAGCGTTCGCACCAGCGACGGGCCTGGTCCGGGTCACCGCAGAGGCTGATCAAGGGAACTCAGAGGGGATCGAGCGCCACCAGCGACCGCAGCTGGGGCGGTGGCTCGCTGATGGGCGCCTGCAGCCGCGGAAAGATCCAGTAGGCCACCGCATGCAGGGCCAGCACATAGATCAGGTTCTGGACCAGCACAAGGGTCAGGGCCATCAGCTGCACCTGCAGCAGGTCGGGGCCGACCCCCAGGTTGAGCAGGGAGCTGAGGCGCTCCAGCACGCCGGCGGCGGCGGCGGTGATCAGCACCCAGAGGTTCTCCCCCAGCAGCAGCGAGAGCACCGCGACCCGCACCAGGAAGCCGGCACTGCCGATCAGCAGGCCCACGCTCCAGGTAAGCCACCAGCTGCGGCGCTCTGCCCAGCCCCAGCCCAGCCAAAGGGCCAGCAGTCCGTAGGGGAAGAGCACCAGCGGCCCCCGGATCGGCCCCATCAACGCCACCAGCAGCAACGATGTCACCACTGCGCCCTCCCAGCCGGGCCGCCAGCCCTGACGCACCTGCAGAAGGGCCAGGGGCAGGGGCAGCGCCAACCGGAACAGGGCCCCGCCCACCGGCAGGTAGTAGAGGCCCGCCCAGAGCAGGGCGGTGGCGGAGGCCAGATAGGCGGTTTCGACCAACTGGCGGGCCTGGCGGCGGCTGAGGCTGGTGTTGGCGGTCTTGGGAGTTGGGGGG
>NZ_JAGQBF010000030.1 GCF_024345495.1 Synechococcus sp. RedBA-s | reverse complement strand
GCGCCAGCCGCCCAGGGTGGGCTGCGACTCGTTGAGCAGGCGTTCCGAGAGGGCCACACCCCCCAGACCCTCGGGCCCGCAGCACCACTTGTGGCCGGTGAAGGCGTAGATGTCGGACATCGATGCCGCACCAGCTCCGAAGCCTTGAGCCCCACGCTCGGCCAGCGGCAAGCTCCCCACCGACTGGGCCGCATCCACCAGCAGCCAGGGCCAACGCGGGTGCTCCCCCAGCCGCTGAGCCACCGCTGCGATCGGCATCAACTGACCGGTGTTCCAGAGCAGGTGCGAGAGCACCACCAGGCGTGTGGTTGGGGTGAGGCTGTGCTCAAGAGCCTCCAGCACGGAGGCGTTGGTGCTGGCCAGGTCCCCCCGCAGGCCCTTCACCGCCAGGGTGGCGATCGTCAGCTTTTCTCGGCGGGCGAGCTCATGGCAGGCGGCCACAACGCCCGGATGCTCGCAATCGCTGATCAGCAATTCATCGCCGGCCAGCCAGGGCAATCCCCACAGGGGCAGCACACAGCCACTGGTCACGTTCTCAGTCAGGGCCAGACGCTCGGGTCGCACCCCGCAGAGCGCAGCCAGCGCTCCCCGCAACCCTCCCACTTCTCGCTCTAGCCACGGCCAGATGTCTGCGGTGAATGGCCCCAGCTCCTGGATCTGCTCCCAGCTAGCTGTGATCGCCTGCAGCGAGGGCGTGGGCAGCGGCCCCTGGCCTCCGTAGTTGAAGTAGGTCTTGTGGGCCAGGGCCGGCATCAGCTGCCGCAGCTGCTCTGGGGTGAGTGTCCCCTGATCTGGCCCAACACGGTCGCTTAGCACGGGCTGACTGTGACGCTCCGGAAGCATGGCAGCTGGGTTCGCCAGGATCGCGTCAGCGAAAAGCTTCAGTGACAGGCCCTATCAACGGGTGCCAAGGCACGTCCAGGCGTCTGCTGTCGAAACCACCTGCACGACCCTGTGGATGCAGCCTGAGGGAATTCAAATGGTGAATGCTTCATTCCGAATTGATTGAGGATTCTGAACTGGTGGAGCGGGGAACGATCGGCACAGTGCGGTCTGTTTTTGCTGTACGGATCAAGGCACTGAGCACCTTCGAGCAGGCAGAATTTGCTCTCTTTCTTGATGATTGAAGCGACCTTGAGCGACAGCGACTCACGTCAGCTGCGCGGCTGTTCGTGGCGTTGCAAGCACAATTCTGCTGTTCAAGCATGCGTTCCGGTAGAATAATTACAACTCTTGCAGAACTCCTGATGATGGTCCTGAGGCGATCTGATCTGTTCTGTGGCCATGCCTTCGATGTGGCCCTGTGAGTGATCGAATTCTGGTTCAGCGCCTCCGACGCCAGGCATGCGGGCGGATCCCCGTTGGCCTGCTGCTCTCTGCGCTGATGGCCTCCGGGGGAGGCGCGGCCCTGCTGGGCGGCTGCCAGCCGAAAGCGAGCGAGTCTCCCCCTGTGGCCGCATCAAGACGGGTCTCTGCCCTCGGTCGCGTCGAGCCCGAAACCAAGATCCGCAAGGTGTCGGTGTCCAGCTCCCTCAGCGGCGATCGGATCGAGGAGATCCTGGTTCAGGAGGACACCTGGGTGAAGGAAGGAACCCCTCTGGCCCGGCTGAACAGCTACGGCACCCTCAAAGCGTCCTACGACGAGGCCAGCGAGAACGTGGCCGTGGCCCAGAGCAAGCTGGCCCAGGTGCAGGCTGGCGCCAAGCAGGGAGAAATCCGGGCGCAGGAGTTCAATGTCCAGAGCCTGGAGCGCAAGCTGGCCGCCCAGAAACTGGCCCAGGATCAGTCTGTCAATTCCGCCCGGGCCAGAGCCGCCGAGTCACGGGTTGAGAGGCAGCGCTATGACTCCCTCTATGCCAGTGGCAGCGTTTCGGCGCTTGAGCGGGATCGATACCGCACCCGTGATGAGACCAGCCGTGCTGATCTGGCCAAGGCCATAGAAACCCGCGAAGGAACCCTGCTCACCCTCCGCTCCGATATCGAAAGTGCCAAGCAGACCCTGGAGCAGATCAAGGAGGTGCGTCCGCAGGATGTCACAACCGCCAACAACGAACTGCGCAAGGCTCTGGCCGCCCGCAACCGGTCCCAACAGGAGTTTGGCTTCGCCACCGTGCGGGCACCCCAGAGCGGCCGCATCCTCAAGATCAACGCCAGGCCCGGCGACAAGGTGAGCGATCAGGGCATCCTCGAGATGGCTGACACCAGCCGCATGATTGTGACGGCGGAGGTTTATCAAACCGACATGCGAATGATCGGCATCGGCCAGCGCGCCACCATCACCGCCGACGGGATTGAAGGCAGCCTCAAGGGCAAGGTGTTTCAGGTGATTCCCCAGGTACAGAAGCAGACGATCTTCGCCGGTGAACCTGGAGAGAATCAGGACCAGCGTGTGTTCGAGGTGAAGCTGCATCTTCAGCTCAACGAAGCGGAGCAGAAGCGGATCGGCTACGCCTCCAATCTGCAGGTGAACGTGGTGTTCGACCCCAAAACGGCCACCGCCACCCCGGCACCGGCACGATGATCAGCCCCCTGCGCAAGCTACTGAAGCGCACGCCGGTGGCCTGGCTGCAGGTCACCAACAACCCTGTGAAGATGATGATCGCCCTAGCGGGCGTGAGCTTCTCCAACCTGCTGATGTTTTTTCAGCTGGGTCTTTTGGACAGCCTCTACAACAGCCAGCGCAAACCCATCGACCGCCTCCGTGCCGATCTGGTGATGGTGAGTGAGGGCTACAGCAACTTCGCTTCGCTGCAGAACTTCCAACGCAGCCGCCTCTACCAGGCCCTCGGGGTGGAGGGAGTGGAGAGCGTGTCGCCACTGCGCATCTCGCGGGGAATCTGGATTACGCCTGCCACGCGCCAGTCGTACGACATCTACACCTTCGGTGTGGACCTTACCAAGCCTTCGCTCGCCTTTCCCGAACTCGAGAACGATCCTTTCGGGCTGCAGCCGCTGCGCAATGCCCTTTTTGATCGCAACTCGAAGAAGCAGTACGGCGATGTTGCCGGCGTCGTGAAGCGTGATGGTATCTATCCACTGGAGATCAATGGCAAATCAATCCGCATCATCGACACCTTCTCGATGGGGGCCACCTTCGCGGCCGAGGCCAATCTGATCGTCAGCGAGAACACCTTCCTCTACATGTTTCCCAAGGCGGATCGCCGCATGGTCCAACTGGGCCTGATCCGCCTGCGGCCAGGCACCTCCGCCACCGCCGTGCAGTCCGCCCTGCAGCCATTGATGAGGAAAGACGTCAAGGTGCTCACCCGCAATGAACTAGCCGAGCTGGAGGTGAACTACTGGAAGCGCAACTCCTCGGTAGGATTCATCTTCTCCCTCGGAGTTCTGGTGGGCTTCGTGGTAGGCAGCATCATCGTGTACCAGATCCTCTTCGGTGACGTGATGAATAATCTGCCGCAGTACGCCACCCTCAAGGCGATGGGCTACACCGATTCCTTCGTGATCAGCGTGGTGATTCAGCAATCAGCCATTCTGGCGGTGATCGGCTTCGTGCCGGGTGTGATCATCTCCATGGGTCTTTACAGCCTGCTGGCCAACGTCACCAAGCTCACGGTGTTCATGACCCTGACCCGGGCCCTGCAAGTGTTGATCCTCACCTTCGTGATGTGCGTGGGATCCGGCGCCCTGGCCACCCGCAAACTTGTGGAACTCGATCCTGCTGATGTCTTCTGAATCCACCGCCGCACCTGCCGACGAGCCTGTGATCTCCTTGAATCACGTGAACCACTGGTTCGGCAGCGGCGATAGCCGCAAGCACGCCCTCAAGGACATCACTCTCGACATCCAGCCAGGCGAGATTGTGATCTGCACAGGACCCTCCGGTTCCGGCAAGACCACCCTGCTCACCATGCTCGGCGGCTTGCGGGCATGCCAGGACGGCAGCCTGAAGATCCTCGGTGAGGAACTCCATGGAGCCAGCAAGGAGGTACTGGCGAAGCTGCGCCTCAACGTTGGTTTCATCTTTCAGGCCCACAACCTGATGATGTTCCTCAATGCCAAAAAGAACGTGCGGCTCTCTCTGGAACTGCACGATCAATACTACGATAACGACATGGACCGGCTGGCGGCTGAGATGCTCGAGAAGGTGGGACTCGGCGATCGCGAGGACTACTTCCCTGCCAATCTCTCCGGTGGACAGAGACAGCGGGTAGCGATTGCCCGGGCCATGGTGGCACAACCGAAGATTCTGCTCGGCGATGAACCCACCGCCGCCCTTGACAAGGAGTCGGGCCGGAATGTGGTCAACCTCATGCGCGAGATGGCCACCAATCACAAAACCACGATCATCATGGTGACCCACGACAACAAGATCCTGGACGTGGCCGACCGGATCATCATCGTCGACGATGGTGCTTTAGCCAGCAAAGAGGCTGAAGAGGCATTCGTTGGCAAGATGCGCGATGCCAGCCAATAGATCTCGAGCCACTAGATCTATATCATTCAATTCAACCGGCCGCCCAGTGATCACTGGGCGGGCCTTTACGCCAAGGTCTAGAGGACTGATCGTCAGAGCACCTGGCCCACCATCACCGCAGCCACTGCGGAGAAAAGGGTGATGCCGAGGGCGGTGAGGGGATTCTGTCCCTGGGCCACGGCGAAGCTGGTGACGACACCGGCTCCAAGACAGGCGACGACGATCTGGGTGGCGGTTGATGGACGATCCACAGGACAGGGCACAACTGAGGAGCAACGTAGGGAGCCTTTTTGAAGGCACCAGCGGGGATCAGGGGTTTCGTTACCGGGGGTTGGGCTTCGTTACAGGGCGAAATCGTCTGGGCGGCAAGGGCCCAACCAGGTTCGCTGACGAACGCTGGCGGACTGGGGGGGAATGGAGGCCATGCTTTCCATAGTGAGCACCGCCGATGGCCCATGGAGATCAACCACCCCGACCGCCAACCTCTCACTTCCGAGGAGCAGGCGCTGTTGCAGGAGTTTCGCGAGAAACTCAACCAGCGGGTGCTCAGCGTCGGCCTCACCAGCGACGATGTCCGCCACATCGTTGAAGGCATGCGCCTTCATCCCAATGCCAGCCTGGAGGTGATCCAGGCGCTGCTCGAAGAAGCCCGTGTCCTTGTCCCGGGTCGGCGCCTGCTTACCTTCGACTGGGAATGAGATCAACTCCTGGCGGGCCAAGGCCTGCTGTCGCTGAGCTGCCTCGCTGGTGTCAGCGTCGATACACTTGATGTGGCAAAGCCGAAGGCCCGTGTGAGCCTGCACTGAACAGGCGAAGGGCATCAGGCATGGCCATGGACCACGACCAGGAGCTCCAGCTCCTCGACGCCTGGTGGCGCGCCGCCAACTACCTGGCGGTGGGGATGATCTACCTGCGGGAGAACCCCCTGCTGGCCGAGCCGCTCAAACCTGAGCACATCAAGGCCCGCCTGCTGGGGCACTGGGGCTCCAGCCCCGGCCAGGCCTTCATCTGGGCCCATGCCAACCGGGTGATCCGCCACCACGACCTGGAGATGATCTACCTCTCGGGGCCAGGGCATGGAGCTCCTGGGGTGCTGGGCCCCACCTACCTCGATGGCAGCTACAGCGAGGTCTATCCCGACAAGTCGCAGGACGGCGGCGGGATGCAGCGCTTCTTCAAGCAGTTTTCGTTCCCAGGCCACATCGGCTCCCACTGCACGCCCGAAACTCCGGGTTCAATTCATGAGGGTGGTGAGCTCGGTTACGTGCTCTCCCATGCCTGCGGCGCCGTTTTCGACAATCCCGATCTGATCGCCCTGGCCTGTGTGGGTGATGGCGAGGCTGAGACGGGCCCCCTGGCCACCTCCTGGCACATCAACAAGTTCCTCAACCCGATCAGCGACGGCGCCGTGCTGCCGGTGCTGCACCTCAATGGCTACAAGATCGCCAACCCCACCCTGCTGGCCCGCATCCCCCGCGAGGAGCTGGTGAACCTGATGCGCGGCTACGGCTGGGATCCGATCCTGGTGGAGGGGAGCGAGCCTGCGGAGATGCACCAAGCCATGGCCGCCGCCATGGACCAGGCCATCGCCACCATCCAGCGGGTGCGTCAGGAGTGCCGCCAGAGCGGCGAGGCCGTGCGGCCCGCCTGGCCGATGATCGTGCTGCGCTCTCCCAAGGGTTGGACCGGCCCCAAGGAGCTCAACGGCAAGAAGCTGGAGAACTTTTGGCGGGCCCACCAGGTGCCCCTGCCGGCACCGAACAAGGATCCCCAGCAACTGACCATGCTCGAGGCTTGGCTGCGCAGCTACCGCCCCGAGGAGCTGTTTGACGCCGAGGGCACCCTCAGGCCCGAGTTGCAGGCCCTCTCCCCGAAGGGCGGGCGGCGGATGGGCTCCAGCCCCCACGCCAATGGCGGCCGGTTGCGCCGCAGCCTGCGGCTGGCGCCGATCGAGGACCATGCCGTGCACGTCGAGCGGCCAGGCCACATCGAGCACGAGAACACCGCCCCTCTCGGAGCCCTGCTGCGCGACACCATCGCGCGCAACCCCGACTCCCTGCGGGTGTTCGGCCCCGATGAAACCGCCTCCAACCGGCTGCAGGCCATCTATGAGGTGAGCAAGAAGGTGTGGATGGAGGAGTTCCTCCCCGAAGACCTCAATGGCAGCGAACTGGCGCGCAACGGCCGGGTGGTGGAGATGCTCTCCGAGCACACCCTGGTGGGAATGATGGAGGGCTATCTGCTCACCGGGCGCTACGGCTTCTTCCACACCTATGAGGCCTTTGCTCATGTGATCGCCTCGATGTTCAACCAGCACGCCAAGTGGCTGGAATCCTGCAACCTGCATGCCACCTGGCGTGCACCGATCGCGCCCTGGAATTGCCTGATCTCCTCCACCGTCTGGCGTCAGGATCACAACGGCTTCACCCACCAGGACCCCGGCTTTATCGACCTGGCCGGCAACAAGAGCGGCGATGTGGTGCGGGTCTACCTGCCGGCCGACGCCAACTGCCTGCTGGCGGTGGCCGAGGAGGCGCTGGTGGAAACGAACGTCTGCAACATCATCGTTTCCGACAAACAGAAGCATCTGCAGTACCTCACCCTGGAGCAGGCTCGCCGCCACGTGGCCAAGGGCATCGGTCTCTGGGGCTGGGCCAGCAACGATGACCGTGGTGATGAACCCGATGAACCCGACGTGGTGATGGCCTGTGCGGGTGACATCCCCACCAAGGAAGTGCTGGCAGCGGTGGAGATCCTCCACCACGAGGTCCCCAAGCTGCGGATTCGGGTGATCAACGTGGTCAAGCTCTTCGCCCTCACCCAGTCGAGCGAGCACCCCCATGGCCTCTCGGATCGGGATTTCGACAGCCTGTTCACCACCGACAAACCGGTGATCTTCAACTTCCACGGCTACCCGTGGCTGATTCACAGGCTTACTTACCGCCGCACCAACCACTCCAACATCCACGTGCGCGGCTACAAGGAGAAGGGCAACATCAACACACCGCTGGAGCTGGCGATGAACAACCAGATCGACCGCTTCAATCTGGTGATCGATGTGATCGACCGGGTGCCCGGCCTCGGCTCCCGTGCCGCCCACGTCAAGGAGCGGATGAAGGAGGCCATCCTCGGCCATCGCCAGTACGCCCACACCCACGGGATGGATTCGCCTGATGTGACCGACTGGCGCTGGTCGCTTCCCAGCCCGCGCTAGGCATGGTCGACCTGGGTCACCCTGCGGCACTCGGGGTCACGGCGCTGGTGCTGAATGCGGGCAGCTCCAGCCTTAAAGCTGGGCTGTTCTCCGCCGAAGGCTGCTGCCTCTGGCGTGAGCAGCGCCGTTGGCAGCCGTCCTCCGGCTCGATCGAGGAGGTGCTGGAGGGCTGGCTGCCCGCTGCCCTGCAGTCGTTGGATTGGGATCTGCTGCTGGCGGCCCACCGGGTCGTCCATGGCGGTGAGCTCTTCACCGCCCCCACCCCCTTGAGCTCCCCGGTACTGGAGGCGCTGGAGGCCCTGATCGACCTGGCACCCCTGCACAACGGACCCGCCCTGGCTGTGATGCGCTGGTTGAGCCACTGGCGCCCCCAGTTGCCCCAGTGGGCCTGCTTCGACACGGCCTTCCACAGCACCCTGCCGGCTGAGGCCCGCACCTATGCCCTGCCGAAGGCCTGGCGGGAGCTGGGTCTGCGCCGTTTCGGTTTTCACGGCCTCAACCATGAGCACGTCAGTGAAACCATCAGCCGCCGCTGGTCGGCCGGTTCCCAGCCCCCCCCTTGGCCATTGCGGCTGATCAGCTGCCACCTCGGTGCCGGCTGCTCCCTCTGCGCCATCCGTGATGGCCGCAGTGTGGCCACCACCATGGGCTACACCCCCCTGGAGGGCCTGGTGATGGCCACCCGCAGCGGCTCCATCGACCCGGGTGTGCTGCTGCAGCTGCTGCGGCAGGGGCTGACGCCCGAGCAACTGGAGCAGGGGCTGCAGGGGGACAGTGGCCTGCTGGGGCTCTCCGGCCTCAGCTCCGACATGCGCCAGCTGCGCCAGGCCGCCGCCACGGGCCACGACGGCGCCCGGCTGGCCATCGCCGTGTTCCGCCACAGTCTGCTGGAGGGTATCGGGGCGATGGCGGCCAACCTGGGGGGCGTGGATGTGATCGCCCTCAGCGGCGGCATCGGCGAACACGACGCTGAACTCCTCGCCGATCTGAAGGCCTCCATGGGCTGGCTTGGGAACGTAGAGCTGGTGCGGGTTCCTGCCGATGAGGAGGGCCTGATCGCCCGCCGTTGCCTCAGCGCAGCAGGCGGGAGGCCGGCCGAGCCCTACCGCTGCTCGCCCACTGCTTGAGGGCCTCCAGTTGCTCGCGGGCCGTGCGCGAGAGGGGCACCAGGTCACTGGCGGCGGTGATCAGATCCGCCTCGCCGAACTCCCGGTGCTGCGCAAAGGCCAGGTGCATCGCCTCCACCACCGTCTGCTCCAGTTCGGCGCCGGAGAATCCAGCCGTGCGGTCTACCACCACCTCCAGGGGAATGCTGTGGTTTGGCCGGCGGCGGCGCAGTTGCAGGTCGAGAATCGTGCGCCGCTCGGTGGCATCGGGCAGATCCAGCAGGAAGATCTCATCGAAGCGGCCCTTGCGCATCAGCTCCGGCGGCAGGCTCTCCACCCCGTTGGCGGTGGCCACCACGAACACCGCCGAGCGCTTCTCCGCCATCCATGTGAGCAGGCTGGCCAGCACCCGCTGACTGGTGCCGCCATCGCTGCGGCTGTCGCCGCCGAAGCCCTTGTCGATCTCGTCGATCCAGAGCACACAGGGGGCCATGGCTTCGGCGCGACGGATCATGTCGCGGGTGCGGGCCTCACTGGCGCCCACCAGGCCGGCGAACAGCCGCCCCACATCCAGGCGCAGCAGCGGCATGGCCCAGCTGTGGGCGATTGCCTTGGCGGTGAGGGATTTGCCCGTGCCCTGGGGGCCCACCAGCAGTACGCCCCGCGGCAGGGGCAGGCCATAGGCGGCGGCCTCGTCGCTGAAGGCCAGCCGCCGCTGCTCCAGCCAGTGCTTGAGCGCCTCCAGCCCACCGATGTCGGCGGGGCTGGCCTCGGTGGGGCAGTACTCCAGCAGCTCGCTGCGGGCGATGGCCTGGCGCTTCTCCTCCAGCACCTCCGCCAGATCCGGCTCGCCCAGTTGGCCGCGCTGGGCCAGGGCTCGCGCCGCCACCTGGCGGATGCGCTGTTCACTCAGGCCGCTGCAGCAGTGGCTGAGCTGCTCAAGCACCGCGGCGTTGAGGGGATGGCCGCAGGCCTGGCCGATGCTCTCCAGCAGGGAGCTGATCTCAGCGGCATTGGGCAGGGGGAGATCAAGGATGGTGAGGCACTCCTCCAGCTCTCGCGGCACCTGCCATTCCGGCGCGGTGATCACCAGGGTGCGCGGTTTCTGGCGCAGGCTGGTGGCCAGGTTGCGCAGCCGGCGACCGATGCCGGGATCGTCGCAGTAGCGGTGAAAATCGAGCAGCAGCAGGATCGCGGACTGATCCGGAGGCAGACTCTCGATCGCCTCCAAGGCTCCCATCGGGTTGCGTTTGGCCTCACCCTCACGGTTCGGCAGCCCTTGGAGCCCCTCCACGAAATCCCAGCGCAGCAGGGTGCGATGGCCAAGGCGTTGGGCGGCCCGCTTGAGCAAGGTGGCGATGCGCTCCTCTTCGGGGCTGCGGATCCAGAGGATCGGCGCCCGCGCCCGGATCAACAGATCCAGCTGGTCGGCCCACTCCTCACTCATCGCCACTGGCGCAGGGCCGCCCAGCGGAGATCGATGGGCGCATCGCTGGACTGCTCCCCTTGGGCGGCGGACGGGGTCTCGGGGCTGGCCTCAGCTGGATCCGGCAGGGCCGGCCCGGGGCAGTCGGCGCCGCAATGGTTCTGCAGCGGCAGCTGCAGACTCAGCTGCTCGAACAGCCAGCGGGCCGGATCGAAATGGCCGCGGGGGTCGAGGCTCTCGATCAGATCGCTGTCGGGGTCGTCAGCCAGCTGATCGGCCTCCCCCAGCCAGAGCCGTTCTGAGCCGCGGAAGCGCAGGACGTGCTTGTAGTGGCCAAGACAGCGGTCGCAGCAGAGGCTGACGACGGTTTCGGCCTCCCCTTCCACCTCCAGCACCGGCTCACCGTGGCGGGCGCTCAGCCAGCCTCGCACCGGCGTGAGGCTCTCCAGATCCTCAAGCTGCTGGTCCACGGCCCATAGCCGTTGGTCCTGCTGCACGCGGAGCTCCTGCAGGGGCACGGGCCGCAGCAGGCATGGTTCAGGCAACGGCGAGGGGCGCCGCCCCATCACTTCTTGCCCTTGGGCTCAAAGGGCAAACGCTCAACCCCGCCGCCGCTGGCAGCCACCGCCACGGTCTGCTGGCTGAGTTGCTGGTCAAGGATGTCCTGCAGGTTCTCCGGCAGGGCCTCGCGGCTGAGCAGGAAGGTCTGCAGGGCCTGGAAGATGTTGGCCACCACCATGTAGAGCAGCACCCCGGCCGGCAGCGGGAAGAACAGGAACATGCCGGTGATCATCACGGGGGTGATCTTGTTGGCCGTCGACTGCTGAGGATTCGGCGGCATCCCGGCTCCCGAGAGGATCTGGGAGATGAACAGGCTGGCGCCGAAGGCCCCCACCAGAATGGCGATGTCCCAGTTCACGGCCCCATCGGTGTAGAAGCCCACCTGGCCCAGGGCCTTGATGAACAGGAAGCCGCTGCGGGCCGCCAGGCCGGGCACCGTGGCCTCCACCGTGGCATCACCAGGGGCGATCGCCTCGATCAGCCCGGACTCGCTGACGCGCACAACCTCCTCGCCTTTGCTCACACGCCAGGCCGGCATGTACTTGGAGCCGTTTTCCACCCCTTCAAGCACGCTGCTGAAGGACTGGCCGTCCTTGGTGTGAAGGTTGACCTGGGCTGAGTCGCCGATGCCGAGCTTGGTGCCGGCCTCAAGGCTGGCGACCACGGGCACATGGCTGGTTTCGGTGATGAAGATCGAGTGGCTGCCGCTGTTGAACGGTTTGGCCTCCACTGCGGCGATCTGGTCGGCCGGCAACACCTTGAGGTTGAGGGTGTAGGGCACATCGGCGAAGGGTGAGCCGCGCAGGGTGGCGAAAAGGGCGAAGAGGATCGGCATCTGAACCAAAAGCGGCAGACAGCCGGCCAGGGGGCTGCCGAACTCCTTCATCAGCTTGCCCAGTTCCTCCTGCTGCTTCTGGGGGTTGCTGGCGTAGCGGCTCTTGATTTCCGCCTGACGCTTCTGCATCACGGGCTGGGCGATGCGCATGCGCCGGGCACTGCGGATCGAGCCTGCGCTCAGGGGGAAGAGGGCCAGCCGGATCACCACGGTGAGGGCGATGATCGCCAGCCCGTAACTCGGCACCAGCCCATAGAAGAAATCGAGGATGGGCAGCAGCAGGTTGTCGGAGATGTAGCCGATCACAGCGGGGAGGCGGCGGAAGGGTGAGGGTTTGAGCCAGTGTGCCCGAGCAGCCGATCAGGGTGCTGCCAATGCGGGCAAATCCCGCCCGGAGGCTGTGGGCGGGAGGTCTGGGTCCGGGGGTCAGGCACTGGCGGCCTGGGGGTCGGCGAATCCCTTGACGTCGGCAGAGGGCCTGGAGCCGCTGCGACGGGCCATCTGCTCAAGGATGTAGGCCTCGGTTTCGCGGAAGCGGGGCATGGAGCGCATCTCGAGCTTGGCCCCATCGCTGAGCACCAGCACCATGTCGCCCCAGGCCCCGAAGCCGCGGGGCACCGAGCGCACCTCCCGCACCTGGCTGTAGACCACCTGAGTCCGGTCGCGGCCAAGCCAGCCACCACTGACGGAAATCCGTCGGCTTGTGATGCGGAAGCGCAGCCAGAGGGCCCGCACGATGGCGGCCACCGCGAAGGGAATGCCGATCAGGGTGAGGCCCAACAGCAGGTTGAACAGCAGATCACCGCGGGCCGGTCCTCCCTCGTAAAACGTGGTCTCGGTCACCTCAACGGTCATGGGCTCAGGCCTGCCTTGCGGAACAGCTCGAAACATTCTCCCAGCAAGGCCTCGGGGCTGGCTTCAACGCAGCCCGGCTTGAGGCTCAGCAGCAGCCAGAGGCCGTGGCCATCAGCGGGCCACTGACCACAGCGTTCACTCAGCCAACTGTGCAGCAGGCGCCTGAGCCGGTTGCGGCGCACCGAGCGTTTGCTCACCTTGGTGCTAACTACGACGGCGCAGCGGCAGCCCTGAAGGGGCGCTTGACCCAGGGGAGCTCGCAACAGCGAGGGCTCACCCACCACTGAGCGCAGCACCAGGTAGGTGCCATGAAAACGGCGGCCCTTGCGATACAGATGATCAAAGGCCTTGTCGCCCCGCAGGCGCAGATCCCGGGGCAGGGCCATGGGGCGGGGGCCTCCCTTCAGCAGGCCTCAGACGGCCAGACGAGCACGGCCGCGGCGGCGGCGGGTGCGGATCACGCGGCGTCCGGTGTGGGAGCGCATCCGCACCCGAAACCCGGACACCCGCTTGCGCTTGCGGCTTGTTCCTTCCAGGGTGCGCTTGGTCATGGGGCGTCTCGGCGTCAGGCCTGTTGTCGATTGGTCAACTTAACAGCCGGGGGTCAATCGATTCCGGGGTCGATCTGGATCAGCCAGCTGCCCAGATAACCGCCGAAGGGCACATCGCCCGGCGCCTGGGCCAGGGCATTGAACTGGTACATGCCGATGTTGAACGGATTGAAGAGCGACATGTAGACGCCGATGGTGCCATCTACCGGCACGGGCCGTTCCGGGAAGATCTCGATCGACTTGCCGTTGGCATTCACCTCGATAACGGCCGGAATCGTTTGCTTGCAGCGGGTACGGGAGAGCATGCCACCTTCCTTCATCACGCAGAGCTTGATGTCTTTGGGGTCGATCTTCGCGTCGAAGTTATCAGGAACGGAAACGGTGAGCTTGAGCATCGCCGTCTTGCGATCCTTCGGCCGCAGGATCAGGTAATAGTCCGACCGCTTCAGGCGCGAGGTGTCGGTCATGAAGAAGTAGAGCCGCCGGTAGTCCTTGTTGTTGTCCCAGCGGAACTCCAACAGGCCGGGGGTGCCCTGGGCGAGGCTGGTGGCCGGAGCGATTCCGGCTCCGGCGCCCGCCAGCACGGCCCCCAGCCCCACGCCAGCGGCAGCCATCAGCAGGCCGACCCGCTTCGACCAGGGGGCTCTCAGGTGTCGCAGCCGTTGGTGCAGGTTCGGAAGGGTCATGGAGAGGGGAGCAGGGTCGGCCAGCGCGAGGCGGGCCCGGGTGTGAACTGGATTGTCGGCCCGCGCCAGCGGGGGCAGCTCGTTCGGGGGGCAGCGGCGCAGCTGTCAGTTGTGACCGGATCTGTCCGGCCGCAGCCGGGCCGCCTGCCGCAGGTAGGGGTGCAGCGGCACCCGGGTGGGCTCCATCCAGGCGTGGGCCAGCAGGCGGATGCAGCGGGGCAGGTCGCCCGCCACGGCCATCTGCTGACAGTCCAGCAGGGCCACCCCGTCCCAGCCGGGCTGCCGTCGGGCGACGGCCGCGGGGAAACCGGCATCGAGATCGGCGGTGACCGAAAAGGTCACCGACAGCACCCAGGCCCCGCTGAGACCATTGCCGTCGATCAGGCTGGCGAGCAGTTCACTCACCGCCTCTTCGATGGCGGCGGCGGTGTTGGCGGTGGCGGTGGTGGCGCCCCGCAGCGCCCGCAGCTCCCGGGCCTCGCTCATGGCCGCCAGAGCCACAGCGGTTGGCCGCACCAGGCCAGCTCCAGGCTGAGGGCCTGCTGCAGGCCCCTCAGCATGTTGCGGCCCGGGATCAGGCCGGCCAGTCGCTTCTGGGGCTTGCCGAAGAGCACCGGCTGGGTCTTCTCCTCATCCAGACCGGCCAGCCGTGCCGCCAGCCGCCGGGCGTGCTCCTCATCGCCGAGCTCGTCGATCAGACCCAGTTCCATGGCCTGGGCACCGCTGAACACCCGCCCGTCGGCGAAGGCACGCACCACGCTGTCGCTGAGTCCGCGGCCCGTGGCCACCGCATCAACGAACTGGCCGTAGCTGGAGTCGATCAGACCCTGCAACAGCTCCCGTTCATCGGCGGTCAGGGCCCGGTCCGGCGAGAGAATGTCCTTGTAGAGACCGCTCTTGACGGTCTCGAAGCTGATGCCGATGCGCTCCAGCAGTTTCGAGATGTTGTTGCCGCGCAGGATCACGCCGATCGAGCCGGTGATTGTGCCGGGGTTGGCCACGATCTTCTCGGCGGCCACTCCCACATACACGCCGCCGGAGGCGGAGATGTTGCCGAAGCTGGCCACCACGCGGCAGCCCTTGCTGCGCAGGCGACCGATGGCCGCATGGATCTCCTGGCTGTCGCCCACGGTGCCGCCGGGGCTGTCGATGCGCAGCAGCAGCGCCGGGAATTCCCTCTCCTCCACCTGGCGGAGGGCTTTGACCACGCGCTCCCGGGTGGGGCCGGAGATCGCCCCCTCGATCACGATCCTCGCCATGCTCTTGCGGGACTTGCGGCGCCAGGGCCAGGGCATGCGATGCAGTTCAGATTCACTGGATCTTAAAAAGGTCACCGCCGACCGCTTCGATGACCCCTCCGCTGCGTTGGCTGTTGATGCTGCTGCCCTTTGCCCTCTGGGGCACGGCGATGGCGGCGATGAAACCTCTGCTCGAGACGGCCGGCCCGCTCACGATCGCCTGGATGCGGCTGCTGCCTGCGGCCCTGGTGCTGCTGCTGGTGGCCCGTCTGCAGGGGCGCTCCCTTGTGGTGGCCGCTGCTGATCGCCCCTGGCTGCTGGCCTTCGCCCTGGTGGACGGGACCCTCTTCCAGGGCCTGCTGGCCCGCGGTCTGGAGAGCACCGGCGCTGGCCTGGGCTCGGTGCTGATCGATTCCCAGCCCCTGCTGGTGGCCCTGCTGGCCCGCAGCCTCTTCGGCGAGGCGATCAATCCGGTGGGCTGGGCGGGCCTGCTGCTGGGTCTGGCCGGCATCGCCTGCCTGGGCCTGCCGGCACCTCTGCTGCGGCACTGGTGGCTGGATGGCCCCCAGGTCCTGGGTCTGCATCCCTGGAGCCATGGCGAGACCTGGATGCTGGGGGCGGCGGTGGCCATGGCGGTGGGCACCGTGCTTTGCCGCTACGCCAGTCGTGGCAGCGATCCGGTGGTCGTCACCGGTTGGCACATGCTGATCGGCGGGGCGCCCCTGCTGCTCGGCTCGCTAAGCGTCACTTGTCTCGACGGGGCGGCGGCGCCCTTCTGGCCGGCCTGGAGTGCCCTGGAGTGGGGCCTGATGGCCTACGCCAGCGTGCTGGGCAGCGCCCTGGCCTACGGGCTTTTCTTCTGGTTCGCCAGCCGTGGTGACCTCACCGGTTTCACCGCCCTCACCTTCCTCACGCCCGTCTTCGCCCTGCTCTGCGGCCTGCTGCTGCTGGAGGAGCGGCTGCTGCCGCTGCAGTGGTTCGGCTCAGCGCTGGCCCTGGTTTCGGTGCTGCTAATCAACCAGCGGCAGCGGCTCTGGCGCCCGGCCCTGGCCGATCCACCGGCTCTGTTGCCATGACGGCCCCCTGGCGACTGCTGGTGGTGAGCACGCCGGTGGGGGCGCTCGGCTCCGGCGGCGGCGGCGGCGTGGAACTCACCCTCGAGGGTCTGGTGGCCGGTCTGATCGGCCGCGGCCACAGGCTCACGGTGCTGGCCGCCGAGGGGTCGCGGCTCTCGAGGGCCTGCGCCTCAGCCCGGCTCTGGACGGTGGCCGGCGTCGATCAGCCCAGCTGGCAGCACCAGGGCCGTGACGCACCCGTTCAGATTCCCGCCGCCGGGCTGTTGCCGGCCCTCTGGCGCCAGGTGCAGGCCCACCAGGGCGAGTTCGATGCGGTGCTGAACCTCGCCTACGACTGGCTGCCCTTCTGGCTCACTCCCCTGCTGCCCACGCCCCTGTTTCACCTGGTGAGCATGGGCTCGGTGGCGACGGTGATGGATGAGGTGATCGAGGCCGTGGCCAGCAGCGACCAGCGTCGGCTGGCCTTTCACACCAGGGCCCAGGCCGGTGATTTCCGCCTGCCCGCTCCACCGCTGGTGGTGGGCAATGGCTTCGATCTCTCGGCCTACAGCTTTCAGGCGCGGCCTGCTGCTGAGCCCCTGCTGGGCTGGGCCGGCCGCATCGCCCCGGAGAAGGGCCTGGAGGATGCGGCGGCGGTGGCGGCCCGCCTGGGGGAGCGGCTGCTGGTCTGGGGGGTGCGGGAGGACCCCGCCTACGCGGCCGCTGTGGAGGCTTCGGTGCCCCCCGGCACCATCGACTGGCGCGGCTTTCTGCCCACCCAGGCGCTGCAGGCGGAGCTGGGCCGCTGCCGCCTGCTGCTGAACACACCCAAGTGGAACGAAGCCTTCGGGAACGTGGTGGTGGAGGCGATGGCCTGCGGCGTGCCTGTGGTGGCCTATGCCCGAGGCGGCCCCGGCGAGCTGATCGTGCCTGGGGTCACCGGCCTGTTGGTGCCCGCCGACGACGTGGAAGCCCTGACACTGGCGGCCCGGGGCTCGGCGGCACTGGAGCGCTCCGCCTGCCGCCGCTGGGTGGAGCGCCATGCCTCCAGGGAGGCCTTCGCCGAGCGGATTGAGACCTGGATCCGTGACGGTCTGCGCCCGGCCTAGGTTCGCTGCGACTCAGGCGCCCCCGTGTCCCCGTCCCCTTCCCGTTCCCCGGATGGGGGCCCACTCACCGCAGGCCGCTGGGCGGTGCTGGCTCTGGTTCTGGTGCTGGGAATCGCCCTCTTCCTCTGGCAGCTCGGCGCCACGGGGCTGGTGGATGAAACGCCCCCCCTGTTCGCCGCCTCCGCCCGGGCCATGGCAGAAACCGGCCACTGGCTGATTCCCCACGTCAATGGGCTGCCCCGCTACGACAAGCCGCCGTTGATCTACTGGCTGATGGGGCTGGTCTATGCGATCCCCGGCCAGGAGCAGTGGAACCCCCTGGGCACCTGGGCGGCCCGCCTGCCCTCGGCCCTGTCGGTGATCGGGGTGATGCTCAGCCTGGGATACACCCTGCTGCGCTGGCCCCAGTCGAGCGGGGGGCTGCGCTCCGCCTGCACCGCCCTGGGGGCGGTCCTGGCCTTCGCCCTCTCGCCGCTGATCCTGCTCTGGGGGCGGATCGCCGTCAGTGATGCCCTGCTCACCGGCTGCCTGGCGGTGGCGTTGCTGCTGTTTTGGCAGGGCTGGGCCGAGCCCAGCCGAGCGGTCTGGCCCGGCTGGGCCGTGCTGGGCCTGGCGGTGCTGGCCAAGGGGCCTGTGGCCCTGGCCCTGGCGGGACTGACCCTGCTGGGGTTCGGGCTCAGCCAGCGTCGCCTGGGGGGGCTCTGGCGACGGCTGCGGCCCCTGCCGGGGCTGGCGCTGACGGCCGTGGTGGCCCTGCCCTGGTATCTGGCGGCCCTGGCGGTGGAGGGCGAAGCCTTCTGGAACAGCTTCTTCGGCTACCACAACCTGCAGCGTTTCACCACGGTGGTGAACCAGCACCTGCAGCCCTGGTGGTACTTCGCGCCGGTGCTGCTGGTGGCCGGCCTTCCCTTCACCCCCCTGCTGCTGCTGGGGCTGCTCAGGGCCCTGGGCCGCTGGAGGCGCCGCTGGAACGCTCCGCTGACCGGGGGCGCCTCCCGGCCCGAGCCCGCCGGCTCCCTGGCCAGTTACGCCGCCTGCTGGCTGCTGGCGGTGCTGATCTTCTTCACGCTGGCCGCCACGAAGCTGCCCAGTTACTGGTTGCCGGCCACGCCGGCCGCAGGTCTGCTGATCGCCCTCACCGCCGCCGAGGGCGGGCGGGCCAGCCGCTGGGCCCTGGGGGCCTCTGTGGCGCTGATGGGGCTGCTCACCGTGGTGCTGACCCTCTCGCCCCGCTGGATTCCCCTGATCAACGATCCGGAGATGCCCACCCTGCCGGGGGAGCTGCTGGCCAGTGGGCTGGTGCTGCGCGCGGCGGTCTGCTTCGGCCTGGCCACCAGCGCCGGGATCTGGCTCTGCTGGACGCCGCAGCGGCGGCGCTGGGGGCTGCTGCCCGCCCAGCTGGGTCTGGTGCTGTTCCACCTGCTGGCGGTCCTGCCGATGTGGGGCCTTGGAGACGGCGTGAGGGGGCTGCCGGTGCGAACGGTGGCCCAGCAGGTGCTCCTGGCGCGCCGGGGCTCCGAGCCCCTGGCGATGGTGGGCATCCTCAAGCCGTCGCTGCACTACTACACCCGCCAGGTGGTGCTCTACGAGGGCATCTCCCCCACCGCGCTGGTGAACCTGGCCGAGCGCCTGCAGCGTGAACACCGCCAGGGGTTGAGCCCCAGCTCCCCTGAGGCGCAGCCCACCGTGCTGGTGGTGATCGATCAACGCACGGCTCAAGAGCCCCACTGGCTGGGGCTGGCTCCGCTTGAGCTGGGCCGCTCAGGGTTGTACCGACTCTGGCGGCTCGATCGGGCCCAGCTCCAGCAACGGGCCGATGAGCTGCGGGCCTCAGGAGTGGCGCCCTCCTGGCAGCGGCCGGTGCCGGAGCGTTACTGAGCTTCGGTCTGCTCCAGGTTGCGGCGGCAGAGGCCGCAGTGGCCCCAGCGAGCCAGTTCACCGGCTGGGGCGGGGGTGCCGCAGGCCGGGCAGAGCGCCAGACCGTGCACGTCCACCCGGCTGGGATGGGCGGCCCAGACCCGGGCGATGTCCTCGCTTCCGGGGAGGCCGGCGGCAGGGGGCTGGTGCTGGCGGAAGCGCAGGTCGCGGACCGGAAAACCGGACCCCCTCAGGGCGCCCAGCAGTTGATGGCGGTTGTAGCGCAGGGCCTGCAGCCACTGGGGATGCTGGGCGCCCACCGTGAGCACCCCCCCCTGGAGGCTGAGGGGGCGGCAGTGGGGGGCCAGCTGGTCGCCGGCGATCCTGGGCCAGGCCTGCCAGAGGGCCGCCAGGCTGCCGGCCCGGCGCCACTCCTGCTGCATCTGCTCCAGGCAGGACCCCACGGCCACGATCGGTGCGGGCGCTGCCGGCATCAGCACGCTGACGTTGCCGATCCGGCGCACCTGATCCCGTGGAGCCCTGGCCATGGACTGAGGTTAGGGAGTGAGGGTGCGGGCAACCGTCCATGGTGCGACGGGCCACAGCGGCTACCCTCCGGTTTGCCCCCTCCTCGACCCATGGGCTTCTTTGACCGGCTCAGCCGCCTGCTGCGGGCCAACCTCAACGACTTGGTCAGCAAGGCCGAGGATCCCTCCAAGATCCTGGATCAATCCGTGGCGGACATGCAGTCCGACCTGGTGAAACTGCGCCAGGCCGTGGCCAGCGCCATTGCCAGCCAGAAGCGGATCCAGAACCAGGCCGAACAGGCCGAATCCCAGAGCCGCACCTGGTACGAGCGCGCTGAACTGGCCCTCAAGAAAGGTGAGGAAGACCTCGCCCGTGAGGCCCTCAGCCGCCGCAAGACCTATCAAGAAACAGCCACAGCCCTCAACAACCAGCTCAACGGCCAGGCCGGCCAGGTCGACACCCTCAAGCGCAGCCTCACGGCCCTTGAGGGCAAGATCGCCCAGGCCAAGACCAAAAAGGACATGCTCAAAGCCCGCGCCCAGGCGGCCCAGGCCCAGGAGCAGCTGCAGAGCGCCGTCGGCAACCTGGGCACCAACTCCTCGATGGCCGCCTTCGATCAGATGGAGGAGAAGGTGCAGGCCCTTGAGGCTCGCAGCCAGGCCGCCGCGGAACTGGCCGGGGCCGATCTGGAGAGCCAGTTCGCCGCCCTGGAAGGCGGCAGCGATGTGGATGATGAGCTGGCCGCCCTGCGCAATCGGCTTGAGGGAGGTGCCTCGGCGGAACCGCTGCTGCCCATCAGCGCTGAACCGCCCAAGCTGGAGCCCGTTCAGGCGGCCCAGGTGGACGCCGAGCTCGAGGAGCTGAAGCGCTCGATCGACAAGCTCTGAGCCCCGCCGCGGCAGCCGATCCCCTGCTGGCCCGACCCGGCTCCATACAATCGCGATAACTGAACCGGGTCCGTGGCCGTTGCCGTTTTCACCGATGCCAATTTCGAGGCTGACGTGCTCGCCGCCACCGGCACGGTGCTGGTGGATGTCTGGGCCCCGTGGTGCGGTCCCTGCCGGTTGATGGCACCCCTGATGGACTGGGCGGCAGCTGAGTACGGCAATACCCTGCTGGTGGGAAAACTCGAAGCCGACCCCAATCCCACCGCCCGCGACAGCCAGAAGATCCAGGGTCTCCCCACCCTCATCCTCTTCCGAGGCGGCCAGGAACTCGCCCGCCATGAGGGCGCCATGGCCAAACCCCAGCTCAAGGCCTTCCTGGATGCGCATCTCTGAACGGGTCAGCCGCCTCGGTCAGGGGGTCTTCGCCCGCAATGACCGCCGCAAGATCGCCTACAGCGAGAGCCTGCTGAATCCTCAGCTGTCCGCCGGCCTGCCGGCGCTGCTGGATCTATCCCTCGGCTCCACCGACCTGCCCCCGCCGCCGGTGGCCCTGGAGGCCATGGCCAAGGCCCTGCGGCAGCCCAGCAGCGCCTCCTACTGCCTCCATGGCGCCACCCTGCCGTTCCGCGAGGCTGTGGCGGCCTGGGCCCAGCGCCGCTTCGGCGTGACGGTTGACCCCGAGCGGGAGGTGCTGCTGCTGGTGGGCTCCCAGGAGGGCACGGCCCATCTGCCCCTGGCGGTGCTGAACCCCGGCGACTCCGCCTTGTTGCTGGACCCCTACTACCCCTCCCACCGCGGTGGGTTGCACCTGGCCTCGGCCCAAACCGAATTGCTGCCCCTGCGCGCCGATCAAGGCTGGCAGCCCCAGTTCGAGGCGATTCCTCCGTCTGCCTGGGATCAGCTGCGGCTGATGGTCCTCGGCTACCCCCACAACCCCACGGCCACGGTGGGGGAGCAGGGCTGGCTGGATCAGGCTGTGGCGCGGGCCCAGCGCCACGGCTTCGTGCTCGCCCACGACAATCCCTACTTGGATCTGGCCCTGGAGGGTGAGGCGCCGGCCCTGCTGTGCAATCCCCACTGGCGCAGCTGCGGCATCGAGTTCTTCTCCTTCTCCAAGAGCTGGTGCCTGGGGGGCTTCCGCCTGGCCTTCTCCATTGGAGCCGAGCCCCTGATCACCGCCCTGCGCCAGCTCAAGGGAGTGGTTGATTTCAACCAGTCCCTGGCCCTGCAGGCCGGTGCCATCGCTGCCCTGGAGCAGGCGCCCGAGTGGCCGGCGCAATTGCGGGAGGTGTACCGGCTGCGCCGCGACCGCATGGCGGCGGCCCTGGCGGCCCAGGGCTGGTCGCTGCGGCTCCCCTCGATGGCCCTCTACCTCTGGTTGGGCCTGCCGGAGGTGGCGAGGGCCCGGGGTCTGGATTCAGAGTCGTTCTGCGCGGCCCTGCTGGAGGCCACCGGCGTGGCCCTGACCCCTGGCAACGGCTTCGGCCCCAGCGGCGAAGGCTGGATGCGGCTGGCGTTGGTGCACCCGGTGGAGGAGCTGGAGGCTGGCGCCGAGCGGATCGGCCAGTGGCTGCGCTGCCTCGATGGGGCCCTGAGTCCCAGCGGTTGACCATGCCGTGATCGGCCGGATTCAGGTGGCCCGGCTCCATGAGGCTGCCCTGCTGCATCGGTCCCCAGCGGCTTCTGGGGTTCCACCGCTGCCCTGGCGGCTGCTGTGGTGGCCCTGCTGCGCCAGCACCGAGCAGAGCCTCCACCAGGCCCTGGCCGGCGGCGCTCAGCCCCCGTTGGCCCTGCTGGCCGGCCGGCAGCGATTCGGCCATGGTCAGCGGGGTCGCCCCTGGATCTCCCCGCCCGGTGGGGTGTGGCTGAGCGCTGCCCTGCCCTGGCCTGAAGCGCCGGCCACCACTGCGGCGCTGGGGCTGGCGGTGGCCGTGGGCCTGTCTCTGCAGCTCGAAGCCCTCGGACTGGCCGTCCAGCTCAAGTGGCCCAACGATCTGCTGGTGGACGGTCGCAAACTGGCGGGCCTGTTGCCGCGCCTGAGCCTGCGTGGTCCCTCGATTCGTCTCGCCCGGGTGGGGGTGGGTGTGAATGGTCGCAACCGGGTGCCGGCCGGGGCCATCAGCCTGCTGGAGGCCCTTGCGCGCCGCACCAGGGACAGCGACGTGCCGGCGCTGGCGGCTCGGGTGCTCGCCGCGCTGGAGTGGGCGGTGTTCCGCAGCACGAGCCCTGAGCTGGTGCGTGACCTGGCGGAACGCCGCCTGCTGGTGCCCTCTGAAGGGGTGACCTATCGCCAGGAGCGCTGGCAGGTGGAGGGCCTGAACGTGGATGGCGCTCTGGTGCTCAGGCGGCCGGGGGAGCGGATCCTGCTGAGGCGAAGCTTCTGACGGGCCGGGGTCAGTTGTGCGGCTGAACACCGTGGGGGTTTCTTATGCTCCTGGCAGTGGATTCGGTTTTTCGTTTGCGTTGCAACCCCTGGCACTCGCGCCTGCTGCTGGGCTCCCTGGTGCTGGCGTCAGCCCCCTTGAGCCTGGCCCAGTTGCAGCCACCCGCTGAGCTGGCTGCCCCCGGGGAGTCTGCCTCGCCGGTCGCCTCGCCTCTGCCGACCGCGCCCCAGAGCCAGGCACCAGCTCCCCGCACCCTCTCCCCCCGCCTGGCCAACGATTCCCCAGCTCCGCTGAAGCCGAGCTTTGATCAGGTCCCCCAGGCCCGGCCCCGTCGCTTTGATCAGTCGCTTGACGACCTGGTGCGTCAGGGGGTCGTCACCCCTGCCGAGCGCAACCGGGTGCAGTCCAGCGGCGCCCTGCGGCCCGGTGAACTTCCAGCCCATCAGCAGGCCTGCAGCAGTGGCGCCCTCTCCGAGCAGGAATGCCGCACCGGTGTGTCGGTGCGCTGGCGCGGCCGCAATCCCCTCCAGGAGGAGCGCCTCGACAACGACGGCAAGGCCAGCGGAGCACTGCTGGCTGGCATGGGCCGCCTCGGCAGCGACGGCGTACCCCTGCCGCCGATCACGGTGCCCGTCTCTGCTCTGCTCTCCGGCGCCGGCGGCAGTTTCCGCCTCAGTGATGTCTTCGGTGTCACCCCCCGCCCCGCTCCCTTGGTGGGCAATGGCAACCGGGGTCTGCTCTTCCCTCTGATCGGCTCGGCCGTCACCAGCAGTGGCTTCGGCTGGCGTCTGCACCCGGTGCTGGGCAGCTGGCTGATGCACGCCGGCAAGGATCTGGCGGCTCCGGAGGGCACCCCCGTGGTGGCTGCCCTCAGTGGGCGGGTGGTGAGCAGCGGCGTGGCCGGTGGCTACGGGTTGGCAGTGGAGATCGAGCACAGAAATCCCCTGCGCCGCACCCTCTACGGGCACCTCTCTGAGCTCTATGTCAAAGAGGGGGAACAGGTGAAGCAGGGCACCGTGATCGGCCGGGTAGGCAGCACCGGTCTGAGCACGGGTCCCCACCTCCATTTCGAATTGCGGCTGCCTGAGAATGGGGGCTGGGTGGCGGTGGACCCCGGCATGCTCGACCCCGGCGGAGCGACGGTAGCCGGTGGCCCCGATGCCATCGCCCTGTTGATGGGTCAGTTGCTGCAGAGCCTGGAGCGACCCGTGGCCCCGCTTCAGCAGCCCGGCTGATCCTGCCCTTGGTTCAGGATCAATCGGCGATGTGGCCGTCGCGGAAATGCACCACCCGCTGGGCCCGCTCTGCCACGTCGTCTTCGTGGGTCACCAGCACCACCGTCATTCCCTGACGGTGGAGGTCGTCGAAGATCTCGAGCACCTCCTGGGTGGTGTGGGAATCGAGGGCCCCGGTGGGCTCATCGGCCAGCAGCAGGGCCGGCTGGTTGATGATCGCCCTGGCCACGGCCACCCGCTGTTGCTGACCTCCTGAGAGCTCATTGGGCTTGTTGTGCAGCCTCTGCGCTAGTCCCACCCGCTCCAGAGCCTCCACGGCCCGCTCTCGACGTTCCTTGGCCGGAATGCCGGCGTAGACCATCGGCAGGATCACATTGTCGAGGGCACTCATGTGCGGCAGCAGATGGAACTGCTGGAACACGAAGCCCAGACTGCGATTGCGCAGGTCCGCCAAGGCGTCGTCATCCAGCTGCTCCACGGGAATACCCCGCAAGAGATAGGTGCCGGAGGTGGGCCGATCCAGGCAGCCGATGATGTTCATGGCCGTGCTTTTGCCCGAACCGGAGGTACCCATCACCGCGAGGTAATCGCCCGGCTCCACCGTAAGGCAGAGGTCGTCGAGGGCCCGTACCTCGGTATCACCCGAGCCGTAGATCTTGCTGATGTGCTGCAGCTGCGCCACGGGTTCGCTTGCGCCCGCCTGGCTGGGACCGGGGCGAGAGGAGATTGCCGGCGCGCTCTGGCCACTCATCCCAGGGCCGCGGCGGCGGATTCACTGGCCGCGATGGCGTGCTGCAGCATCGGTGTACCTGTGACGGCGGCATTGGCCCAGGTGAACAGGGGGTTGGAGAGGATGCCACCGACGGCGGTCACCAGCACGCAGCCCACTAGGGCCGCCCGCAGGGGTTGCATGCCAGTGAGGCTCCAGCTGATTTCCGGGTAGGCCTTGACCACATCTGAGGCCTCCTGGGGCTCCTTCACCACCATCATCTTGATCACGGAGATGTAGTAGTAAATCGACACCACCGAGGTGATCAGGCCCACCACCACCAGCAGGTATTGCTGATCGGCCCAGCCGGCGAAGAAGAGATAGATCTTGCCGAAGAAGCCCAGCATCGGCGGGATTCCGCCCAGGGAGAGCAGGCAGAGGCTCAGGCCCAGGGTGATCAGCGGATCCTTCTGATAGAGGCCCGCATAGTCGGAGATGCGATCGCTGCCGGTGCGCAGGGAGAAGAGAATGATGCAGGCGAAGGCGCCCAGGTTCATGAACAGATAGGCGGCCATGTAGAGCACCATCGCGGCGTAGCCGTCCTCGGTGCCACAGACCAGCCCGATCATCACGAAGCCGGCCTGGCCGATGGAGCTGTAGGCCAGCATTCGTTTCATTGAGGTCTGGGCCAAGGCGACCACGTTGCCCAGAGTCATGCTCAGCACCGCCAGCACCGTGAACAGCACCTTCCACTGGGCATCGAAGCTTTCGAAGCAGCCCACCAGCAGGCGCAGGGCCAGGGCAAAGCCAGCGGCTTTAGAGCCCACCGAGAGGAACGCCACCACGGGGGTGGGTGAACCCTCGTAGACATCCGGGGTCCACTGGTGGAAGGGCACCGCCGCGATCTTGAAGGCCACCGTGGCCAGCACGAACACCAGGGCGAGGGCTGTGACCGGGGTGGCGCTGGTCTGCAGGGCCAGGCCCACCGCCTCAAGACTGGTTTCACCACCGGTGAGGCCGTAGAGCAGCGAGGCGCCGTAGAGGAACACCGCTGCGGCGGCCGAGCCCACCAGCAGGTACTTGAGGGCGGCCTCGCCGGAGCGGGCATCCCGCTTCATGTAGCCAGAGAGCAGATAGCTCGAGACCGAGAGGGTTTCCAGAGAGATGAAGATGCTCACCAGGTCGGTGGACCCGCAGAGGAACATCGCCCCGAGGGTGGCCGCCAGCAGGATCGCGGCGTATTCCCCCACCGGTGTGCCACTGCGCTCCACGTAGCGCCAGCTGATCAGCAGGGAGAGAAGGGTGGAGGCGGCCACCACACCGCGGAAGGCGATGGCCAGGTTGTCGGCCAAGAAAGAGCCCAGGAACGAAGGCTCCAGGGGGGCGTCCCATTGCAGGGCCAGCAGCACCAACGCGGTGCCCAGGCCCCCATAACAGATGGGAGGCACCCAGCGGCTGGCGGCCTCCTCGCCGGCGAGATCCACCAGCAGGCACGCCAGCAGGGCCACCAGCACGGCGGTTTCCGGAGCGATGGCACCGGCGTTGAGCTGCAGGGCCGTGATGACCGGAGCTGCTCCACCGGTCAGGGCGCAAAACACCGTCATCACTGGTCTATGGCAGGGCGTGATGCTGCGGACTGTAGCCGCGATGGCAGGACTTGTTTGTGGCCTCGTTTGGCAGGGTGGCCCCCCGATGCGATAAAGAGGGGACCGGTTCATGCCTGCCTGTGGCGCACACGCTGGTCATCGTCGAGAGCCCCACCAAGGCCCGCACCATCCGCGGCTACCTGCCGAAGGACTTCCGGGTCGAGGCGTCGATGGGACACGTGCGTGATCTGCCCAACAACGCCAGCGAGATTCCGGCGGCCCACAAGGGCGAGAAGTGGGCCAACCTCGGCGTCAACACGGCCAGCCAGTTCGAACCGCTCTACGTGGTTCCTAAAGACAAGAAGAAGGTGGTCAAGGAGCTGAAGGAGGCCCTCAAGGGGGCCGATCAGCTGCTGCTGGCCACGGACGAGGACCGGGAGGGGGAGAGCATCAGCTGGCACCTGCAGCAGCTGCTGAACCCCAAGGTGCCCGTCAAGCGGATGGTGTTTCACGAGATCACCAAGGAGGCGATCAGCCGCGCCCTCCAGGAGACCCGCGATCTGGACATGGAGCTGGTCCATGCCCAGGAAACCCGCCGCATCCTCGATCGGCTCGTGGGCTACACCCTCTCCCCGCTGCTCTGGAAGAAGGTGGCCTGGGGCCTGTCCGCCGGCCGGGTCCAGTCGGTGGCGGTGCGGTTGCTGGTGCAGCGGGAGCGGGCCCGCCGGGCCTTCCGCAGCGGCTCCTACTGGGATCTCAAGGCCCGCCTGGAGCATCAGGGCACGGGCTTTGACGCCAAGCTCACCCATGTGGCTGGCGAGAAGATCGCCGGCGGGTCTGATTTCGACGAAACCACCGGCGCCCTCAAGGCCGGCAGCAAGGTGCGCCTGCTGGAGGAGTCGGAAGCCCGCAGCCTGCGCGAGACGGTGTTCAGCCAGCCCTGGCGGGTGGCGGAGGTGGAGGCCAAGCCCACCACGCGCAAGCCGGTGCCGCCCTTCACCACCAGCACCCTGCAGCAGGAGGCCAACCGCAAGTTGCGTCTCTCGGCCCGCGACACCATGCGCACCGCCCAGGGGCTCTATGAGCGCGGTTTCATCACTTATATGCGCACCGACTCGGTGCACCTCTCCGACCAGGCCATCAATGCGGCCCGCTCCTGCGTCAGCGAGAAGTACGGCAAGGACTACCTGAGCCCAGCCCCGCGGCAATTCACCACCAAGGCTCGCAACGCCCAGGAGGCCCACGAGGCGATCCGCCCCTCCGGCGACGCCTTCCGCACCCCCAGGGACACGGGCCTCGACGGCAAGGATCTGGCCCTCTACGAGTTGATCTGGAAGCGCACGGTGGCGTCCCAGATGGCCGAAGCGCGGCTGACGATGCTGAGCGTGGAACTGCAGGTGGCGGAGGCCAGCTTCCGCGCCAGCGGCAAGCGCATCGACTTTCCCGGCTTCTTCCGGGCTTACGTGGAGGGCAGCGACGATCCCGACGCCGCCCTCGAAGGCCAGGAGGTGCTGCTGCCCTCCCTCGCCGTGGATGATCGGCCGGCCTGCGCCGGGGTGGAAGCCCTCGGCCACCAGACCCAGCCCCCGGCGCGCTACAGCGAGGCCGCTCTGGTGAAGATGCTGGAGAAGGAAGGCATTGGCCGACCCTCCACCTACGCCAGCATCATCGGCACGATCGTGGATCGCGGATACGCCACCCTCGGCGGCAATGCCCTCACCCCCAGTTTCACGGCCTTCGCTGTGACCGCCCTGCTGGAGGGCCACTTCCCCGACCTGGTGGACACCAGTTTCACGGCCCGGATGGAGTCAAGCCTTGATGAGATCTCCACCGGCAAGCTGGAGTGGCTCCCGTACCTCACCGGCTTCTACAAGGGTGAGAAGGGCCTGGAAACTCAGGTTCAGCAGCGGGAGGACGACATCGACCCCACCGTTTCACGCACGATCGTGCTGGAGGGTCTCCCCTGTGTGGTGCGGATCGGACGCTTTGGTGCCTACCTGGAAGCCAAGAAGGTGGGCGCCGACGGCAGCGAAGAGCTGATCAAGGCCACCCTGCCCCAGGAAATCACCCCCGGAGAACTCGACGGCGAACAGGCCGAGCTGATCCTGCGCCAGAAGAGCGAGGGGCCGGAATCGATCGGCGTCGATCCGGACACCGGCGAGGCCATCTACCTGCTCTTCGGTCAGTACGGGCCCTATCTGCAGCGGGGCCAGGCGAGCGATGAGGTCCCCAAGCCCAAACGGGCCTCCCTTCCCAAGGGCCTCAAGCCCGATGAAATCAGTCTTGAGGATGCCCTCGGTCTGCTGCGCCTGCCACGGCTGCTGGGGGAACACCCCGAGGGCGGCAAGGTGCAGGCGGGTCTGGGGCGGTTCGGCCCTTATGTGGTGCACGACAAGGGCAAGGGGGAAAAGGATTACCGCTCGCTCAAGGGCGAGGACGATGTGCTGGTGGTGGACCTCTCGCGGTCCCTGGAGCTGCTGGCCATGCCCAAGCGAGGTCAGGGCGGGCGCACCGCCCTGAAGGATCTGGGCACCCCCGAGGGAGGGAGCGAAGCCATCCAGGTTTTTGATGGCCCCTATGGCCTCTACGTGAAGCAGGGCAAGGTCAATGCCTCCCTGCCCGAGGGGATGGGTGCCGAGGCCATCACCATTGAGCAGGCCGTGGACTTGCTGGCGGCCAAGGCCGCCAGCGGCAAGGGCAAGGGCAAGACCACCAAGGCTGGTGCGACGAAAACCGCCGCCAGCACCACTTCGAAGGCCAAGCCCAAGGCACAGCCGAAGGCCAAAGCCGACGCCGCCAGTAAGCCCAAGATCCCCTCCACCACCAAGACCGGCCGCCCCAGGGCCAGCGCGGTGCGGATCATTCAGGCCGGCTCGGGCTGATGGCCCGCCCCCTCGTCCGTGGGCTGAGCCAGGTGGGTCTGGTGGCCTTGCTGCTCGCCGCTCTGGCCGGTTGCAGTGATACCCCCCTGGGTGAGCGCCTTGCCGGCAGCTTCGGCGCCCCGGCCCCGCCAGCCGCCGGGGCTGGCGCCACCCCTAGAGCTGCGGCGTCCGGCCCCGCACCTGCGCCCGCCACGGCCTCCGCCACGCCGGCGTCTCCGGCCCCGCCCAACGCTGACGCAGCGGCCAAGCCTGGTGTGGCTGCCGCCGCCAAGCCCCCTGGAGCCGGTGCCGCCAAGCCCGCTGAGGAGATTGCCTCCAAGCCGGTGAAGCCAGCCGCCGCTTCCGCCGCCTACCGGATCACCATCAAGCTGCCCGGGGCTGACCCCTCGGCTCCGGCCGAAGTGGTCACCGAGGCTCTGCGGGCCGCTGGGGTGAGCTTCGAAGTGGAGACGATCGAGCGGATGCCCCCCGCTGGCGGCGCTGGCACGGCGGCCCCGACCTCCAGCCCTGCCCCGGCCCCCCGCTGAGCCCCGCTGCGATGCCACCGTC
>NZ_JAGQBF010000003.1 GCF_024345495.1 Synechococcus sp. RedBA-s | reverse complement strand
TTCATCGCTGCTCCCCCCGTCGACATCGACGGCATCCGTGAGCCGGTTGCCGGTTCACTGCTCTACGGCAACAACATCATCTCCGGTGCCGTTGTTCCCTCCAGCAACGCCATCGGCCTGCACTTCTACCCGATCTGGGAAGCCGCCAGCCTCGACGAGTGGCTGTACAACGGCGGTCCCTACCAGTTGGTGGTGTTCCACTTTCTGATCGGCATCGCCTGCTACATGGGCCGCCAGTGGGAACTCTCCTACCGCCTCGGCATGCGCCCCTGGATCTGCGTGGCCTATTCCGCGCCCCTCTCGGCGGCCTTCGCGGTCTTCCTGATCTACCCCTTCGGTCAAGGTTCCTTCTCTGACGGCATGCCCCTCGGCATCTCCGGCACCTTCAACTTCATGTTGGTGTTCCAGGCAGAGCACAACATCCTGATGCACCCCTTCCACATGTTGGGTGTGGCAGGTGTGTTCGGTGGCTCCCTGTTCTCCGCCATGCACGGTTCGCTCGTCACCAGCTCCCTGGTGCGTGAAACCACCGAGAGCGAGAGCCAGAACTACGGCTACAAGTTCGGCCAAGAGGAAGAGACCTATAACATCGTGGCTGCCCACGGTTACTTCGGTCGCCTGATCTTCCAATACGCCAGCTTCAACAACAGCCGCAGCCTGCACTTCTTCCTGGCGGCCTGGCCTGTGGTCGGCATCTGGTTCACCGCCCTTGGCGTGAGCACGATGGCCTTCAACCTGAACGGCTTCAACTTCAACCAGTCGATCCTTGATGCCCAGGGCCGGGTGATCAACACCTGGGCCGATGTGCTCAACCGCGGCAACCTCGGCTTCGAGGTGATGCACGAGCGCAACGCCCACAACTTCCCGCTGGATCTAGCCACCAGCGAGATCGTGCCCCTGGCCCTCACCGCCCCAACCATCGGCTGAATTCCACTCGCCCCCCCGGGGCGAGTATCCGCTCAGCCCCTGCCCCGGCAGGGGCTTTTTGTTGCCCGATGATCAGACCGCGCCCCAGGGGCTACCGCCAGGGCTTCTAGATTTATGTGCTGATGAGAAAGGTGTTTGGCAGCTCGGATCGGTGCAAAGGCAATGGATCCGACCCGGCGGCAGTGCGCGGGGCCCTTGGGCTGGCTGATCGCGGTCCTGCTGCTGCTGCCTGCCCTGGCCAGTTGCCGCAGCGCAGGGCCTGTCGCCCAGGAGCGGCCCTTGGTGATTACCACCTTCACCGTGCTGGCCGACATGGCCCGCCACGTGGCCGGGGATCACCTGCGGGTGGAGTCGATCACCAAGCTGGGGGCGGAAATCCACGGCTACGAGCCCACCCCCAGCGATCTGCGCCGAGTGGAGGGGGCCGCCCTGGTGCTGGAGAACGGTCTGAACCTGGAGCGCTGGAGCGATCGCTTCCTGGCGGGGATGCCGAAGCTCAAGCGGGTCACCCTCACCGCTGGGATCACTCCTCTGCCGATCACCGAAGATGCCTACAGGGGAAAGCCCAATCCCCATGCCTGGATGTCCCCCCGCCTCGCAGAGATCTACGTGGAGAACATCCGCCAGGCCTTCAGCCAGCTCGATCCGGCCAACGCCGACGACTACCGCCGACGCGCTGAGGCTTACCGCGGTCAGCTCCGGCTCCTCGACAAGGACCTGCGCCGCGAGCTGGCCACGATTCCGGCGTCCAAGCGGCTGCTGGCCAGCTGTGAGGGGGCCTTCACCTATCTGGCCCGCGACTACGGCCTTGATGAGGCCTACCTCTGGCCGGTCAATTCCGAATCCCAGGTCACGCCCCAGCGCATGGCGCGGCTGATCGCCACCGTGCGCCGACGCCAGGTGCCGGCGGTGTTCTGCGAGAGCACCGTCAGTGACAAGGTGCAGCGCCAGGTGGCCGAGGAGACCGGCGCCCGCTTCGGGGGGGTGTTCTACGTGGATTCGCTCTCCACTCCGCAGGGGGAAGCCCCGACCCTGCTGAAGCTGCAGCGCCACAACGTGCGCACCCTGATCCAGGGCCTCAAGGGGGGGAGCTGAAGCCATGGACAACCCCCCCGATCTGATCGCCCACCCCGACCTGGCCCCCAGGGCCGAGCGCATTCGCGTCAGCCACCTCTGTGTCAGCTACCACGGGGCCGTGGCCCTGCATGAGGTGTCGCTGCGGGTGAATGCCGGCAGCATCTGCGGACTGGTGGGCACCAACGGTGCCGGTAAATCCACCCTGTTCAAGGCCCTGATGGGCTTCGTGCGGCCCTCCCAGGGGGACATCAGCATCAATGGCCTGCCCCTGCGCCAGGCCCTGCGTCGCCAGGCCGTGGCCTACGTGCCGCAGATGGAAAGTGTGGATTGGAACTTCCCGATCCACGTGGCCAACGTGGTGATGATGGGCCGCTACGGCGGCATGAACCTGCTGAGGATTCCCAGCCGCGACGACCACCGCGCCGTGCGCGAGAGCCTGGAGCGGGTGGAACTCTGGCCCCTGCGCCACCGCCAGATCGGTGAACTCTCCGGCGGTCAGCGCAAGCGGGCCTTCCTGGCACGGGCCCTGGCCCAGGGCTCCTCGGTGCTGCTGCTCGATGAACCCTTCGCCGGCGTCGACATCCGCACCGAGCGGCTGATGATCGAGTTGTTCCAGCAGTTCCGCGCCGAGGGCCGCAGCCTGCTGATCTCCACCCACGACCTTTCGCACATCACCGGCTTCTGCGATGAGGTGGTACTGATCAACAAGACCGTGCTGGCCTACGGCGACACCTCCGAGGTGTTCACCGAGGAGAACCTGGCGCGCACCTTCGGCGGCAGCCCCGCCCAGCTGCTCACCAGCCCAGGCCTGGAGCCGCGCCTGGAGCCGGGGCGCCAACCCTGGCGGAGTGAACCCTGATGGATCCCCTGTTCTGGCTGCTGGAGCCCCTTCGCCACGACTTCATGGTGCGGGCGCTGCTGGTGAGTGCCCTGGTGGCGGGCATCTGCGGGCTGCTCTCCTGCTTCATGACCCTCAAGGGCTGGGCGCTGATGGGCGATGCGGTGTCCCACGCGGTGATGCCGGGGGTGGTGATCGCCTATGCGCTCAACCTGCCCTTCGCCCTCGGGGCCTTCATCTTTGGGGTGGGCTCGGTGGCGGTGATCGGGTACATCAAGCAGATGACCCGGATCAAGGAAGACACCGTGATCGGACTGGTGTTCACCGGTTTCTTCGCCCTCGGTCTCACGCTGATCTCAAAGGTGCGCAGCACCATCGACCTCACCCACATTCTTTTCGGCAACGTGTTGGGGATCAGCGGCGAGGACATCCGTCAGACGGTGCTGATCAGCGTGCTGGTGCTGGTACTGCTGCTGCTGTTCCGGCGCGACCTGATCCTGTTCTGCTTCGACCCCACCCACGCCCGCTCGATCGGCGTCAACACCGGCTTCCTGCACTACCTGCTGCTCTCGGTGCTCTCCCTGGCGGCGGTGGCCGGGCTGCAGACGGTGGGCATCATCCTGGTGGTGGCGATGCTGGTGACGCCGGGAGCCACCGCCTACCTGCTGACCGACCGCTTCGATCGCATGACCTGGATCGCCATCGGCTCGGCCGTGCTCTCCAGCGTGCTGGGCATCTACTGGAGCTACTGGATGGATGCCTCGACGGCGGGCTGCATCGTGCTGGTGCAGACGGGTCTGTTCGTGCTCAGTTTCCTGTTCGCGCCCCGCCACGGCCTGCTGGCCCAGCAGCGCCGTTGACGCCGGTGGAGCAGCCAAGGCCTAGCCAGAGCTGGCCCTGGTGGCCCCTGCTGCCGCTCTATCCCTACGGCCAGCGCCGCACCCTGGTGCGCACGCTCATCCCTGATCAGATCTGGAGCTTCGAGCAGCTGCAGGGGATCTTCTACGTGGCGGTGCCGATCCGCATGACGGTGCTGCGGCTGCGCGAAGGGCTCTTGCTGTACGCACCGTTGCCCCCCACCGAGGAGGTGCTGGCGGAGTTGCGCGCCCTGGAGCGGCGCTTTGGAGCGGTGCGCACGATCGTGCTGCCCACCAGCTCCGGCCTGGAGCACAAGCTGCCGGTGCCGGCCATGGCCCGGGCTTTCCCCGGGGCCGAGGTCTGGGTGAGCCCGCAGCAATGGAGCTTTCCGATCTCCCTGCCCCTGGCCTGGCTGGGGTTCCCCCGCTGCCGCACCCGGGTGCTCCTGGCGGATGGCCTTCCCCATCAAGAGGACCTCAGCTGGCATCCCCTCGGTCCTATCGACCTGGGAGCGGGCACCTTCATGGAGATGGCCTGCCTGCACAGGGCCAGCGGAACCCTGCTGGTGACCGATGCCCTGGTGGCGATCCCGCCGGCGCCGCCCCAGCTGTTCGAGGCCGATCCCACACCGCTGCTCTTCCATGGCCGCGACCGGGGCGATCAGCCCCTGATCGACACCCCTGAGCAGCGGCGCCGCGGCTGGTGGCGGATGGTGCTGTTCGCCTCCTACCTCCGCCCCGAATCGGTGGACGTTCCTGGGCTCAAAGAGGTGTTCAGCCAGGCGCTGCAACCGGGCCTGCGCCAGCCCCGGTCCTATTTCGGCCTTTACCCCTTTCGCTGGTCGCAGGGCTGGGAGAGGGAGTTCAAGGCCCTGCTGGGCCCCCGCGGTGAAGCCCGCCTGCAGGTGGCTCCAGTGCTGGAGCGGCTTGTGTTCCCCCGCTGTCGGGAGGCCCTGCTGCATTGGCTGGAGGGCCTCGGCGAGCTGAAGCAGCTGCGCTGGCTCGTGCCCGCCCACTACGACGCCCCGATGGCCTGCTCAGCCGGTGATCTGCAAGATCTGGCCCTGGCGATCAGACAACGGCCCTGGGCCGTGTCTGAGGGCTCCTGGGCCTACCTGGCCGGCATCGACGAGACCCTGGTGCGCTGGGGTGTGGTGCCCAGTGAACCAAGGGACGAGCGGGACTCAGAGAACGACCCGAAGCTCAGAGCTTGAGTTCACCAGGATCGGCGTCCAGACCGCCCTCGCCGAAGAGGGTGGTTTCCAGCTCCATTCGTTGCTCCATCTGGCGCAGGAAATAACCAGTCATCATCGCGGAGGCCAGCAGCCCGGCGAGGTTGTCGCGGCTGGTCTGAATCTTCACTTCGAACTGCTCACCGGGGAGCATCCCCAGCAATCCTTGAACGTTGTGGCGAATGATGTCCTGGATGTCGCCACTGGCGGAGCGGGCGACCCGCTGAAGCACATCAGGTGACTGATCCTGCAGATATTGAATCAGGGAGTTCCCGCTGATTGCTTCGCTGTCGGTGGTCAGGAACTCCGGGTTGAACATGCCCCTCCGGCGTGATCCGTTTCTGGGTAGGAACCCTAACGCAAGGTTTCAGATCACCTGTTCCCCGCAGGTGGTGAAGACCGAAGGGGGCCGAGATGGCGCAGGGGCCAGTACCGGAACACGGCGGTGCCGATCACGTGGTCGGCCGGCAGGGGGCCCCAGAGGTGGGAGTCAAGGCTGGCATTGCGGTTATCCCCCATCACCAGCAGGTGGCCAGCCGGCACGGTGAGCGGTGGGAGCTCGTAGTCGATCGGCTCACTCCGCCAGGGTTCGCTCACCACCACGCCATTGCGGAGCAGGTGGCCAGAGGCCACTTCGATCACATCGCCGGGCAGCCCGACCACCCGTTTGATCAGGGCGGCCCGGGGGTCGTAACCGGCGGCCAGGAGGGGATCTGGCGGACGAAAGACCACGATCGCCCCGAGCGGCAGGACCGGGGCCAGGCGTGGCCGGAGCTTCTCCACCAGGATGCGGTCCTCCAGCTGCAGGGTGGGCAGCATCGAACCCGAGGGGATCCAGCGGGGTTCCATCACCTGCCAACGCATCAGCAGGGCCACGGCCACCCAGAGCAGCAGAGGCAGCAGTTGGCGGGCGCCCCCCCAGCGGCGACTGGCGCCGGAGGGGGGCATGGCCGAGGGGGCCGGAGGGGGATTGGGCATGATCTCTCCATCCTGAAGCGGTGGCGGACCCAGTGAGCCAGCAGCTGCCTCCTCAGCACGGTGATCGGGCTGAGGCCAACCTGCGGGCGGCGGCGCAGTTACTGCTGGAGCTGATGGCCCTGGGGGTGAGGCGGGTGGTGCTTTGCCCAGGCAGCCGCTCGGGGCCCCTGGCGGCGGCGGCAGGGCTGCTGCTGCAGCGGGGGCTGGAGCTGCACACGGCCATCGATGAGCGCTCGGCGGGGTTCTTCGCCCTGGGTCTGGCCAGGGGCGAGGGCCGACCAGCGGTGGTGATCACCACCTCCGGCACCGCCGTGGCCAACCTGCTGCCGGCGGTGGTGGAGGCGGGTAGTGGCTCCATCCCGCTGCTGCTGCTCAGCGCCGATCGTCCACTGCGCCTGAAGAACTGCGGCGCCAACCAGACCGTGAACCAGGAGGAGTTCCTCGCCGCCTGCTGCCGCTGGTTCGCCCAGGCCGATGGCCGGGGCCTGGCCGAGATGGACCCCACAGCCATCCGGGACCTGGCCCGCCAGGCCCACCGCAGCGCCCTGGCGGCCCCGATGGGGCCGGTACACCTGAATCTGCCCTTTGAAGAACCACTCCATGCCAGCGCGGAGGCCCTGCAGCGCCTGGCCGCTGAACTGGGCACCCCAGCGGAAGCCAGCGCTGATATCCCGGCTGAAGCCCCAGCTGGCGCCCCAGCGGAAGCCACCGAGGCGCTCGGGCTGCTCGGCTTGGATCCTGATCGCCCCGGCCTGATCGTGGCGGGCCCCTGGCGGGGCAGCCCCCAGCACTGGCCAGCCTTTGTGGAGGCACTGGGGCGCTGGCAGCGGCGCAGTGGCTGGCCGCTGCTGGCCGATGGACTCTCCGGCCTTCGGGGCCAGACCGATCTGGAGCTGGTGGCCGGCTACGACCTGATCCTCGAAGACCCTGACCCCGCCCTGACTCCCCCCCAGGTGCTGAGGCTGGGGCCACTGCCCGCCAGCCAGCGGCTGCAGCGCTGGCTGGCGCAGTGCGGCGGCCTGCAGGTGCTGATCAGCGAAGGGGATCCGCGACCGCTCGATCCGCTGGGCACGGTGACGGCCAGCTGCAGCGTTGGCCTCTCGGCCTGGTGCGCCGCCCTGCCGGCTGCTCTCTGGCAGGGCGGCGACGGCACCACCGCCCACCAAAACGATCTGGCTCGCTGGCGGGCCGCCGAAGACGGCACCCAACACTGGCTGAACGCCCAACTGAACCAGCCGGCGGCCCGCCGGCCGGATGAACCCAGCCTGGCCCGGGCCCTGAGCCAGCTGCTGCCACCGGGCCTGGCGGTGATGCTGGCCAGCAGCAGCCCCGTGCGCGACTGGGAGAGCTTCGCCGATCCCAGCGGCCCCGCCCGGCCCGTTTATGGCTTCCGCGGAGCCTCCGGCATCGACGGCACCCTGTCGCTGGCGGCCGGACTGGCGGAGAGCCTGGGCAGGCTGGTGCTGCTGAGCGGCGATCTGGCCCTGCTCCACGACGCCAACGGCTGGCTCTGGCACCACCGGCTACAGGGCCGGCTCACCGTGGTGCTGATCGAGAACGGTGGCGGCGGCATCTTCGAGCAGCTGCCGATCCGGGCGGCGGCGGGCCTGGATTTCGAGCGCCTCTTCGCCATGGCTCAGCCCCTGGATCACACCGCCCTGGCTGCCGCCTATGGGGTGCCCTGGCGTCGGGTGGGGGCCCTGGCCGAACTGGGCGAAGCCCTCGCCTGGGCCCTGGAGCGGCCCGTGGCCCTGCTGGAGGTGAGAACCGATCGCCAGGCCGATGCCCGGTGGCGACAGCGCCTGCGCCAGGACCGCCCGCGCCCACAGCTCAGAATGGCTCCGCCCCAGCCCCCGCCGCGATGAGCGCCGATCCCCAGCCGGCCGCTGCCCCTGGTTCTGACCCGGTGTTGCCGGGGGAGAGCCTGGTGCACTGGCAGCCCGCCGCCAGCTACGAGGACATCCGCTTCGACCTCTGTGGGGAGGGGATCGCCCGGATCGCCATCAACCGTCCGGCCAAGCGCAACGCCTTCCGCCCGCGCACGGTGGTGGAGCTGTACGACGCCTTCAGCCGGGTGCGCGACAACCCGCGGGTGGGCGCGGTGCTGTTCACCGGCGTGGGCCCGGCCGCTGACGGGGGCTACGCCTTCTGTGCCGGCGGCGACCAGAGCGTGCGCGGCGATGGTGGCTACCTCGATGAAAGCGGCCTGCCGCGCCTGAACGTGCTCGATCTGCAACGCCAGATCCGCTCCCTGCCCAAGGTGGTGATCGCCCTGGTGGCGGGCTACGCCATCGGCGGCGGCCAGGTGCTGCATCTGCTCTGCGACCTCAGCCTGGCGGCGGAGAACGCCGTTTTTGGCCAGACGGGCCCGAGGGTGGGCAGCTTCGATGGCGGTTTCGGCGCCGGCTACCTGGCGCGCCTGGTGGGCCAGCGCAAGGCCCGGGAGATCTGGTTCCTCTGCCGTCGCTACAGCGCCGAAGAGGCTCTGGCCATGGGCCTGGTAAACGCGGTGGTGCCGCTCCACGAGCTGGAAGCCGAGGGGGTGCGCTGGGCCCGGGAGGTGCTGCAGCACAGCCCCACGGCGATCCGTTGCCTCAAGGCGTCCTTCAACGCCGAAACCGATGGACTGGCCGGCATTCAGGAGCTGGCGGGCCAGGCCACCCACCTCTTCTATCGAACCGCCGAGGGTCAGGAGGGGCGCAATGCCTTCCTGGAGAAGCGTGATCCCGACTTCAGCGATTCCCCCTGGTTGCCGTGACACCTGGTTGCCCTGAAGCCACTGGGCAGGAGCCCCTACTGAAGCCGCCGGAAGCAGAGAGGCTCACGGCGTTCCAGACCCAGGATCCAGAGACCGCCCGCCAGCTCCCTCAGCCGTTGCAGAAAGACCGTGCTGTCGCCGGTGGCGATCCACTGGGCCTTGAGGGCCGGCAATGTCTCCTGCAGAGCCTCAATCGGCAGCTCCAGCAGCAGCAGGCTGTGCTCGCCAGCCGCCCGGCGCAGCGCACCCTCCTCACTGCGCTGCCACACCCTCACCAGCAGCTCAAGGGCCTGCTGCCGTCCGACATCACCCGGATCACCATCGGCCGGCACGGGCTCAAGCAACGATTTCCCCTGCAGTGGCATCGCCCGCTGCCCCCCCTGCTCCAGCAGGGCCAGGGCGATCAAATAGGGAGCGGCAGCCATGGGATTGAGCAGCGGAGGCACTGACACAGTGGCCCCTGGAGCCACGCCAGGCACGCTGTTCTCCAGTTGGACCAGAACAGCCCACGGCGATCCATTGCCTCAAGACCTTCTTCACGCCGACCCCGATGGCCTGGCCGCCACTTCGATCGAACCGCCGAGGGTTCAGCACTTCACCCTGATTGCCCTCGAGGCCCGACTGGCCCGATCGAGCGCATCGCTGAGCTGCGCCAGCTGCAGCGGCTTGGTCAGAAAGTCGTTCATGCCGGCTTCCAGCGCCTCAGCGCGATCAGCCACAGTGGCTCCAGCCGTGAGCGCCACGATCCATGGGCGCTGCTGATCGCCGCAGTTGCGGCGAATCCGGCGGGTGGCCCCCAGGCCATCGAGGCGGGGCATCTGCACATCCATCACGATCAGGTCCGGATCAAGGGAAGCGTGAAGGGACACCGCCTCCTCACCGTCGACGGCGAAACTGACGCTCAGCCCCAGCTTGGCGAACATCAGCGCGCACACCCGGCGGTTGACGGCACTGTCTTCGGCCACAAGGATGCGCAGGGAAAGCCGGAACGCCTTGGCCCGGGAGGCGTCGGCGATGCCATCACCAGCAGACTCCGGCTCGGCCTCGTCGTTCGTCAGCGGCGCTGCTGACGGCGCGATGGGGACCTCAAGCGCGAAGCTGAAACGAGTGCCCAGGCCAAGCTGGCTTTCCACAGCCAAGCTGCCCCCCAGAGCGGCAACAAGCCGCTGGGCGATCACCAGACCCAGGCCTGTGCCGCCATGGAGTCGGGTAGAAGAGCCATCAGCCTGGGAAAAGGGTTGGAACAGCTGCTGAACAACCTCCGGCTCCATGCCGATGCCGGTGTCTGAAACAGTGAACCCAACTTGAACAATCTCGGGTGAAGTGGCAGGCACCAGGACAACCATCAGCTGCACCCGGCCGTGTTCACTGAACTTGACGGCGTTGCCGAGCAGGTGGGAGAGGATCTGCAGCAACCGCTCAGGATCAGAGACGATCCAGAGGCCATTCACCAACCGTTCGGGACGGGCCGAAACCTGCGGGAGTTGAAGCGTCAGATCGAGCCCCTTGCCACGGGCATCAGCTGCGTGGGCCTCAATCGCCCGATCCAGCAGCGAACAAAGCTGAAAAGGCCGCGGCTGCACCTTGAGACGCCCAGCCTCAATGGTCGTGAACTCCAGGATGTCGTTGAGCAAGCGGAGCAGGTTTTCTCCCGAGCACTGGATCGTCTCGAGGAATTCCCGCTGATCCCTCGACAGGTCACCGTCCAGGGCCATGGCACTCATGCCGAGGATGCCGTGGAGCGGCGTTCGGATCTCATGGCTCACGCTGGCCAGAAAGATGCTCTTGGCCCGGTTGGCCTGCTCAGCAAGGATCCTGCCGCGCTCCTGCAGGGCCAGGACCTCGACCCGTCCCCGCAGGGCCTGGAAGCGCCGAAGGCCCACAAGCACCGAGAGCGCCGAACTGGCCAGCAACCCGAGACCAAGGGCCAGGCGCAGAGGCTGAAGCCTAGCGTTGAGGGCCTCCAGGGAGAGATCAACTCCCACCAGCCCTGCGACACGACCATCGGCCGTGCGAAAGGGTGCGTAGGCACTGAGAAAGGTGCCCCAGGAATCGGTGTAGGTGTCACGGCTGGCGTCGGCCAACCCAGTGCTCAGGGCCCGCAGGACAGCCGGGGACGCATCGGGATAGGGCTGACCTGGCTGGGCGACGGGGGTGTCGTCGCCGGCATTCTTGATGTAGTAGGAGCTATCGAGCCCAAAACGCGGGGCCTGGCCCTTGGCTGAGGCCACCAAGGTGTAAGCGTAATAAGCCTCTGGCACAGCCCCGCGAAGTGCCAGCAGGGGCTCAGAGGCAACCCGGTACTCCGGAGTACCGATCCTTCGGGCGGCCATGATTCGACCATGCAAGCGAGCATCGATGCTGGCGGCCGAAATGCCTGCAAAACCAATCAGATCGATTCGTGCCTGCTGCAGGAGCGCCCGTGAGGCCATGCGTTCGGTGAACACCAGGGCCGTAGCCGAGGCCAGAAACACCGTGGCTCCAGCCAAAAAAGCCTCCAGCCGAACGCTCCGGGAGCTCGTAGGGAGCTCGCCTTCGCGATGGAGCCAACGTAAGAACAAATCGCCTAGAGCTGGAGACCCATCATCCTGGGTTAAGCCTAGTCGGGAGAGGTTGATCGACTGGCCCGTCCAGAAACTGCCCTGAGCCCAGCGGAGCAAGACCAGAAAGGCCGGGCCTCACCGAGAATGGGGATGAATCAACACACCACCAGCCAGCATGGATACCCCAGCGTCATATCTCCTGCATGTGATCCAGCCGTCAGGAGTGCTGGATAGCGACGCCGGCAAACAGCTGCGCCAGGACCTGAGCAACGCCCTCGCTGCTGGCAAGGGCATGATCCTGATTGATGCCCAATCGATCACCTTCATGGACAGCAATGGCTTCAGTGCTCTGGTGGCCTGCCTCAAGAAAGTGCGGGAGGGCGGTCAGCGCTTGGCCTTGTGTTCACTCTGCCCTCAGCTGAAGTTGGTTCTTGAGATCACCGGAACCGATCGGATCTTCGAAGTTTATGCCGATCGAGCCAGTTTTGATCAGTCTTGCCTATGAGTATTGCCAGCAGAAAACCGTGCTGCTATCACCGAGGCGTCGTCTGGGAATGAGGTGCAACCAGTGCAGTCACGAATGGCCTCAACCAGCTGCTGCAGGTCCGTGCTTCCTCTGCCGATCTGCTCTCGCAGCAGCCGACGGAAATCTTCGAGTTCCCACATAGCCTCTCCAGACGTGGGGACTTCGTAGATTCCATCACTGTAGAGATAGAGAAGGGCGCCAGGCTCGACTGAACAGGAGTGGGTTATATAATTGATACCGTCGAACAGACCAATAGGCAGACTGGGTGCTTTCAACTCCTTAAGTGTGTAGCCCTGTTGAACATCCGGAGTGAACAGAAGGGCTGGCGGATGACCGGCACTAGCATAGCGCAACACCGCACTTCTCTTGTCATAAACCCCATACCAGAGTGTGAAGTATTGGTTGTTCTGCCGATCCATCTGAAACCAGGTATTGAGGTAGCCAAGCACAGCAGCCGGATCACCAAGATCGGACTGGGTGAGCACGCGGGAGCGCAGAAGATTATGCACAGAGATCGAGGGAAGAGCCGCTGCCAGACCATGTCCAGACACATCCAGCAGATAAAGAATCAACTGATTCTCATCCAACCAGTAATAGTCAAGGCAGTCACCGCCCAGCTGTTGGCAGGGCATGAACAGACTATCGATGCCAACCGCACCCTCCAGGGAGGAAGGGAGGATCGAGCGGACATAATCGGCGGCGCTGGTGAGTTCGTCCTCCAGCCTTTGCTTCTGAGCGGCAAGGTCTTGGCTCAACACCAGCAACTCATGATTGGCCTGGTACAAGCGCAAGCCAGAGCGCACCCGCGCCAACAAGTCGGAAGGCTCGACCGGCTTGGAGAGGAAGTCATCGGCACCTGCATCAAGGCCTTCCACCCGCTCTCCGAGCGATGAGCGTGAGGTGAGCAGGATGAAATAGATCGCAGCCAGATGCGGGTCCTGTTTGAACCGTCGGCAGACCTCCAGACCATCCATTCCAGCCATGCACCAGTCACAGAGCACCAGCTGGGGCCTGTGCCGACGCGCGAGCTCCAGCCCGCTGGAACCATCAGAAGCGGTCAACACCAGGCATCCCTGTGCCCGGAGAAGCCCTCTGAGAATGTGCTGCAGAACCCGGTCATCGTCGATCAGCAGGATCGTGGTCGACGCGCTGAGGCCGGGGGTGGGATCAGAGGTCACGGATCATCGACCTCAACTCCTCAACGACCTGTTCGGATTCAGCCAGAAGTTTCTGCACCTGAGGGGACTCCAGGGAAAGACTATCGATGGCGTCGACCCCCGCTTCCAGAGCGGCGCAGGCCTCAGCGAGCCCCAGGCCCCCCAGGCTGGCGCTGGGTGAGCGCAGGGCATGGGCATGAAAAGCGATAGCGCGACGGTCGGACTGGCGGACAGCCTCACGGATGGCCTCCAGCTGGATGGGTGCATCTTCCAGGTACATGCTGATCAGCTCAAGGATGAGCGCATCAGCCTCAGATCCACCCAGAGCACGCAAGTCCTCCCAGACCCGTTGATCAAGAACCGAAGGTGTCGTCATGGAGACGACTCCAGGGGTGCCAGGGCCGCTGAAGGAGGAGCTAATTCGGACAGGACGGAACCGCCTTGCCGATGGGCATTCCAGTGCAGAAAGCGCTGCAGACAACCCCTCAGGGCCGGGACTCTCACAGGCTTGGTCAGGAAATCCTGCATGCCTGCCTCCAGGCAGGCCTGTTGCTGATCCTCAAGCGCGAACGCCGTCAGCGCCACAACATAAGGCTGTGAAATCGGCAGGGCGCGCAGCCGGCAGGTGGCCTCGCGCCCATCGATTCCGGGCATCTGCAGATCCATCAGCACCAGATTGAATCCTCCCTCACTGAGACGCTCCAACGCATCCTCACCACAATCGGCGAATTCAACCTTGAGACTCAGCTTGGCCAGAAGGAGTTCAAGAACCCTCTGATTGATGCGGTTGTCTTCCACGGCCAGCAGGCGGACCGAGCTCAGGTCCAGGTCAAGGGACTCGTCCGATCCCGAGACAGGCGACACTTCCGGCGCACTGCGCTTCAGGGGAAGACGGACGTGGAACCGACTGCCCTGGCCAAGCTGGCTCTGGACCTCGATGCCGCCTCCCATCAAGTGGCAGAGCCGATCGCAGATGGCCAGTCCCAGACCGGTTCCCTGCTGATGACTGGCATGGGCCTGATTGTGTTCCTGGCTAAAATCTTGGAAGATTTTGGAAAGAAAATCTTCGGAGATTCCAGTACCTGTATCGTCCACAGTGAGATCCAGCTCGATGGAATCAGGAGCTAGGGGGCGCCAGCCGATTTTCACGTCAATGGAGCCCTGATTTGTGAACTTGATTGCATTATTCAGCAGATTTAGTAGAATCTGACGAATGCGTAGGCCATCGCCGATAAGACCATCAGGTGGATCGTCACAAAAGGAGCAGCGCAACTCGAGATGCTTTGCACGCAAAGCTGCATCCATCATCCGACAGCAATCCAGGACCAACGATCGCAAGGAGAAAGCCTCCGAGGCGATCGTCAACTTTTTGGCCTCGATCTTGGACAGATCAAGGATGTCGTTGATGAGACGCAGCAGGAGCTCGGCACTGCTGTTGATGGTTTGAACAAGCTCCTGCTGCTGGAGATCCAGACTTATATCCAGCAGCAGATCGGACATACCGATCACGGCATTGAGAGGAGTTCGGATCTCATGACTGATGGTGGACAGGAACTGTCCCATGGCACCCTTTGCTGCCAGTGCTTCATCCCGAGCTTGCTGAAGTTCGAGAGTTCGGGCCGCCACATCATGCTCAAGGGTGTCACGCGCTCGGATGATCTGATCCTGGGCGATGGTGATCTCAGTGAGGTCACGGAACACGAAGACCAGGGAGGGATCGGGATTGAGGTTGACCGGTGACCATTTGACCTCGACGACCCTTCGCGGAGGGGTGGGAGAGAGATCCCACAGCAGGCTGCCAGGCCCGAGGCGAGCCTCTTCAAGCAGATCCCGCGAGGACTCTGGGCTTCCTTCGACATAGTGAGGAGGCATCAACTCAACAAGGAGACGACCCAGACTGAGCAGCCGCGGCTGGCCCACGAATTGATTGAAAGCACGGTTGGTCCACTCGACACGTCCGTTGACATCCGTGAGCACAAGCGCGTCTTCGACCGAGCTCAGGGCAGCTTCCAGACGCCCCAATGTTCTGCGAAGCTGCTCCTGAAGTTCGGCTGAACTCAAGGCCTCACTCCAGCGGGGTGAGGGTGGCGGCAAAGCTCCAGGTGGAACCCTCACGCTCGGCCACGATAAAGTGCTCAGACTCGATCTCGCGAAGATCCTTGCAGACAGTTTTCAGCCTGAGCGGGTGATTGAGAACTTCAGAGCCAACGCCCTCGGTGATCCTGAAGCGGGAGAATCCAAGGTGATGGGCATCCTTGAAAAACGCAGGAAGAATTAGGCCAAGGGAGCGACCAAGAATGTCTTCAGGGAGCCAACCATAGACCTGTTGAAAGGCCTCGTTGATCTCGACAACGAGGCCCTCCTGGTCGGCGCGCACGAAGGGGAGAACGGTACTGCGCAGCTGATCGATCGTGACTTTGTCGGTATCCAGGTCGGCCATGCTCTGAAATCAATCAGGTAAGGATAACAATGAAGGCAGGAGGGAGGGAGAAGGTCGAACCGTGGCTGAGTCTCCATCAGAGACTCAGGCCATCTGTAAGGTGCCTGGGGGTGATGGAGGTAGATCCTCGGGCAGCGGTTCCTGATGCGCAAGACCCATGACCACCAGACCGGGCCAGTACAAGTAGACAAGAATCTCCAGATTTTCGCCAAACGTATAGAGAAATAGAATGATGACAATGCTCAGACCAACTCGGGCCAGCTGGCGACGCGCATCCATCGATCTGATCAGAAGATCAACAAAGCTGGCCAGCATGGGCACAGCCAAAGCCACAAAACCAGCGGCACCCTTGACGAAGAGCAACCCGGCCCAGGTGTGATGGGAGCCGATCGGCATCCCCTCGACCAGGTGTGGGCCTTTCTCCACGACTCCATGTCCCCAGAGGGGAGCCTCAACCCTCCAACGATAGACGGCGATACGCTTCAATGCCATGCGAACCCGCGTGGAGCCCGCCCGGGCTGATTTGAATGAATCCCAGAATTGCTCCAGGCTGAGCAGAATCCAGGGGGAGAACAGGCCCGCCAGATAACTGACGAAACCGAGGATCAACAGCATGGCTGGCCGGCCCAGCCGTCCCAGAACGGCCGTGATCAGAGGGACGAGAACAAGGCTCAACTGCGCCAACCTGGACTTACAGACCAGACACATCACCACCGATCCCAACAAGCCCGCGCTCTTCCAGCGTGGATTCTTCTCCTGAAGCGAAAGCATGAAGAACACATTGCCGACCATTCCCAGCGCCGGTCCCCAGGGGGTGAACAATCTCCAGCGCAGATCACCGGTGCTGCCATCAATTTCATAAAGGGGGACATCGAAGAATTCATTACCCGGACCACCAATCATCCTGAGCGGTGAAACATAGAGGATCTGGGGAAGGTGAAGGTAAGGAGTGATCAAGAGAACAGGAGTGATCAGTAACGTGTGTAAGCCAACGATACAGATCGCCCGGTAGATCAGAGGAGCGCGGATCTTCAGGCAGCCAGCCAGAGGATAAAGCGCAAGAGCGGCCCAACCCTTCCCCCAGCCGATCGACGACTTGATGATCATGGCGATGCCGAGATTGAAGTCGAGATGTCCAGCGAGCAGGGCAACCTCCATCAGCAGCATTCCTGCCACCCAGCACCAGAGCACCCAGGAGACCTGCAAGCGCTCTGATTCAGGGGTGGTTTCATCCTGGGCGAGCAGCTTGATCAGCAGACAAAAAAGCAGCAGCCAACCAAGGACAGAACCCACCACATACAGACCACCCACGACCCAGATGGGATAGATCCATGTAATGGACCACCAGATCAGGCGTTCGGGAACATTGGCGGGTGTGATCCGATCTCGAAACCCTGGGGACCCCACGGCGTCATCCAGGCCTAAGGGGGGTGCAGTCATGGGGAGATCAGCCTGGACAGCTTTTTGACCCAGGGCTTGCGCAGCCACAGCAGCCAGAGGCCAAGGCTGGAGAAGATGGATCCCAGGACGGCCCCGGCCAGCACGAATCCCACCTTGGGAGAGGAGGGTTTCCCGGGCAACTCCGGATCCACGACCATCTGCACGAGGGGATAGGCCGAGAACAGCTCGCCCTGACCCAGATCCAGCTTGGTGAGTGTGGAGGCGAAGACAGCCTCGGCGATCTGCACATCACGCTTGAGGGAGTCGAGGTTTGACTGGCGCTGGGAGAGCCGGCTGAGACGGGCCTCCAGGCTGACTATGGCCCGATCGAGGCCCTGAATCCGGCCCTGAACACCCTCAAGGTCGGCTTGCACCGTCACCAGCCCCTGCAGCAGGGTGTCGCGGCCAGAGGCTCCTGAACTGGCCAAGGCCAGGCGGGCCAGCTCAGCCGCCGAAAGGGACCGCGACAGAAGCGAGCGGCTGCGGCGGAGCAGACCATTCATCGCCGACTCCTGACGCTTGCGTTCCTTGATCACTCGGGGATGGTTGACGCCAAAGCGCCCGGACAACACCTTGAGGGAAGCGCTGGCCTCGCTGTACTCCCTCAGGTTCTGCTGAAAGACCCCATCGTTCTGAAGCAGAAAGGCATCCGCCGCCTGGGAGGAGCTGAGGCCGAGATCGCGCCGCAGCTGCTCCAGCCGAGCGGCAAAGAGGCGCTGCTGCGCCGTGGCCTCAGCCCGCTGCTTGCGGAGATCCTCGATGTTGCTGGAGAGGTTGCCGACAAGATCATCAGAGGTGAGACCAGAGCGCGACTTGTATTGGGAGAGTTTCGTCTGGGCGACTTCCAGCTTGAGCTGGGCCTCACTCAGAATCTTCTGGGTGGGCCCCTCGCGCTGGCTGATCTCCCTGCGTCGAAGCTCATTGAGACGCTCCGCGATCGCTTCATAGAGCGCGAAGGATTTGGCCTTTGCCAGGGCAGGAGTAGGTGCAGCCACTTCAAATTCCATCAGGGTGGTATTATCCAGCAGCTTGATTCTCGGCTTTTTGAACTGACCGGGAGCAAGACCTGCCAGCTTCGCTGCTCGATACAGCACCGTATCGCTGCTGAAGATATATTCATAGTTGGCTCTCTGATCAAAGGTGGAGCTACCCATTCCCGTTCCACTGGAGGAAGACGCCTGGCCGATTTCAGGAAGATTGACGCTCACACCACTGCTCCCGCCAGGCAGCAGAAGGGCCCATTTCGTCGTATAGACCGGGCGGGCCAAGGCCAGGTATAGGAGTGACGTGATCCAGATGAAGGCGTTGGCGGCGAGGCCAAGGGTGGCGTAGCGGTTCCAGCGGCGTTTCAGGTAGCCATGCAGCGGATGGGCCCGCAGCCTTGTCGCAATCTTCTGCGAGACTGACTGCATCAGAAGAACGCGCGAATCAGGGTACCTGGCAGGATCACATCCGACAACGTCCTCATCACATCGCGGATGGATGTCACGGTAGAATCAAAACAAGCCACCGAATCGTTGGCCATCAGATAAGGGTTGTTCCGATCATCCGTGGAGGCCTGCATCAGCTCATGGATGCCTCGCTCCAGCACGGAGGTTTTGCCGGTGAGCTCGTTGGTCGTGACAAGAATCGCTCGACGACCCGCATTGGTGCCTCTGGTGCCACCGACACAATTAGCGGCGACAACAGCCTGAGAAAAACGTGATCCATAGGAGAAAGATGTTGCATCCCGACTGATTCCCGAGATCGAATTTCCAGTGGCAGGAACAGTCAGATTTGAAAGGAAGATCTTCACGCCAACAGGGGTGACTTGTGAGGGTCTAACAATCAGATTATTGACAACTCCGGTGTCTGGAACGATCACCTGATCACCGGCGATCAGAGGGACATCCTCAAAGGGTTCACCATTGAAGATGCCACTGAGGTCGAGGGTTTGCGGCTTCCCCGCCCGGATCAGCTGGATGGTCTTGATGTCAGCCGTTGGCTTGAGACCACCGGCCTGCCGCAGCGCCACAGAAAGGTAGCGATTAGTGGGATTGTTCCCGCTGATTTGAACCGGAGGTTGAGTCAGCTCAGCATCGGAGAGTTCATTGATCAGAACGCGGCCAGGCAGAAACGTGGCCCCTCGCACGAACACCTGGGCAGGTGCCCACTGGATGACGTTCACGCTGACACGCAGGAACGAGGGCTGAAAGTAGCCACCCGAGAGCAGTGCATGGGTGATCGATTTCTGGAGTGCGCTGGGCTCAAGCCCAGCGGCATTGAGCGGAGGCAGGTAAGGAATCTCGAGCTTCCCGTCCTGATTAACCTCGTAAAGTCCGCTGAACTCCTCACCGTCCGGAATGCTCAATTTGAGCCGGTCCCCCGGAGAGAGGGGCAATGCCCGGACAGGGCCTGCGAGAACAAGGCCGGCGGAGAGAAGAGCCAGGACCGCTGCAGCCGCTGCGGAGCAGCGAGGCCAGAGAAGCAGCTGAAGCCAACCCCTGTGGAGCATCGGCAGGTGATCTGTCACTTCGGATGATGCAGGTCCTGCACCGTCATGGTCCAATGGCAACACCCATGTTAAGCATGATCACAAGGCCATCGCTGTCCACCACCTGCCCCGCAAGACACCCTTGCAAAGCGGCGAAGGAACAGGTGCCACGGATACATCCAGGAGATGGCGCGATGCTAGATTGCATGGCAACAACAATACTCTGACATGTTGGTGGGCCCCTTCAACTCCCACTCTATACTGGTCCATGAACATTGTGAATTCCAGCCTGCTGGATTGCTGAAACAAATCAACGGTTGCCTGATCCTGCTCTAATCATGGCTATCCGCATTGGGCTGATCAACACCTACTCAACCCTGAACATCGGCGATGCAGCCATCTACAGTGCCCTGGCCAGCCTGGTGGATCCCGCCGAGGTGGTGGCCAAGGTTCAGGACGTGGAACCACTGCCGGTCCCTGGTGTCAGCTTTCCGGCTGAACTCGGCTCTTGTGATGCCCTGATCAGTGTCGGTGGCGACATCTTCAACAACGGCAGAGAGTGGCTGATCACGCGCACCTTTCTGCAGAACCTCAGGGAGCTGAACAGGGATCCACAGCACACTGTTCTGTTCGGCCAGTCCATCCCAAGATCGTGCCATGGGCTGAGCTTCCATGCTCTGGTGTTGTGCCTGAAGCGCCTTGCTGGCGTGTGCGTCCGCGATGCCGAAAGTCACCGACGCCTGTGCCAGGCCGGCGTGAAGGCAATTCTTTCCTATGACGCGGCCTTTGCCCTGACCCTCCATCCCCGTGCCGAAGCCGAAGCCAGCCGTCTCCTGCGGGATGCCGGGATCGAACCGTCCCGGGCTGCCCTGCTCTCGGTGCGGGGCTTCGACAGGATGTATGCCCACAACTCAGCCAAGTTCCAGGACCAACTGGTGGACCTCAGCCACAGCCTGCTCGGGCAGGGCCTGCAACCCGTGATCCTGATCCAGTCCCGGGCCTACGGGGCTGACAACGACCTGGAGGTGGCCGAGGCCCTGACCCGGCGGGTCCCGCGGCTGGCCAGCTTCAATCCATTTCACGGGGGCTCGGGTCTGGCCGGCTGGCAGCTGGTGATGGGGGCCCTCAAGGTGGCGAGCCTGAGCGTGGCCGTCCGTTATCACACAGCCGTACTCGCCCTGGCCGCCGGACGCGTGCCCTTCAACCTGCACTACTCGAACAAGGGGCGTGACCTCAGTGAGCGGCTGGGAGTGATCGGCTGTGGGCTCGAAAGCTTCGAGCCATCCACCCAGCTGGAGGCGATTCTCGCGTCCGGGAAACGTCGCTTCAACGATGGGGAGATCCGCCGACAGGTGCGTCAGGACCTGCGGCAGTGCCTGGATCCTGTCCTGGAAGGTCGCTGGTGAGAGTCCTTCACGTCCTCGCCGGCCAGAGCATGGGCTGGAGCGGCGGGATCGCCGCCACCCTCGAGAGTCTCTCCCGGTCGCGCCTGGGTGAGTGGGTCAGCTTCGCCTGTGTCGGCCGCACGGATGCCCGGCAACGAATCCAGTCCTGGCGCCCGCACCTGATCGTGCTGCATCGGGCGAGCTCCTGGCGCGGTCTGGCGGACCTGGTCGCCCTGGCGGGGCCCCGGCGCGTCCTGATCGAGCACCACTACAGCCGAGGGTTCGAGCAGCACCAGGTCCCCTCGAAGCAGCGGTTCCGAAGCATGCTTCGCCTGACCTACCGGGCCATGGACCGGGTAGTGGCGGTGTCCGAGGGGCAGCGCCAATGGTTGCGGGAGGCCCGGCTGGTGGGAGACAGTCGTCTGCGCCTGATCCGCTCCAGCCGTGACGTGGAACCCTTCCTGGCGGTGCCGCTGCCGGCTCCGGCCCCGACGCCCCTGCGGCTGGTGGCCTTCGGGCGCCTGAACGAGCAGAAGGGATTCGATCTGCTGATCGAGGCCGTGCGCCAGCTGCCGGCCGGCAGCGTGCAGTTACGGCTGGGGGGAGAGGGGCCGCTGCGCTCCAGCCTGGAGAAGCAGGCCGGCTCCGATCCAGCCATCCAGTTGGTGGGCCGCGTCGACGATGTGCCGGGCTTTCTCAGCCAGGCCGATGCTGTGGCAATACCGTCCCGCTGGGAACCATGGGGCAACGTCTGCCTGGAAGCCAGAGCAGCCGCCCGTCCCATCCTGGTGCGGGCGGTGGATGGCCTCCAGGAGCAGGCCCTGGGCTGCGGACTCGAGGTGAAGAGCGACGAGCCTTCGGCCTGGGCGGCAGCCATCGCGGCGATGGCGGCGGCCGGAGACGAGCGGCGCCTGGCCTGGGCACGGCATGGCCGCGCCACCGCAGCCTCTGCCTGGCACGACTTCGTCAGCGCCTGGGAAACGCTGCTTGAGGAATTCCGATGAGCTGGCTGGCCACGCTCCAGACCCGCTGGCAGGGCTTGCGTGGACAGGTGGCCGGCGATCGCTTCTTGCGCAACGTGGGCTGGATGGGGCTCTCGGAGCTTGGGATTCGGATGTCACGGCTTCTGGCCACGATCATCCTGGCCCGCCTGCTCACCCCCGAGGACTACGGACTGGCCGCCATCGTCCTCACCACCCATGAATTCATCCGGGTGTTCACCCGCAACGGCATCGGCGACAAGCTCGTTCAGGCCGATGCCACCGATGTGGAGGAGCTCTGCGTCACGGCCTACTGGCTGAACTGGTTGCTTGGCGGGGGCCTGTTCCTGATCCAAACCATCGGCTCGTTCGCCGTGGCCCGCTTCTTTGGCAATCCCAAACTGATCATGCCGATCATGGCGATCGGATGCACCTATCTGATCTACCCCTTGGCCATGGTTCAGACGGCCCTGATTCGGCGCGAAAACCGCCTGAACGTGTTCAGCCTCACCAACCTCGCCCAGGTGGTGACCGACAACCTGCTCACCGGCGGGCTGGCACTGATGGGACTGGGTATGTGGGCCATCGTTCTTCCCAAGCTGCTGGTGGCACCGATCTGGGTGCTGATGATGTACAGATACCAGGCCTGGAGGCCGGTGCAGGCCTTCACGATCAGGAACTGGCGGCGGATTCTTGGCTTCGGCAGCCGCATTCTCGGCGTCGAATTGCTCAACACTCTGCGTGAGAACATCGATTATCTGCTGATCGGTCGCTTCCTGGGCCTGGCCCCGCTGGGTGTCTACTACTTCGCCTTCAATGCGGGCCTGGGCCTGAGCCTGAGTGCCGTGAATGCGATGGGGGTTTCGATGTACTCCGACCTCTGTGACGTGCGCTCCGACCCGGGAGAACTGCAGCGGCGTTTCAACCGCAACCTGCGCACCACCGCTGTGGTGATCGGCCCCCTGGTGGCACTCCAGTCCAGCCTGGCGCCGCTCTATGTGCCGATCGTGTTCGGCTCCCAGTGGGTGGAGCGGGGAGCGGTGCCGGTGCTGATCCTGATCTGTCTCTCGGCCCTCTCGAGGCCCTTCGCCAACGCCGCTTCGATGCTGTTTCGTGCCGTGGGCCTTCCCCAGGTGGATCTGCGCTGGAACCTGATCTTCACCGTCCTGCTGGCCCTGGCGATTCTGGTGGGAACCGGCTGGGGGATTCTCGGGGTGGCCGTGGCGGTGATGGTCACCCACCTGGTCCTGCAGCCCCTGTATCTGCTCTGGGCCAGGAGGTTGCTGCAGTCCCCCGCCAGGGAGCTGGCCTGATGCAGAGCCAGGCTCACGAAGGACCCACGGTATCGGTGGTGATTCCAGCCTTCGACGCCGAGACGTCACTGCCGGCGACGATTGCCTCGGTCCAGGCCCAGACCTGGAGCGACTGGAACCTGCTGGTGGTCGATGACGGCTCCAGCGACGGCACCGCCGACTGCGTGCGCCGGCTGCAGGCCGCTGACGGACGGCTGGGTGTGATCTGCGTCCCGAACAGGGGGGTGTCAGCTGCTCGCAATCTTGGGGTGGCCCGCAGCCGCGGCCCGATCGTGGCCTTCCTCGACGCCGATGACCTCTGGCATCCCACCAAGCTGGAGCGCCACCTGCAAGAGCTCCGGGCCGAGCCCCGCCTGGGGGTGAGCTTCGCCCGTGTGGAGGTGCTCAGCCCCGAGGGTGTGCCCACGGGCCAGGTGTCGAGCTCGAAGCTGCGCAATCTTCGCGCCGAGGACTTTCTCTCGGAGAATCCCACCACCACAACCTCCAACTGGGTCGTGCGGCGCCAGGTGCTGGAGGAGGTGGGCGGCTTCCTGGAATCGATGAGTTACAGCGAAGACCTGGAATGGTTGCTGCGGGTGCGCTGCTGCACGGACTGGGAGATCGCTGGAGTGCCCGAGGTGCTCACCGGGTACCGAACCAGTGTCGGTGGTCTCTCGGCCCAACTCGCTCGAATGGAGGCCGGCTGGGAGCAGATGGTGGACCAGGCGCGCCGCTATGCCCCGGAGCTGGTGGAGAATCATCTGAATGAGTCCCGTGCGCTTCAGTTGCGCTATCTGGCTCGCCGTAGTCTTCGTCTGCGATCAGCGGCCGCCCAGGGATCCGACTACATGGCACGGGCCCTGCGATCCGATCCAGCACTGCTTTGGAAGCAGCCGCGGCGCACCTGGTTGACCTGGGGGGCTGTGGTGCTGAGGGCCTGGATCAGCCGCGTGCTGTCTGCCTTCGGTGTCCGGAGGGGCCAGCCATGACGGGTCCGCTCGTCTCGGTGATCATTCCGCTCTACAACAGCGCGGCCACCGTGGCCGCCACGCTCGAGTCGGTGATCGCCCAGACCTATCCCCATCTGGAGATCCTGGTGGTCGACGATGGCTCCACCGACACGGGGCCCGCCATCTGCCGGAAGTTCACAGATCCAAGGCTGCATATCCTGCAGCAGGCCAACAGGGGACTCGCCGGTGCCCGCAACACGGGAATCCGCCGGGCCAGGGGAACGTACTGCGCCTTCCTTGACAGCGACGACCTGTGGCTGCCGGAGAAGATCGAGCGGCATGTGGATCACTTCCGACTCCGGCAAGAGGTGGGGGTGAGCTTTTCTCGTTCCGGCTTCATCAATGAAGACGGGTCGCCACTGGGGATCTATCAGATGCCCCAGTTGAACGACATCACGCCGGAGCTGATCTTCTGCCGGAATCCAATCGGCAATGGTTCGGCGGTGGTGATCCGCCGGGAGGTGCTGGAGGCCATCCATTTTCGGGCCAACCTCTATGGAGAACCCGAAGACTTTTACTTCGATGATTCCTTCCGCCAGTCGGAGGACATTGAGTGCTGGTTGCGGATCGCCCTGCAGACCGACTGGCGTTTCGAGGGGCTGCCCGAAGCGCTGACCCTCTACAGGGTCAATGCAGGTGGCCTCTCCGCCAACCTCAAGCAGCAGTACGCCGCCTGGGAGCGAGTCCTCACCAAGACCGCCATCCGTCATCCGGGCTTCATCGCCCGCTGGGCCCCCAGGGCCAGGGCCTATCAACTGCGCTATCTCGCCCGGCGCGCGATCCGGCAACGGCAACCCGCTGTGGCGGTAAGGCTGATGCACCAGTCCCTCGCCAGCAACCCACGCATCCTGCTGGAGGAGCCCCGCCGCACACTGATCAGCCTGGGAGCCGCGTATCTGCTCTGGCTGCTGCCCGATTGGCTGTATCGCCGGATGGAATCCAGCATGATCAGGCTCACGGGATCCAGTCAGGAGCGAAGGATGCGACAGGACCCTCGACCGGGATCCGGCGCATCAGGTGTCGGGGGAGCAGCTCCATGACCATTCTGCTGGTGTGCTCTTCAGGGGGGCATTTCAAGGCCCTGCAGCAACTCAGACCCTTCTGGGAGAACCATCCCAGGGTGTGGGTGACCTTCCGGACGGCCACCACGGAACAGGAGCTGGAGGGGGAAGTGGTGCGCTGGGCCTTCAGCCCCACCAACCGCAATCTGCCCAACCTGCTGAGGAATCTGGGGCTGGCACTGGGGATCCTTCGCCGGACACGCCCCACCCTGATCCTCTCCACCGGGGCCGGGGTAGCCGTTCCCTTTCTCCTGCTGGGCCGCCTGTTCGGCAGCCAGGTGGTCTTCATCGAATCGATCACGAGGATCCACACCCTGAGCCTCTCGGCCCGCCTGGTCAGGCCCTTTCTGCATGTGCTCTACGTGCATTGGCCACAGCTGCAGAGCCGTTATCCCCGCGCGGAGCTGATCTCGGATCTGGTGCTGGAGCCGGCGGAACGTGCGGATTCAACCCTGGGTGGAGTCCTTCGATGATCTTCATCACCGTGGGCACCGAGCAATACCCCTTCAACCGGCTGATGCAGTGGATCGAGATCCTGCTCGATGCAGACCTGATTCAGGAGGAGGTGGTTGTGCAGTACGGCACCTGCACGACCCTGCCGAGTGGGGCCACGGTCTATCGGATGCTCAAGGAGGACGCATTCCGGGAGCTGATCGAGCGCTCGCGGCTGGTGATTGCCCACTGCGGGGAAGGGACCGTGCTGTTGCTTGATCAGCTCAGCACGCCCTACATCCTGGTGCCGCGCTCCCAGCGATTTCAGGAACATGTCGATGATCACCAGGTGGAATTGGCGATGGCCCTGGCCCAGATGGAGGTGCCGATCGGCTGGTGCCCCGGCGATCTGGTGCGCTTCCTGGAGCAGCCCAGACACGCTTCGATCAGCGATCTCTCCGAACACTCCGCCCAGGTGCTCTCGGCCAGTCTGCAACGACGTTTCGCCGCACGGCTGGCCGCCGCCGAAGGCCCCCGTGCTCGAGCCAGAGGCGCCTGAAGTTGTCCATGGAACCCCCATTCAAGCCCAATCCCTGCGGCCTCTGCCGGCGACACGGCACCTTGCTGATCCAGCTGCCACCCCGGCTCACCGTGGCCGAAGCCGTCCAACTGCGCGATGACCTCCCCAGCTGGCTCTCGGCGCCGGAGTTGAAGGCCGTCGTGCTGGACTTCGGTCACACCGTGGTGATCGACAGCAGCGGCATCGGTGCCCTGGTGGGCGCCATCAAGCTGGCCCAGGCGCGCTCCCTCCCCCTGAAGGCCTGGAGCGTGAACCATCAGGTTCGCCTGGCCCTAACGATGACGGGGCTCGAGTCGCGTCTACCGATCACCGACCACACCGACGCTGTCGTGGCCACGCCCGGACGCGGGGAGGATCGACGACCACCTCAGACCCACCCCTCCGTGCGCTCGCGCACGAAGAGGTTGATCGACATCTCTGGCGCCCTGGTCGGACTGACCATCACGGCTGTGCTCTTCCTGCCGATTGCGATCGCCATTCGCTGCGACAGTCCGGGTCCGATCCTGTTCTCGCAGGTTCGTTGCGGCTGGATGGGGCGTCGCTTCCGCATCTGGAAGTTCCGCTCGATGGTGGCGCAGGCCGAGGCCCTCAAGAGCAGCGTGACCAACCAGGCGGATGGGGCCTTCTTCAAGAACGAGAACGATCCGCGCATCACCCGGGTGGGCCGCATCCTGCGCAAGACCAGCCTCGATGAGCTGCCTCAGTTCTGGAATGTGTTCATCGGTGACATGAGCCTGATCGGCACCCGCCCTTCCACTCCGGATGAAGTGGGGCTCTACGACGTGCCGAACTGGCAGCGTTTCGATGTCAAGCCAGGGCTCAGTGGAGAATGGCAGGTGAGCGGTCGTTCTTCGATTCGCCGTTTCGAAGATGTGATTGCCCTGGATCTTCGTTATCAGCAGAACTGGAGCCTGCTCCATGATCTGAAGCTGATCTTGAGAACGATCCTTGTGGTGTTCAGTCGTAAGGCTGGCGGGATGTGATCGCCATGGCGAGCGGCAGCCCCATCCATCGGGAGTCCTTCCTGGTCCCCAGCCAGCTCGATGGTGTTGGCGAGGTTCTGGCGCGTTTCGAGCGCCTGCGCTCGGCTCAGATCAACGACAGCCTCTGGGTGGAAGGCCAGACCGCCTTGATGGAGGGCTTCAGCAACGCGGTCCGCCACGCCCACCGCGACCTCTCGCCGCCTCCACCGGTCGCCATCGATCTCTCACGCTCAAGCGTTGAACTCCGCATCCAGATCGACGACCATGGCCCGGGCTACGACATGGAGGAAGCCTGGCGCCGCCTCGACAGGGAACAGGCCAGCCACGACTACGACCCACTGGAGCGGGAGGCCCACTGGGGCATGGTGCTGCTGCGGCAGCTGCAACGGCAGCGCGGCTGGCAGATCACCTACCAACGCCGGGGTGAGCAGGGGTGCCGACTGACGATCAGCCATCGGATCGATCTGCTGCCCTCTCAGGCGCCGTTGGGGGCCGATAACGCAGGCTGAAGCGCGATGGAGACCTGAAGGCTGGATGCAGCCACGACCAGCGGGTCCAGATGAACAGGTAGTAGTTGGTGTGCTCAGGACCCACACCCCAGCCATGGGCGACGGCATCACCCCAGAGAATGCTGTCGCGTTTCAGCCGCTGGCTTTGGCTGGGCGACAAGTTGGCCAGATCACCCCCGAACAGGATGCGCCGACCGCGGTAAAGGAGCATCGGCTGAAGATCGCTCCCCGGCGCCGCATCAGGGACGCGGAACCAGACCTTCTTGCTCTTGTGCAACATCCAGAAGGACAAGGAGCTCGATCGGGGCTTGTGGCCGTCTCGATCGCTGAAGACCAGTCCGGGACGCTCCACATCCTGGGCCGAGGGCAACGTGAAGGCCATGGCCGTGGGCTGGGGCTCCTGGCTCGGGTGCCTCCGGTTCACTACAGCCAGGAGCCCCAGCAGCAGCGCGGTCGATAGCACAACAGGTAGCACCACCGGCCGACTGTTCAAGGGCCCGGCGAAGGCTTGATCGGCTCCACCGCCCGGGCCAGGAACAGGGCGTTGTCGGCGCGGATGAGCAGATCGACGGCGCTCAGATCCTCCGCGTCCAGGCGGCTCAGGCCGATCAGGAGCTGAGGATGCAGAGAGCGCACCGAGGCGCCCCGCAGGGTATCGGACACGGCCTGCTCCCGCTCCGTCGAAGCCCCCACCAGAAGCATCGCGAAGCAGGCATCGGCATAGCGGCCCAGCAGATCGGACTCCGCCGCCAGCGCGCTGAACCGCTCGGCGAGTTCACCGACAAGGCCATCGGGAGCCGTGGCTTCGGCCAGCCCTCGCACCTGATCGAGATTCTCCACCCTGAGCAGCAGCAGAGTCAGGGTTCCATGGGTGCGCCGGGCCCGCTCGAACTCCTTCTGACAGAGCATCTCGAATGAGCTGCGGTTGAAGAACCCGGTGATGGGACAACGCGCCAGCCGCTGGCGCAGCTCGATTTCACGGCTCACCTGCTCAGAGAAGAGCTGGAGCCAGCGCAGCTGCCGTGGGCTGAACTGGCGGGGTGTCCGATCGATGACGCAGAGGGTGCCGAGGGGTTGCCCGTCCTGGGGCCTGAGCTGGGCGCCGGCATAGAAGCGGATGTTCGGCTCCGACACCACCAGCGGATTGGTGTTGAAGCGGGGGTCGTCCAGGGCGTCAGGCACCACCAGCGTCGAGCCCTGGGTGATCGCGTGGGCGCAGAACGCCATGGACCGGGGTGTCTGGGAGGCCTGCAAGCCCACCTTGGACAGAAACCACTGACGCTCCCGATCCACCAGAGAGATCAGGGCGATCGGTGTGTCCAGGGTCTCGGAGGCCAGGGTGGTGATGCGGTCGAGATCAGCGTCCGATTCGCTGTCGAGCAGCAGGGTCCTCTCCAGCGACCGCAGCCGCTCTTCTTCATCGGCGGGAGTCGGATAGTCGGGGAAGGGCGTCATGGTTTCCAGAGAGGGCAAGAACTCTCCGGGGCGCCGGGCCACGGCTTTCTCTCCATCCTCCGAATCGCGGTCCTGCCCATCACGGTCCTGCCGAAACCGCCATGGGTAGCCTAGGTGTCAAAAGCTTGTAATCCGACTCCTGACCGTGCCTTCCCGCTTCACGATCCCCGTGGTGAGCCTGCTGCTCGGTGGCGGCCTGCTGTCACCGGCCAGTGCCCTGGCCGAGGCGAAGCCCATCGTCTCAGCTCCACAGCCGTGGCATCCGCCCATCGAGCTCCCCCACACCCCGGCCCTTCAACCACAGCTGACCCACAAGCCCCAGGTGCAGACGCAGACCCAGACACCAGCACAGGCCAGTCCCAGCACCAGCCTGGCGATCGCGGCCCCGGGTCCTGAACGCAGCCTGGTGCTTCACCGCAGCAAGAGGCAGGTGGTGGTCCTTGAGGATGGTCGCGAGCTGCGCCGGTTCCCGGTGGCCGTGGGCATGCCCGGCTGGGAAACCCCCCTCGGCCGCTTCCAGGTGATCGAGTTGGCGCCCAATCCCACCTGGAAGCACCCGGTGAGCGGCAAGCTCTACCCCCCCGGTCCCGACAATCCCCTGGGTAGCCGCTGGATCGGCTTCTACCGCGACTGTGCCGGCAGGAGCGGATTCAACGGCCAGCAGCACCTGGAGGTGAAGGGCTGTGTCACCGCTGGCTTCCACGGCACGCCCCAGCGCGAGACCGTCGGCCGGGCTGTCTCCCACGGCTGCGTACGCATGTACGACGAGAACGTGCGCGACCTCTTCGAACTGGTGCGCATGGGCACGGTGGTCACGGTGCTTCCCTGATTCCTGGGGCTGCAGCCCAGCTGGCCGAGCAGGGCAGCAAACGTAGAGTTCGGCCCTCCCCTGCGTTCTCCCCATGCGCGTGTTGTTCGCCGCCGCCGAGTGCGCCCCGATGATCAAGGTGGGCGGCATGGGCGATGTGGTGGGGTCCCTGCCGCCGGCTGTAGCGGCCCTCGGCCACGACGTGCGCACGATCCTGCCGGGCTACAGCAAGCTCTGGAGCCAACTGGAGATCCCCACTGAGCCGGTCTGGCGAGGCCGGGCCATGGGCAACGAGTTCGCGGTCTATGAAACCCGCCATCCGACCCATGGCTTACCGCTGTATCTCATCGGCCATCCGGTCTTCGATGCCGAGCGGATCTACGGCGGAGAGGATGAGGATTGGCGCTTCACCTTCTTCGCCAACGCCGCTGCTGAATTCGCCTGGAACCACTGGAAACCCGAGGTCTTTCACTGCCACGACTGGCACACCGGCATGATCCCGGTCTGGATGCACCAGGACCCTGAGATCAGCACGGTCTTCACCATCCACAACCTCGAATATCAGGGGCCCTGGCGCTGGAAACTCGAGCGCATGACCTGGATTCCCTGGTACATGCAGGGGGACCACACCATGGCCGCCGCTCTGCTCTATTCCGATCGGGTCAATGCCGTCTCCCCCACCTATGCCCAGGAGATCCGCACGCCCGAATACGGGGAGCGCCTCGATGGCCTGCTGAATTACATCAGCGGCAAATTGCGCGGCATCCTCAACGGCATCGACACCGAAGCCTGGAACCCCGCCACCGACACGCTGCTGCCGGCTTGCTACAGCGCCACCAACATGGCCCCGAGGGCCACCAACAAGCGGGTGCTGCAGGAGCGCATGGGGCTGGGAGTCAATCCCAACACTTTTTTGATGGGAATGGTGAGTCGCCTGGTGGATCAGAAGGGTGTGGACCTGCTGCTGCAGGTGGCCGACAGGGTGCTGGCCTATTCCGACAGCCAGATCGTGGTGCTGGGCACCGGCGACCGCCACTATGAATCGGGCCTCTGGCAGATGGCCTCCCGCCATCCCGGCCGCTTCTCCGTCTTCCTCACCTACGACGACGCCCTAGCCCGGTTGATCTATGCGGGCGCCGATGCCTTCCTGATGCCCAGTCGCTTCGAACCCTGCGGCATCAGCCAGATGCTGGCGATGCGCTACGGCTGCATCCCGATCGTGCGCAAGGTGGGTGGGCTGGTAGACACCGTCCAGCCCCATGTACCCGCCGAGCACAGCGGCACAGGCTTCTGCTTCGATCGCTATGAACCGGTGGATTTCTACACCACCATCGTGCGCTCCTGGGAGGCCTATCGCCATAGCCACAGCTGGCGGGAACTGCAGTTGCGCGCCATGGCGGTGGACCACAGCTGGACCCGCTCCGCCCTGGAATACGACGCCATGTATCGCGATGTGCGCGGGGTGAAACAACCCACCCCCTCAGCCGCCGATGTGGAGCAGTTCTCCCTCGGTCAGGAGGCCGACCCCAGCCTCGTACCCTCCAGTGGCTCGGCCCAACCCACCCGGCCGGAAGGCGGCGGCGGTCCCCGCAATCCCCTCTCCGCCCTCCTGCGCCGCGGCCAGGGCTGAGCATGGAGCGCTCGGGCTCCGAGCTGCCCGTCGTCTACGAAAGTCCCTGGCGGGCCCTGCGGCGGGATCTGCGCGCCGTGGCCGCCAGCTGCGGGCTGGCCCTCAGGAGGCTGTGGCGACGCCAGTGGCAGGGAGATCTGCCCCTGCCAGCGTTCTGGCCCCGGCGTCAGGCCACACACTTCTGGCCTGCTGTGCTGCTGCTGGCCGTGGTCCTGCTGGCGCTGGCGGGGAGTGTCACGGTTCGGCAGTGGCGCCCAGCGGGCGCTCAGGGCCCAGCCATCGATCCGTTTCCGGCACCGATGGAAGCCGGAGAGGGCTCCAGGGAGGAAGCAGCCGTGACCTTCGACTCCGCTGCAGTCATGGACTCCGCTGCAGCCGGAGAAACCACGCCCGAGCCGAAGCCGGAGCCGGAGCCCCAGAACGATGTCCCTGGCACTAAGGCCGCAAGCACCCTCAGCAGTGCCCCGGTTGGTCTGCCGCCAGGGTTCAGCGATGACTCAGGCCTGGTGCTGTCGGCCCCAGCTAGCGGCGGCGCCACGCTGCTGAACCTGCAGATTTCAGCGGCGTTCCTGACCCTGCCTGAGGGCGAGCGGCAACGGCTGGCGCAACAGTGGTGGCAGCAGGCCCTTGGCCTGGGCTATGAGCAGCTGCGACTGCTCGAGCCAGGCGGTGCGGCCGTGGGCCGGACGGCCGTCGTGGGCGGCGGCATGATTCTGCTCGATTCATTCAATGCGGGCGGAAGCGATGCGGCTGGCGAACCTGGTGGAGCTGTGGGGACCGCCGATCGAAGCCGCTCCCGCTGATCCAGCGGCCCGCTTCAGCGGGGTCAGCAGTGACAGCCGCGAGCTGGAGAGCGGCTGCCTGTTCGTGCCGCTGGTGGGGGAGCACTTCGATGGCCACCGCTTCCTGGCAGCGGCCCTCGAGCAGGGTGCGCTGGCCGCCCTGGCCCAGCGCGACCGCCTCAGCCCCAAGCAGGCCGAAGCCCTGGTGCGCTCCAGCGGCGGCCGGATCTGGCTGGTGGACGACACCCAGGCGGCCTACCAGGAGCTGGGGCGCCTCTGGCGCCGCCAGGGCAACGCTCCGGTGATCGCCGTGACCGGCTCAGCCGGCAAGACCACCACCCGCGAGCTGATCCGTGCCGTGCTGGCCCCCCTCGGGCCAGTGCTCGCCAGTGTGGGCAACGAGAACAACGACATCGGCGTGCCGCTCACCCTGCTCAAGGCCGACGCAGGGCACCGGGCCGTGGTGGTGGAGATGGGCATGCGCGGTCTGGGGGAGATCGAGCGGCTCAGCCGCTGCGCCGAACCGGACATCAGCGTGATCACCAACATCGGCACGGCCCATATCGGCCGTCTGGGCAGCCGTGAGGCCATCGCCACCGCCAAGTGCGAGATCGTCACGGCTCTGCGCCCCGATGGACTGGTGGTGATCCCCGCCGGTGATCCCCTGCTGGAGGCCAGTCTCGCCGCCGTCTGGGGTGGCCGGGTGATCCGCGTGGCCCTTCAAGGCGACCCGCCGGGTCCTCAACCGGCCCAGCTGCTGGGCCGCCTCGAGGCCGGAGCCGACGGCGAGCGGATGATCTGGGGGCAGGCCCAGCCTGGGGCGGCGGAGCACAGCACCGAGCTGCCGTTGCCCGGCCGCCACAATGCCCGCAACCTGCTGCTGGCCCTGGCGGTGGCCAGCGAGCTGGGGGTGGATCCCCTGACCTTGCGCCGGCTGGAAGTGGCCCTGCCGGGCGGGCGCAGCCGGCGGCTGCGCCTCGGGGGGATCGAGGTGCTTGATGAGACCTACAACGCCTCCCCCGAAGCGATGCTGGCGGCCCTAGATCTACTGGCGGCCCAGCCGGGCCGACGCTTCGCGGTCCTGGGCACCATGCTCGAGCTGGGGGAGCAGAGCACCGAGCTGCATCGCCAGGTGGGGGAGCGGGCCCAGGTCCTCGGGCTCGATGGCCTGGTGATCGTGGCGTGTGGCGCCGAAGGGGACGCCCTGCTGGCGGGGGCCGCCGGCCTGCCACGCCTACAACGGCTCAATGCACCCGCCGAAGCCGCCGAAGCGCTGCTGGGCTGGCTGGAACCCGGCGATCACCTGCTGCTGAAGGCCAGCCGTGGGGTGGCACTGGAGCGGCTGCTGCCCATGCTGGAGCAGGGGCTCAGCCCCGCGGCGGACTCCAGTCGGTCTTGATCTGCTGGGGGGCACGGCCCAGCGCCAGGGCACCGGCGGGCACATCACGGGTAAGGGTGGAGCCCGCCCCCACGGTCACGCCGGCACCGAGCACGATCGGCGCCACCAGCACCGAATTGGCGCCCGTCTTGCTGCCGGCACCGATCACCGTGCGGTGCTTGCGCACGCCGTCGTAGTTGGCGGTGATCGTGCCCGCCCCCACATTCACCGCCGCCCCCAGATCGGCATCCCCGAGGTAGCTGAGGTGGTTGGCCTTGCAGCCGGCGGCCAGGTGGCTGTTCTTGACCTCCACAAAATTGCCGATGCGGCAGCCGCTCTCCAGCCGCGCTCCCGAGCGCAGCTGGGCGAAGGGGCCCACCACGCAGCCGCCGGCCACGCTCACCTGACGCAGCACCGAATAGAGCACTTCCACGTCGTCCTCGAGCTGGCTGTCCTCGATCAGGCAGCCGGGGCCGATGCGGCAACCGCTGCCGATGCTGGTGCGGCCCCGGAAATGGCACTGGGGCTCCACCAGCACATCCCGGCCGAAGCGGGTGCCCTCGCTGAGGGTGCAGCTGGCGGGATCCACGAAACTCACCCCTTCCGCCATCCAGTGGGAGCGCAGCCGCTCCTGCAGGGCGATCTCACACTGGGCCAGCTGCATCCGGTCGTTGATGCCGGCGATTTCGGCGGGGTCCGCCACCTCCACATGCACCGCCGGGCTGAGCATCGCCACGGTGTCGGTGAGGTAGAGCTCCCCCTGATCGTTATCAGTGCTCAGCCGCGGCAGCACCTCAGCCAGGGCGCGCCAGTTGAAGCAGTAGATGCCGGCATTGGTGAGGTCGTTGCGGCGCTGCTCCTCGCTGCAGTCGCGGTGCTCCACGATCGCCTCCACCTGACCCAGCTCGTCGGTGAACACCCGGCCGTAGCCACTGGGGTCGGCCAGTCGGGCCGTGAGCAGGCTCACCGCGGCGCCCGAGGCCCGATGCCGCTCCAGCAAAGACTCCAGGGTGGCGGGCCGCAGCAGGGGGACATCGCCATTGAGCACCAGCAGCTCCCCCTCGAACCCCTCCAGAGGGCCGAGCAGCTGTTGCACGGCATGGCCCGTGCCGTTCTGCGGTTGCTGCAGGGCGAACTCCAGGCCCTCCAGATGGGCCAGGGAGGAACGTACCCGCTCGGCCTGGTGCCCCACGATCAGGAGCTGACGCTGGGGGTCGAGATGGCGGCAACTGGCCAGCACCCGCTCCACCAGGGTGGCCCCCGCCAGGGATTGCAGCACCTTGGGCCGATCGCTCTTCATCCGGGTGCCCTTTCCTGCGGCCAGCACGGCAACGGCGAGCATCGGCGGATCAAGGCGGCTGGGCACGAAATCTACCGGGCCCCTCCCGGCAGACCCCAGCGGCGGCGCCAGGCGCTGGCCGGCTCCGCCCCACTGAGGGCCTGGGCGCGGAGACGATCCGCCAGGATCGAGCTCGCTTCAGCCCTGCCCGCGGGATCGCGGTAGGACTCGCCGGCACGGCTCAGCAGGTGCTCCCGCTCCATCGCTGATAGAGGTCGCCACCAGCGCGACGTCGGCTCCAGCTGCGGGCCTGCCACGGTGCCGGCGCTCCAGGCCCCGTTTAGGTCATCACCAAGGTCGTCACCAGCTTCAGCCTCTGGGTTGGTGGCTTTGGATCGCAGCGCCGCCAGCTGCAGGCCCGCCGCCGCCAAGCTGCGGCGGGGGGCGGCGGCCGAGCAATAGGTCAGCAGGCGCCCGCGGGGGGCCAAGAGCCCAGAGAGAGCAGCGAGGAACTCCTGGCTCCAGAGCTGGGGGCAATGGCGCGGCGAGAAGGCATCGAGCATCACCAGATCGCAGCGCCCGGCGGCCTGCTTCAGCAGCGTCTCGATCTGCCCACGGGCATCCCCCCAGAGCATCTCGCCCCGGCCGTGGGAGCTCAGCCAGCGGCCGCTGTTCTGAAGCTGCTGGAGCAGATCCAGCCCGAGCGCCGGCTGCCACTGGCGGCGGAAGCAGGGCTGCGCCAGGGCCAGGGCCAGGGGGGCCGGATCGACCTCCAGGCCGAACCAGCGCAGACGGATCCCCAGGGGAGCCGCCGCTTCCAGCAGCGCGGCGCTGTTGGTGCCCAGCCCCACACAGACGTCCACCAACGTCAGCTCCTCGCCGGCGCCGAAGCGCTCCAGCTGGGCTGGACGCACATAAGTGCAGCGGGCTTCCAGCAGGGCGCCCCTGCGGGAATGGAACCCCTCGGCGAACTCGGCGCTGTGCAGGCTGAAGCTGCCGTCGTCGGTGATCCGCGGGCTGAGATGGCTCGTGGTCGGAGCCTTGGGCGTCACCCCGCCGGGCCGGAGGGGTCGAGCTGCAGGCGCGCCAGATCCTCCCAGAAGCCCGGGTAGGACACGGCCGCCGCCTCACTGCGGTGCAGCCGGCTGGCACTGCCGGCCACCTGGGCCGCCACCGCCAGGCTCATGGCCACACGGTGGTCGGTTTCGCTATCGAGCTCAGCGCCATGGAGCGGACGGCCACCTTGAATCACCATCCCATCGGCGGTTTCCTCCAGATCGGCCCCCATCGCCCCCAGCTGGCGGGCCATCACCGCCAGGCGGTCGGTTTCCTTCACGCGCAGTTCCTCGGCATCGCGGATGCAGCTCACCCCCTCGGCGCAGCAGGCCGCCACCGCCAGGATCGGGATCTCATCCACCAGGCGCGGGATGAGATCGCCACCGATCTCAAAGGCCTTGAGCGGACCATGGCTGACGCGCAGGTCCCCCACCGGCTCACCGGCCACATCGCGGGGGTTGAGCACCTCCAGCTGAACCTCCATCTGCTCCAGCACCTCGAGGATGCCGGTGCGGGTGGGGTTGAGACCCACGTTCTCCACAGTGATCTCGGCCCCGGGGGTGATGGCGGCGGCCACCAGCCAGAAGGCTGCCGAGCTGATGTCACCCGGCACCACCACCGTCAGCCCCCGCAGGCTGGAGCCGGGGTAAAGACAGATCATGCGTCCCATGTCGCCACCCACCTCGAGGCTGGCACCGAAGGCCCTGAGCATGCGTTCGCTGTGGTCGCGGGAGCGGGCCGGCTCGATCACGGTGGTGGAGCCACTGGCCGTGAGGGCCGCCAGCAGCAGCGCCGATTTCACCTGGGCCGAGGCCACGGGAGTGCCGATCACGCCGCCATGGAGCTGGTGCCCTTCGATCGCCAGGGGTGCGAAGTTGGCGCCTGCCCGGCCATGAATCAGGGCGCCCATGGTGGCCAGGGGCTGCCCCACCCGGGCCATCGGCCGCCGGCGCAGGGAGGCATCACCATTGAGCACGAAATGGCGGCCGCTGCGGCCCGCCAGCAGCCCCAGCATCAGGCGCATGGTGGTGCCGGAATTGCCGCAATCGAGCACATCCTCGGGTTCCTGCAGGCCATCGAGGCCCACTCCTTGCACTAGCACCGCTGCACCGGCCTGGATCGGGCTGATGCTCACGCCCATGGCCCGCAGGCAGGCGGCGGTGCTGAGGGGATCCTCGGCGGGCAGCAGTCCCTCGATGCAGGTCTCACCTTCGGCGATGGCACCGAAGAGCAGGGCCCGGTGGGAGATCGATTTATCACCCGGCACCCGCACCGTTCCCCGCAGGCTGTGCCTCCGGCCCGCACCGGCGTTGGAGCCCAGGGTCAGGGGGCTGCCGGAGGGGGAGGCGACGGCCATGGGCTCAAGGGGCGAGGCGAGGGGCTCGCGCGAGCCTAGGGCTGAGCTTCCGCTGGAAACTGTGGCGACTGGGAGCCATAGAGACGATCCCCGGCATCGCCGAGGCCGGGAACAATGCGGAAGGCCCCGTCGAGCTCGGGATCGATGCAGGCCGTGTACACCTTGAGATCCGGAAAGCGCCTGCCGACGGCCGTGAGCCCTGGGCTGGCCGCCAAGGCCGTGATCACGAGTAGCCGTTGGCCGCTCACTCCCCGGGCCTCCAGACGCTCCAGCACCTGGATCAGGCTGCGACCGGTGGCCAGCATCGGATCGAAGACCATCACCCCCACCCGCTCACCGATGCGCTCCGGCAGGGAATCGAGGTAGCAGCTGGCCTCACCCGTGCGCTCATCCCGCACCAGACCCACATGGGCCACGCGGGCGGAGGGCAACACCGCTCTGGCGCCTTCCCACAGCCCCAGCCCGGCCCGCAGCACCGGCACCGCCAGCACGGGCACCGAGGGGTCCACCACCATCCCGTCGCAGACAGCCAGAGGGGTCTGCACCTGCAGGGGCAGCTGGGGCAACCACTCGCGCACGGCTTCGTAGGTGAGCCAGCGCCCTAGCTCGGTCATGGCGGTCGCGAACAGCGGCGAGGGGGTCTGCTGATCCCGCAGCACGGTGAGCCAGTGGGCGATCAGGGGGTGGGGTGGAACGACCACCCGCAGCGACATGCTCATGTGCCATAGCTTGAGGGGTCACGCTACGTGCGCCGTGTCGTCTGCTCCTAGGGGCTTCAGCCTCCACCCATCTTCCTGGCAACGCCACCAGCGCCCTTTCTGGCCGCTGGTGGCGGGCCTGATCCTGCTGGTGGGCAGCTGGCTGATGGTGGGGGTGGGCAGCGCCGCGGCGATCACGGCGCCGGAGCTCCGCGGCCAGCGGGCCCTGCAGGATCTCCAGCCCGACATGCACGGCCGTGACCTGCGCCAGCAGGAATTCCTCAAAGCCTCCATGGGCGGCTACGACCTCAGCGGCAGCGATCTGCGCGGGGCTGTGTTCAACTCCAGCGACCTCAGCAACAGCAACCTGAGCGCGGCCAACCTCGAGGACGCCGTGGCCTTCGCCACCCGCTTCGATGGAGCTGACCTGAGCGGGGCCGTGCTGCGCAACGCCATGCTCATGCAGAGCCGCTTCACAGGGGCCCAGATCGATGGGGCCGATTTCAGTGATGCCGTGCTGGATCTCTCCCAGGTCAAGGCCCTCTGCTCCCGCGCCGAAGGCGTCAACCCCAGCACCGGGGTGTCCACCCTTGAAAGCCTCGGCTGCCGGTAGCATTCGAGTCCGGTTCCGGTGGGGAACAGCCACCGGGGGCAAGGGGGAAAGTCCGGTGCAAGCCCGGCGCTGTCCCGCAGCTGTGAAGCCCGTGCTCCGGTCAACCGCCGCCGCACGAGCCAGTCAGAACACCCGCCGGTTCTCCCTCTCGTGCCGGCGCGGACCGGATCTCCAGACCATGCTCTCCCTCCCCCGGGATCCGGCTCGGCTGTCTCAGCCAGCACGACCCATGCTCCAAGCCTCCCGCCCTGGGCACTCCAATCCTGGACATAGGATTGCCCTGCTGGGTTTGCTGCCCCTCCTGCTCCTCTCGCTGCTGGCGGCACCGGCCTCGGCCCACCACGTGATGGAGGCCTTCGGGCTCAAAGAAGGGCCCATAGCTGGTTTCCTCAGTGGCCTGGGCCATCCGCTGCTCGGTCCTGACCACCTGCTCTTTCTGCTCAGCCTCGGCCTGGTGGGGCTTCATCAACCGTTGCGCTGGGTGATGGCCATGCTTGCCATCGGGGTGGGATCCACCGCCCTGGGTCTGGTGCTGCCCGTGCTGCCCGGTAGCGAGCTGCTGGTGGCCCTCTCGTTGGTGGCCACCGGGCTGGTGGTGCTGGGCCGCTGGCCCCGCTGGATCCTGCTACCCGCCATCGCCCTGCACGGCAGCGTGCTCAGCGAACCGGTGCTGGGCTGGTCGATCTCGGCCCAGATCCCCTACCTGCTCGGTCTGCTGATCAGCCAGGGGACCCTGCTGATCGTGGCCGTCACCCTGGTGCGCTCCTGGGCCCGGGGGCTCCAGCCCGCCAACCTGCGGCTGCTGGCGGGGCTGCTGATGGGCATCGGCGGCACGTTCGCCTGGACCCAGCTGGTGCCCTGACCATGACCTCCCAACCCTCAGCCCCACTGGCGCCCCCCGCCAGTGGGCGGCTGCCGGTCACGGTGGTGACCGGATTTCTCGGTGCCGGCAAAACCACCCTTCTGCGCCAGCTGCTGCTCAACAGCGGTCAGCGCCTGGCGGTGCTGGTCAATGAATTCGGCGAAGTGGGCATCGATGGAGCCCTGCTGCGCAGCTGTGGCTTCTGCCCCGAGGAGGAGCTGGAGGGCCGGCTGGTGGAGCTGGCCAACGGCTGCCTCTGCTGCACCGTTCAAGACGAATTCCTGCCCACCATGCAGATCCTGCTGGCCAGGGCTGACCGCCTCGACGGCATCGTGGTCGAAACCAGTGGTCTGGCCCTGCCCGAGCCGCTGGTGCAGGCCTTTCACTGGCCCGAGATCCGCACCCGCACCCGCGTCAATGGCGTGGTGACGGTGGTGGATGGCGAAGCCCTGGCCCAGGGCAGCGTGGTGGGCGATCCGGCAGCCCTGGAGCGTCAACGGGCGGCCGACCCCAGCCTCGATCACCTCAGCGACCTCGAGGATCTGTTCCGCGACCAGCTGGCAGCGGCGGATCTGGTGCTGATGAGCCGGGCCGATCGGCTCGAGGCCTCCCAGAGCGAGGCCATCCAGCGACAACTGGCGCCGCTCTGCCGCCCCGGAGTGCAGGTGCTGCCGATGGTGCGCGGAGAGGTCCCCACCGAGCTGCTGCTGGGTCTGGAGCGAGTGGAGCCGACCAGCGCCGCCAGGGAACCGGATCATCACCACCAGGACGACGACAACGATCACGGCCACCACGACGACCACGACCACGTCCATGTGCCGATGCAATCGCTAGCGCTGCAGCTGCCGGGCGACTTCGATCGCCAGGTCCTGGAACGCCTACTGGTGGAGCAGATCGTCGAGCAGGGGATCCTGCGGCTGAAGGGCTGGTTGCGGCACAGCGACAAGCCACGTCCCCTGCAGATCCAGGCGGTGGGTCCGCGGCTTGAGTGCTGGTACGACCGTCAGCCTTCAGAGGCCGCAGGCGACAGAAGCCCCGGCCTGCAGCTGGTGGTGCTGGGCCTGCGCCTCGACAGGGGCCGGCTGGAGCAGGCCCTGGGCGCCGCCGTCCTCAGCCGCCAGGCCTGAGGCCGACCCTCAGTCGAGCGGGAAGGCGCCCTTGGCACAGATCCCATCCCAGCAGAGGGCATGGTTCTCATCCCAACGGCTACTCACCGACTGCCAGGGGCCACTGGAGCGGCTCATCTCAACGCTGCCGCGCCCATCGTGGCGAAACACGACCCGCAGGCCCCCAAGGTCGACCTGCCAGCGTTCCCCTACCGCCTGCACCGTCATCACACAGGGGCGCCAGGGGCCATCCCCCAGGCGGCATTCCACCTGGTAGGCCGGTGGCTCGGCCCCCAGCGCCGTTCGCGGCGCCCAGCCCAACCCGATCACCAGGAGCGCCGCCAGGGCCAGCATGGGTGGAGCGTGCATCAACTTTGTCTCCTCCGTCTCACTCCTTCAAGCTGGATCTGGCCTGGCGGATGGGGAACACGGGCTGCCAAGATTTAACAAATGCCTCGACCGCCTGGTGCCCCGCTTTCACGCCCGTGTGCTGGTCTCCCTGAGGCCCTCGGTTCTCGATCCGGCCGGTGAGGCCACCCGCGCCGCCAGCAGCCGCCTGGGGGTGGAGGGGGTGAGCCGCCTGCGCATCGGCAAGGCGGTGGAGCTGGAGATCGAAGCCCCCGATGCCGACACCGCCCGCTCGCGGGTGGAGTTGCTCAGCGACCGGTTGCTGGCCAATCCGGTGATCGAGAACTGGGAGCTGGAACTCAGCGAGATCGCCACCACCAACGCCTCTCTGCCGGCATGAGCATCGGTGTGGTGGTCTTCCCCGGCTCCAACTGTGACCGGGACGTGGCCTGGGCGGCCCAGGGCTGCCTGGGAATCCCCACCCGCTTCCTTTGGCATGAGGAGCGCGACCTGGGGGGCCTTGATGCGGTGGTGCTGCCCGGCGGCTTCAGCTATGGCGACTACCTCCGCTGCGGTGCCATCGCCCGCTTCGCGCCGGTGCTGGAGGAGGTGGTGGCGTTCGCCGCCAGGGGCGGGCCGGTGCTGGGCATCTGCAATGGCTTTCAGATGCTCACTGAACTGGGCCTGCTGCCCGGTGCCCTCACCCGCAACAGCCGCCTCCATTTCATCTGTGAGCCCACGGCTCTGACGGTGCGCCCAAGCCAGTGTGGCTGGCTTTCAGGCTACGGGGAGGCCGAGGAGATCGAGCTGCCGATCGCCCATGGCGAAGGCCGCTACCAATGCGAGCCAGCCACATTGGAGGCCATGGAGCAGGCCGGCCAGGTGGTGCTGCGCTACCGGGCCAATCCCAATGGTTCCGTGGGCGATGTGGCTGGGTTGTGCAACCCCGCCGGTAACGTGCTCGGGCTGATGCCCCACCCGGAGCGGGCCTGCGACCCTCGCACCGGAGGGCTCGACGGCCAGCGCCTGTTCACCAGCCTGCTGGGCTGAGGCTCCGGCCCGAGGTAGACGAAAAAGGGGGCACTGGGCCCCCCGGATTTTGATCAAGGGTCAGATGTCCTTGATCAAAATCCACAAATCACGGTCTGCTGATTTCGGTCAACTGATCAAGCTCCGCTGATCAGTTGACGGCAGAGAAGAACTCTTTGCTGCCGACGGGGTCGGGCTTCATCGTCTTCTCGCCTGGGGTCCAGTTGGCGGGGCAGACCTCATCGGGGTTGGCCTGGGTGTACTGGAAGGCCTGAAGAACCCGCAGGGTCTCATCGACATTGCGGCCCACCGCCAGGTTGTTGATGGTGGCGTGCTGGATCACACCCTCGGGATCGATGATGAACAGGCCGCGCAGGGCCACGCCGGCATCCTCATCGAGCACGCTATAGGCGGAGGCGATCTCTTTCTTGAGGTCGGCCACCAGGGGGTAGGCGATGTCACCGATGCCGCCCTTCTTGCGATCGGTCTGAATCCAGGCCAGGTGGGAGAACTGGCTGTCCACCGACACGCCCAGCACTTCGGTGTTGCGGCTGGTGAAATCGCCGTAGCGGTCACTGAAGGCGGTGATCTCCGTGGGGCAGACGAAGGTGAAATCCAGGGGATAGAAGAAGAGCACCACGTACTTGCCGCGGTACTGGGAGAGGGAGACCGTCTGGAACTCCTGGTCCACCACAGCAGTGGCTGTGAAATCAGGAGCCTGCAGACCGACGAGCCGGGACATGCTGGAGAAGGGGGTGACAAAGGAGAAGGCAGGGAACCCAGTCCGAACTCGGACCGACTACCACTTGCGACCGCAACAATTTATCACGGAACCCTGGTGCAGCTGCCCCTACGATGGCTACGGCGACGATGGCTGATGCCCCGCCCCCTTTCCACAGCTTTTTCCTGATGTCCTGGGACCCTGTCCTGCTTCGCAAGTACAACAACACCGGTCACTTCCGCCTGCTCAACCAGCTGCGCAGCGAACTGAAAACCAGCCCCCTCAACCGCGAGGAGCCCGGCAACGAAGACGGAGGCGGTCGCTCCCGCACAGGCACCTTGGTGCGTGCGGTGGATGTGCGCCCCCAGCTTTACGGCCGCGCCCGCCGCTTTGCTGGACCGGCCCCGGCGCCCAACCTGCCCCCGGCCGCCACCGCAGACGGGGGCTCCGGCTCCGCCGGCTTCCGTGAGCGCCTCAATGCCGTCGAGATGCGCTGACTCTCCAGCTTTGGAGCCGCCCATCAAACGGCGGCCTGACAGCAGGCAGAGCCCGTCCAAACCAGGAAGCCCCAGGCCTGAACAGACCTGGGGCTTCAGTGCTGGTGAACAAGCATCAACAAGACGCCAGAATGGCTCGGGGGAGACTTGAACTCCCGACCTTGGGGTTATGAATCCCACGCTCTAACCAGCTGAGCTACCGAGCCCGGATGTGAGGACTTTAAACGATCAACCCCCCTCGCCCTGCTCGGGCAGAGGGAGATGGCAAGGATAGAGATCAGGCCCTGCCGGGGAGGAATTGAAGCGGATTAGCAGCGCCACGGCCAGGGGGGTGGATCTCAAAGTGGAGATGGGGTCCGGTGCTGCGACCGGTGCTGCCCATTTCAGAGATCTGGCTGCCCTGGGACACCTGCTGACCCACTCGCACCAGCAGCCGGCTGTTGTGGCCGTAGAGCGACTTGCTGCCATCAGGGTGCTGGATCTCCACCAGGTAGCCGTAACCCCCGTCGTGCCAACCGGCATAGGACACCTGTCCGGCGGCGGCGGCCACGATCGGCGTTCCCACGTTGCTGGCGATGTCGATGCCCTTGTGCATCCGACCCCAGCGCCAGCCGTAGCCCGAGCTGAAGACACCCCGGGCCGGCCAGATCCAACCACGGCTGAGCTGGGAGGGATCAGTGCGCTGCTCACCCGGGCGGTTGAAGCCGGGAAGGTCGGGCCAGCTCAGGCCGCCGCTGCCCACGGGCTTGAGACCGAGCACCATGCGCGAACGGGAGGCACCAGCCTTGGAGACGCGGATCTGACTCCCTTCCACCAGGCGGGCCGCCTCCAGGCCGGGATTGAGCCGCAGCAGATCCTGGATGCTGAGCTTGTAGCGCTGGGCCAGCTTCACCAGGTTGTCGCCAAAGCGCACCACACCGGTGGTCTCCACCGGTGTGGACTCATTCAGGGGAGACGAGCGGCGCAGCTCGCTGGTGTCGAGGGAGGCCAGTTGCTTGGCCGCCGAAGCTTTGGAGGAAGGGAGCACCAGCCAGTCGCCGCGACTGAAGGAGTGGTCCTCGTTGACGTCGTTGAGTTTGGCCAGGGGGGTGTCCTGAACCCGCAACTGGCTGGCCAGCTCCTCAAGGCTGATGTCGCTGCGAATGCGCACCCAGAGCTTGTCGCGGAAGGAACTAGGCAGCGAAGCCAGCAGCTGAGACGCACCCGTCCGAGGCAGGGTTGCCGTCCCTGGATCCACATCCAGGCGCTCGGGCATCGTTTCAAAACCGGGGCGGCGCGCGTCGGCAATGCCGGGGATCGCCCCGACAGCCACGAGCGAGAGAACCGGCATGGTCCCCAGCAGCGGCAGGATCAGATGCAAAGGCTTCATGCAGAAATTCACGCGTTGGACAAGGCCCGATGGAGAAGCCACTATCCCCAGACCGCGCCGAGAGTAGCGGCATGAACCAACGGGCACAAGCCTCCTTGGGTCAGCCCATCGATCGTCAAGGACGATCCGAGATGCGGTTGGCCGCTTCAATCCCTGTCTCCAACTGACGCAGGGCCTCGAACAACACCACCGCCACCGACACCGAGAGATTCAAGCTGCGCACCCCGCCGCCGTGGTGCACGGAGCCAGCCATGGGGATTGTGAGGCGCAGATCGGCCTGCTGGAGCAGCTCCGGCGGCAGGCCGTCGCTCTCACGCCCGAACAGCAGCCAATCGTCGCTGCGGTAGCAGCAGTGATGGTAGGGCTGATCTACCAGGCTGCTCAACGCCAGCAGCCGCCCTCCCCGACGCCGCCGCTCCGCCAGCAGCTCCTCAACGCCGGGATGCAGGTGCAGCGGCACCCAGGGCCAGTAATCGAGTCCGGCCCGCTTGAGCTGGCGGTCATCGAGGCTGAACCCCAGCGGCTCAATCAGATGGAGCTCAGCCCCAGTGGCGGCACAGGTGCGGGCCACATTGCCGGTGTTGGGCGGAATCTGGGGCTGGAACAGCACCACCCGCGGAAGGGCACTCACAGCTCCGGCACCGGTTGACTGAGGGCATGCAGATCCAGGGCACGGCCCTGGATCACCAACCAGCTGGCATGGGCCAGGGGTTGCAACCGTTGCTGCAGCGCTCCCAGCCGATCACGGAAACGGCCACCGACCACGGTGGCAGGCACCACCCCCCAGCCGGTCTCCTCCGTCACCAGCACCTGGGGGGCCGCGCAGGTGCGCAGGGCCTCCAGCAACCCCAGCTGCCGTTGCTCCCAAGATTCAGCGTCGAGATCCAGGTGGTGGGCCAACCAGGTGCCGAGGGAATCAATCAGGAGCTGGTGATCCGCCGGGGCACGACCGAGGGCCACCTCCAGCTCCCCTTCCACCTCCCAGGTGGCCCAGTGGCCAGGTCGCCGCTGCCGGTGCAGCTGCAGGCGCCGCTGCCAGGCCGGATCATCCGCCGCCAGGGCTCCGGTGGCCACGTACAGCACCGGCTTGCCACGGCCGGCCACCAGATGCTCGGCCCAGCGGCTTTTGCCACTGCGGCTGGGGCCACTCACCAGGGTCAGCCCGACGCCGGTGCTCTGCTCAACCACCTCCATTCATGTTGCGCAGGGTGGCCACGGAAGACGGCGAGACACGGTTGAGATAACGGAAAATCCAATACTTGAAGATGGTGGCCAGGATCACCGGGAAGGTGGCGATAAACAACAGAATAAAATTCTCTCGCTGGGGTAATCCCAGGTGGTTGGCGACACCATCGAGCAGAACAGTCCAGCCTTCTGGACTATGGAACCCAACAAAGATATCTGTGAATAGAATGATGGCAAAAGCCTTGGCACTATCACTCAGTCCATAGATGAGCTCATCAAGGAAACCTCGCAGCACCCGAATTTCCTCCTGACAGAATATACACACCAGGACGAAGCCCAGCATGGCGAACAGATCAGAGAGCACGTTCTTGATCGCACGGGTGCTCTGGCTGTCCGCCTCCAGCTTGAGCTCCTCGGCCCGGGTGGCCAAGGCCTCGTGCAACTCCTCATTGGTGGGCAGCACAGAGCCCTTGAGCAGGGCATCGAACTCGATCTCCGCCTTGTAGATGCGCAGCTTCTCCACGGCCGCCTCCTCCAGCTGCGGCTTGGGGTAACTCAGAAATGGAACATGGGGCGAGAAGCGATCCACCAGGGGAGAAATCACGAAGGAGCGGCTGGCCTGCTGCATCAACAGGGGGACCAGCACCAGCAACAGCAGGACGCGCAGGGACACCAGCGTGGTGTTGCGCTGGCGCCTGAAACCCGCCACCACGGTGGCTTCGGCCTCCGGATCCAGCTGCTGGCGCACCCGCTCCACGGCGCCCATCAGGCTGCGGGGGATCAGATCCGGCGTGCGACTGAAAGTGGCTTTGCCGGACCGTGGGTTGTAGCGGGCCTCCACCGACTCGATCAGTTGCAACTGGCGCTGCTGCTGGGAATCCAGCTCCTGACGGCGGGGCTGAAGTTCCTCGAGGCTCTCACGGCAGAGTTGCAGGGCTACCCGAAAGCGGCGCAGCATCTGGCTGCGCACCTGACGGGGCACGCTCAGCTCCAGGTCGGTGCGGACAGGCCGATCAGCGAAGAACTCGATCTCGATGCTCTGGATCAACAGGGCGGCTTCATAGGCGCGCTCCAACTGCAGAACAAGATCGGCGGAACGCGCCCTGCCGAACGTACCCATCCAGTCGCGAAGGGCCATCGGTGGTCAGCGGGAGAAAACCCACCAGGTGAGCATCGGCACGATGGTGCCCACCGCCAGCAGCACGATCACCCACTGGAAGCCGTTGCTATTGGCGGTCTCCTCGCGGGTGGGAATATTGGTCACGACGGGGGCGGCCGTTTCTTGCAGGGGAGGCCCAGGATCCTCGCCGCCGTGGAGCACCGTGCTCAGACGATCAAGAGCATCGAGGGAGGCCTGGCGGTAGCGCATGCCGAGCCGCAGCGGAACGGCCATGGTGCTGTCGGCGGTGTCGTGCAGCAGAGAAGCGGGCAGTTGCTCCAGCAGATCGGGGCTGGCCACCACCGCAGCGGTGTTGGTCTGGGCGTCGATCAACACCAGCAGTTCGGAGTCGTCGCTGGGCTCAGCGCTCGACCAGGCCTCCAGTTCCTGCTGGCCCAGGGCTTCGAGTTCCAGGCCGTAGTCGAGCCGGGGAACCGTCAGCAGCCTGGCCTGGACGTGATCGCTCTCCAGGTCGGCCAGGCGGTGCTCCAGCTCCGCCGAGGTGGAGCGGCTGAACAGGTCGGCCGTGTCGATCAGATGCTGGGAGGCCGGCGGTATGGGCAGGTCACGCACTCCCACGGCCCAGGCGACGGGAGCAGCGGCCAGAAGGGGGATCACCAGGGCAGTGAGCACGGCCAGCAATCGGTTCAGCAGACGCACAGGCGGCGGGGAATGGGTCGTTGCTCCACAGTTTGCCCTCAGCTGGCCAGGCTGTCGCGGTTCAGGCCCTAATCGGCGCAAGAATCTGACCAGCCTGGCCACGCCAGGCCTCCAGGAGGCCGTGGGCCTTCGGGCGGCTGGAATCCGTGTCAGCGTTCACCCTGACGTTCCGTCCTGCCGTGTCAACCATCCCCACCCCGGCCCGTTTCACCCTGGCGGCAGGGGTGCTGGGCCTGGGGCTCTGCCTGCTCAATCAGCTCACCGCCGCGGAGCTGAACCCGGCCTTGGAGCGCGCCGGGGTGCTCGCCAGCCTGATGGCGGTGGGCCTGATGCTGGTGGCCGTGCTCTGGTCCCGGGCAGTACCGCTGGCGCCCGAGCGAGTGGAGCTGCAGGGAGAGCAGGGGTTGAAGCTGGAGCCCAAGATGGCCGAAGAGCTCGCGCTGGAGCTGGCCTGGGGCAGTCGGTTGTTGCTCACCGCCACCCCGGCCGCCAGCCTGCTGATCCACTGGAGGGGCACAACCCTGTTGCGGCGGGGGCTGCTGGGGACCAGCCCATTCGAGCCAGGGGAGATCTGCCGGCGGGCCAGCAGCACCGCCCGGGCTATCTCCCTGGTGAACCTCAAGCTTTACCCAGGTCGCGACGAGTTTCGCTGCCTGCCTGAGGGCACCCCGGCGGTGTTGGTGCAGCCCCTCGGCGGCGAGGGCTGGCTCCTGGCCGGCGGCTGGTCGCCGCGCTGCTTCAGCCGCAGCGATGAGATCTGGATCGAGGGCTGGGCGGAGAAACTCAGAATGTCACTGGAGCAGGCTGACGGCGTTCCTTGGAGGGAGGAGGAACCTTCAGCTCCGAGAACACCCGTCCCCCCGGGGTCGTGAACTCAGCCAGACCCTTGGCTCCCACCTTGCCGACCAGCCGTTCGCTGCGGGTGATCTGCTGGTTCTGATCCCGCTCCAGCTGAACCCCCCCAAGGGCTTCGATTTCTTGGCGGCCCCAGTTCCAGCGGCATTCCCTGGCCTGCAGCCGTTCGCCGGGCTGGCGCAGGCGGCAACCGTTGGGAATGATCGCCATCGTGTCGCCCAGGATCATGCGCAGGGAGTCACCGGCCACGTGCGTCTGATCAGCCACGCCGGTGAAGGGCAGGTCCGTGCTGAGCACCTTCTCCTTGGCGTTCCAGCGGGTGCGCTGGGCCTCAAGCACCGCCTTGCGTGAGGGATCCACGAAACGCACCGGCGCCAGCAGGTCCAACACCTCCTCACGGGTGTTTCCCTCCAGCGATGAACCCGTGACGGTCTGGACGTTGCCCTTCTCTCCGGCAGGTCGCCGCTCCCCTTTCACCGGCCCCGCGGCCACCAGGGCACCGGTGTTGGCCATCCAGTCGGCGCGACTCACGCGCAGATCCAGTTCCGGCTGCTGCAGGCGCGTGGGGCCGCGCAACTCCAGCTTCTCCTTGTCGAGCAGGAAGCGGGCCGTGGACGAACTCAGGCGGCTCTTCCGTTCCGTGAACACGGGCTTACGGTCGATCTCCATCAGATGCTTGCTTGGCGTCCAGCGCACCCGGTCGCCGCTGATCAGCGAGCCCCTGGGACCGAGCAACTGGATAAGCACCTTGCCCTCCAGCTGAATCACCTCGCCATCATTGATCACCAGGCCACTGGTGGCCTGCACCTTGTACCGGGGCTTGCCGGCGGCGTAGATCACCCCGCGCGGTTCGGTGGCGCGGGCCACCCGGCGCTGCAGGTCGTACCGGGCCTGGGGGCTGGTGAGCTCCCAGGCCGGCCGGCCTTTGCCATCCTGCTGGCGCAGGTTGAGCGAACGGAACACGAAGGGTTGGGGGTCCTTGGGTTTGGGCGGCTTGCGATCACAGCCCACCAGCACCACCAGCGCCATGCCGAAGATCAGGGCACTGGGCAGCACAGTCCTTAGAAGCACAGTCCTCACAGCGGGCCGTCCAGGTCCAGGCGGGCCATCACCGGCTCCGGCTCCGGCAGCGGCGTGCCTGCCACCAACGATCCCCAGGTCAGGCGCTGCTGCCAGGGGACCTGCTCGCCATCGGAACCGCTCTGCCCCCCAGCCACGACACCACTGGGGGCCAGGGGCTGATTGAGCTGAAGCAGCATGCGGGCGGAGAGATCGGGAACGATCGGGGCCAGCAGCAACGCCACCTGCCTGGCGGCCTCCAGCACCGCGTAAAGGTCGTCGGCCACCTGCTGCCGCTGACCCTCCTGCTTCATCCGGCTCCAGGGAGCCTGGTCGTTAAGGAAGCCATTGGCGCTGATGGCGAGCTGCAGGGCGGCGGCGGCGGCCTGGCGGAAATCCAGCCGCTCCAAGCCTTCAATGACCTGCTCGCGGGCCAGGAGGGCCGCCTGTGCCAGCGGATGGCTGCTACCCACGGCCTCACTGGGAGCGGGAACCGCCTGATCGAACCAGCGCCGGGCCATCGAGGAGGTGCGGTTGAGCAGGTTGCCGATCGTGTTGGCCAGGTCGTTGTTGACCAGGTCGCTGAAGCGCTGCTGCTGCACATCACCATCGTCGCCGAAGGGGATATCGCGCAGCAGGTACCAGCGAACGGCATCGGGGCCGCAGCGCTCCAGCAGCTCGCCGGGATCGAGCACGTTGCCAAGGGATTTGCCCATCTTCTGTCCCTCTCGGGTGAGGAAGCCATGGCCGAACACCCGCCCCGGCAACTCCAGCCCTGCGGAGAGCAGCATGGCCGGCCAGTAGACGGCATGAAAGCGCAGGATGTCCTTGCCGATCACGTGGATGCTCGCCGGCCAGCCCCGCTGGCTCAGCAGATCCAGATCAGGGGGATCACCAGACTCCAGCAGGGCCGTGAGGTAACCGAGCAGCGCGTCGAACCACACATAGAAGGTGTGACCCTGATGGCCGGGAACGGGGATCCCCCAGGGCAGGTCCAGCCGGGAGATCGAGAAGTCGCGCAGCCCCTGGGCCACAAAGTTCTCCACCTCGCGGCGACGGCTGACGGGGGCAATGAAACCGGGGCGTTGGATCAGCTCCTCGATCGCCTGCTGGTAGCGGGAGAGCCGAAAGAAGAGATTGAGCTCGTCGCGCCATTCCAGCGGCCGCTGGTGGGTGCTGCACTCGGGCGTTCGGGCCTCGGGGGGATCGTCCTTGAATTCCTCGCAGGCCACGCAGTACCAGCCACGCTGGCGCCCCTCCACCACATCGCCGGCCGCTTCCACCCGCCGGTAGAACTGCTCCACCAACAGGCGGTGGCGGGGGTCGGTGGTGCGAATGAAGCGGTCGTTGCTGATCTGCCAGCGCTGCCAGAGGGCCCTGTACTGATCGCTCACCTGATCGCAGTGGGCCTGCGGGGTGAGCCCGGCCGCCTCGGCGGTGCGCTGGATCTTGAGACCGTGCTCATCGCAGCCGGTGATGAACAGCACCTGCTGGCCCATCAGCCGCTGGAAACGGGCCAGGGCATCACAGGCCAGCGTGGTGTAGGCGCTGCCGAGATGCGGCTTGTCGTTGACGTAATAGAGAGGAGTGGTGAGGGTGTAGGTCATCGGCGTTGGTGAAGGGCCCGCTGCGCCGCCAGAGCGGCCCTGCGCCGGGGCCGGATCCTACCGAGCGCCTCTGCGCAGCCAGTCACGCCGGCCTTGGGCCCCACGGATCGGCACAATCGAGCACCCGGTTTCACCCCTGTGGTTAGCGGTCCGATGCGAGCGAGAGACGATCAGGCCGCCGTGGTGGTCTGGGGTGGTGGCAGCGGCGGGGTGGCCGCCGCACTGCAGGCCGCCCGCGGCGGTGCCGACACCCTGCTGCTGACGCCGGGACCCTGGCTGGGGGGCATGGTGAGTGCGGCGGGGGTCTGCGCGCCGGACGGCAACGAACTCAGCCCCTGGCAGAGCGGGATCTGGGGAGCACTGCTGCGGGCCCTGCAGCGGCGGGAACCCGAAGGCCTTGACCACAACTGGGTGAGCTGCTTCGGCTGGCGGCCCGCCAGCGCCGAGCGGGTGCTGCGCAGCTGGGTGGCCGCTGAGCCCCGGCTGCGCTGGTGGAGCGGCTGCCGGCTGCATCAGCTGGAGCGCACCGGCTCACGGCTCACGGCGCTGGTGCTGGAGCACCGCGCTGAACTGGTGCGGCTGGCCCTGCAGATGGCCATCGACGGCAGCGATCGCGGCGATCTGCTGCCCTTGGCCCAGATCCCCTTCCGTTTCGGCTGGGAGGCCAGCGACGACTGGGCTGAGCCCAGCGCCCCCAGTCGCCAGCGGCTGCAGAGCGAACCGTTCTTCCAGCGCCAGCCCCTGCAATCCCCCACCTGGGTGGTGCTGGCCCGGGAATCGGAGGGTCCCTGCCCGCAGGGGAGCCCAGTGGCCACTCCGTTCGAGCGGGCCACCGAGACCTTTGGCCTGCAGCGCACCCTCAGCTACGGCCGCTTACCCGGTGGTTTGGTGATGCTCAACTGGCCCCTGCATGGCAACGACTGGCACGACGGCCTGGAGCGGGCCTTCGGCGACGATCTCAGCGCCCAGGCGGAGCTGGAGCAAGCCATGCGGGAGCACAGCCTGGCGTTTCTCGCCGCCCTGCGGGAGGCCTCCGGCGGCTGGCTCCAGCCCGCCCAGGTGTTCCCCGAGGCCGGCCGTGCCGGCTCTGCGCTGGAGGGTCCCTCGTCGCTGGCCCTGATGCCCTACTGGCGCGAGGGGCGGCGGCTGGTGGGCCACAGCCTGGTGCTGGAGCAAGATCTGTTGCCCCTGATCCCAGCGGGCGCCAAGGGCGGCCCCGACGACGACGGGGCCTGGATCGGGCCGATCCCGCGCGACCGGCAGGGCCGCTGCAGCTCGATCGCGGTGGGCAACTACGCCAACGATCACCATTATCCCGGCGCCGACTGGCCCCTGGCCCCCAAGAGCTGCCGCTGGGGCGGGCGCTGGAGCGGCACGCCGTTCATGGTTCCCTATGGAGCGCTGGTGAGCGCCGATCTCGACAACCTGCTGGCGGCCGACAAGGCCATCAGCTGCAGTCACATGGCCAACGGCGCCACGCGGCTGCAGCCGCTGATCCTCAACATCGGCCAGGCCGCCGGGGCCGCGGCGGCCCTCTGCGTCACCACGGGCACAGCGCCGGCCGACCTCGACGTGCGGCTTCTGCAGGAGGCCCTGATCAGCGATGGAGCGGCCCCGGCCGGACCGATGCCCCTCTGGGACACCCCCTGGCACCACCCCCAGTGGCAGGAGCGCCAGCGCCGCGCCCTACAGGATCCCGAACTGCTTCAACCCAAGGGGAACCTTCGTGGCAGCGAAACCCCAAGCCCCTTCCAGGCACCGGCCGAACCCCATGAACAGGCCTTCGCCGGTACCCTGGTGCCCGATGGAGCCGGTGGCTACAGCCTTGAGGGGCCCACTCGCTCCTGGCCGTTGATCACCCTGGAGCCCGGCCTGCACCACTGGCTGCGGCAGCAGACGTCGCACCGGCCGCTGCGCCTGATCGGTGTGGCCAATCCTTGGGGTCCCTGGCTGCGGGTGTCGCGACTGGAGGGAGATTCGCTGCCGGCCTAGCGGGCGTCCAGGCGTAGCAGATCTGAGAGGGAATCCACCTGCTGGACCTGAACCGTGAGCGCATCCCCCGGCTGAGACGACTCCGGAGCGCGCACGGCCTGATCCATCGCCAGGGCCTCCAGGTGAACCAGCGCCAGTCGATCCTGCGGCCGCAACCAGCGCAGGAACACCGCCGCCCAACGCTCATCGCGGTGCTGCTCAAACCAGACCTGCTGCCAGTGGCGCTGATCCTCGCGGCTGATCTGGATGCCTTCGCGGATCACTGGATCCAGCTGCTCCAGCAGCTCAGCCATCTCGGAGGCCTCCAGGGGCTCGCCGCCGCCGAGGCTGGCGGCCAGTTGCCGCTGGGCCACCAGGTCGGCGTAACGGCGGATCGGGGAGGTGGCCTGCACGTAGGCCGGTAAACCCAGGCTGAAATGGGAGCTCACTGAGGCGCTGGTGCTGCCGCGGCTGAGGCAGCGGCGCAGGGCAGCGTGGCGCACGGGTCCTTCCGGAAGGGCCTCCAGCTCGCTCTGGGGCGGCAACTCGCTGGTCGGCTGGCCGCGGAATGGCATGGCCAGGCCTCGATCAGCGGCGTGGGAGGCCACCACCGAACCGGTGAGGATCATCGCTTCGGCCACCAGGGCACGTGCCGCCGAGGGATCGGTGATCTCCAGGGCGGCTTCATCGCCCTGGCGGCGGATCCGCCCTTCGCTCTGCTCCATCGAGAGAGCGCCGCGGGCATGACGCCAGCGGCGACGGCGATCCAGCAGATCCTGCAGCTGGGCCAGGTCGGGCTCCTCAGGCGGGGCCAGATCGATCAGGGCATCACCATCGCCGTAGGTGAGGCGGTAAGTGGGGCGGATCCAGCTACGCACGAGTTCATGGCGTTCCACGCTGCCGTCTGCGGCCAGCTCCACCGCACAGCTCCAGGCGGCGCAGCGCTGGCCCTGGCGCAGGCTGAACGGACCCACCGCCAGGGCCAGGGGGAACATCGGCACCACCCCGGAGGCCAGGTAGAGGCTGGAGCCCCGGCGGCGGGCCTCCAGATCGAGGGGGGAGCCGCTGGCCACCAGCCGCCCAGGATCGGCGATGTGAACCCAGAGGCGCAGACCTCCACCATCGAGGGGTTCGAGGGCCACGGCGTCATCGATCTCCTCGGTGTCGGCGTCATCGAGGGTGTAGCTGCGCAGGCCGGTGAGATCGCGGCGGCTCTCATCCCCTGGCAGCTCCTCTCCAGCCTGGGCCAGCAGCCGCTCGGCCTCCGCCAGCAGGGCCGGCTCGAAGCCCTGATCCCAGACGCTGCTGCGCAGCGACGGCAGGGCATGGGGCAGCCACTGGCCCAGGTCCACCAGCAGGCGGCGCACCGGGCCGGGTTCGGCTGCGCAGTGGGCCGCCTGCAGGCCCCGGCGCAGTTCCGGGTCGGTGATCTCCTCGATCTCGCCGGCGGCGAAAGCCAGCAGCTGCTGCAGGTGCCGGCTCTGGGCGGGATCAAGCTTCGCGGGATTGAGGGGGGTGCGTCGGCTCAGCAGGCCATACCAGTGCTGCAGCCGCCGCTCCTCCAGCACCTGCCGGTGGCGGTCGTGGCGCAGCTGGCGCAGATCCCGCAGGGAGCGGGGATGGACCCGGCCTTGGCGCCAGCGGAACAGGTGTTGTTCGCCCTGCTGCAGCCAGCACCAGCAGGCGGCCCTTGTGGCTGGAGCATCGGAGCCTGCCACCAGCTCGCTAAACTCCTCCAGACTCACACCCTCGTCAGGGGGATCTTCCACCAGCAGCAGCCAGGCCGCTCCCAGATCGCGGCGGCCGGGGGCGGCTGCCGCCAAGGCTGCAGGCACCAGCTGCCAGGGGGTCTGATCTAGGCGGTCCGGCGGCTCCTGAAGTCCTGGCAGGGACGCCAGGAGGTCGAGCTGCCGCATCGGCAGGGACTGGGAGCGGCCGTCCCAGCCTGCCTTGAGACGGGCACGGCTGCCTTGGATGGCCTCGATCAGGGCCAGTTCAGGCCCCTTCGAGCCGATCAGACCGACGAGATCACCCGGTTGCAACCGCCATGCTCCGCTGGGGCAGGGGAAACACCACTCAGCCTTCGGGATTCACGAAGGGCAGCAGCGCCACGATCCGGGCCCGCTTGACGGAGTTGGTGAGGTCGCGCTGCTGCTTGGCGGTGAGACCTGACAGACGACGGGGAAGGATCTTGCCGCGCTCGGTGATGAACTTCTTGAGCAGATCAACGTCCTTGTAGTCGATCGGATCACCGGGCTTGATCGGTGAGAGGCGCTTCTTGAAAAAGGAACTGGACATGGGTGAACGGGAACGGGCGGGGGAATGAAGGACGAGCTGCTTGGGTGTGCGCCCCTAGGGGGCGACCCCGGACCTCACTTGATCTCTTTGTGAGCCGTGCTCTTGTTGCAGTGAGGGCAGAACTTCTTCAGCTCCAGCCGTTCGGTGGTGTTGCGGCGGTTCTTCTGGGAGGTGTAACGAGACACCCCAGGAGAGCGCTTGGCGGGATTGGACCGGCATTCGGTGCACTCGAGAGTGATCACGATCCGGACGCCCTTGTTTTTGGCCATAGGAAGGACGTGCGCCGCTTGAAGCGAGGCGAAATGACAATCCGGCACTTTACCCTCCTGGCCTCCGCCATTCCGATCCTTAGGATCTGGGCCTTGATTGATGCAGGCGGATGCGGGTCTCGCTCCAGTGGTTGCGGGACCTGGTCTCCTGCGACGGGCCGGTTCAGGAGCTCGCCGAGCGCCTGTCCATCGCCGGGTTCGAGGTGGAAGCCATCGACGACCTCGCCAGCCAGGCCACAGGCGTGGTAGTGGGCTACGTGGAAGACCGGCAGCCCCATCCAGATGCTGACCGCCTGAGCGTCTGTCAGCTGAGGGTGACCGCGCCCGGCTCTTCCGAGCCGCTGCTGCAGGTGGTCTGCGGTGCCGCCAACGTGCGCGCCGGCATCCATGTGCCCGTGGCCCTGGTGGGCGCCCACCTGAGCGCCGTGGATCTGACGATCAAGGCCAGCGAACTGCGAGGCGTGGCCAGCAGCGGCATGATCTGCTCCCTCAAGGAACTGGGGCTGACGGGCAACTCCGACGGCATCGCCGTGCTCGATGAGCTGCTGGAGGTGGTGCCGGCCGTGGGCACCCCGGTGGCGGCGGCCCTTGGCCTCGACGATCAGGTGCTGGAGCTGGCGATCACCGCCAACCGCCCCGATGGCCTCTCGATGCTGGGCATCGCCCGGGAAGTGGCGGCCCTCACCGGCGGCCGGCTCAGCCTGCCCCCCGCCGCACCCGTGATCTCCGCCGAGCCGCTGCCGGTGGATCAGGCGAGCGCCGCAGCGATCGAAGCCGGCGGCCTGTTCAGCCTCACCGCCCTGAGCGGCGTGCGGGTGGAGCCCTCGCCGGCCTGGTTGCAGCGCCGTCTGGAGCGGGCCGGCCTGCGGCCGATCAACACCGTGGTCGACATCACCAATCTGGTGATGCTGGAAACAGGTCAGCCCCTGCATGCCTTCGACCAGGGCCGGCTGGAGCTGCTGGGGGGCGGAGCGGCCGACCCGGCGGCCCTGGGCCTGCGCCCCGCCCGGGCGGCTGAGGCCTTTTCTGGCCTCGATGGCTCCAGCCATGAGCTGGGACCCGAAGCGCTGGTGGTGACCTATGCCGATCAAGCGATCGCCCTGGCCGGTGTGATCGGCGGCGCCAACTCGGCGGTGCAGGCCGACACCACAGCCCTCTGGCTGGAGGCCGCGATGTTCAGCGCTGAAGCCGTGCGCCGCAGTGCCCGCAGCGTCGGCCTGCGCACCGATGCCAGCGCCCGCTTCGAGAAGGGTCTGCCCCGTGAGGTCACCCTGGCGGCCGCCGATCGGGCGGTGCAACTGCTGCAGGAGCTGGCGGGCGGCCAGGTGCAGGGCCGCTGGCTGCATCAGCGCCCCCAGCTGCCGGTGGAACCACTGCACCTGCGCCGCGATGCCCTGCACAACCTGCTGGGCCCGGTGCTGGTGGACGGCCACGAGGGCGACCTGGCCGACGAACGCATTGAGCAGACCCTCACGGCCCTCGGCTGCAGCCTGCGCTCCGACGCCGATGCCGAAGGCTGGTTGGTGACGGTGCCCCCTTCCCGCTCGATGGACCTCACCCGGGAGGTGGATCTGATCGAGGAAGTGGCCCGGCTGGTGGGTTACGACCACTTCGCCAGCCACCTGCCCGACCCGATCGAGCCCGGCGGGCTCGAACCCGGCCAGCAGGCGGAGCGCTGGTTGCGGCAGGCGCTCTGCCACGCCGGCCTGCAGGAAACCTGCGCCTTCTCCCTGGTACCTGCCCAGGGCCTGATGGAGCACGCCCCGCGGCTGGGGCTCACCAATCCCCTGCTCACCGACTACGGACACCTGCGCAACAGCCTGCTCGATGAACTGCTGCTGGCCTCCCGGCGCAACCTGCAGGCCTCGATGCCGGGCTTCTGGGCCTTCGAGATCGGCCGCGTCTTTCAGAGCGAAGGGGACAGCCTGAGCGAGCGCAGCGAGCTGGCAGGGGTGATCTGCGGCGAGCGCCGCTCGGAGCTCTGGAGCAGCGTCGGCAAGGGGCGCAACCTCGACTACTTCGAAGCCCGCGGTGTGCTGCAGCGGGCCCTGGCGGCCCTGAAGATCCCCTGCGAGGACCGGCCCATCACGGACCATCCCCTGCTCCACCCGGGCCGAGCCGCCGAGCTGGTGGTGGAGGGCCGGCTGGCGGGCTGGTTCGGCCAGTTGCATCCGCAGCGGGCCGAAGCCCTTGACCTGCCGGAGGCCACCCACCTGTTCCAGCTGGCCCTGGGGCCGCTGCTGGATGCCGCCACCCGGCGCAACCGCTGGCAGCCGGCCTTCGCCCCCTACGCCACCGTGCCGGCCTCCGAGCGCGACCTGGCCCTGGTGGTGCCCGATGCCGTCAGCGCCGCCCAGCTGCTGAGCGCCATCCGCAAGGCCGGCAAACCGTTGCTGGAATCGGCGGAACTGATCGACCGCTACGTGGGCAGCCAGGTGGAGGCCGGCCATGCCAGCCAGGCCTTCCGCCTGCGCTATCGCGATGCCCGCCGCACCCTCACCGAAGCGGAGGTGGAGCAGGCCCACACAAAGATTGTGGGCGCCCTGCAGAAGCAGTTCGGCGCCGCCAGACGCTCCTAGGGCTCCGCGGAGCAGACACAGGGCTCAGCTGCCGGGGATCTCGAAGGTGCGCTCCAGCACGGCCAAAGCCTCCACGTGCTGGGTCTGGGGGAAGAAATCGATTGGCTGAACCCGCAGCAGGCGCAGGGTTCCCGCCGCTGTGAGCCGGGCCAGGTCGCGGGCCAAGGTGGCAGGGTTGCAGCTGAGGTAGGCCACCCGCTCGGGCGGTGCGGCCAGGATCGCGTCGCAGACCCGCTCCGGCAACCCCTTGCGCGGTGGATCCAGCAGCAGTCCATCGGCACCCTCCAGGGCTTCGGGCAGGGCCAGGGCCACATCGGCGGCCTCGAGGGTGAGGCCATTGAGCCCGTTGAGACCGGCATTGAGCCGGGCCTGCTCGACGCTGGAGGGGTGCTGCTCCAGGCCCAGCACCCTGGCACCGGCGGCGGCCAAAGGCAGGCTGAAGGTGCCGATGCCGCAGTAGGCATCCACCAGCCGGCGGCCGGGGGCGGGGCGCAGGGCCTCGATCAGCAGGGGCACCAGACGCTCGGCCTGGGCGGTGTGAACCTGAAAGAAGGTGTCCGGGCCGATGCGCAGCTCCAGGCCCGCGAAGCTGTCGTTGAGCCAGGGGCGGCCGGCGATCTCGAGGGTGCGGGGGCCCATCAGGGTGTTGGTGGGCAGGGGCTGGATGTTGAGACCGACGCCCACCAGCTCCGGCCAGCGCTCCATCCAGATCTCCGCCATCGCCGCCAGGTCGGGCAGGTCGCTGTGGCTGCTGATCAAGGTGAGCAGCACTTCACCGCTGTGGTGGCCGACCCGCAGGGCCAGGTGGCGCAGGCCGCCCCCCTCGCTGAGATCCACATCCACCGGCCAGTCGCTCTGCTCCAGGTCGCGCTTGAGCGGAGCGATCATTCGATCGATGCGCGGATCAAGCACCGGGCAGCGGTTCATGTTGACGATCCGATGGGTACCGCTGCGGTAGAAACCCGCCCGCAGCTGCCCGTCGGGGCAGCGTTCCAGCGGAATCGTGGTGCGATTGCGGTAGGCCAGCGGGCTGGCGGCGGCCAGGATCGGCTCCACCTCCAGGCTCTGGCCGCCGATGCGGCGCATGGCCTGCTGCACTAGGTCCTGCTTCCAGATCAGTTGGGCCTGGTCGTTGAGGTGCTGAACACCGCAGCCGCCGCAGTCGGAGGCCAGGATGCAGGGGGGCTGACGCCGCTCGGGTGAATCGTTGTGGCGCTCCAACGGGTGGGCCACCAGATGGCGCTGTGCCTTGTGGTGCACTCGGGCCCGCACCCGCTCGCCAGGCAAAGCCTCTGGAACGAAGACCACCAGGTCGGCAGACAAGCCATCACTGGCCGCGATGCGTGCCACCCCCTGGCCGTGGTGGTTGAGGCCGGAGATGCACAGATCCAGGTCCGTACCTGGGACCGGCAAGGGAAGTCCCATGGGAATCGGAGCGCTTAGGTCGTTGAGCAAACCCTAGATGCAAAGGGGCGTTACATCTGAAGACGTCCTGCCGCAGGGGGGTTCGTGGATCGATAAAGTGATCCAGCGACTGGTGTCCTCGATGAGCGTCGTTCGGGATCTGATCCTCCAAGCCGATGATCAGCTGCGGTATCCCAGCGGCGGAGAACTCCGCTCGATGGCGCAGTACCTCTCTGGTGGAGCCCAGCGCATCCGCGTGGCCCGCGCCCTGGCGGAAAACGAGAAAAAGATTGTCGATGAGGCCGCCCGCCTCCTGTTCTCCCGCAAACCCGACTACGTGGCCCAGGGAGGCAATGCCTATGGCCAGAAACAACGGGCCCAGTGCCTGCGTGATTTCAGCTGGTATCTGCGCCTGGTCACCTACGGCGTGCTGGCCGGCAGCACCGAGAAGATCCAGGAGATCGGTCTCAACGGGGCCCGCGAGATGTACAACAGCCTCGGTGTGCCCATGGCGGGCATGGTCGAGAGCATGCGCACCTTGAAGGAAGCCTCCCTGGCCCTGCTGGGCACCGATGATGCCGCCGGCACATCTCCTTATTTCGACTATCTGATCCAGGGCATGCAGACCCAGGGCTGAGCTCTTAGGCCAAAGACTTCACAAGGCCCTGCAGGTTCGTCAGACTGCCAACGGCAGTCTGACGCTGAAAAGGCTCCCAGCCCCCGGCTTTGACGACACGGTGATCTCCCCTTGATGGCGGCGAACGATCGCTGCTGCGATGGAAAGGCCCAGGCCAGTGCCGCCCTGACTGCGGGAGCGCCTCCCATCACTGCGGAAGAAACGATCAAAGAGGCGCGGCTGATCGGCAGGGCTGATGCCGATGCCGTTGTCCCTCACCTGCAGCAGCGCCTGATGCCCCTCCCGGCTCAGGCTCAGCACCACCTCCCCGCCGCTGGGGGTGTGATGAGGTGCTCTCGGGGGTTCGCAGCGCGATCGCGATCAAGATCTACGGGCCCGATCTGGCGGAGCTGCGCAGGATCGGCGAGCAGGTGCAGGATGCCATCGAGCCGATCCAGGGGGTGGTGGATCTGCAGCTCGAACCCCAGTTGCCGATCCAGCAAGTTCAAATCGCCTTCGACCGCCAGGCCGCCACCGCCAATGGACTCACGATGCAACAGCTCGCCGAGGCGTTGGAGATTGCCCTCAACGGCAAGACGGTGGGGCAGGTGGTGAGCAACGGCACCGATCACACCGATGTGGTGGTGATGCTGCCCGAGGACTCCCGCAACAGCCTTGATGCCCTGCGGGCCATACCGATCGCCACCCCTGCAGGCAGCATGCTGCCGTTGGGATCCCTGGCCAAGATCGACTACGGCTTTGGGGCCAATGTGGTCAACCGGGAAGATATTTCTCGCTTGATTGTGGTGTCCACCAACGTCAGCGGCCGGCCCCTGGCCCTTGTTGGTGGCCTGGTGGCCATGTTCTTCGGGCTCAGCGCTCCGTTGATCAGCGTGATCAGCGGCAAAGCTTCGCCGTTGATGATCGCGGCCCTGCTTTACGCCGGAGCTGCCCTGGCGCTGCTGGTGGTGCGGGCCGCCGTGGGACGCCAGCAGGCGGAGTCACCGGTACAGCGCCGTGACCTTCCACCACTCCTAGGGCTCACCGTTCTGGGTGGGATGGTCGGTCCGATTTTCCTGGTGCAGGGGCTCACCCTGCTGACGGCGGGTTCGGCCTCGCTGCTGCTGAACCTGGAAGCGGTGTTCACGCTGCTGATCGCGGTGCTGATCGGCCGTGAACATCTCAGCCGCAAGGGGCTGATCGCTGCTGTTCTGACCATAGGAGGTGCCGTTCTGCTCACGGAAGGTTCCTTGAACGGAGCCACCCTGCAGGGCACGCTGCTGATCGGCGGGGCTTGTCTGGCCTGGGGGATCGACAACAACCTCAGCCAACGCCTCAGTTTGCGCAACCCAATTCAGATCGCGCTGCTGAAGGCGATCGGGGCCTCGGTTCCCATGCTGATCCTGTCTCTCGCTGCCGGCCAGACCCTTCCGGCCTGGCCCGTTCTTCTGGCGTTGCTCTCGATTGGCGCCGTTGGGTATGGCCTCTCGATCTGGCTGGATTTGCTCGCTCTTCGCCACCTGGGTGCGGCGCGCGAATCCGTGGTGTTTTCAACGGCTCCCTTCGTGGGCCTGCTCTTCTCCGTACTGGTGCTGCGGGAAGCCTTCACTGGCGGCATGGCCATGGCCTCCGCCCTGATGCTGCTCGGCGTTGCCGTTCTGCTCAAGGAAAACCATGCCCACTGGCATCGCCATAACGCGTTCCGCCATGCCCATCGTCACAGGCACGATCCGACCGGCGGCGACCCCCACCACAGCCACGACCACCCTGGGGATGAGCAGGCCATAGGCAACACTCAGCAGTCTTATTGGCATGCCCATGAGCATCAGCACACACCGATTGAGCACGAGCACGCCCACGTCAGTGATGTGTATCACCGGCATGGTCATCGCCAGGAACTGTGACGAACGAGAGCTCAATCAGCGGAAATGAGGAGATCCAAGCGATGGGCCAGGGCGACGACGAGCGGCCCGGACTTGAGCCATGGTCCGTGATGATTGGCTCCAGCAACTCCAGCAGATCTCCGAGTGGAGGTGATGGAACCCTGGAGGGGATAGTCCAGCACCAAGTCGGTGTCGATCGAGAAGTCCTGCGCTGACACCCAGGCGCAGTGAGGGACTGATCAGATGAAACTGGATTGAGCTGGGAAATAGACCTGGATGATTGGTCTCATTTTGGTCTATGCATGAGTCCAGTCTATGGACATGAATAAGACAGATGAATGCTTCAGCCAGCCCTTCGGCCCGAACGCCTCCAAGGGAGCAACCAGGCCAATCGGCTGCATCGACCGCAACCAACCATCAGCCCAAACTCAGCCAGCCAAGCTGAGGCAACTACCAGAGTTGCAACAAACGTGGATGAGCAGCCGCCAGTCCTTCGCCCCTTTGGAATGATCTTACTCATCTCACAAGGGACGAGATATAAGTCTCATTTCAAGATCTATTCGGGACAAATAGGATTTATCAGGTGAGTTCCGCGCCCTGGCCGGAGACCTGAGTCAATGGAGAGCGAGGATCCGGAGCCAGAGGTCAAGCCGTGAGTCCACGCAGCCCTAGAGAGTTGCTCAGCTGACTCACTTGGAATCCATTTCAAGACCCGCTATGCGTCTCAAACTAGAAACTTTCATCCAGGTTGAGTCCAAGTCTTGGCCCGAATATGCCTCTCATTTGAGATGGTTAAGAAGCAAGTGCGCCCGGCGCCCGGCCCCCGGCCCAGCCGTGAATCAACCCCAAAAGTCGCCCATTCGGCGTCATCCCAGGAGAACCACATGGGGCTCTGACAGCCAGAATCACTCGCGTACCTGTGTCTACAGCAGGTACGCAGAATCGCTGAGGCTTGCTACCACTGGGATCTGAGCGTTGCGACGGCCCCTGGACGCTGTGTCCAAGCCTGGCTGGACCAACGCAGCCGGTCCGGGCCCACATCCAGCGGTCCACAGCCGCCCGCGCAGCCCACGGGCGCCAGTCCCAGTCCTGCCGATGGACGGTTCCGCGCGCCACAGGGCAACCCCAGCGCTAGGGCTGGTAGCGCCAGGTCAACTGAAGCCCAAAGCAATGGCTAGCGCATCTCAGTCAAGACAGACTGCTGGACTCATAACTTGTCTGGAAGGAGACTAACGAAACAACGAATGTGTCGACACATGACGTCGCCCCTGGCCTCCGGCTCAGCCCGGGCGTCGGTAGAGCTCCTTGAGCAACTGGTAGGCCTCGTTGAGGCGGCGCATCGCCTCAGCACTGCCGCCTGAGTCGGGGTGGTGACTCATGGCCTGCTCGCGATAGGCCTCGCGGATCTGGTTGAGGCTGAGTTGGTGACCAGGCGCCGTGGGCAGCGCCAGCACCTTCAGGGCTCCCTGCAACGTCATCGTGTGCTCCAGGGTCTGGAACGACGTTCCCTGGCGGCGCCGCCGGAAGCGATGCACGAAGCGACGGATCAAGGTGGGGACCCTCAGGGTGAGGGTCCCGGTGCTGAAGGGGTCCTCCAGCAGCCCGGCAGCGACGATCACCCGGCTGAACCTGGGCGGTCCAGGCGGCCAGCCAGTCACGAAGCCACTGATCCACTGCTCCATCAAGGCCCAGGTGAAGGGCCGCCCCTCCGCCTGATCCGACTGGGCCCAGATGTCGCGGGCCAGCCAGAGCATGGCGGCCTCCAGCACCGCCTCATTCGCCGCTGTGCCATACAGGCTGAGCCAGTGCTCATCAGCGGCGAGCAAGGCCTGATCCAGCTCAGGAGCCTCCACCGCGGGCAGCGGTTGAGCGGCAACGGTTGGTCGGGGATGCAGGCTGCGCTTCAGGCGCGCCGACGTCTGACGCACGAAACCCGGCAGATCGATGCCACTGGAACCCGAGGCTTCGCGGGCCTCCTGGGGTTGCCCGCGCTGGGGAGCTCGGGTCACCAGCTCAAGCGCGGGCTGCTCCGCCGGCTCAGGTTCGTCATTGATGCCCTTGAGCGAGAGCAGGTCGCCCTCCAGCCCGGTGACAAGCACCAGGGCCCGGCAGGCATCCAACTCTTCCTCCAGCTCAGCCTCCTCCCCCTCAGCGTCGTCGCTCAGACCCTCAGCGCTGGGGAAGAGATCCTCCAGGAGCCGCTCCAACAGGGCACCGCGGCTGCGGTGGCCCAGCTGTCTGCAGAGCTCATCGATCTGCTCCACCTGGGCGACGGGCAGGATCAGCTGAATTCTCTGGCGATCCGCCTTCCTGTCGTCGGGTGGCACGGCAACTTGATCAAAACGGGCTTAACGACCCATCAACTGCCTGAGAAAGCGTTGCTGGGCATCGGCGGCCTCGAGGTAGCGATCCCGCAGCTGCTGAGTCTCCTGGGGGGAGGCTGGCTTGGATGTGCCCACAGGCACCTCCGCCACGCTGGCTGTACCCGCAGGCGCCTGATTCAACAACTTCAACGGAGGCAGGGGCGGCAACCAGGCCGGCACGAGCGCCGGCATCGGCGGTGGTGGGGGCGGAGCGGACCGGGCGTTGCTGGAGCTGGCACTGGCCGGCTTGGAGGTGGTGGGGTTGGCCGTAGTGGCTGGTTTTGCGGGTCTTGGGACGGGAGCTTGCGGTGGCACCGTGATGACCGGGGCTGGTGCCCTCTCACCGGCCGCCACCGCCGGTGGTGCTGCCGCAGGTGTGGTCTTGCGCTTGGCCGCCGCGGCGGCCTCGGCTGCGGCGGCACGGGCGATCTCAACCTGGCGCTCCCGCTCCCGCAGCTGGGCCAGCTGATAGGCGGGCACCACGCTGAGCAAATGACCCGGGGTGGCATCGGCGGGGTACACCATGCTCACCTTGACGCGATTGTTGACTCCGGCTCGAAGGTTCAACTGACCCAGCGAGAGGCTTTCGCCGGAGCGCATGCCCACGTGCACTTCGTAGAACCCAGCGTCAGATTCGATTCCGAGGGATCCACGGAAGGCGGTGAACTGGCGGCCATTGGCGGTGGGATGGCTGAAGACCAGTTCGTAGGGCCCTGAACCCTTCAGGTTCAGCTCCACATCGAAGCGCACCCCATAGGTTCCCACGTTGTCGAGGGAGGAATCGATCATGCGGCTGGCCAGGCCATTGACCTGGACCTCACCGGTGCCGAAATTGTGACGGGTGGTGCTGGTGAGGGGCACATGCAGTGGGGACTGGTTCAAGTCGTGGCTGATGCTGGCCTGGAAGGCATCACCCAGGGCCACCCCACCGACCCGGGAGAACACCTGCCGGTTCTGGATCTGGGGCAGCATGCTCAGGTACGTGCGGCCCGGGGCCAGCACCCCCTGATCCAGGACCGCGATCAGATCGGCATCGCCGCGGGGATCCTCTGCGGCCACCACCGCCATCTGGAAGGGACCGTCGCTGCGGCCGCTGAGCAGACCGTTGGCGATACCCCGGGCCGGCAGCCGGGTGTTGAACAGAACGACTCTGCTGTTGGCGGGAATGGTGATCCGCTCGGGCAACTTCGAATCACGCTGGTTGCGCAGCATGATCACGGCTGTGGCATCTCCAGGACCGGTGTTCCAGGGCCTGGGTCCCAGGGGCTTGACCCCCATCAGGTGATTGGCCAGATAGGGCGCCTCGAAGCTGTTGCGCACGGCCCCACGGTCGAATTCGAGCGTGACCGGCCGGGAGCCGGGGTTCATCACGATCGTGGCCAGGGTGAGCTGACCGCGCACCAGGCCATAGCCGAGACGGCGGGCGTCCTCGGGGTAATACTTGTGGTGCATGTGCAGACCGAATTCACCGTTGAAGGTGAAAGTGGCGTTGCGCAGGCTCTGGCCGGTTTCCCGGGCGACGGCCGATCCAGGAGCCGTGTTCACCAGAATGCCCGGGCCGAACACCTCCTCCGGCTGGTTGGAGTGGAGCACCGGCACCGCGTTGAAACGTCCCTGCAGGGGGCGTGCCGACTGACCTGACATCAGCTGCACATAGGAGGCCCGAGCAGCGGGTGCCTCCAGGATCGCGCCAGCCGCAGCGGAGAGGGCGGCTACTGCAGCGAGACCAATGGGACCAAAAGTTCTCAATCTGAATCTCAACTGGGACGTTGTTCCGGATTTGTGGTGGTCGCTCCCCCGAGCCAATGGGGCAGGGCCCTTGACTGGAGGGAGGTCTCGCTGGAGTGTGGGCGCTGGCCTCAGTGTCGAGTCAGCCCTCGCATTGAGGGTGGACCGCTCGCTAGAACCGTCCGTAGACGTGTCATTTTCTCATGTTTCCCCCTTTGGCCTGCTTTGGTGGCTTCGGCTGCGACCCCGCCTCCAGCCGTCGCCAGCATCAGGAGCGCAAGCTGCACATGCTCAGCTACTGGCGGGACGGGGTCGAGCGCCAACTGGCGGCGGTGAATGCCGCGATCAGCACGCTGGAGAAGCAGATGGCACGCGACGGCGGCCAGGACCAGGGCTGAGGCCCAGTCCCTCCCCCTCCAGGCGCTGCCTCAGGCTGTCGAGAGCCCGGGCCAGCAAGCGGTGAACAGTCATCGGGCTGACCGCCATCTTGCGGGCCGTTCCCCTGAGGCTCTGGCCTGAGAGCACCACCTCCTGAACGGCGGTGCGCTGGCGTTGCTCCAGCTGGGCCAGCAGCGCCATGACCCGCTCGCCGGCCTCACACCCCTCTGGGCCGACCTCGGCTTCGGGCTCAGCTGCCGCAAGACGCTCCTCCTCCCCATCCAGGCTCACCAGCCTGCCCAGCTGACGCAGTTGCTCGAAGCGCTGCCACTGGGCCTCGCTCAGGCCCAGTGACCTGCGCAGGCTGGAGTCGGTAGAGGGTGCCATGCCTCGGCTGCCTATGCCTAGGGAGGCTTCAGCAACCTGGCTCTGCTGCAACCGCCGCAGGCGGTCCTCCAGCTCCCGCTGACGCCGGGGCAGCCGGATCACAGGCGCCTGGTCACGGAGGTAGTGGAGGATCGCCCCGCGGATGTGATGGCGGGCAAAGGCTTCAAACGGAGTGCCCTGGTCGCGCTCGAACAATTCAGCGGCCCTGAGCAGGCCCAGCAGACCCACCTGGGTGAGGTCGTCGCGACCCTCGCGGCAGAGCAGGCTGTAGTGGTGGGCGATCGGTCGCACCAGCTCCAGGTGCCGTGCCACCCGGTCGTTTCGCTGGCGCTGGCGCCGGCTCAGGGATGGACGGCTGGAGCGGGGTTGAAGCAGGGAGGCGCTGTTCATTGGTCGCTAGAGGTGGATGTAAAAGGGAAAGGAGGGTTGGGCTTGGAGCCCCACCGGGGAGCCACGACCTCGGGTCGCTTCCCCTTTTCCAGATACGGACCAACCAGCCGCTTCCGGCAACCGTGAATCCACGGAATGGCCAGACTTCAGCTCATGGGACTCAGCCCTCAGCCGTTTGCCGCCACCGCCTGCAGCAGGGCCCAGGGGCCCTCGCGCTGCAGCCAGTCCAGCTCCGAGCGCTCGCTCATCAGGAGGTAGCCGGCAAACCCCAGTGCATTCACGCTGAAGCCCGCCACGTGCTCCCGCTGCCGCCGCACCGTCAGGAACCAGTGGTCGCTGAAGATCAGGTTGTAGGGATGGCGCGGCTTGCTATCTCCCGACGGCTCGCCCAGACCGAGAGCCCGGGCATGGGCCCGGTACGTGGCCACGAGGGCTTCAGCCCCGTCGCCGGGCTGGCGGGGGCTGAGCTGGTAGGCCCAGGGCCAGGGGCTCTCCCCTGCGGCCAGCTGCTTTTGCAGCAATCCGTCCAGCGGACAGGCTTCTTCTCCGCGACGGGGCAGCAGCTGCAGGTGCCGGTGGGGCTGACTGGCGCCGGCCTCAGCGCAGCTGTTGAAGAACCACAGCCCACCGGTGTCGGCATCCACCCGGGCCACCGCCGCCCAGTCGTGGGCTTCGAGCCAGCCCGACTGGGGTTCATAACCCTGGGTGATCAGCAGCACATGACCCGCCTGGACGGGGTACTTGTTGAGCAGCACCAGATGCCCGGGCCCCAGCAATCGAACCTGCAGACGCGGATCCCAGGGGTGGAAGGGGTTGGGCTTGGGCCCCTGGGCTCGCAGGTGCTTTGGTGGGGCTGAAAGCAGGCGGCGCAGTTGAAACGGCTGCCAGCCCTGGGCGGGGAGCAGCTCCGTTTCCAGGGGAACAAGGCTGCCGCTGCCCAGGGCCTCACGGCTGCGCTCCAGGGCTTCGGCCCAGATCCGCTCAGCCCGCTCCACCGATCTGCAACCGTGCCAGGGAGGCCCCCTGGTAGTAGTGACCGAGGATCTGGTTGTAGAGCTGACCCTGGCTGGCCAGTTGCTGGGCGCCTTCCTGGCTCATGCTCGCGCCCAGATGGCCATGGGCCTCCAGGGTGATCTGGGAGTTGGCGGCGTAGAGGCTCTCAACAATCCCCCCCTGGTAACTGAGGATGAGGCCATTCGTGCGTTCGGTGGCTTCCCGGGTCCGGGCCGAGACAGACTCCAGTCCCCGGTAGGCCTGCCAGCGGGTGGTATCGCCCAGATGCCAATAGCGGTTGGCGGGCCGGGCCAGGTGGGCCAGGGCGTAGGAGCGGGCGGCCACGGCCTGGGCCTTGAGGGCTTCCATCGACCAGGAGCTGGGCATTTCAGCCCCCACCACCGAGGCGATGTAGCGCTCCAGGGGCAGGTGGTTGATCGGAGTGATGCCGCCCCCTTCGCGCAGCAGGCGCAGGCGGCCTTCATAGGGCAATCCGTTCACCAGCAAGGCCTGGGCGCCGGCACTCTCCAGCCAGAGATCAGCGCTGCTCTGGCTGCTCCAGTCCACAGCTTCGCCGGCGCTACCGCGCAGCAGCACACGGCCATCGCCGTCCAGCAGCCGCCAGGGTCCGGTGGCCGACAGGGTGGGTCGACCGGCCTGGCGCAGCAGGGCCACCCGCGCTTCCAGGGGAACGGGACGGCCAGCGGCCGGCTCCGCCAGGGCCAGGTCGCCGCTGGGGCCGGCTCCCGCCGCAGGTGGGGGGATGGCGCCGTCGGCGCGGCGCGCCTGGATCTCGCGGAGCTGCCGCGCCTCGGCCTGGCGGTCGGGGTCATCGGCGGTGGTGGCCGGCAACAGCGCCTCCATCACCTTGGCATCAAGGCTGGAGCGGGGTTCGGTGAAGGCCTGCTGGGCCAGGAAGCCAAGGCCCAGGGCCACCACGCTCAGGGGCGCGGTCACCAGCACACGGTTCAGCCCAGGACGGGCCGACAGCAGCTCCAGTCCGCGGCTTCCCCAGCGTCGACACCAGCGCTCAAGCGGCCATCCCACAGCAGTTGACCCGAACCCGACAGCCGGATCATGCCTGAAGACAGCCGATCGCACACCATCCCGCCCCCCTGGGGGGACGGTTGCCAGCCCACCACCCGCTCGCGCCCCAGCTGGTCACACCACCACGGAGCCACCAGCGCATGAGCCGAACCTGTCACCGGATCTTCACTGATGCCCAGGCCCGGCGCCAGGAAGCGCAGTTGATAGTCGGCCGGCAGGCCCTGCACCGTGGGGGTCTGGTCGCTGGCCGCCAACGCCTGCATCAGCACCAGTCCCTGGCGCAGCTCCCCGCGCAAGTCCTGCGCCAGAGCGTCCCCATCGAGGCCGGCCAGGGGGAACTCCTGCGGCAGCAGGGCCACCCAGTAGCCCAGGGCCGACCGCCAGCTGCGCAGAGGGGTGCCCCCCAGCGATGGAGCCAGCTCAGTGGGCAGGGGGGAGGGCTCCAGACCCCCTGAAGGGAGCACCAGCTGGGCACGGCCCGCACCAGTCTGTCCCAGGCTCACCAGCAGCGGCCCTGAGCGGCTGTGCAGCCGGGTAGAGGCGCCTGATGTCAGCAGTCCCCAGTGGCCAAGGGCCAGGGCGGAGGCCAGGGTGGCGTGGCCGCAGAGGGGAACTTCGCAGCGGGGCGTGAACCAACGCAGGGCCCACTCGCCTGCGGCGTCATCTCCAGATCCGAGCCGGCTGAGCGGCAGCAGGAAAGCCGTCTCTGACTGCCGCAGCTGGGCTGCCACCGCCTGCATCCAGGGGGCGGAAGCCGGCTGCTCCAGGGCCACCACCGCGGCACCGTTGCCCTGGAGCGGACGCTCGGCGAACGCCGTGATCAGTGCCGCCGGCAGCTCGCCATTGCTCATCGTTCCTCCGTCTTGAGATCGCGCTCCATCAGGGCGCGCACCGCCTCTGGCGGGGTGATGCGCCCCTCGATCAGGGCCACCACCTGGGCACAGATCGGCAAGCGAACCCCACCCTGCTCGGCCAGGGCCAGGGCGGCAACGGCCGTAGAGGGGCCCTCCACCGTGGCACCGATGACCCGGATGGCCCCCTCGGCGCTCAGTCCCTCCGCCAGGTGCAGACCAAAGCGGTAGTTGCGGCTTAGGGGGCTGTTGGCCGTGGCCAGCAGATCGCCCAGCCCAGCCAGTCCGTAGAGGGTGCCGGGATCACCGCCCAGCTGCTGGCTGAGGCGGCCCATCTCCGCCAGCCCGCGGGTGAGCAGGGAGGCCTTGGCGTTGGCTCCGAGCCCTATCCCATCACAGACACCGGCCGCCACGGCCATCACGTTCTTGAGGGCGCCGGAGAGCTCGGTGCCGATCGGATCGTTGTTGGTGTACAGCCGCAGTTGATCACTGCTGAGTTCCTGTTGCAGCGACTGGGCCAGATCGGTGTGGAGCGAAGCCAGCACGCTGGCCGCCGGCAGTCCCCCCTCCAGCTCGCCGGCCAGGTTGGGGCCACTCAGCACCAGGCTGGAGACGCTGGGGATCGCGCCCTGCCAGAGCTGAGAAGCGCTGAGGAGTTGCTGCAGATTCAGGCCCTTGGTGCAGCTGATCAGCGGCAGCCCGGAAGGCCAGACGGGGGAAAGCCGTTGGGAGAGTTCCGGCACACCGGCCATGGCGATGGCGCAGACGATCACATCCTGGTGAGGCAGCAACTGGGCGGGCTCGCCGCCAGCGCGGCGCGACCAGGTGCTGATCCTGTGGCCTCCCTGCCCGAACACCTGGCCCAGGGCTCGGCCCCAAGCGCCCTGCCCGTAGATGCCGATGCGCAGTGCCATCCGGCCATCATGAGCCATTCCACTTGTGGCCCAGCCCATGGCGACGCCGGCCTCGGCAGCTGGAGCCCCTGAAGCCCCCCAGGGCCTCGGCCACTGGCAGGGGGATGCCTTGGTGGTGGGCGGCGGCGGCATCGGCCAGGCATTGCTCCAGGCCCTGGCGCTGCGGGCCCCCGGCCTGCGGCTGTGGGGCAGCAGCCGGAACCCGTGGCCCACGCAGAGCGTGGTGCCACCCGAGCGGGCGCTGGCCCTTGATCTCAGCGACGACGCCAGCCTCGACGCCTGCGCCAGGCGATTGCAGCAGGAGGCGGTGCGGCTGCGGCTGGTGATCAACAGCGCCGGCCTGCTCCACGACGGTGACCTGCAGCCGGAGAAGCGGCTGCAGCAGCTGAGGCGGGGCTCGCTGGAGCGCCTGTTCAGCGTCAATGCCTATGGCCCGGTGCTGCTGGCCCAGGCCCTGGAGCCGCTGCTGCCCCGCCAGGAGCCACTGCACTTCGCCAGCCTCTCGGCCCGGGTGGGCAGCATCGGTGACAACCAGCTGGGGGGCTGGTACGCCTACCGGGCGGCCAAGGCCGCCCAGAACCAGCTGCTGCGTTGCCTGGCCCTGGAGTGGCAGCGGCGCCTGCCCCTGGCCTGCGTGAGCCTGCTCCATCCCGGCACCACCGCCACGGCGCTCTCCGAACCCTTCAGCCGCTCGGTGCCGGCGGAGCGGCTGTTCAGCCCAAAGCGGGCCGCCGGCCAGCTGCTCGATGTGATCGCCGCCCAGGAACCAGCCGACTCAGGCCGCTTCCTGGCCTGGGACGGCACCACGATTCCCTGGTGAGCTTCCAGCTGCTCCCGCTGTGAGCTCAGCTCCGCGGAGTGGCCGTATGGGCGAAGGCCTCAAGCAACTCCAGGGGAATCAGCTCCAGGCATGAGGCCTCACTGGCCTCCAGCCGCACCGGTGGAGCCACGCCGTCGTCGTGGGCCTCCAGCCAGCGGGGGGCACAGACACACCAGTGATCGCCGGCCTTGAGGCCGGCAAAGCCGTAGTCGGGCCTGGGGGTGCTCAGGTCGTTGCCCTGGGAGAGGGAGTAGCGCAGAAACAGGTCCGTGATGACACAGCAGACCGTGTGACGGCCATGGTCGGCGGGATCGGTGCGGCAATGGCCATCGCGGAACCAGCCGGTGAGTGGCTCACAACCACAGACCACCAGAGGCTGCCCCAGCACATTCAGCGCCGATGGGCTGGGGGGTGTCGACGATTGATCCACGCAAAATCCCGTGCATGAGCCCCGAGTCTGACCAGGAGTCGGACCACTGGCGAAGACAAAATCCGTCGGGGAGGTTGACGGATTCGGGGGGGCAGGCGTTAAAGCTCATTGAGCAGCGGTGCTGGAAGGCTTCCTTCTGCCGCCCTTCCGCCTTGCCTTCAACACCTTCATGAGCTGGGATTTCGCCGAAGACGCTGCCTTCATGGCCCTGTACGACGCCTTCAAGGAAAGCGGTGAAACCTCCGCCATGGAATTTCTCGCCCATGGGGAGGGGGCCTTCCACTTCCAGGAACTCACCCAGAACGCCGCGGGGGAGGGCTTTGATCTGAGCGACTCGACGAATCTGGAGGCCTTCCAGCAGGAGGTGATCGACAGTCTCGAGTCGCTCTGAGCCTCGCCTCAGCCGTAGAAAAAGTCGATCTCCTTGGCCTTGAGCCCGTCCCAGCCGGCGGCCTTGAGGCGGGCATCGAGACTGGCCTGATCCAGGTGCTTCGAGCCCGTCTTCACCACCCGGTTGCGCATCGACTTGCGCACGCCGCTGCGGGCCCGCGCCGCCTCCAGGGCCATCACCTCGTTGTAGAGGCTGAGCATCTCAGCAGGGATGGGGCTTCCATCGAGATCAAGGCCGGCGGCGATCGCCGCATCAACACCATCAGGACCGGCAATCGCCATGGCAGTTCAAGCTCAGACCCCCTCAGCCTGCCACTGCCCCCTCTGAGCGGGAGACGGACTCTCAGGCACTGAAATAGCGGGCGCGGCTGTGCAATGCCACCAGAGCAGTGGTGCTCTGCTCTGGCTCCAGCTGATCGCTCTCATCCATGGTCAGACCGATGCGACCTGTGTCGAGCCAGGCCAGCTGCTGGCGGGAATCGGCCACGTTGGGGCAGGCCGGGTAGCCGAAGGAGTAGCGACTGCCGCGATAGCGCTGGGCCAGCACGTCGCGCAGGGCCGCCGGTTCCTCGGCCGCGAAGCCCAGCTCGCGGCGGATGCGGGCGTGGGTCCATTCCGCCAGGGCCTCGGCCATCTGCACCCCCAGGCCATGGAAATAGAGGTAGTCGCTGTAGCGATCGGCGGCGAACAGCTCGCGGGCATAGGCGCTGGCCCGTTCACCCATGGTCACCGCCTGCATCGGCAGCACATCCCTGGGCCTGCCATCGCGTAGATCGCGAAAGAAATCAGCGATGCAGTAGCGGTTTCCGCCCCGCTGCCGCGGCAGCTCGAAGCGGCCGATCTCCCGCTCACTGCCCTCGGGATCAAACACCACCAGGGCATTGCCATCGCGGCCGCACGGGAAGTAGCCATAGGCCACCCGGGGAGTGAGAAGCACCTCCTGGCGGCAGCGCTCGATCCAGCTCTGCAGCACGGGCTCGGCCTTCTCGGCCAGCATCGCCTCATAGGCCTGGCGGCTCTGCTCCTGGCTCTTGCGCAGCTGCCACTGGCCGGCAAAGAGGGCGTTGCGATCGAGATAGGCGAACACCTCATCGAGGGGAATCTCGCCCTCCTGGATCAGGGCACTTCCTAGAAAGGGAGGCTCCACGGGGGGTTCCTCCGGCACCACCTCGGAGCGATGGCTGGAGATGCCGGGGACGGTGGTTCCTGCGGCCTGATCGCCCGGGCCGGCCACTTCAGCTGCCGCTTCGGGCTCAGCCACTGACTCAGCCACTGACTCAGCCGCAGCTGCCGGCTCGGGCTCCAGCCCCAGCCCGGCGGGGGCACCGGCGAGGAATCCCAGCTGGTCGTCCCACTGGCCGGCCTTGCGGGCCTCCGAGAGCGCATCCATGAAGCGCAGGTCGGCGAAGGCATCGCGGCCATAGATTACCTGGCCGTTGTACACCGAGCGGCAATCCTTCTGAACGAAGCGGGGGGTGAGTGCCGCACCGCCGAGGATCACCGGAGCGGTGATGCCCGCCTCATTAAAGGCCTGCAGATTGTCCTTCATGAAGGCGGTGGATTTCACCAGCAGTCCGCTCATGGCAATGCAATCAGCCTGGTGCAGATGCTGGGCTTCGATGATCGCCTCCACCCCCTGCTTGATGCCGAGATTGATCACCTCATAGCCATTGTTGGTGAGGATGATATCCACTAGATTCTTGCCGATGTCGTGCACGTCACCCTTGACGGTGGCGATCAGAAACTTGGCCTTGGCACTGCTCACCCCATCGATCTTCTCCATGTGCGGCTCGAGAAAAGCCACGGCGGCCTTCATCGTTTCAGCGCTCTGGAGCACAAACGGCAGTTGCATCTGCCCGGAGCCGAACAGCTCCCCCACCACCTTCATGCCATCGAGCAGAAAGGTGTTGATGATCTGCAAGGGCGGGTGACAGGCCATAGCCTCCTGAAGAGCCGGCTCAAGGCCGATGCGCTCGCCATCGATGATGTGCTGGCGCAGGCGGGCCTCCACGGGCAGATCGGCCAGGCTTGGCCCTGAAGCCCTCGCCTCCTTGGCGCTCACCCCCTCGAACAGGCCGGTGAGCACCGTGAGCGGGTCGTAGGTGCAGATCGCCCTTGCCGCCGCCGTCCCCGTTGCCGCGGTCGGGGTCGCGCTCGCAGCCGATTGAAATTGGCGCTGGTCGTTGATCAGATCACGGCAGAGCTGCTGATGTTCCTCTGTGATCTTCGCCAGGGGAAGGATCTTGGCGGGGCTGACGATGGCGGCATCAAGTCCGGCTTCGCAGCATTCGTGCAAGAAGACGGAATTGAGCACGATCCGGGCCGCCGGCGAAAGCCCAAAGCTCACATTGCTCACCCCCAGCAGCACATGAACGCCCGGAAGGTGCTCACGAATCAGGCGGATGGCCTCGATCGTGGCGGCGGCGTTGCGACGATCCTCTTCGATGCCGGTGGAGATGGGCAGCGCCAGGGGGTCGTAGAAGATCTCATGGGCCGGGATTCCATACTCCACGGCATCGCGGTAGGCCCGCTGGGCGATGGCGAACTTGCGCTCCGCTGTACGGGCCATGCCCTCCTCATCGATGGTACCGACCACCACCCCGGCGCCGTAGCGGCGGGCCAGCTCCAGCACCTTGAAGAAGCGCTCATCGCCGTCTTCATAGTTGGTGGAGTTGAGGATGCATTTGCCGCCGGCCACCTTCAGGCCAGCCTCCATCTTCTGCCACTCCGTTGAATCCAGCATCAGCGGTAGATTCACATTGGTGACCAAGCGACTGACCAGGTCATGCATGTCTTTTTCGCCGTCGCGGCCGACATAGTCGACGTTGACATCGAGCACATGGGCGTTCTCCTTGATCTGGCCGCGGGCCAGGGCCACCAGTCCGTCCCAGTCTTCGTCATTGAGCAGATCACGCACCTTCCTCGAGCCGCTGGCATTGAGCCGCTCGCCGATGATCAGGAAGGAGTTGTCCTGGTGGTACGGGGTGACCCCATAGATCGAGGCCGCCGCCGGTTCCCACTGCAGGGCGGGCCGCTGCAGCCGCTGCTCCGGCAGGCGTACGGGGCGGGGGCGGGGCTGCAGGTCAGCCGCCAACTCGGCGAGGGCGGCGATGTGACTGGGGGTGGTGCCGCAGCAGCCACCGATCACCTGCACCCCCAGATCTTCAACGAAGTGGAGCAGCTGCAAGCGCAGCTCAAGGGGCGTGAGCCGGTAATGGGCCACACCGCCCACGTTCTCCGGCAGTCCGGCGTTGGGGATGCAGCTGATCACGAACGGACTGTGCTCGCTCAGGTAGCGCATGTGCACCTTCATCTGCTCCGGACCGGTGGCGCAGTTGAGACCGAGCACGTCGATCGGGAAGGGCTCCAGGATCGAGACCACCGCGGCGATGTCGGAGCCCACCAGCATCGTGCCGGTGGTTTCCATCGTGACCGAGACCATCAGCGGCCGCCGCTGGCCGGCCGCTGCAAAGGCCTCCTCCAGACCAAGGAGCGCCGCCTTGATCTGCAGCACGTCCTGGCAGGTCTCGACGATGAACAGATCGACATCACCGGCCAGCAGCCCCGCCGCCTGCTCGCGAAAGGAGGCCTTCATCGTGTCGAAGTCGATGTGGCCGAGGGTGGGCAGCTTGGTGGTGGGGCCCATGGAGCCGGCCACGAAGCGGGGCTTGGCGGCGGTGCTGTAGCGGTCGGCCATCTCCCGGGCCAGCTCAGCGGCCCGCTGGTTGAGGGCAAAAGCCTGGTCCTCCAGCCCGTATTCCGCCAGCACGATCGAGGCCGCGCCGAAGGTGTCGGTTTCGATCACATCACAGCCCGCCTCAAGAAACTGAGCGTGCACGGCCTGCACGGCATCGGGGCGGGTAAAGACCAGGTTTTCGTTACAGCCCTCGAGGGCGGCGCCGCCGAAATCCTCGGCGCTCAGGTCCATCTGTTGCAGGGAGGTACCGGTGGCGCCGTCAAACACCACCACGGGCCGGCCGGGGCCATGCAGGTGCTCCAGGAAGCCGATCCTGCCGGTCCCTGTCCTTGCCACCGCTTCCGAGCCCACCAGTGCCGTCATCGCGTGATCGTGCCAGCGATCACTCTAGAAATCAGTCGCGCAGGCGGATGCGGGTGACCCAGTGGTCGTAGCTGGGATCGTTGCCGATGGTGATCTGGGTGAGCCTCTCCCGCAGTTGCTCCATCACGGGGCGCTCCGTGGGCAGATCGGTGGTCTCCACCCGCCGCACAGGGGTCACCCGGGCCGCGGTGCCGCTGAGGAACACCTCGTCGGCCACGAACAATTCGGTCTTGTCGACCGCCCGCTCGATCACAGGGATGTCGAGATCCCGAGCCAACTCCAGAATGCTGGCGCGGGTGATGCCCTCGAGGATGTCCTGATCAACGCCGGGGGTGATCAGCACGCCATCGCGCACGATGAACAGGTTCATACCGCTGGCCTCGCTCACCTTGCCGCGGCTGTTGAGCAGCAGGGCTTCATCGAAGCCGCTCTTGACCGCCTCGGTCTTGGCCAGGGAGCTGGTGATGTAAGCGCCGCTGATCTTGCCGCGCAGCGGCAGGGAGCGGTCCTCCTGGCGGGTCCAGCTGCTGATTCGGCAACTCACCCCATCGGGGGAGAGGTAGTCGCCCAGTTCGATGCCGTAGATCAGGAAATCGGTCTCGATGTCGTGCAGCCGCGGGGCGATGCCGAGGTCACTGGTGTAGACGAACGGCCGCAGGTAGATCGGTGTGGTGGGCCGGTTGGCCTGCAGAAAGGCATCGATGGCGCCGAGGATGGTGCTCTCCTCCAGCTCAGCCAGCAGCAGCCGCGCGCTCTGGCTGAGCCGGCGGGCATGGCGGTCGGCGCGGAAGAGCAGGATTTCCCCTGGATCGGCTGGATTGGGCAGGGCCCGCATCCCCCCGAAGGCGCCGGTGCCGTAGTGCAGGGCGTGGGTGGCCACCGAGAGGGTGGCCTCGGCGAACGGAACGCAACCGCCTTGGAACCAGGCGTAGGGGAGAAACTTCTGCATGCGGTGACGCTTGGAAAAGGGCAGGCGCGGGCGGCACCGCACCGTGGTCGGGCTTCGATCTTCTCACCGTCAGGACCGAGGATGACGCGATGCATCGGCTTGCGGCAGTTCCCGGCGCCACCGGCGACACGGATGGTCCCCTCTATGTGGAGCAGCCCTCGGCTCCGCTGTTGCTGCTCAGCAGCGCCGACACCGACCTGAGCTGTCTGGCGGGCCTGCTGGGCGACGAGCCGGCACTGCTCATCCAGGAGGTGCGCGGCCTCAACTTGGCGTCCCTGGATCACCCGGCCGTGATCGACCACTACCTGGCTACCAGCCTCGGGGACACCCAGCTGGTGCTGGTGCGGCTGCTGGGGGGCCGGGGCCACTGGAGTTATGGCCTGGAGCAACTGCGCCGCTGGGCGGATGGCCCCGGCCGCCAGTTGGTGGTGGTGGCCGGCACCAGCGACGAGGAAGGGGACCTGGCCAGCCTGGGCACTGTGGCTCCGGCCCTGGCCCTGGCCATCGGTCGCTGCCTGCGGGAGGGGGGGCGCACCAATCTGCGCCGGGTGCTGCTCTGCCTCAATGCCCTGCTGATGGGGGAGCCGCCCGAACCGCCCCAGGTGGAACCCCTCAGCGATCCCGCTCCCCACGACTGGAGAAATGATCCCGGCCCCCGGGTGGGCCTGGTGCTCTACCGCGCCCTGTTGCAGGCGGGCGACACCGCCCTGGCGGAGGCCACCCTGGCGGCCCTGCGCCAGCGTGGGCTCTGCCCCAGGGCCCTATGGGTGAGCGGCCTGCGCGAGGCGGGGGTGCAACGCGGTGTGGCAGACCTGCTGGGGCGCGAAGCTGTCCAGGCGGTGCTCTGCACCACCTCCTTCGCCTCCGTGCAGTTCGAGGAAGCGGGCCTCGGCGCTCCCCTCTGGGAGGCCCTGAACGTGCCGGTGCTGCAGCTGCTCTGCAGCAGCTCCAGCCGCGAGCGCTGGCGCAGCAGCAGCATCGGCCTGAGCCCGCTCGACCTCAGCCTGCAGGTGGCGCTGCCGGAGCTCGATGGCCGCATCACCACCCGGGTGGGAGCGTTTAAAGAGGCAGCCGATCAGGCCGATGCCCGGCTGACCACTGCGCTGCACCGTTACCAGCCGGATCCCGAGCGCCTCGACTGGATCGCACAGCTGGTGGAGGCCTGGGTGAGCTTGCGCTGCACGCCTCCGGCGCAGCGGCGCCTGTCACTGGTGCTCGCCAACTACCCCACCCGCAACAGCCGCCTGGCCAATGGCGTCGGCCTCGACACCCCCGCCAGTGCGGCGGCGATGCTGCACTGGCTGGCCGCCGCCGGCTACGACCTCGGGGCGGCGCAGGGGCAGCCGCCGGATGGGACCCTTCCCCAGAACGGCCAGGAGCTGATCGAACGATTGCTGGCGGGCCGCAGCAACGACGCCGAGAGCAGCCACCGGCCGCCCCTCGACCACCTCCCCCTGGCCACCTATCAGCGCTGGTATGACGACCTGCCCCAGGAGGGTCGGCAGCTGATCGAGCGGCGCTGGGGCTCAGCGGATCAGGACAGCGGACTGGAGCGCGGCGCCGCTGGCGCCGGTTTCCCGATCCGGGGTCTGCGCTTTGGCCGCATCCATGTGCTGATCCAGCCGGAGCGGGGCTACGACCGCGACCCCAGCCTCAATTACCACAGCCCCGATCTGCCCCCCACCCACGCCTACCTGGCCCAGTACCTCTGGCTGCGACAGGTGGAGGGATCCCAGCTCGTGGTGCACGTGGGCAAGCACGGCAATCTGGAATGGCTGCCGGGCAAGGGGCTGGGGCTCTCCAACCAGTGCTTCCCTGAATGGGCCCTGGGGCCGATGCCCCACCTCTACCCCTTCATCGTCAACGATCCCGGCGAAGGGTCCCAGGCCAAGCGCCGTGCCCAGGCCGTGATCCTCGACCACCTCACCCCACCGCTGGGGCGGGCGGGTCTGCATGGACCCCTGCAGACCCTGGAGGCCCTGCTGGATGAGTACTGGGAGGCCTGCCAGCTGGGCAGCGCCCGGGTGGCCCCCCTGCGCCAGCGGCTGGCCGAAACCCTCGAGGCCCTGGAGCTGCCGCTGGAGGCCAGCGACCTGGAGAGCCGCATCGACCGAGCCGACGGCTACCTCTGTGAGCTCAAGGAGTCCCAGATCCGCACGGGCCTGCACACCTTCGGCCACCTGCCCGCCCCGGAGCCACTGCTGGAGCTGCTGCTCTGCCTGGCGCGGCCGCCCTTGGCCGAGGGGCCCGGGCTCACCCAGGCCCTGGCCAAGGATCTGGGCCTGGCGCTCGACCCCTGGGCGGATCCGGAGGAAGAACCGCTGGACGCGTCTGACCGGCAGCGGCTGCTGGCGGCAGCACCGGCGGCGGCCCCGGCGGCGGCCCAAGCCTGCCGCCGGGTCGGGGATGGCGTGGCCCTGCTGGAGGGATGGGCCCTGGAGCTGCTGCGCTCCCTGATGGAGCCACGGGCCGAGATCCCTCCCTGCGGCCCCAACACCCGCTCGGTGCTGGAGCGGGTGCGCGGCGATCTGATCCCACGGCTGCTGCGCTGCGGTGAGGCAGAGCGGGAGTCCTTTCTGGCGGGGGTGGCGGGGGAGCGGATTGCCGCCGGTCCGTCTGGGGCCCCCACCCGCGGCCGGCCCGACCTGCTGCCCACCGGCCGCAACTTCTATAGCGTCGATCTGCGCGGTCTGCCCAGCGAAGCGGCCTGGGACCTGGGGCGGCGCAGCGCCGAGCTGCTGCTGGACCTGCACCTGCAGGAGGAGGGTGACGACCTGAGCCACCTGGCCCTCTCGGTGTGGGGGACGGCAACGATGCGCAACGGCGGGGAAGACATCGCCCAGGCCCTGGCCCTGATGGGGGTGCGGCCGGTCTGGGATGGACCCACTCGGCGGATGGTGGACCTGGAGGTGATCCCGCTGGGGTTGCTGGGGCGGCCGCGGGTGGATGTGACCCTGCGCATCTCCGGCCTGTTCCGCGATGCCTTCCCCCAGCTGGTGGGCTGGATGAACCGGGCCACGGCCCTGGTGGCGGGCCTGCAGGAGGCGGAATCCGACAATCCCCTGGCGGCGGCACTGATCCGCGAGGGTCATTGCGCCCGGGTGTATGGCTCGGCGCCGGGGGCCTACGGCGCCGGACTGCAGGGCCTGATCGACAGCGGCCAGTGGGAGGAGCGCAGCGATCTGGGCGAGGCCTACCTCAACTGGAGCAGCTGGCGGTATGAGGGCAGCGGTGAGGCGATCGCCGATCGCGACGGCCTGGAACAACGGCTGCGCCAGGTTCAGGTGGTGCTGCACAACCAGGACAACCGCGAGCATGATCTGCTCGATTCCGACGATTACTACCAGTTCCAGGGGGGGCTGAGCGCCGCCACCGAGCGGGTGCGCGGCACGGCTCCGGCCCTCTGGTTCGGCGATCACTCCCGCCACCAGCGGCCCCGCCTGCATCGCCTGGAGCGGGAGCTCGACAAGGTGCTGCGCTCACGGGTGCTCAATCCCCGCTGGATCAACGGCATGCGGGCCCATGGCTACAAGGGGGGCTTCGAGCTGGCCGCCAGCCTCGACTACCTCTTCGCCTACGACGCCAGCACGGGCCGGGTGCCGGACTGGAGCTACGGGGCGATCTGCGACACCTGGCTGGGCGATGAAACCCTGCTGGACTTCCTGCGCCAGGCCAATCCCTGGGCCCTGCGCGACATGTCCGAACGGTTGTTGGAAGCCCACCACCGCCGGCTGTGGGAAGGGGCCAGCCCGGAGCAACTGGAGCATCTCAAGCAGCTGGTGCTCAGCAGCGAAAGCCTGGTGGAGGGCTGAACATCAGGCCCTTCAACCTCAGACGGACCAGGGCCTGCTGATCAGGAGTTCAGCTCCTTGGCCATGTCCTTGAAGGCCTCGATGGTGCCGGGCTTGGCCTGCTGCAAGCTGATGCTGGGCTGGTCATCGCTGCTGCTGCTGCCAGCGGACTTACGGCCTGCGGGAGCCGATCCGCCAGCGGAGTTGACACCGCCCACGGCAGCACCCCTGAGCCGTTGGCTCAGCTCCCCGGAACTCATCTTCTCGGCAAACGTCTTCTTGACCGGCTTGGGGACTCCGCTGCTGAGGCTGATGGTGGTGGCCTTCACCTCGGTGCCGGGCATGCCTGTGCTGGCTTTCTCGAGCCGGGCCGCCATCGAATCCACCTCCTGGATCATTTCCTTGTTGCCGGGATTGTCGGCGCTGCCGGGGAAGGTGTGGCGGATCGTGTTCGAGCGCCGCATGAAGTTCACATCGCCCAGGCTGCTGGAGGCGTCGGCATCGAGGTAAAAGGTTTCGTCCTGCTCGGCTTTCACCGGTTTGGCCTTGGGGGCCTTGGAGGAGAAAGCTCCTTCGGAGCGGTTGCCGAGCAGACGATCAAACAGACCCATGGTCAGGGAACCGAAACCTAGAAATGAGCCTAGCGGCCCCCAAGTCCCAGCCCATGGGTATCAGTACCGCAACTCGTCAGCAATCCCAGCCGGTTCAGCTGGGCGGCGATCGCCTCGCACACCAGCGGGGAGGGGCGCCAGCGCGGACTCTGTTCGTAGTCGTAGTAGGCCTCGGCGCCATCGAATCCCAGCTCCGCCGCCGCCGTGATCAGCAGGTGGTGGGGAAGGCGGTACCGGGCCGGATGGGCCAGCAGGGCCAGTCCTCCAGCGGCATGGATGGCCCGGCGCACGGCTCCGGCCCGGAGCGCCGGACCGACCACAGCGTTGCCCTCCAGATAGGGGGCCAGGGCGGCATGGCCAGGATCAAAGCCCAGCCCGAGCACATGCACCAGGCAGCCCTCCAGCAGGCAACTGATCTCCACACCGCTCCAGAGGGTGGGGACCCGCCAACCCCTTTGACGGTGCTGCTCCAGCCGCCCTTGCAGGGGCCCGAGGGCCGCCGTGCTGTGGTGATCGGTGACCGCGAAGTGCTCCAGGCCCCGGTCCACCGCTTGATCAGCCAGCCACTCGGGCTGGAGGCTGCCGTCGCTGCAGGTGGTGTGGCAGTGGAAATTGAGCCGCCCGGGGCAGCAGGAGGGTTCCACACCCCGCAACACCGCCACCAGCGGATGTTCAGGGGCCATCAGCGGTTCAGGTACCACCGGCCAGGGCCTCCTGTTCCGCGCGAAGACGCCTCCAGCGGGCGTAGAACTGAATCGAGCCGGCCATCGCCACCACCAGGGCCACCAGGAACCAGGTGGCCGCACCGGTGGGGAACTGCCCCTTGAACACCACCAGCATCACCACCAGCACCAGCATCAGGGTGGGGAGCTCATTGAGGGCCCGCAGCTGTCGTCCGCTCCAGCGGCAGCGACCCTCGCGCAACTGGCCCATCAGTCGATAACAGAACCAGTGGTAGGCCAGCAGGGCCAGCACCACGGCCAGCTTGGCGTGCATCCAGCCCTGCTTCAGCCAGAGGGGCTGGGCCACCAACAAACCCATCGCCATGGCCACCGCCACCACCATGCCCGGGGTGGTGATGATGTTGGCCAGGCGTCGCTCCATCAGGGTGTATTGCTGCTGAAAGGCGCCGCGCACGGGCTCCTCCAGCTCATCCGCCTCCACGTGATAGATGAAGAGGCGCACGAGATAGAACAACCCGGCGAACCACACCACAACCCCGACGATGTGCAGGGTCTTGAACCAGAGATAGGCCTCCGCTGGCAGGACCGGGAGCGTCATCGGAGCAGGGGAGCAGGCTGACTCAAGCTAGGGCGAGCTGCTCCTCCACCTCGGGCCCTCGGATGGGCCAGCATCAGGGGCAGGCGCGGGGTCCGCTGCGCAGGGCCGGGTCATAGCGACAGCCCTTGCAGTACGTGCTCATGCGCTGGATGTAGCGACCGCTGGCGGCATAGGGCTTGCTGGCCAAGCGCCCTCCAGCGGTTCAGCCGGCGGCTCGCCATCGGGCGACTCCTCAGGGTCGCCGGGATGGAAGTAGCTCCACACCTGCTGGGCCAGGGCCGGACCCACCCCGGTGGCGCCGGCGATCTGCTCAGGGCTGGCCAGCTGGATGGCGTCGATCGAGCGGAAGTGGGCCAGCAGCTCCTTGACACGCTTCGGGCCGAGGCCGGGGATGTCGGAGAGGCGAGAGCGCTTCATTCGCTCACCCCGCTGCTGGCGGTGGAAACTGACCGCGAAGCGGTGGGCCTCATCGCGCAGCCGCCGCAGCAACAGCAGCCCCAGCTGATCAGGTTCGCTCTCCAGCGGCTGGCTGGCGCCGGGCAGGAACACCTCCTCCCGCTGCTTGGCCAGGGAACAGACCACCAGCTCCTCATGCAGGTTGAGTTCGCGCAGGGCCTCCATCACCGCGGAGAGCTGGCCCTTGCCGCCATCGATCATCACCACGTCGGGCCAGTCGCCCAGCCCACCGGTGTGCAGGGCCGTGCTGGCCGCCCGACGCAGCTCGGAGAGGTCGGCCCCCTCTGCTTTGGCCTGCGACCAACGGCGGAAGCGCCGCCGCATGATCTCGGCCATCGCCATGAAGTCGTCGGAGTGGCCGGCGCTGATGCTGCTGCTCTGGATCCGGTATTTGCGGTAGTGCTGCTTGGCGGGCAGCCCATCGACGAACACCACCTGGGAGGCCACCGCATCACTGCCCTGAATGTGGCTGATGTCGTAGCCCTCGATGCGCCGGGGCGGCTGGGGCAGATCGAGCAGCTGGGCGAGGTCTTCGGTGGCCAGCTGGTGCTGCTCGGCGCTGCGCTGGGCGCGGCTGAGCTCGAAGGTGGCGTTGCGCTCCACCAGCTCGATCAGATCGGCCTTCTGCTGCCGCTGTGGCTGTGACAGCCGCACCTTGCGGCCCCGCCGCTCACTCAGCCACTCCTGCACCAGCTCCTGGCGGGGCAGGGGGTGCTGCACAAGCACCTCGGGCGGAATCTCCACGGGCTCCACCTGGCTGTAGTGCTCCTCCAGCACCCGCTGCAGGATTGCGCCAGGGCTGGCGATGCTGGCGTCGGCGGTGTAACCCAGCCGCCCCACCAGCTTGCCGGCGCGCATCTGGAACAGCTGCACGGCCGCCAGCCGCTGGTCACAGGCCAGGGCCAGCACATCCCGCGACACGGAGGCATCGGGCAGGGTCATCTTCTGCTCGGCGGTGAGCTGCTCAAGGCCCTGCAGCTGGTCCCGCACCCGCGCGGCCGCCTCGTAGTCCTCACGCTCGGCGTAGCGCCCCATCTGGGCACGCAGCAGCTCCAACAGTTCGTCGCTGCGGCCCTGGAACACCATCGCCACCTTGCGCAGGATCTGCTGGTAGGCCTCGGGGCTGACCTTCTCCTGGCACACCCCGGGGCAGCGGCCGATGTCGAAGTTGAGGCAGGTGCGGTCGCGGTAGAGGGGCTGGGGGCGTTGGCGCAGGGGAAACACCCGCTTCACCAGGAAGAATGTGCGCCGCAGCAGGCCCACATCGACGTAGGGGCCGTAGAAGCGATCCAGGGGGCTGCGCAGCCGCCGCCGCCGGGTGATGAAGATGCGCGGGTAGGGCTCGCTCCAGGTGATGCAGAGGTAGGGATATTTCTTGTCGTCCTTGAGCAGCACATTGAAGTGCGGCTGGTGGGCCTTGATCAGGTTGGATTCGAGCGCCAGCGCCTCCGCTTCGCTGTCGGTCACGATGAATTCAATCTCACAGACCTGGCGCACCATCAGGCTGATGCGCGGGCTCAGGTCGTGGGACTCACGGAAATAGCTGCGCACGCGGCTGCGCAGGCTCTTCGACTTGCCGATGTAGAGGATGCGGTCCTCGGCGTCGCGCATCAGGTAGCAGCCCGGCTCAGCGGGCAGCTCCTTGAGGCGCTGGCTGAGGCGATCGGCATCGCTCAGGAGGGGCTGGGCGAGGCGGCCCATGGCGTCGGTGGTGTCTTGGGCCCGGCTCAGCCGCCGTACTGCCAGCCGGTGGGGCCCAGCTCAAGGGCCGCTCCATCGCGGTGCAGCACGGCGGTCTTCACTTCGGCCACGAAGACGGTGTGATCCCCATGAACCACCTCACCCACCAGCTCGCACTCCACAGCGCCGAGGGCCGCCTCCAGGATCGGCAGGCCGAGGGCACCCAGGCTGTAGGGGGCGGCGTCGAAGCGGCCGCCGATGCCGTTCTGGGGCTTGAAGAACACCGCCGCCAGGTCCTTCTGGTCGGCCGCGAGCACGTTGAGGGAGAAGCGCCGGGTGCGTTGGATGATGCCGTTGCTGGTGGAATCGGCCCGCACCGCCATCACCACCAGGGGTGGCTCGAAGGAACCCTGGGTGACCCAACTGGCAGTGAAGCCGTTGATGGTGTCGCCTTCGGCGACACCGCAAATGAACAGCCCGTGGGGGATCTTGCGCAGCAGCGTCTTTTTGGCGGCGGCATCGAGGCCGCCACTGGCTGCGCTGGTGGGTGCTTCGCTGGCCATCAACATGTCGCGATCGATACGACGACTTTAGGCAGCGAGATCCACGGCGGCGTCCCCATCCATAGGATCCGCGCCATCGCTTCCCCGCGGGGGGCCCCACCACCAAGCCCCGATGAAGGCTGTCTATCCCGGCAGTTTCGATCCGCTCACCCTGGGCCACCTCGACCTGATCGAACGGGCCGAGCGGCTGTTCGGTGGTCTGGTGGTGGCGGTGCTGCAGAACCCGAGCAAGCAGGCCAGTTTCCCCCTGGAGCAGCGGCTCAGCCAGATCCGCCAGGCCACCTCCCACCTGGAGCGGGTGGAGGTGAGCAGCTTCGACGGCCTCACCGTGGACTTCGCCCGCCGCTGCAGCTCCGCCGTGATCCTGCGGGGCCTGCGGGCGATGAGCGATTTCGAATTCGAGCTTCAGATCGCCCACACCAACCGCAGCCTGGCGGCGGAGGTGGAAACCCTGTTCCTGGTGACCGCAGCCCACCACAGCTTTCTGAGCAGCAGCGTGGTCAAGGAGGTGGCCCGCTTCGGTGGGGATGTGCGCCACATGGTGCCGCCAGGAGTGGCGGAAGACCTCTCCAGGCTCTTTAATCGGTAATCCCCTGCCCCGTTGAGATGGCCGACACACGGATCAGCGTGCTGGATCAGATCGACCAGCTCGAAGAAATCGTGCTGGAGGGCAGCCGCATTCCATTCAGTGGTGGCCGCCTCGTCAATGAGCAGGACGCCATTGAGCTGATGGACGCGGTGCGCGAGGCGATGCCCGCCCAGCTCGACCAGGCCGAGGAGCTTCTGCGCCAGCGTGAGAGCTTCATCGCCCAGGCCCGCCAGCAGGCTGAGGAGATCATCGGCCGCGCCCGTCAGGAACGGGAACAGCTGATCAATTCGGCCGCCGTGCGCCAGGAGGCCGAACGCCAGGTCGCGGAGTTGCGTGAGCAGGCGCGCCAACAGTGCGAGCAGCTGCTGCTCTCGGCCCGGCAGCAGGTGGCCCAGACCGAGCAGGAGCACCAGACCCGTCTGGCCCAGACTGAGCAGCAGTTCAGCAGCCGCCGCCAGCAGCTGGAGCAGGAGTCGATGCAGCGGCGCCAGCAGCTCGACCAGGACTTCGTGGAGATGAAGCGCCAGCTGGCGGAGCAACACGAGCGCTCCCGCCAGCAGAGCCTTGGGGAACTGGAGAAGATCCGCCAGGAGGGGCTGCGCATCCAGCGCGAGAGCCAGAGCGAAGCGGAGCGGCTCCACAACGATGCCCTGCAGTTCCGCCAGCAGACCCAGCAGCAGTGCGAAGCGCTGATCAGCCGCACCCGCCAGGAGGCCACCACTGTTCAGGACGGCGCCAACCGCTATGCCGAGCAGGTGCTCACTGAGCTCGAAGGTCGGCTGGGGGAACTGAGCAAGGTGGTGCTCGCCGGACGGCGCGAACTGGTGCGCATCCAGAGCACTGAGGTGTCCGCCTCCGCCGAGCGAGCACCGGTGGCCCAACCGCCTGCCGGCGAGCAGGCGGCGGTGCCCATCAGCCGCGCCCGGCGCGCGGCCTCTCGGCTCAGGCAGGTGGCTGGCAGAGGCTGACGTTCTGCACCTCACGGAGCACCAGACCAATTCTGGTGTTCGGTGCTCCGGAGCCATTGGAGATCATGCTCACGTAACGGGGGCCATCACTGGTTTTGAGCACGCCGCTGATGGAGCGCACTCCGGTGAGGGTGCCGGTCTTGCCACGGAAGCGCCCCTCCAGGCTGGTGCCCTTGTAGAGGTTGCGCAGAGTGCCCCGCTGGCCGGCCACCGCCATGGAGGCCAGGTAGTTGTTGGCATAGGGGTGCTGGCCCATGGTGAGCAGCAGGGCGGTGAGAAAGCGGCTGGTGAGGCGATTGGCCCGATCCAGACCACTGCCATCGGCCACCTGGACCCCCTGCATGGGTAGGCCCTGCTGGTACAGCCACTGCATCTCGGCCCGACGGCTGACGGCCAGGTCCCAGCTGCCACTGGCCTGACGCAGCAACACTTCTGCGGTGAAATTGTGGCTTTCGGTGTTGGCCAGGCTGAGCAGGTTGTGCATCGGAGCCGAGGGCTCCTGGTGCAGCAGCACCGCATCCTGGGAGAGGGGGGTCTGGGGAGAGACCACGGTCAGCTCAACGGCCTTGCCCCCCTGGCGCACCAACTCCCGGTTGAGCAGGGTGCGCAGGCGCGAGGTGGGATTGGTCACCGCCATGTCGATGGCGTTACTGGTGAGGGCCAGACGGGTGATCGGAGCGCCATAGGCCTCGGCTCGATCTCCCGGATGCCAGCCCTGGGGCCACCAGGCCTGGGGCGGCTCCTCCGCCAGTTGAAGCCGCACCAGGCTGGGGGGCGCTCCATCGGCGCCGCCGGAACCCAGAGCCAGCTTGGCGAAGCGCTGCAGCTGGGGCATGGCCAGGTCGGGGTCCCCTTCGCCGGTCAGGCGCAGGGTGCCATCCGGCAGCCGCCAGAGCTTGGTGGTGAGGCGGTAGTCGGGACCGAGGCGATCGAGGGCGAAGGCTGTGCTGACCAGCTTCTGGTTGGAAGCGGGCACCCGCGGCTGCAGCCCGTTCACATCGGCCAGCAGGCGGCCGCTGCTATCGGCCACCGAGACGCTCCAGACGCTGGCTTCCGACCCCAGGCTGGCCTGGACCCGCTGCTGCAGGGCCGCACAGCTCACCTGGTTCTGGAGCTGGGGCAGCGCTGCCAGCGCCGGAGCGGAGGGCAGCAGGGTGAAGCCCAGGGCGAGGGCTGCCACCAGGGGCCGCTGCTGGCGGTGGGCTTGGGGTTGGGTTGGGGACATGATCACAATCTCAGGATTTGCCAAGGAGAAGACCACTCACGGAGCCGTTGAGGCGGTAACTGCGACCCTCCAGTTCCACCGGGGCGCCGATCTTGAGGTTCTGATTGCCGAAAACCACGCCACCCTCGGTTTTGCGGCCCTGACCTTCCAGAACGAAGCGGGCATCAAGGGACCCCACCAGGGCCTGATTCGGATCCTCTGCCGTGACAACGCTGCCGTCGGGTTGCAGGGCCACCAACTTGCGCTGCAGCCGTTGCAGGTCTTTGAGCTTGACGGTGCCGTGCGGTTGGTTGCGGATCACGATGCTCACCTTGCCCTCCTCCCGGGCGGCGGCGATCAGCCCTTCAGGATCAGCGGAGGGAATGCCGCGCACATCGACGATCACCGTGACCGGCTGCAGGGCCCCGGTGGCAGTAGCCACTGCGCCACTGAGTTTCGGACTCCAGAGGACACCACCGATGGCCAACAGCACGGCTGCTCCCGCACCGATGTCGACCAGGCTCCAGCGGGAGGAATCGCTCGGCGCAGCGGGGGTGGACTCAGGGGGCATGGGCAGTGGGCAGACGCGCAACTTTAAGGAGGCTGATCCACTGTGGCCAGGGGGGCACCGCCAATGGCTCTGCGGACGGCTCTGCGGCAGCCTCGCCTGGGGTTTTCAGTTGTTCAGGCTGCCGATGAAGCGGTCGAGGGCCCGCAAACCTTCCGCCACATCAGGACCCTGCTCAGAGCGCAGGGCCTCCGCCTGCTGCTCCGCGTCGGGTTTGAGATCGAAGCTGGCCGCAAGGCGGTAGCCATCGGCATCGAGGCGGTAAAGCTCCCAGGGGCCCGGACAGGCCAGGCGAAGGGCACCGTTCTCCAGGGGCAACAGGGCATAGGCCGCCCGCCAGGTGGCCAGGAAGCCCCGCCGCCGCTCCCGGGCCACGCTGCCGATGCCCACGGCGGCATCCTCAAGCCGCCCGTTCAGCAACACCACCGCACCACGGTGGGCCTGACAGAGGCGCTCCACCTCCTCGTACTCGGCCTGGGCGGGCTCCACCAGCACCAGCAGGTCACCGGCGGAGGGATCCTGCTCCTGCTCCTGACGGCGCAGCTGCTCGCCCAGGGAGCCCACCTGAGGGGCCAGATCCGGGGCATCCCGGCGGGCCAGGGCGGCGGCACCGGCATCGGGGAAGAGCAGGCGCGCCGGCCGCTCAGCGGGATTGAGGGCCGCCAGCAGCCTCAGGGCCAGGGGCAACAGTTTGAGCCCCTCAAAACGCAGCTCCATGGTCCAGCGACCATTGGAGGTCTGGGCCAGGGCCTCGTTCAGGGCCAGCACCGCCTCACCTTCGGCGCTGCGCAGATCGGCAGGAAGCACGCGAAACCTCTAGTGAAGCCTCGCGACCCTACCCAGGCTCTGCCGCTGCCACGGCCAGGCGGGCCCGCTCGAAGCGGGAGGGGACGGAGTGGAGCTGCTCCTCGCTCAACCAGGGCCCCAGGCTGAGGCGCAACCCGCTGGCCGCCAGCTCGGGCGGGTAGCCCATGGCCCGCAGCACAGGGCTGCCACCGGCCCGCCCCCCCTGACAAGCACTGCCGCTGCTCACAGCCAGGCCCTCACGCCAGAGGGCCTGCACCAGCCGGCGGCCGGGCAGGGGGCGACCGGCCCGATCGCGCACCAGCACACTGAGGTGGTGGGGCAAGCGCTCGCTGGGGCAGCCGGTGAGCTCCACACCGCCCAGGGCCCGCAGAGACTGCCAGAGATGGTCTCGCCAGGGCTCCAGGGGATCGCGGCCGACGTGCTGCTCCAGCCGCCGCTGGGCCAGCTGCAGGGCCCGGGCGAATCCCGCCGCCAGCACCACCGGCTCGGTGCCGGAGCGCAGCCCTCCCTCCTGACCGCCGCCCTCGATCAACGGCCGCAGCTCCAGGCCGGGACGGGCCAACAGGGCACCGATACCCCGGGGTCCCTGCAGCTTGTGGGCCGTGAAACTGAGGAGATCCACCTCCAGCGACGCGAAGTCGATGGAGCGATGGCCCACCACCTGCACCGCATCGCTGTGCAGGATCACGCCGGCCCGCCGGCAGCGCTCAGCGATGGCCTGCAACGGCTGCAGGGTACCCACCTCGCTCTGGCCCCAGATCAACGACACCAGCCGCGTGGGTGGCTCCAGCAGGGCTTCGAGCCGGTCCAGCCGCAGTCGGCCCAGCTGATCCACCGGCAGGCGCTCCAGGCTCCAGCCCGAGCCGATCAAGCGCGCGGCAGCAGCCTGCACCGCCGGATGCTCCACCGCCGAGATCAGCAGCCGGCCGGGGGGCAGGGCCGCGGCCGCCCCCAGCAGCGCCAGGTGAGCCGCCTCGGTGCCCCCGGAGCAGAAGGTGAGCTGCTGGGCCTCAGCACCGAGCAGGGCGGCGATTGTCTGACGGCTGCGCTCGAGCGAGTCGGCCGCCGCCAGCCCATAGCCATGCAGGCTTGAGGGGTTGGCCCAGGCGCTGGCCGTGGCGGCGGTCATGGCCTCCAGCACCGCCTCGGCCGGGGGCGCACCAGCCGAGGCATCGAGGTAGAGCGGCTGAGCAGCAGGGGCGGTTACGCCAGCCAACGTCACAGAACCTGGCGGTCGGGGCCGGCGGTGTCGCGGCTGAGGCGGGCCTGGCTGCGGGCCTCCAGAGTCTGGGCCGCCAGGGACACCAGATCATCGAGGGAGTGGCTCTGCAGCAGCACCTCCACCCGTCGGCGGGCCTCGGCGCTGGGGCAGTCATCGGGCCGCTGGCAGCCGTCCGTGCAGGCCGTGGCGCAACTGAACTCATCGGCCGCCGCCACTGGAGCAGGTTCCGGCGCAGCGGCCGGCTCACTGGGTGGCGCCAGCACTCCGTCGAACACCGGTTCCGCGGGGCCCGTCATGAACAGATGGTTCGTGCCCGGGTCCCAGTCGATCCAGAGGGAGCCGCCGGGCAGATCCAGCCGGGCCGAGCGGGCACTCAGGCCGAGGCGATGGCAGACCACCAGGGTGGCGCAGGCGCCGGTGCCACAGGCCAGAGTGGGGCCGGCGCCCCGCTCCCAGACGCGCATCACCAGGTGTTCGGAGCTGAGCGCCTGGACGAAATGGACGTTGGTGCGAGCCGGGAAAACAGGGTGCTGCTCCAGCAGGGGGCCGAAGCGCTCCAGGTCCACCGCTTCGAGCTCCGCCACTGGGATCACCACGTGGGGATTGCCCATGCCGGCGGCCGCCACCGCAAAGCGGACCCCCTCCACCTCCAGCTCCCCCTGGGGCAGTCCGGCCGGGCCGGTCTCCAGGGTGGTGGGCACCTGCTCGGGCTGCAGGAACGGCTCCCCCATGTCGACGCGCACCGCGCCATCGGCCAGCAGTTCGGGCACCATCCGGCCGGCCATGGTCTCCACCTGCCAGGTCCTACCGGCTGAATCGCCGTCGCTGTCGGCCAGGAAACGGGCCAGGCAGCGGATGCCGTTTCCGCACATCTCCGCTTCGCTGCCGTCGGCATTGAAGATGCGCATGCGCAGCTCCCCTTCCCCCTCGGGGGGCAAAGCGAGGATCAGCCCATCACCGCCCACGCCGAAACGCCGGTCGCAGATCCAGCGCACCCGCTCCTGATCGAGGCCGAACAGCTCCTGGGGATCGGCAGCCTCGCGCCCGTCCAGCAGCAGAAAGTCGTTGCCCAGCCCCTGGTACTTGCTGAATGCCAGCACGGCCCTCATCCCGATGCACATAATCTGAATCCTATGGAGACCCAAACCCTGGATTCGAGCCTGCCCGGAGTGCGTCTCCTCCAGAACTGGGTCCGCCAGCGCACGCCCCTGAGGGTTCGCTTCCCCGGCGGCGAGCAGCTCGAAGGCTGCCTCGACTGGCAGGACCCCGAGTTTCTGGCCCTGCGGCCCGCCGACGCTCAGCAGCCCGTGCTGATCCGCCGCAGCGCCCTCGAAACGATCCAACCTCTGGAGTGACCCTGCGAGAAGCAGACCTGGGGGCTGTGGCACGATCACAGCCACGCACCCAACGGCTGATGCGAACCGGCCGACCCCGGAACATGGCCGAGCCCGACACCCGATCCAGCGCCGGCTCCAGCACGGAGGCCAGCCGCTACCACCCCGAGGCGATCGAGGCCTCCTGGCAGCAGCGCTGGCAGGAGCAGGGTCTGCACCGAACACCGGAAGCCGGCGGCGACGGCGAGGCCAGCGGCAGCGGCGACGACACCTTCTACGCCCTCTCGATGTTCCCCTATCCATCGGGGAACCTGCACATGGGCCATGTGCGCAACTACGTGATCACCGATGTGATCGCCCGGGTACAGCGGCTGCGTGGCCGCAGGGTGCTGCATCCGATGGGCTGGGATGCCTTCGGTCTGCCGGCGGAGAACGCGGCGATCGAGCGGGGCGTGGATCCCGGCGACTGGACCGACGCCAACATCGCCCAGATGCGCGCCCAGCTTCAGCGCCTCGGCCTCTCGATCGACTGGGACCGCGAGGTGGCCACCTGTCACGCCGACTATTACCGCTGGACCCAGTGGCTGTTCCTCCAGTTCCACGAGGCGGGGCTGGCCTACCGCAAGGAAGCGACGGTCAACTGGGATCCGATCGATCAGACGGTGCTGGCCAATGAGCAGGTGGACGGCGAGGGCCGCTCCTGGCGCTCCGGGGCGAAGGTGGAGAAGCGACAGCTGCGCCAGTGGTTCCTGCGCATCACCGACTACGCCGAAGCCCTGCTCGATGACCTCGACCAGCTCGACGGCTGGCCGGAGCGGGTGCGCACGATGCAGGCGAACTGGATCGGCCGCTCGGTGGGGGCCCAGCTGCACTTTCCGATCCTCCCGGCAGCAGGAGCCGCCAGCACAACCGCCGGCGGAGATGGGGACTCAGACCACTCGATCACGGTCTTCACCACCCGCCCCGACACGGTGTACGGGGTGAGCTATCTGGTGCTGGCCCCCGAGCACCCGCTGGTGGCCCGCCTCACCGCCCCCGAACAGCGCCTGGCGGTGGAGGCCTTCTGTGATCTGGTCAGCGACCAGAGCGAACTGGAGCGCACCGCCGAGGACCAGCCCAAGCGCGGTGTACCCCTGGGCACCAGCGTGCGCAATCCCTTCAACGGCGAAGCGATTCCCCTCTGGATTGCCGATTACGTCCTGGCCGACTACGGCAGCGGCGCCGTGATGGGGGTTCCCGCCCACGACCAGCGTGATTTCGTCTTCGCCCGCCAGTACGAGCTGCCGGTGAAGCGGGTGATCGTGCCCGAAGGAGCCCAGGAGCAGGCCTATGACGGCGGCGCCTGGACGGCGGGCGGACGCCTGGTGCACTCCGGACCCTTCGATGGCCTCGAGGTCGCCGAAGCCCGCGCCGGGATCGTGGCCCTGGCCGAAGAGCAGGGCTGGGGTGAGGGCAAGGTGAGCTATCGCCTGCGCGACTGGCTGATCTCCCGCCAGCGCTACTGGGGCTGCCCGATCCCGATGATCCACTGCGGCAGCTGCGGTGTGGTGCCGGTGCCGGCGGAGCAGCTGCCGGTGGAGCTGCCCAGGGATCTGGCCTTCAGCGGCAAAGGCGGCTCACCCCTGACACAACTGGAGAGCTGGGTGAACGTGGCCTGCCCCTGCTGCGGCCAGCCCGCCCGGCGGGAGACCGACACGATGGACACCTTCATCTGCTCGTCGTGGTACTACCTGCGCTACAGCGATCCCCACAACAGCCACCTTCCCTTTGAGCGCGCCGCGGCCGACCGCTGGATGCCCGTGGACCAGTACGTGGGCGGCATCGAGCACGCGATCCTGCACCTGCTCTATTCCCGCTTCTTCACCAAGGTGCTGCGCGACCGGGGCCTACTCAGCTTCGATGAACCCTTCCAGCGCCTGCTCACCCAGGGGATGGTGCAGGCCATCACCTACAAGAACCCGCAGACCGGCAAATACGTGGCACCGGCCGATGTCGCCGATCCCAGCGATCCCCGCGATCCGATCGATGGCGAGCGGCTCGACACCTTCTTCGAGAAGATGTCCAAGTCGAAGGGCAACGGCGTCGATCCGGCCGTGGTGATCGACCGCTACGGGGCCGACACCGCCCGCATGTTCATCCTCTTCAAGGCGCCGCCGGAGAAGGATCTGGAGTGGGACGACGCCGATGTGGAGGGGCAGTTCCGCTTCCTGCAGCGGCTGTGGCGGCTGGTGGATGGGGCCGTGGCCCGCGAATTGCGCCTGCCCGGTACAGGCAGCCCAAGCCCAATCCCGATGGCCAGCAGCCCGGCTGAACAGGCCCTGCGCCGGGCGGTCCACGGCGCCATCGCCGCCATCGACGACGACCTCGCCCCAGGCCACTACCAGTTCAACACCGCCGTCTCGGAGCTGATGAAGCTCAGCAACGCCATGGCGACGCAGCTGGAGGCGGTGGGCGAAGCCGTGGCGATCGAAGCCCTGGGCGCCCTGGTGATCCTGCTGGCCCCCTTCGCGCCCCACCTGGCCGAGGAGCTCTGGGTTCGCTTGGGTGGAGACGGCAGCGTGCACAGCCAGCGGTGGCCGGTGGCCGACCTCAGCGCCCTGATCCAGGACACCGTGCCCCTGGTGATCCAGGTGAAGGGCAAGGTGCGAGGCCAGCTGGAGGTGCCCGCCGATGCCGATGCCGCCACCCTGGAGCGGCTGGCCCTCGAGAGCGACATCGCCCTCAAGTGGCTGGATGGCCAGGCGCCGCGCCGCGTGATCGTGGTGCCCGGCAAGCTCGTCAACCTGGTGCCCTAAGCCCGGTGCCCTAGGCCTCACCCAGCAGTGCCGAGCCGTGGTGGCGCAGGTGGTCGTCGATGAAGCTGGCGATGAAGAAGTAGCTGTGGTCGTAGCCCGGCTGGCGCCTCAGCAGCAGCGGGTGGCCCACGGCCCGGGCCGCCGCCTCCAGATCCTCAGGCCGCAGCTGGCTCTCCAGGAAGGGGTCGTCGAGACCCTGATCGATCAGCAGCGGCAGCCGCTCCTGCGCTGAGGCGATCAGCTCGCAGGCATCCCAGGCCCTCCAGCGGGAGCGATCGGCACCGAGATAGCGGCTGAAGGCCTTCTCACCCCAGGGGCAGCGGCTGGGGTGGCTGATCGGCGCAAAGGCCGATACCGACTCGTACAGCCCGGGATGACGCAGGGCACAGACCAGGGCGCCATGGCCCCCCATCGAATGGCCACTGATGCCGCGGCGGCCGTTGAGGGGCAGCTGCCGCTCCAGCAGCGCCGGCAGCTCCTCCACCACGTAGTCGTGCATGCGGTAGTGGCGCGCCCAGGGCTCCTCGCTGGCATTGAGATAGAAGCCGGCCCCGTGTCCGAAATCCCAGGCCCCATCAGGATCGCCCGGCACCTCGGGGCCCCGGGGGCTGGTGTCGGGAGCGATCAGAGCCAGGCCGAGGCTGGCGGCCAGCCGCTGGGCCCCGGCCTTCTGCATGACGTTCTCATCTGTGCAGGTGAGCCCCGAGAGCCAGTACAAGGCCGGCACGGCGGCTCCTGAGAGGGCCTGGGGCGGCAGATACACCGCCAGGGTCATCTCGCAAGCCAGCACCTCGGAATGGTGCCGGTAGCGCCGATGAAGGCCGCCGAAGCAGCGATTCTCGCCGAGCTGTCTGAGCTGGCTCGGCGGGGGGGGGGAGGCGTCCATCAGCGGTTGAAGTGGATCACCGAGCGGATGCTCTGGCCGGCATGCATCAGCTCGAACGCCCTGTTGATTTCCTCGAGGGGCATGGTGTGGGTGATGAAGGTATCGAGCGGAATCTCCCCCCTCTCGAAGCGCTCCACATAGCCCGGCAGTTCCGTGCGGCCGCGCACGCCTCCGAAGGCCGAGCCCCGCCAGACCCGGCCCGTCACCAGCTGGAAGGGGCGGGTGGAGATCTCCTGGCCAGCGCCGGCGACGCCGATGATCGTGGATTCACCCCAGCCCTTGTGGCAGCACTCCAGGGCTGCCCGCATCACCTGGACATTGCCGATGCACTCGAAGGAGTAGTCGACACCGCCATCGCTGAGATCAATCACCACCTCCTGGATCGGGGCATCGAAGGCGCTGGGATCAAGGCAATCGCTGGCGCCCAGCTGGCGGGCGATGGCGAACTTCTCCGGGTTGGTGTCGATGGCGATGATGCGGCTGGCGCCGGCCATCACCGCGCCGATGATCACCGCCAGGCCGATGCCCCCCAGCCCGAAGACGGCCACCGTGCTGCCGGGTTGCACCTTGGCGGTGTTGAGCACCGCGCCGATGCCGGTGGTGACTCCGCAGCCCAGCAGGCACACCTTCTCCAGGGGCGCCTCCTTGCTGATCTGGGCTACGGCGATCTCGGGCACCACGGTGTATTCCGAAAACGTGGAGGTGCCCATGTAGTGATGAATCAGCTGGCCGCCCCTGGAGAAGCGGCTGGTGCCGTCGGGCATCAGGCCCCGACCCTGGGTGCCGCGGATCGCCTGGCAGAGGTTGGTCTTGCCCGAGAGGCAGTAGCTACAGGCCCGGCATTCCGGCGTGTAGAGGGGGATCACGTGATCCCCCACCGCCACGGAGTTCACGCCGGCTCCCACCTCCTCCACGATCGCCCCGCCCTCATGGCCGAGCACGGCCGGGAAGATCCCCTCCGGGTCTTGACCCGAGAGGGTGAAGGCATCGGTGTGGCACACCCCGCTGGCCACCACCCGCAGCAGCACCTCGCCCGCCGCGGGAGGGGCCACCTCGATCTCGGTGATCTCCAGGGGCTGGCCTGCCGCCCAGGCCACCGCAGCGCGGGAACGGATCATGGCCGCAAAGGAGCGGAACCTAGCAACAGTGCATGGGGCAACCCATGGGGCTCATACCTTCCGGAACACCAGGCCCGCCGGATCGCCCCAGTCGCCTTCGGCGCTGAAGCCGCGGTCATTGCCGCAGAGGTGGCGCAGGATCCAGAAGGCCGCCTCGGGGCTGGGGAGCTGCAGCTCCCCCTGGATCGCCGCCACTGAGCGGGGTTTCCCATCGGCCAGCAACACCTCCACCCGGACCTGGAGCTCCAGGATCGTGGCGGCGGCCTTCTTGCCCGCCTCCACCCCGGGCTGGTCGTAGGCATTCACGTTCACCAGCTCGGCGTAGAGGCCCACGGCTCGCTCGAACAGGGCCACCAGCGCCCCCAGGCTGCGGGCATCGAAGCGCCGCAGGCTAATCGAAAGGCTCTGGCGCCCACCCTCTGTGAGAGCGGAGCGAGTGCCCTGCAGAAATCCATCGAGGAAGTCGCCGGGATAGTCCCCGTCAACAGGGGCCACATCAGCCGGATCATCGAGGGCTTCGATGAAGGTGACGAAGAAGTTATCGACCCCATCACGGAGCTGCTGCACATAGGCGTGCTGATCAGTGGAGCCCTTGTTGCCATAGACAGCAATCCCCTGATGCACCTCGCGGCCATCGCGATCGAGCCGCTTGCCCAGCGACTCCATCACCAGCTGCTGCAGGTAGCGGCTGAAGACCTCCAGCCGGTCGCGATAGGGAAGCACCACCATGTCGCGCCCACCGACACCGCCACCAGCCACATGCCAGGCCGCCGCCATCAGGGCCGCCGGGTTGCGGCGCAGGTTGACCACGCGGGTGGCCGCATCCATCCGGGCCGCCCCTTCCAGGAAGCCGTGGAGATCGGCGCCGATCAGGGCCGCCGGCAGCAGACCCACGGCGCTGGTGATGCTGGTGCGTCCCCCCACCCAATCGAACATGTCGAAGCGGGCCAGCCAGCCCTCGGCCTCGGCCCGCTGATCCAGCTGGGAGCCCACCAGGGTGACGGCTACCGCCTGCGGGGCCCAGCTTCCGCCGAGGGACTCCAGCCGAGCCCGGGCCTGCTCCATGCCCAGGCGGGGCTCGGGCGTGCCTCCAGACTTACTTACCACCACCACCAGGGTGGTGCGCAGCCGATCGCCGAGGCACGCGAGGGTGTGGCTCATCCCCTGGGGATCAACGTTGTCGAAGAAGTGGAACGGCAGCCCCACCCCCTCCTGCTTGAGAGCGCGCAGGATGAGCAAAGGGCCCAGACCTGAGCCACCGATGCCGATCCAGAGCACATCGGTGAAGGGCTTTCCCGAGGGCGCCGAGCAGGCGCCGCCAATCACCCGCTGACCGAAGGCATCGATCCGCTCCACCTCGGCCTGGATGTGGGCCGCCGCCTGGGGATCGGGCGCCAGTTCAGGAGTCCGCAGCCAGTAGTGGCCCACCTGACGCCCTTCATCGGGATTGGCGATCGCTCCCGACTCCAGAGCCTGCATCGCCGCAAAAGCTCGAGCGAAGGCCGGCTCCAAGGCGTCGAGATGGGTTTGGTTGAGCGCCATCCGGCTGACATCAACCCAGACACCCAGGTCGTCGTCGTGCCAGAGCAGGGCGCAGAACCGCTGCCACTGAATCTGGGGTTCATGAATGCTGTAATCCGGAAGCGTCGTCATGCGGGCGGGTTTCACGAATCGGCTGCCGAGGCTGAAGCTATCCCTGGAAGGGCCCGCAAGGAAGCGCAGGGGTGCCATGCCACACCGAAGACGACAGATCCGGGCGCTTGGTATGGACGGAAACACAAACGACCCCAGCAGTGGAGATGTTCAGGTTGAGCCGTTAATCTTCAAGAAATATTTGGTTTGGCGGATTTCCTTGACCCCACGGCCCTCGATGGCTTCGTTCTTCCGCAGGGGTGAAGCGAAACACTGGGTTGTTTCCCTGGCCTCCGCCCTTTCGCTGCTCATCCTCGCTTCAGCCTCCCCACACTCCTCCCGCTCAAGTATCCCGCTGCTCACCGAGCCCGGCCTCACCGCCAGCCTCAGCAGCGACAGCACTGACCCAAACGCCTTCACCAGCGAGGGTCAGCGTCCCGATCCCATCGATTTCAGCCCTGAAGAACTCAGGGAACTGCAGCGCCGCTTCGGTGTGCACGGACCCCAGGCGCCGCTGGCCCAGCTGTTCACCCGGGGGCTCGATCAGCTCACGCCCCTGCGGGCCCGCACCGTGGAGCGACTAGAGGAACTGAGACCCACGATCCTGAAGGAAAGCCGTCGACAGGGCATCAACCCGATGCTGGTGGCGGCCGTGCTCTTTGATGAGATCCAGCACGCCAAACCCGGCGAAGACCTGCCCCTGGCCGCCCAGTCGGGTCTGTTCAGCACCCATGGACCCGCCCAGCTCGGCATTGGTGAACTGATTCATCAGGGCCTGCTCCCCGCCGATCCCAGTCCCGATCAGATCTACGCCGCACGGCAGGAGTTGCTCGATCCAGACCGCAATGTGTCGCTCCTGGTGGGCAAGTTCGCCCGGCTGAGTCGCGAACTGGGCCTGCCCGGCCACCCCCTGCAGGCCAGCGGCAGCCCCCGCGATGCCAAGGCACTGGCCACCCTCGCCTACCTGCACAACGGCAAGCTGGATTACCCCGCTCGCATCCTCAGCTACATGCAGGACCCTGAGCTTCACGCTCTCATTTACTCGGAGCGCAAGCCGCAACTTTCGCCCCTGATCTGAAGCCAGCGCTTCAGCAGAGTTGACCCAGGGCCCCCAAGCGGCTCTGGAGGGCCGCCCAGTTGAAGCTGCGCGGGTCAGCCCTCTCACCGCCCAGATCCACATGACGATGGGTGGTGATGTGGTCGGCGGGGATCGGGAAGCGGCGCATCCAGTCGGTGAGCACCAGGGCCAGGGCGTCGTACTGCTTGCTGCTGTAGCCGCTGTGGCCTCTGTCGTTGTCTTCGCCGTCGACGGGAGTTTCCAGGCTGATGTGCAGGGCGAAGTTGTTGATCGAGCCACCCACCCGGGGATTGGTGACCACCCAACGGCCGTTGAAGGAGGAATTGCCCGCCCCGAAGGCCCGCTGGCTGGGATCGAGCACATCGATCACCTGGCCATCAAGGCCGATCAGGGTGTGGTAACTCACCTGATCCTCATCCCTGGGGTGAGGGGTCTGGAACGTTCGCAGGGCTGAGCCAAGGCCGTAGACCGTTTCGTGCAGCACCACCACCTGGGGGGTGGGATCCACCGCATGGCCGAAGGCATCGCGCTCGAAACGCACCCCATAATTGCTGGGATCAATGGCCAGGCGCCGGCGGCGCTCAGGCAACGCCGAGAGTTCACCCTCCAGTCGCAGGCGCAGGCGCGGGTCGAGATCAACGCATTGCCGGGCCAACGGGCTGACCCAGGCCGGCCATGGCGGCGGCAGGGGCGAGGGCCGGCGCGGGGGCGGCTCACGGGAGGGAGCGGGCTGGGTGACCTGCTCCAGCAGTTGCAGCAGCGAAGGGCGGCTGGCGGCCTCGGAGCTGGCGCTGAGGTCATGGGCCAGCCAACCCAGGCCCCCCAGCCCCAGAACCACCCCACCGCCCAGCAGACCCAGGGCCAGGGGGTTGGCGCGCACGCGTTGGATCAGGTCGTTCAACATGGCACCACCCCCAACCACTGCCGGCGGCGCTGCAGCGCTTCGGGCCCGGCAGCGGGATCCAGCAGCAGCCGCCAACGCTCGATCGCCGGCACCGCCGCGGTGATGGCCAGGTGGCGCAGCCGCCCCCGCCGGCTGATGGTGATCTCCTGACACTGCCCGGCCCGGAGCAGTGGCGCCAGGTCTTCAGGTTTGCGCAGGCGCAGTCCGTCAAGGGCGATCAGTTCATCGCCCAGCACCAGACCGGCCACCTGGGCGGGGCCGCCGCGCAGCACACGCACCACCTCCAGGGCTCCGCCCTGCGGCGAGGCCCTGAGGCCAGGATCGGGGGCGAGGGATTGCTGGGGCTCCAGCCTCAGCCCCACGTCCTGGAGGTAGGTGGGCAGATCCGGGTCCTCAAAGCCATCCAGCCAGGCCGGCAGCACTGCGGCCAGGGCGGGCGAGCGGTGGCTGAAGGCCTCCAGCAGGTCATGCTCCCGGTAGCCCCGGCCCCAGCGCCCCAGACGCACCCAGAGATCCCGCAACACCTGGGCCAGACACGATCCAGAGCGGCGCAATTCCAGATCAAGCACCAGCGAAAGGATTGCTCCTTTGAGGTAATAGCTGATCTGGTTGTCATCGCTGTTGGCCTCCCGCCTGTAGAGCTTCACCCAGGCCTCCTCCGAGCTCTGACGCAGACTCTGGCCATGGAATCGCCCCGGGGTGAGCAGGTAACGGCTGATATCGGCGCCAAAATCATGCACCACGTCATCTTCGCTCGATAACCCAGCCAGGTGGGGCAGCAACTGGTCGAAATAGCTGGTGACCCCTTCGGCGAACCACAGACCGGACACAATCACCGGCTTGTGGTAATCAATCGGGCAGAGCGCCGCCGGCCGCAGCCGGCACACATTCCACTGGTGGAGATATTCGTGGGCCACCAGCTGCAGCAGCTGGCGGTAACCCTCGGGCTTGAGCAGGGTCTGGCGCGAGAACTGCAGCACCGTGGAGGTGTCGTGCTCCAGACCGCCATAGCCCTGATCGAGCAGATGCAGCACGAACAGATAATCGGGGGCGGCGGGAGCGCTCTCGCCCATCAACCGGCAGCAGGCCTCACACACCGCCGCCACGTCCTGAAGCAGCGTGGGGTGGGCCTTGAGCAGGCTATCCGCAGCCGCCGTGGCATCCCAGCAGACCCAGCGGTGGGGCACGCCGGCCACGCTGAAATGGTGCTCATGGTGGGGGCCCGCCTCAACGGGGGTGTCCACCAACTGATCGAAGTCTTTGGCCAGCCAGCTGCCATCGGCCTGGCGCGGCAGGGGCACGAAGGGGCGCCAGCCCGCCGGCAAGTGCAGGCTCAGACGATGGGGAGCCCAACGCTCCCCCTCCACCTCCAGGGCCAGGGCCGCGAGGGCCAGAAAGCCGTGGTCGCCATCGAGGTGGCAGGTGCGCACGGTCAGGTCAGCGGCCAGCAGCTGATAGCGGATCTCCAGCGGCTCCAGAGAGGGCAGCTCCAGCCGCCAGCCGGCGGGATCCGTGCGGCACGGCAGCAGCCGCTGGCCGCCCTGACGAACCTCCAGACCCTCCAGGTGGCGGACATAGTCGCGGATCAGATAGGACCCCGGGGTCCAGGCGGGCAGCCGCAGCCGCAGCACCGGCGTGGTCGGCGTGCAGCGAAGGCTGACCTGGACCAGGTGGCTATGGGGCTCGCTCAGATCCAGAGAAATGTCCACCACCCAGGCTTCAGGACACCAGGTCGATCGTGGCCATCGGCAGCTCAAGGGCCGCGTCCTGGAGGGCGAGCCGTGCCGCATAGCGCCGGGTGAGGCGGCCCAGGAAGGTCTGCAGCGGACGGGAGCGGCTCAGGCGCTGCAGATCGCCGACCAGGGCCAGGGTGCCGTCGGCCTGACGGCACCAACCGATCCACTGCTCAGCGGAGAAGCGCACCTTGAGATCCACAGCCGTGGCCTCCCCGGCAAAACCCTCCAGCACTCCAGCCGGGCTGGGATCACAACCGAGGTCCACCAGGGAGGCCGCCAGCAGATCCAGGTCGCGGATCACCGTTGGCAGGATGGAGAGATGCGACAAGACGCCAATGCCCGCTTCGCCAGACCCTAGCGATCCGCCCGGTTGTGTCCAGTGGCCGTTGCCACAGCCCTGGCCCCCCCAGACCAGCGAGCTGAGGCTGGGGGTGATGGCCTCCGGCGAGGGATCCAACTTCGAGGCCCTGGTGGCGGCCTGCCGCGAAGGCCCTCTGCGGGGCCGTGTGCTTCAGCTGGTGGTGAACAATCCCGGCTGCGGCGCCCAGGGGCGGGCCGAGCGGCTGGGGATCCCCTGCGAGCTGGTGGATCACCGCCAGCACCGCAGCCGAGAACAGCTCGATGGCGCCCTGATCGAGGCCTTCGCCCCCTGCGGCGTGGATCTGGTGGTGATGGCCGGCTGGATGCGAATCGTCAGCCCGCGCCTGATCAGCGCCTTTCCCTCGCGCCTGATCAACATCCACCCCTCGTTGCTGCCCAGCTTCCCCGGTCTTGATGCGGTGGGCCAGGCCCTCGCCGCCGGCGTCACCCTCAGCGGCTGCACGGCCCACCTGGTCAACACAGACCTCGACGGGGGACCCATCCTCGCCCAGGCCACCGTTCCCGTGCTCCCCGGTGACGACCGAAACAGCCTGGCGGCCCGGATTCACCGGCAGGAGCACCGCCTGCTGCCTCTGGCGGTGGCCCTCGCCGCCGCTCGACTCAGGGATAGAACGGCAGCAGCGGCAGACCCATCGCCGCCGGCAGGCCCGCCATCAGGTTGAGGCACTGCACCCCCTGGCCCGCCTGCCCCTTGACCAGATTGTCGACGGCGCTCATCAGGATCAGCTGACCGGTGCGGCTGTCCACCTGAACCGAGAGCAGGGCCCGGTTGGTCTGGCGGGTCCACTTGGTGGAGGGATAGGTGCCCACCGGCAGCACCTCCACGCAGGGGCTGTGGCGGTAGACGGCCCGCAGCACGGTGGTGCAGTCTTCGGCGGTCAGCCCCGGGTCGCGCAGCCGGCCGTAGACCGTGGCCAGCAGACCCCGCACCATCGGCATCAGGTGCGGGGTGAACTGCAGCTGGATCGGCTGGCCCGCCACCTGGCTGGCGGTCTGCTCAATCTCGCTGGTGTGGCGGTGTCCCACCACGCCGTAGGGAGCCACGGCCTCGGAGGCTTCCGCCAGCAGCAGGTTCTCCTTGGCGGCGCGGCCACCGCCGGAGGTGCCTGTTTTGGCGTCGATGATGATGCCGCTGCGATCAATCAGGCCCTGTTTGAGGAAAGGCAGCAGCGGCAGCAGGCTGGCGGTGGGGAAGCAGCCGGGGGCCGCCACCAGCCGCGCGGCCGCCACACGCTCCTCCTCCCACTCCACCAGCCCGTAGACCGCCTCGCTGCAGAGGGCCCCATCGTGGCGCTCGTAGCGTTCGGCCTCGCTGGAGTACACCTCCTGCCACTGGGCCAGGGAGCGGTAGCGGTAATCGGCGGAGAGGTCCACCACCTTCACGCCCCGTTCCAGCAGGGGGGGCACCAGCTGCGAGGCCAGGCCACTGGGAAGGCTGAGCACGGCGAAGTCGGCCGCGGCGGCGATCGCATCGGGGTCGGGGGGGCGCACCACCGGGTTGCCCTCCAGGGGCAGGAAAGGCACCAGTTCGCTCCAGGCGTGGCCGGCACTGCGCTCACCCCCCAGATAAGTGACCACGAATTCGGGGTGGTGCTGAAGCAGGCGCAGGGTCTGAAGGCCGCCGTAGCCGCTGGCGCCGATCACCGCGACGCGCCGAGCTGCTGAGGGGCTGACCATGCCGGGGTGTCTGGGGCGCTGATCGTACCGGGACCCCGCTCACGTTGAGCCCGCAACTGATAGAGAATGCCTGACACCTGATCCCGCTGTTCTGACTGCTCGCTCCGAGCGTTCCGCTCCCCTCTTCGGCGCCGTTGACGCCCTCCCCCTAGCGGATCCGGGCCACGACCCGATCCGTTTCGATTCGATCGCCGATGCCCTCGCCGGCATCCGCAACGGCGAAATGATCGTGGTGGTCGATGATGAAAATCGCGAAAATGAAGGTGATCTGATCTGCGCGGCCCAGTTCGCCACGCCCGAGCAGATCAACTTCATGGCCACGGAAGCCCGTGGGCTGATCTGCCTGGCGATGGAAGGGGAGCGCCTCGACGCGCTGGAGCTGCCCCTGATGGTGGATCGCAACACCGACAGCAACCAGACCGCCTTCACCGTCAGCGTCGATGCCGGGCCGGAGAACGGCGTCAGCACGGGCATCAGCGCCGACGATCGCGCCCGCACGATCCAGGTGGCGATCCATCCCGCCAGCCGCCCGGCCGACCTGCGCCGGCCCGGCCACATCTTCCCCCTGCGGGCCCGCCAGGGCGGCGTGCTCAAGCGGGCCGGTCACACGGAGGCGGCCGTCGATCTGGCCCGCCTCTCCGGGCTCTACCCCGCCGGGGTGATCTGTGAGATCCAGAACGCCGATGGCTCAATGGCCCGTCTGCCGCAACTGGCGAGCTACGCCCGGCGCCACGGCCTGCGCCTGATCAACATCGCCGATCTGATCAGCTATCGACTGGAAACAGAACGCTTCGTGCGCCGCCAGGCCGAAGCCGAGATGCCAAGCGCCTTCGGTCAGTTCCGGGCGATCGGCTACCGCAATGAGCTCGATGACAGCGAGCACGTGGCCATCGTCAAGGGTCGGCCCGAGCTGGCCAGCTCTCCGGTGCTGGTGCGGGTGCACTCGGAATGCCTCACCGGCGACGCCTTCGGCTCCCTGCGCTGTGATTGCCGCCCCCAACTGGAGGCGGCCCTGCGCATGATCGAAGCCGCCGGCGAGGGGGTGGTGGTGTATCTGCGCCAGGAGGGCCGGGGCATCGGCCTGATCAACAAGCTCAGGGCCTACAGCCTTCAGGATGGCGGTCTTGACACCGTCGAGGCCAATGAGCGCCTCGGCTTTCCCGCCGACCTGCGCAACTACGGCGTCGGCGCCCAGATCCTCAGTGATCTGGGGGTGCATCACCTGCACCTGATCACCAACAACCCGCGCAAGATCGCCGGCCTCGGCGGTTACGGGCTGAAGGTGGAAGACCGGGTGCCGCTGGTGATGGATCCGGGCCAGCACAACGCCGCCTACCTGCTCACCAAGCAGACCAAACTCGGCCACCTGATGCACCCCGGCCCAGCCCGGGAGCAGACCGGAGCGGGTGGACCGACGGCGGTGATCGCCTGGAGCGCCGCCTCAGGAGCACCGGAGCAGGCGGAAGCCGAGCACTGGCCCCAGTTGCGTGGATGGGCCAGCGAGCGGGGGCTGGAGCTGCGGCGGGAGGAGCATCCCCGTCTGCTGGCCCTGCTGGGACAACCTCAGCTAGCGCTGTTGCTGACCCGGGGCGCCGGAGGGGATGAACGCCTGGCCGAGGCTGATCTGCTCTCAGCCCTGACCCTGATGGCCTGCTGGAGCGGCACGCGGGCGGTGAGCCTGCTGCTGAGCCCCGATGCTCAGCGCAGCGCCCACCCCAGCGCCACCCTGGAGCCGGAGCGCCGGCCGCTGCTGGAACTCAGCCAGGTAAGCCCCCAGCTGGCGGCCACGGCCGGGGCCTTCATGCGCTGGGGCTGAGAGCCTCAGGGCAGGATCGTCAGCTTGGTGATGCGGGTGCCCTTGCGGATCGCCATCACCACATCCATGGTGCTGGCCTGCCCGAACACCGTGTGCACCCCATCGAGGTGGGGCTGGGCGTCGTGGCAGAGGAAGAACTGACTGCCGCCGGTGTTCTTGCCGGCATGGGCCATCGAGAGGGTGCCCGCCTGGTGCTTGCGGCTGTTGATCTCGCAGGGAATCTTGTAGCCCGGGCCGCCGGTTCCGGGCGCACCACTGGCGCCGGCGCGGGTGTTGGGGCAACCGCCCTGGGCCATGAAGCCATCAATGACGCGGTGAAAAGCCAGGCCGTCGTAGAAGCCGGATTCGGCCAGCTTGACGAAGTTGGCGACGCTGCCTGGGGCGTCGGCGTCGAACAGTTCGATCTCCAGCGTTCCCGCCTCGGTCTCCATCAATGCTTTGGTCATGGGGCTGGGAGCAAAGGCGGACTGTATCGACTCTCGGGTAGAACGGTCCCCAGTCCTGCACGGGGCTTTCCCCTCAATCGGTCCAGCCCATGAGCCCCAACCCCGCTGCTCCGAGCCAGGGCCTCGACCTGAGCCGCGCACGCCTGGGGGTGCTTGGTGGCAGCGGGCTCTATGCCATCGATGGCCTCGAAGACAGCCGTGAACTCACGGTGGACACGCCTTTCGGGCCACCATCGGACAGCCTGCGCCTGGGCAGGATCGGGGGGCTTGAGGTGGTGTTCCTCGCCCGCCACGGCCGCCACCACAACCACCTGCCCTCGGAGGTGCCCTACCGGGCCAACCTCTGGGCCCTGCGCTCCCTGGGGGTGCGCTGGATCCTCTCCTGCTCCGCGGTGGGATCACTGCAGGATCCCCTGCGGCCCCTCGACATGGTGGTGCCGGATCAGTTCATCGACCGCACCCACGCCCGGCCCGTGAGCTTCTTCGGCGGCGGCGCCGTGGCCCATGTGGGCAACGCCGATCCCTTCTGCCCCAGCCTCAGCCGGGTGCTGGCCGATGTGGCCGAAAGCCTGATGCCGACGGGCCGCCAGCTGCACCGCCGCGGCACCTACCTCTGCATGGAGGGTCCGGCCTTCTCCACCCGGGCCGAGTCGAACCTCTACCGCAGCTGGGGCTGCTCGGTGATCGGCATGACCAACCACAGCGAGGCCCGACTGGCCCGGGAAGCCGAGATGGCCTACGCCACCCTGGCCATGGTCACCGACTACGACTGCTGGCACGGCGATCACGCCTCGGTGACGGTGGATCTGGTGATCAAGAACCTGCACGCCAACGCGGCCCTGGCCCAGCAGATCGTGGCGGTGGCGGCGGAGCGGATCAATGCCCAGCGTCCGCTCAGCAGCTCCCACAGCGCCCTGCGCGATGCCCTGATGACCCCGAAGGAGCAGGTGCCGGCGGACACCCGCCGCAAACTCGACCTATTCACCTCCCCCTACTGGGGACCGTTCGAGCCAGCCGAAGCCACCCAGGTCAGCTAGCTGAACAGAGCAGCGGAAGCTCAGGCCAGCTGGGCGCCGAGCTGCTCCAGGGCCGGGCGCACCTGGCCGCCGTGGGCGTCGAGGACCTGATCGGCCTGCTCAGCGCTCAGGTCGGCGGCGGCCATCACCAGGGCCCGCTTGACCGACCCACCGGCGGCGGCCAGCAGCTCGTAGCCCCGCTTGCGCTCCACCCCGGCCAGGTCCCTGAGGATGCGCAGGGCGCGGTCTTCCAGTTTGCTGTTGGTGACGGCCACATCCACCATGCGGTTGCCGTACACCTTGCCCAGCCGCACCATCACGCCGGTGGAGATGATGTTCAGGGCCATCTTGGTGGCGGTGCCGGCCTTGAGGCGGGTGGAGCCAGTGAGCAGCTCCGCCCCGGTGACCAGGCGGATGTCGATGGCACAGGGCATCGGCGCCTGCTCCTGGGGCACGCAGGCCATGGCGATCGCCAGGGCGCCGAGGGAAAGGGCATGCTCAAGGCCGCCGAGCACGTAGGGGGTGGTGCCGCCGGCGGCGATGCCCACCAGGGCATCGGCGGAGCTGAAGCCCCGCTCGATCAGGTCATGGCGGCCGGCTTCACGCAGGTCTTCGAGACCTTCGGAACTGCGCAGCAGGGCTGGTGCTCCGCCGGCCAGCACGCCCTGCACCAGCTCCGGGGGAGTACAGAAGGTGGGGGGGCACTCGGCCGCGTCGAGCACGCCGAGGCGTCCGGAGGTGCCGGCACCGAGGTAAAACAAGCGGCCACCGGCCCGCAGGCGGGCACTGATGGCCTCCACCGCCTCGGCCAAGGCCGGTGCCGCCGCCTCCATGGCCAGCAGCGCTTTCTCATCCTCCCGGCAGAACAGATCCACCAGTTCACCGGAGCTGAGCTGATCGAGGCTGGCGCTGGCGGGGTTGGCCTGCTCAGTAAGCAGATGCCCCCGGTCGGGGGCGGCCGATCCAGCCGGGGCGGGGTTGGCGTCGGGAGCGATCACAGCAGGCCCTCCAGGCGGCGGCGGAAGGCTTCGAGTTCAGCGCTCTCGGGGCTGCTGCCCGGGCTGCTGCCCTCGCCGCTGTCCGGGGCGGCGGCGCGGGAGGTCTCGTCCTTCCAGTGGGTGAGATCCATGTTCCGCTCCGGTGGGGCGATCAGCAGACGCTCCTCCGCGGAGCTGGGCAGGAAGCCGGTGGGCACGAAGCGGGCCTCATAGCCGGCCTGGCCGCAGAACAACTCCATCTCCTCCCGCTCGATCGCCTCCACGCTGGGAACAGGAAAATCCTGGGCCTCCAGCAGGCCTGCATAGCGCTCGGCATCGTCCCGTTCCTCGAACAGCAGCACCACGGTGCGGCCATTCAGCTCCAGGGAGTGAATGCCTTCGTTGTCGGTGCCGGCCTCGAACAGCAGCACATGAACCGGCATGAAGCGAACCAATCCCAGCGGCTCAGTGTCCCATTGATCGGGACCCGGGCCCACGGGCCGCTCAACCATCTCCGGACAATTCCTCCAGACGCCTGTAGAGCGCCACTTCGGAGTCGCTGAGCTGCTCGGGCAGAACGATGCGCAGCTCCACCAGCTGATCGCCCCGCCGCTCCCCCTGGCTGAGACCCAGACCCCGCAGACGCAGCAGACGACCACTGGAGGAGCAGGGCGGCACCGTGAGCTGCACCCGTCCCTCCAGGGTGGGCACCACCACCTTGCAGCCCAGGGCCGCTTCAGCCGGCGACAGCTCCAGGTCGTAGAGCACCCGCAGTCCATCGATGCGCAGGCCATCGGGGCGGCGCACCCGCAGCTGCAGGAAATGGTCGGCCCCGCCAGGGGCCACACCGGCCAGGCGCAGGCGCCAGCCATCTCCGGCCAGGGGAGGGGTCCAGAGCTCCACCGCCAAGCCGCCAGGGAGTTCCAGCTCCAGCCGGGTGCCCTCCAGCGCCTGCTCGGGGCTGAGCTCCACCAGCGTCTCCAGGTCACTAGCGGCCTGCACCGGCGGCGGCGGGGGCGAGGCATAGGTCACCTCGACCCCCGGGTTCTGCCGGGGCTGAGCCACTGGCGGGCGCTGGGCGGACTCGGGCCGCTGGGTGGAGCCCGGCCGGTCGGTCTCAGGACCAGGCTCAGACGGCCGGCGGTCATCAGGGCGCGCCTGACGGCCGAAGAGGGCGTCGAGGTAGTCGTCGAACTCGGGGAAACCCGTGGCGAAGGGATCAGCGCGCTCGCCCCGCAGCGAGACTGGATCGAGCCCCGATTCCCAGGCCTGGCGACGGCGGGGGTCCGAGAGCACGGCGTAGGCCTCGTTGACCCGCTTGAAGCGCTCCTCGGCCACCGGATCGTTGTCATTGAGGTCAGGGTGCCAACGGCGCGCCTGGGCGCGGAAGCCGCGCTTGAGCTCGGCGGCATCGGCCCCCGGGCTCAGCCCGAGGACCGCCCAGTGGTCGTCACCGACCGTGGCGGTGGGACTGCGGCTCACCGCCCTCAGTCCTCAGCCCAGGGATCGTCGGCCCTGGGGCTGGGGCGCCGGCGCCCTTCGGCGGCCGGTTCGTAGCGATCAGAGCGATCGGCCCGTGGGGGCTCCCGGCGGGAAGGCTCGGGCCTGGAGCGCTCCAACCGTGGACGTTCGTAGGAGGAGTAGCCCTCCTCCCGGTAGCCGCCGTTGCGGGACGGGGGAGCCCAGGGGTCGCCGCCCCAGCGCTCGGAGGGTCCGGGGCGGGAGCGGTCCCACTCATCCCAGTCGTCCTCATCGGAGAAAAGGTCGTCCTTGATCGAGCCCAGGGTGTTCTTGAGGCCCTGCAGGGGGCCAGCCTCGGATTTGCGTTCGCTGATCAGACGGCGGTTGAGGCCATAGAGGGCTTCCTGCAGCTGGCTGACAGCCAGGTCGAGTTCCGCCGGGTCGGCATCGTTGAGCTGCACCTGCACCTCGCGCAGGGCCATCTCCACCGACCGCTGCTGCCTCTCGGCGCCATAGGGACCCAGCTCGAGAGCGGCATCGCGCAGACGGCGCTCTGCCTGGGCCACCAGGGTCTGGGCTCGGTTGAGCCGATCCACCACCACCCGCTTGCGCCGATCTTCGGCGGACTTGAGCTGGGCCTCCTCCAGCAGCGCCTGAATCTCCGCTTCACTGAGGTTGGAACCCCCCTGAATGCTGACGCTCTGCTGGCGGCCGGTGGTGCGGTCGGTGGCCGACACCTGCAGCAGGCCGTTGGCGTCGATGTCGAGCGACACCTGCACCTGGGGCACACCCCTGGGGGCGGGCGGAATGCCCGAGAGCCGGAAGCGGCCTAGGGACTTGTTGTCGGCCGCCATCTGGCGCTCCCCCTGGAGCACATGGATCTCCACCGCCGACTGATTGGCCTCGGAGGTGCTGAACACATCCGAGCGGCGCACGGGAATGGGGGTGTTGCGGGGAATCAGCACCTTCATCACCCCGCCGATCGTCTCCAGCCCGAGGGAGAGGGGGGTGACGTCGTTGAGCATCAGATCGCGCAGATCACCGGTGAGGATGCCGGCCTGCACCGCCGCACCGATGGCCACCACCTCATCGGGGTTGACCGATTGGCAGGGCTCGCGCGGAATCAGGGTGCGCACCATCTCCTGCACCATCGGCATGCGGGTGCTGCCGCCCACCAGCACCACGTCGTCAATGTCGTCGGCCGTGAAACCGGAATCACGCAGGGCCCGCTGCACCGGACGCATCAGGCGATCGAGCAGATCGGGGCAGAGGGATTCGAAGGTGCGCCGCTCCAGGCTGGACTCGATGTGCAGGGGTCCATCAGAGCCGGTGGCAATGAACGGCAGCGAGATCGGGGTGGTGGTGACGCCGGAGAGCTCCTGCTTGGCCTTTTCGGCCGCCTCGCTGAGGCGCTGCAGCGCCTGGCGATCCCGGCGCAGATCGATCTGGTGCCGGCTTTCGAAGGCCTCAGCCAGCCAGTCAACGATGCGCAGATCCCAGTCATTGCCGCCCAGCTGGGTGTCACCGCTGGTGGCCTTCACATCAAAAACGCCATTGGCGATGCGCAGCACTGACACATCGAAGGTGCCGCCACCCAGGTCGAACACCAGCACCCGCTTGACGGCACTGCGGTCGAAGCCGTAGGCCAGAGCAGCGGCCGTGGGCTCATTCAGGATCCGCTCCACCGTGAGCCCCGCCAGGCGCCCGGCGTCTCGGGTGGCCTGGCGCTGGGCATCATTGAAATAGGCCGGCACCGTGATCACGGCGGCCGCCACCTCCTCGCCCAGGTACGTGCAGGCGTCGTCGACGAGCTTGCGCAGGATGCTGGCCAGCAGCTCCTCAGGCGCATACTCCCGCTCGGTGACGGGGCAGAGAATGCGCACATTGCCCTGGTCGTTGGCCCGCACCGTGTAGGGCACCGCCAGGCTGCCGTCGTCGAGCTCGTCCCAGCTGCGGCCGACGAAGCGCTTGAGGTTGGCGAAGGTGTTGCGGGGGTTGAGCACCAGCTGGCGGCGGGCAAGCTGGCCCACCAGCAGCTCCTGATCGCGGCTGAAGCCCACCACCGAGGGTGTGGTGCGGCCCCCTTCGGCATTGGCGATCACCTGGGGCCGGCCGCCCTCCAGCACCGCCACCACCGAGTTGGTGGTGCCCAGGTCAATGCCAACGATCCGGCCCATGCATCCCCAAAGCGAAGCCCCAAACTACCGGCTTCCTGGCCGCACGCCTGCAAGCTGACGGCCTTGGGGGCCAGCGGATTGGCAGAACTGTTAAGGCGTTCTTAGTGGTCGCCAGCACAAGGTGAGATCTAGGTTTCGAGTTGTGAGAGTCCCTGCTGGCCTCACGTCTGTTCTTTCGTAACTGCATGGTGATCCGATCTGAATCGGACCAGGATCAGTTCACTCTCCGCCGCCGCCCCTGGGCCGAGCGCAGCGTTGATCGTGGTTTCAAGCTGCTCACAATCGTGCTCGCTTCCCTGGTGGCGGTGCTGCTGCTGGGCATCTTTCTGACGGTGTTCAGCGGGGCCCGCGAGGCGATGGCCTCCTTCGGACTCTCCTTTCTGGTCACCTCCGGCTGGGATCCGGTCAACAGCCAGTACGGCGCCTTCACCGCCATCTACGGCACGTTGGTGTCGTCGCTGCTGGCGCTGGTCATCGCCGTGCCTCTGGGGGTGGGGACCGCCATCTTTATCACCGAGAACCTGATTCCACGCAACATTCGCGAGGTGATCGGCGTGATGGTGGAGTTGCTGGCGGCGATTCCCTCGGTGGTGCTGGGGCTGTGGGCCATCTTCGTGATGGAGCCGCTGCTCAGACCCTTCCTCAATTTCTTGCACCAGAGCCTCGGCTGGTTTCCCCTGTTCTCAACGGCCCCCAAGGGGCCCGGCATGGCACCGGCGATCCTGATTCTTGTGGTGATGATTCTGCCGATCATCACCGCCATCTCCCGGGATGCCCTCAATCAGGTCCCCCAGGAGCTGCGCCAGGGGGCCTACGGGGTGGGCAGCACCCGCTGGATCGCCATCTTCAATGTAATCCTGCCGGCGGCCCTCTCCTCGATCATCGGCGGCGTGATGTTGGCCCTTGGTCGGGCCATGGGTGAAACCATGGCCGTGACCATGATCATCGGCAACTCGATGAATTTCAGTTTGTCGTTGCTGGCCCCGGGGAACACCATCTCGGCAATGCTTGCCAACCAGTTCGGTGAGGCCGATGGCATTCAGGTGTCGGCGCTTCTCTATGCAGCCCTGATCCTGATGCTGCTCACTTTCGCCGTGAACATCCTCGCCCAATGGATCGTTCGCAAGTTCAGCCTGAGCTACAACTGAGCTGCCCGTCATGACCCTTGCCAAACCAGCCTTTCCAGCCCGCTCACTCCGGTTCAATCCGGGGTTGAGCCGCAACCGCACCGACAAGCTGTTCACCTCGATCGCCGGGCTGTTCAGTCTGATCGCGGTGCTTCCTCTCTTCCTGGTTCTGATCTATGTGCTGATCCAGGGGGGCAAACTGATCAGCGTCAGCCTCTTCACCCAGCTTCCTCCGGCACCGGGCCTTGAAGGAGGCGGCATCGCCAACGCCATCATCGGCACCTTCGTGGTCACCCTGGTGGCCTCGTTGATCGCCATTCCAGTGGGTGTGGGTGGTGGCGTCTACCTGGCGGAATACGCCAGCAGCGGTTGGTTCGCCCAGTTCATCCGCGTCGGCAACGACATCCTGGCGGGGGTGCCGTCGATCATCTGCGGCGTGTTCGTGTACGGCGCGATCGTGGCCACCCGCCTGTTCTTCGGCCAATCCTATTCCGCCGTGGCCGGTGGTATTGCCCTGGCGGTGCTGATGCTTCCCACGGTGATCAAGACCACCGATGAAGCGCTGAAGCTCGTGCCGCAGGAGCTGAGCTGGGGAGCGATCGGGGTCGGTGCCTCCAAGTTCGTGACGATCACGCGCATCACCCTGCCCAGCGCCTTCACGCCGATTGCCACCGGTGTGGTGCTGGCCATCGCCCGGGCAGCCGGTGAAACGGCTCCGCTGATCTTCACAGCCCTATTCTCGCCGTTCTGGCCCGAAGGGTTGTTCAACCCGATCGCCTCGATGTCGGTGTTGATCTTCAATTTCGCGATCATGCCCTACGAAGCCCAGAACTCCCTTGCCTGGGCGACTTCCTTTGTGCTCGTGATGCTGATTCTTGGCGCCAATCTTCTTGCCCGCTGGATTCGTCGGTTCGCCTCCAGCTAGCCCAAGGGCCCTCGGATTTCATCCCTCATCCCCCATTTCCCATCCCCCAGCCATGACCAGCACCATGAGCCAACCCAGCACCAGCGCCACCCTGCCCAGCTGCCTCAGCCTGGAGAACATCACCATCAGCTACGGCAGTTTTGAAGCTGTGCGGGATGTCTACATGGAAATTCCCCGCAACCGGGTCACCGCCTTCATCGGCCCCTCCGGTTGCGGCAAATCGACCGTGCTGCGGGCCCTCAACCGCATGAATGATCTGATCGAGGGTTGCAGCCTGCGCGGTCGGGTGGTGTTCGACGGTCAGGACATGTATGCGCGCGACGTGGATCCGGTGGAGGTGCGCCGCCGCATCGGCATGGTCTTCCAGAAGCCCAACCCTTTCCCCAAGAGCATCTACGAAAACATCGCCTTCGGTGCCCGCATCAACGGCTACAAGGGCGACATGGATGAACTGGTGGAGCGCTCCCTGCGCAAGGCGGCGATCTGGGATGAAACCAAGGACAAGCTCAAGGAGAGCGGCAATGCCCTCTCCGGCGGCCAGCAGCAGAGGCTCTGCATCGCCCGCGCCATCGCCGTGGAGCCGGAGGTGATCCTGATGGACGAACCCTGCTCGGCACTGGATCCGATCTCCACCTTGAAGATCGAGGAGATGATTCATGAGCTCAAAAAGAGCTTCACCATCGTGATCGTCACCCACAACATGCAGCAGGCGGTGCGGGTCTCCGACTACACGGCCTTCTTCAATGCCGAAGCGGTGGAAGGCGGCAGCGGCAAGGTGGGCTACCTGGTGGAGTTCAACGACACCGAGCGTATCTTCAATGCCCCGGTTCAGCAAGCCACCCAGGATTACGTCACAGGCCGCTTCGGTTGAAGCCCCCACTGGCCTATCAAGCGGCCAGTTCAACAGCTTGACAGGCTGAAAGGAATGGCCTGCCCATGGGGGCCGATGAAGGCATAAAAAAGCCGGCTGCAAGAGCCGGCTTTTGTGTTGAAAGCGGAGAGGGAGGGATTCGAACCCTCGATAGAGTTGCCCCTATACAGCATTTCCAGTGCTGCGCCTTCGACCACTCGGCCACCTCTCCAGCGGCTGTTATGGGGCAAATGGCAATGTAGCAGTCAGCCCAGAGGGTCCAATTCCATCCGATGACACGACGCTTCCCGATCACGGTGCACTGGCGGCAGGAACAACGGCTGATCCGCCTGGAGGTTCCCGAAGGGGAGTACATCCTGCGCAGTTTCGAGGCCCAGGGGCAGCCGCTGCCCTTCAGTTGCCGCAACGGCTGCTGCACCACCTGTGCCGTGCGTGTGATCTCTGGTGAGATCGATCAGCAGGAGGCCCTGGGGCTCTCCCAGGACCTGCGGCGGCGGGGCTACGGACTTCTGTGCGTGGCCAGGGCCAAGGGCCCCCTGGAGGTGGAGACCCAGGACGAGGACGAAGTCTACGAGCTTCAGTTCGGCCGCTATTTCGGCCGGGGCCAGGTGACCCCTGGCCTGCCCCTGGAGGAGGAATGATGACGTCCGTGCCAAGCCTCTCCGCTCAGGCCCTGCTGGGGTCAGGCCTGGATCACACAGAACTTGAACGGCTGGCGGAGGTGGCCCGGGAGGCCGCCGCCGCCGCCGCCCGGGTGCTGGCCCACCACTTCGGCAGGCTGGAGTCGATCCGCGAGAAGGGCCGGGCCGGCGATCTGGTCACCGAGGCTGATCTGGCGGCGGAGCAGGCGGTGCTGGCCATCCTCGAAGCCCGCACGCCGGAGCTGGGGGTGCTGGCGGAGGAAAGCGGCCGCAGCCGCACCGGCTCGGATCTGGAGTGGTGCGTCGATCCCCTCGATGGCACCACCAACTACGCCCACGGCTATCCCTTCTTCGCCACCTCGATCGGTCTCACCTGGAAAGGTGCTCCGCTGCTGGGGGCCATCAGCGTGCCGGCCCTGGAGGAGCTCTACTGGGCGGCCCCCGGCCTGGGGGCCTGGTGCAATGAGCGGGCGCTGCGGGTGAGTGGCTGCCACGACCTCGCCGCCTCGCTGCTGGTCACGGGTTTCGCCTACGACCGCCAGAGCCAACCGGACACCAACTACGCCGAGTTCTGCTGGTTCACCCACCGCACCCATGGCGTGCGTCGCGGCGGGGCGGCGGCGGTGGATCTGGCCTTCGTCGCCGCCGGTCGGCTCGATGGCTACTGGGAGCGGGGCCTCTCCCCCTGGGACCTGGCCGCGGGCGTGGTGCTGGTGGAGCAGGCGGGCGGAGTGGTCAGCCGCTACGACGGCGGTGCCGCCTGCCTCGCCGAAGGCCGGCTGATCGCCTGCACACCCGGCCTGCAGGCGGCCCTGATCGAGGGTCTGGGCCACTGCCACCCCCTGCCGGGCCAGCTGTTCGGGGCTCCGGAGCTGGGCCCCTGAGCGATCGCTCCATAGGATCCATCCTCTCCCATCCCCCAGCCCCTCCGCCCCCATGGCCCTGCAACCC
>NZ_JAGQBF010000029.1 GCF_024345495.1 Synechococcus sp. RedBA-s | reverse complement strand
GCCCAAAGCCAGATAGGCCGTGGGGAACAGCAGCAGGCCGGACCAACCAACAAAAACAAAGCGGTCACGCTTAAGCCAGTCATCGAGGACGTCGAACCATCCCCGTGCGGCAGGAGCGCGCCCTACAGCGATCGTCATGGGTAGAAACGGTGCGGAAATCCCGCTTGGCTGTGGGATACCGGGCGATGGTAACAATGTTCACGGGCGGCGCGAGCACCCCCGCAACGGGCTGACATCGCCTGTCTCGGCTGGGTTTCTAGGTATTTCTTCCAAATGCCCTTGCCCGCCGCCGTCCAAGATGACGGTTCACCGCCTCCCCGCCGACTCCATGGCCAACGGCGCCTCCGCCAGCCGCCCTTCCCTGCTCGAGCAGCCGGTGCAGGGCTCCCGCCGCCTTTCCAACTATCTGGTGGCCTCAGCGGTCACCGCCGGCGGGATCGGCTTCCTGCTCACCAGCCTCTCCAGCCGACTTGGCCGCGACCTACTGCCCCTGGGCCATCCAGCTGAGCTGGAGTGGGTTCCCCAGGGATTGGTGATGGGCGCCTACGGCATCGCCGGCGTCTTGCTGGCCACCTACCTCTGGTCGGTGATCACCCTTGATGTGGGCGCCGGCAGCAACCGTTTCGATCAGGACAGCAGCAAGGCCACCATCACCCGGCGGGGCTTCCGTCAAAAGATCGAGTTGGACATTCCTCTGCGGGAAATCCTGGCTGTGAAGGTGGACGTGCGCGATGGCCTCAATCCCCGCCGCCGCCTGTCCCTGCGCCTGCAGGGCCGCCGTGACCTGCCCCTGACCCGCGTCGGTGAACCGCTGCCCCTGGCCGAGCTCGAGCGCAGTGGCGCCGAACTGGCCCGTTTTCTCAAAGTTCCCCTGGAAGGAGTCTGAGCTAATGACGATCCGCCTGAGCCGCCTGCTGCTGGTGGGCCTGCTCCTGCTCACTCCCTTGGGGCTGGCGGCCTGTGCCGCCGATGCCCCCAAAAGCCCCCTGGGTTGCTCGGCCTCCAGCACCCCCTGCCTGAATGGTCCGGCCCTGGTGTCGCTGAAGACCAGTCGCGGGGATGTGCAACTGGAGATCAGCGGCGATGCCGCACCGCTCACGGCCGGAAACTTCGTTGATCTGGTGCGCCGCGGCGCCTACGACAACACGGTGTTCCATCGGGTGGTGAACGAGCCCACCCCATTTGTGGTGCAGGGGGGTGATCCCCAGAGCGCCGACCCGAAGGTGCCGGTCACCGCCTACGGCACCGGCAGCTTCGTGGATCCAGCCACCGATCAGCCCCGGTTGATCCCCCTGGAGCTGGGCGTGAAAGGGGAGGCTGAGCCGCGCTATGGCACCGAGTTGGTGAATCCCGCCGAGACCGCCAAACTGGCTCTCAGGCACGACCGAGGAGCCCTGGCCATGGCCCGCTCGGCTGATCCCAATTCCGCCAGCGCGCAGTTCTACATCGCGCTCAAGCCCCTGCCCGAGCTCGATGGCCGCTACGCGGTCTTTGGCCGGGTGGTGAAGGGGATGGAGGTTGTTGACCAGATCAAGCAGGGCGACCGGCTGATCAAGGCCACCATGCTCCAGGGCGAAGCCCAGGTGAAGGACAAGCCCTGAGCGAGGCTCAGCCCAGGCACCCTCAGCCTGGGCGCCCTCAGGCAGGGACTCGCTTATCGGAAGCGGTGACCTTGAGGAAGGCGGTGTTGACGCCGGAGGCTCGCTCCAGGGCCACCTTGCCGGTGCGGGCGATCTCCAGGATTCCGTAGCTCTCGAGAATCTGCTCGAGGGCCACGAGTTTGCCCGGATCGCCCACCACCTCCAGGATCAGGGCGTTGTCGGCCACATCCACCACCTTGGCGCGGAACACTTCCACCAGATCGAGGATCGCCGCTCGGTTCTCCGGCGGTGCCGCCACCTTGAGCAGCATCAGCTCCCGCTCCACCGCGGGGATGCAGGTGAGATCGATCACGTTGAGCACGTTGATCAGCTTGTTGAGCTGCTTGGTCATCTGCTCGAGAGTGTGATCGTCACCCTCCACCACCATCGTCAGCCGGGAATGGCCACGCTGCTCGGCCGGTCCCACCGCCAGGCTTTCGATGTTGAAGCCCCGGCGGGCGAACAGTCCGGAAATGCGGCTGAGGGCGCCGGATTCGTCCTGCACCAGCACCGAGAGGGTGTGTTTCATGGCCGGGGCGGCGCTCAACGGGGCATTAAGGCCCCAAATTACGTGCCGGCCTTCTGCGGCTCCGTCTGCAGCCCCTCCAGCCAGCTGAGCAGCAGCGCCTCGAAGGCTTCGGGAGCCTCGTCGTGGGGGCAATGGCCCACCCCCTCGAGCCGCTCCAGGCGCAGATCCGGCCTGAGGCGCGCGATCAGCTCCCCCACCTCGATCGGCACCAGGCGGTCGGCTTCCCCCCAGATCAATAGCAGCGGTTGCACCAGGCGTGCCAGCAGCGCCTCGGCGGTGGCACCCCTGGGGCGCAGGGCCATGCCGATGCTCATGCCCCTCAGGGACCAGGCGGCGGTGGGCCGGCGGGCCGGGCGGGCGAACAGCCGGCGCAGTTCCCCGTCGCCGATCACCGGCTGGTTGTAGGCCGACTGCAGGCCCAGATCCAGCAGGGGGGTGCGGGCGATCAGGGGCACCAGCAGCTCCAGGGGCAGCAGCCGGCAGAGCAGCTGAACCAGCAGCCGTTGCAGCCGTCGTCGCCAGGGGGGGCGCCGCCGCGGTACGGCCATCACCAGGCTGGGATCAGGCAGGGGCACCGCCGCCACCGCCCGCACCCACTGCGGGCTGAACACCGCCGTGGTCAGGGCCACCAGCCCGCCGAGGGAGTGGCCCAGCAGCACGGCGGGTCGTTGCACCACCTGCTGCAGAAAAGCGGCGCTCTGGCGCGCCCAGAGCCGGTTGTCGAGGGGCAGGGCCGGCTGGTCGGAGGCGCCGAAACCGATCAGATCGAGGGCATAGACGCACCAGCCCGCCGCCACCAGCCCGGCCACGTTGTGGCGCCAGTGGCCACTGCTGGCGGCGAAGCCATGCAGCAGCAGCAGCGGCGGCTGTGCGGGGTCACCGAGCACGCGCCAGTGGCAGGCCAGGCCGCGCCAGTGCCAGGTGCCGTGCAGGCCCCAGTCGATGCCATCCCCTGCGACAGGCTGGGCTGGAGCTGTGATCACCGGAGCCGGAGCCACGCCGTACGACCCTCACTATTGCGAAGGCGCGGCCCAGCTGCGGCTGGGGCCGGGGTTTTTCCGCCCCGACTCGCGCCCGGCCAGGGATCTCGGGGTGCTGCTGGCCCGGCGGCTGGCGGCTCAGGGGACCCTGCGGGTGCTGGATCTGATGGCGGGCTGCGGTGTGCGCTCTCTGCGCTATGGCCTTGAGGCCGGTGCGGCGGCGGTCTGGGCCAATGACGCCGATCCGGATCGGCTGCCGCTGCTGCGCCTCAACCTGGAGCCCTTGGCCGATCGCCTCGAGCTGCGGCTGAGTGCCCTCACCGCCCAGAAACTGCTGGCCGACTGCCTGCTGCGGGATCAGCGCTTTGAGCTGGTGGATCTCGACGCCTTCGGCTGCCCCACGGCCTTGCTGCCCCTGGCCCTGGAGGCCGTGCGCTTCGGCGGGGTGCTCTACCTGGCCAGCAGCGATGGCCGCTCCCCCACCGGCCACGACCGGGTGTCCGCCCTGCGCTCGCTCGGAGCAGCGGCCCGGGCCCATCCCGCCAGCTGGGAGCTGGCCCTGCGCCTCCAGCTCGGGGTGGTGGCCCGCGCCGCCTGGTGCCTGGGCCGAGGCCTTCAGCCCCTGCTCAACTTCAGCGATGGCCGCACCTTCCGCACGGCGGTGCAGGTGTCGCGCAGCCCCGCGGCCCTGGAGGAAGACCAGCTCGGTCTGCTGGCCCACTGCCACGGCTGCGGCGATCAGCAGGTGCAGAGCCTCAGGCGCCTGCGGGGCTGGCAGGCCTGCCGCTGCAGCGCCCCGCCGCCCCTGGCGGTGAGTGGTCCGCTCTGGATCGGCCCGCTCCAGGATCCCGACTGGCTGGGCGAACTCTCGGCCCTGGCCACCGCTGGGGCCACCGACGGCGCCAGCGGTGGCGCTGCTGAGGCCCCTGTGGCTGAGCAGAGCCGGCGGCTGCTGGCCCAACTGGTGGCCGACGACGGCGAGGGCGCCCGGGTCTGGCCGATGGCCCAGATCGCCCGCCAGTTGCCCGCTGGCACCCTGCGCCTGCGGCCGCTGCTGGAGCGCTTGCGCCGAGCGGGCTGGAGCGCGAGCGTCAGCGGGGTGATGCCGGGCCAGTTGCGCAGCTCAGCGCCCTGGGAGGTGGTGCTGGAGCTGGCCGCCACGGGGGATGGGAGGCTAGATAGGTAGTCGTTCTCGCCTGCCCCATGGCCTCGGAAATCTTCTTCACCGCAGCGATCTTCTGGGTGCTGATCCCTGTCGGGCTGGTGGGCGGAGCCCTGCTGCTCAAACTGCAGAAAGACTGAGCCTCGGGCGCGCTGAAGTCGGGTGCACCTCTAGGCTCAGCCCCTCCTGTTCGGGCGCTTCATGCAGGTTCTGGTCGTCGGCGGTACCGGCACCCTTGGTCGCCAGATTGCCCGCCGTGCCCTCGATCAGGGCCACCAAGTGCGCTGCATGGTGCGCTCCCCTCGCAAGGCGGCCTTCCTGCAGGAGTGGGGCTGTGAGCTCACCCGCGGTGATCTGCTGGAACCCGAAAGCTTGGCCTATGCCCTGGAGGGGCAGGACGCGGTGATCGATGCGGCAACGGCTCGCCCCACCGACAGCGCCGGCATCTACACGATCGACTGGGACGGCAAGCTCAACCTGCTGAGGGCCTGTGAGCAGGCTGATGTCAAGCGTTTCGTTTTTGTCTCGTTGCTGGGGGCGGAGCGCCACCGCGAGGTGCCGCTGATGGACATCAAGTACTGCACCGAGCAGCTGCTGATCAGCTCAGGGCTGGATTACACGATCCTGCGCTGCGTGGCCTTCATGCAGGGGGTGATCGGCCAGTTCGCCATTCCGGTGCTGGAGAGCCAGACCGTGTGGGTGAGCGGTACCCCCACACCGATCGCCTACATGAACACCCAGGACGTGGCCCGCTTCGCGGTGGCGGCCCTGGGTCAGCCCGCCACGGTGCGCGAGGCCTTCCCGGTGGTGGGGCCCAAGGCCTGGAACACCGGCGAGGTCACCCAGCTCTGTGAGCGCTACAGCGGCAAGCCGGCCCGGGTGTTCCGGGTGAGGCCTGTGCTGATCCGCGTGATGCAGGGTTTGGCGTCGTTCTTCGAGCCGGGGGTGAATGTGGCGGAGCGGCTGGCCTTTGCCGAGGTCACCGGCGGCGGTCAACCCCTCGATGCCCCGATGGAGGCCAGCTACGAGGCCTTTGGCCTGGAGGCCGGGGAGACCACCCACCTGGAGGATTACCTCAAGGAGTATTACGACACGATCCTGCGCCGATTGCGCGAACTGGATGCCGACCTCGACAAGGAGAACAAGAAGAAGCTGCCATTCTGATCGCTCAGCAGTTCTTTTGTACCATTCTCTGATTGTGCTGGCCCGTCCATGTCCATTGCCCAGATCAAGAACCTGCAGCGCCGTCTCGCCAACCTTGAGCAGGAAGCCACCGCTGAGCTGAACCGGGCCTGCGGCCATGAGCTCTGGATGACCCTGGGATTTGATGCCCTCGACAGCCTCGAAGAGGCCGACCGGCGTGCCCGCGCGAACTATTACTACGGCCAGCTCCAGACCGTGCGCGAACTTCAGCAGGTCATTGGCTGAGCCGGCCGCCGCGCCCGTAAAGCAGCCGGCTTAGGCGCTGCTGCTCAGCGCTGTTCAACGGCCGCCACTGGCCGGGCGCCAGCCCCTCGAGGCTGAGAGGTGGCCCTCCATCCATCAGGTCGATCGCGACCCGTAGCAGCCGCAGGGTGGGCAGCCCCACAGCCGCGGTCATGCGCCGCACCTGGCGGTTGCGCCCCTCCCGCAATCCCAGCTCCAGCCAGGCGGTGGGGATCGAGCGGCGCTGGCGAATCGGCGGCACCCGCTCGGCCAGGCCGGGATCCGCCAGGGCGCTGGCCTGGGCGGCCAGTGTGGGGCGGCCCTGCACCATCACCCCGTCGCGCAGCTGCTGCAGGGCCGCTTCGCTGGGGCTTCCCTCCACCTGCACCCAGTAGCGGCGCCAGTGGCCGAAGCGGGGATCGGTGAGCCGTTGCTGCAGCGCCCCATCGCTGGTGAGCAGCAGCAGACCCTCGCTGTCGGCATCGAGGCGGCCGGCGGCGTAGACGCCGGGCACGGGCACCAGGGGTGCCAGGGTCGACCAGGGGCTGAGAGGTTCGGGGCTGAACTGGCTCAGCACCCCGTAGGGCTTATGCAGCAGCAGGGTGGTGGGGTGGCGCTCGCCCCCGGTGGCCGCGTCAGAAGCCGCCATTGCTGCGGCGGGCTTTCCAGAGATTGACCACCCCAATGGAAATCAGCAACAGGCCCAGATCAAGGGTCAGGGGTGGAACGACCAAGGCGGAAGCCGGCAACGTCGTTGACCCTAGGGCTGCTGTTGGGGCCGGCGCCTGGGCCGGGGCTGGCCAGCAGGGTGCCAATTTAAGGTGGAACCACCTTTGCATCGAGCCACGGCAGCGCATGATCGAAACCTCGGGAGTGATCGAGAAGGAACAGGGGAACGGGTTCTACCTGGTCACCCTCGATCAGCCCTCCGGGCACCAGTGCCTCTGCCGTGCCGCCGGCAAGCTCACCAAGTTCCGCATCAAGCTTCTCGCCGGCGACAAGGTGCTTGTCGAGATCAGCCCCTACGACCTCACCCGCGGCCGGATCACCTATCGGGAACGCAACGCCGGAGCCACCGGCCCCAGGCCCGGGGGCAACCGTCCGGGCGGCCCGAGGCGGCGCTGAACGCAGGCCGGTTCAGGTTTTTGCTCCGGTTCTGGCTTCGGCTCAGGCCACCGGCACGGGCAGAAGGGCTTCGATCGCGGCCTTGAATTCGCTGCGCTGCTTCACCCCGCGCCACTGCTGAGCCAGCTGCTTGGCGTGGAAGAGCTGCACGGTGGGTGTGCCGTTGACACCGGCCTGGCTGGCGATCTCCTGCTCGGCCTCGATGTCGATCTCCACCCCCTGGGCGGCACCGCCGAGCTCCTGAAGCACCCGCTTGAGCTGGGGCTTGAGCACGTGGCAGGGGCCGCAGCTGGGGGAGGTGTACACCACCAGCAGGGGCTTGTCGCTGTCGTGATAGAGCTTGCGCAGGGCGAAGCCGCCCTTCTGCCAGAGGGCCACAGGGTCGTAGTTGGTCTCGTCGCTCACGGCGGTGTGCACGGGCTCGCCACTGGGCTCTGGCTCCACGTTGGTGCGTTGCACCGTGGTGGCCAGGCCGTGGTGGCTGAGCCAGCGCTCGGCGGCCAGGGCGGCCTGGCAGCCGCTGCCGGCGGCCGTGACCCCCTGGCGCCACTGGGCGTCGGCCACATCACCGGCGGCGAAGACCCCTTCGAGGCTGGTGTCGGGCTGCCCCGGATTGACCACGAGATAGCCCTTGTTATCGAGGGCCAGTTGATCGCGCACCAGCCGGGTGTTGGGTGTGTGGCCGATGGCATAGAACAGGCCCCGCACCGGCAGCTCTTCGCTGCTGCCGTCGTCGGGATTGCGCAGGGTGAGGGCCTCCAGCCAGCCGTTCCCCGAAACATCGGCCACCTCCCGCTGCCAGTGCACGGTGATGGCGGGGTTGGCCAGCACCCGATCGGCCATGGCACCGCTGGCCCGCAGGCTCTCGCGGCGCACGATCAGATGCACGTGGCTGCCGTATTTGGTGAGATACACCGCCTCCTCACAGGCGGAATCGCCGCCGCCGACCACCGCCAGCTGTTCATTGCGAAACTGGGGGGTGGCCCCATCGCAGATGGCGCAGGCGCTGATGCCCTGGCTCCAGAACTGATCCTCATGGGGAAGGCCGAGACGGTTGGCGCTGGCGCCGGTGGCCAGGATCACCGATTGGGTGCGGATCGTCTGCCCCTCGGCCGTGATCCGGTAGGGGCGCTCGGAGAGATCGATCGCCTCGGCATCGGCCTCCAGCAGGCGGGTGCCCCAGCGCACAGCCTGGGCCTTCATGCGGTCCATCAGGTCGGGGCCGAGGATGCCATCGGGAAAACCGGGGAAGTTCTCCACGTGGGTGGTGGTCATCAGCTGGCCGCCGGGGATGCCCCCGTCCTGGAAGCCGGTGATCAGCAGGGGATTGAGGTTGGCGCGGGCCGCATAGATGGCGGCGGTGTATCCGGCAGGGCCGGAGCCCACGATCACCAGATTCTCCACCGCGCTGTCGTCGCCCCTGGGGTCTGAGGACACGCTCATTCGGATCTAATGCGGACTGACTATGAGTTGAGCTTAGATCACTGGGCGCGGGTCCGTGGCTGCGCCCGGTCCCGCTGCCGCCTAGTCCGTTCGGTCGAGGGCGCCGAGCCCAAGCTTTTGTGGCGTCAGCAGGGTGTCGAGCCGCTCGGGCTGGTGGTCGAGGCCGAGGATCCACTCTCGGAATTCCTCGGTGAGAGCAAAGCTGTCCTCGTAGCGCTCCAGGCGATCGAGTTCGGCGATGCGGGCCATGGCCCAGCTCACCAGAGCGGTGAGGCGGCGATGGGGAGAGGCCTTGGTCATGATCCATCTCCAGGTGTGCACCAGGCTGGATGGCCCTTGGGCCACATGTGGTGTTGGTTTGAAGATGTTTGCACTGGCGTCGTTGTTGTGCTGTAACCAGCGCCACTGGAGAGGGGGTTGCGCCAGGGGCGTTCAGGAGCTTCGTCTGTCAAGAAAGCCTGGCAATTGGGGGCCTCGCAGACGGATCACCTCCCCCGCCCCATCGCCCAGGGCCTCCAGCGGCAGCTGGCTCCCAGCCCCGCCTCCAGCTGCCCCCAGCGCGCCGTCCGGCAGGGGCTTGGGCCTGATCACGTAGGCCTCCGCCACCGACCAGCTGCGGGCATACCTCATCAGCAGCGGGTCGGCCGGGGCATACACATAGGAGGAATGGCGGGGCACGGGCTCCAGCGCCGCCCGGGCGGGATCCACGCGCACCGCCCGGGTGATCGCCTGCAGGAAGCGACTGCGGGTTACCACGGTGCTGAGGTAGGCCACCACCCGCAGCCGTGGAGCATCAAAGCCCTCGGCGCACATGTCGATGCTCACCAGCCAGTCGGCCTCCCCGGCCCGGAAGGCCGAGAGATGCGCGGCCGCGTCGGGATCCTGGGAGTGCACCAGCCGCACCCGGTCCCCCTGCTCCTCCAGCAGACCGCTGAGGCCGCGGGCATGGGCGATGTCGCGCGCGATCACCAGCCCACCGGCTTCTGGATGGTCGTCGCGGCGCAGCCTGGCCAGGCGCTGGCGGGCGTTGAGAAGCACCTGCAGGGCAATGCTGCTGGGGTCACCGGGGCGGATGGCGCGGCGCAGGTTGCGGGCCCGCCAGCTCTCGCGGCTTTCCAGCGACAGGGGGGATCGCTCCAGTTCGCTCTGTCGCTCCCCTTCGCTATGGCCGTGGTCCACCCAGCCGTCCTGGAAGCGGAACTCCAGCGGCCTGACATCGCCAGCCACGATCAGCTGGCGGGGCTCCACGCTCAGGTCGGGCTCGATCTGCTCCACCAGCACCCCGCCCTGGTGGCGGGGCACGCGCCTGGCGGCGCAGAAGGCCAGGTTGTCGGCGCGGAAGGGGGTGCCACTCAGGCCCAGGCGCAGGGCATGACCCCGGCTGAGCTCGCTGAAGGCATGGCCCCAGGCGGTGGCCTCGGGCTCCTCGGGATCCAGGCCGAGGTGATGCACCTCATCGGCCACGCTGAGGGTGGGCCCGGGCAGCAGGCTTCCCAGCTCCTGCTGCAGCCGCTGCCGGTGCCGGGCGGCGCTCTGGTAGCTGAGCAGCAGCCCCTGGCCGCCTTCGGGTGGCTGGGTGGGATCCCATTCGCGCAACTCCAGCCCCAGCTGAGCGGCCGAGGCACGCCACTGGGCGGCGATCGAACTGCGGTGGCAGAACACCAGCAGATGGGCCAGCCGGCCCTCCCGCAGCAGCGACTGGAAGCCCAGCAGGGCCCCGAAGGTTTTGCCGGCGCCGGGTCCGGCATGCACCAGCACGTCGTTGCCCAGGTTGCCGGGCACCACCAGGCGTCGGCGCAGCAGGTTGATCAGCTGCGTCTGCCATTGGCGAGGGCGCAGCTGCAGGCCTCGGCCTCGGCCGTGGGCGTCGGTGTCCATGGCAGCGGCGCCGGCTGGGGTGGCGTCATTGTGCGTGCTGCGGCCCGACAATGAGTGTTTGTCACCAGGGTTTCCGCCGCCAGCCCCCTTACCTTCCCGGCAGGACCCTGCCTCGCCTGCCTCTGGCACCGCCGCCATCACAGTTGGACAACCCCTCTTCCATCAGCCGCTCCCAGCCTGGTTTCCATGACCACCTGGAGGACTGCTACAGCCAGATGTGTGACATCGACCCGCTGATCCTGCGGGTGCGTGAGTTGCGCCATCAGGGCGACTTCCCCCTGGCCCGCTGCCTAGAACAGGAGCTGATGCCGCTCTTCTGAACACCGTGCCTTCTGAGTCTTCGAGCACCCTGGCCGTAAGCGGAGCCTCCGGCAAAACCGGCTGGCGCGTCGTCCAGGAGGCCCTGGCCCGGGGCTACCGCGTCAAGGCGCTGCTGCGCCCCGGCTCGGAGGTTCCCGCGGGGCTGCAGGGAGCGGAGCTGATCCGTCTGGAGTTGGGGGATCAAGCGGCCCTGGAGCAGGCCCTGACGGGGGTCGAGGCCCTGGTGATCGCCACCGGTGCCCGCCCCTCGGTGGATCTGGCGGGCCCCTTGAAGGTGGATGCCCTGGCGATCCGCCAGCAGTGCGCCGCCTGCACGGCCGCTGGTGTGAAGCGGGTGGTGCTGGTGAGCTCCCTCTGCAGTGGCCGCTGGTTGCACCCCCTCAACCTCTTCGGGCTGATCCTGGTGTGGAAGCGGCTGGGGGAGCGCTGGCTGGAGGCCAGCGGCCTCGATTGGACTGTGGTGCGCCCAGGTGGCCTCAGCGAAACGGAAGAGCAGCTGGAGGTCCAGGGCATCCGCTTCAGCGGACCTGATCAGCAGGAGAGCAACAGCATTCCCCGCCGTCTGGTGGCCCGGGTCTGCCTGGAGGCGCTTGATTCACCGGCTTCGATCGGGCGGATCATCGAGGTCACCAGTGGCGCCGGGGTGGAGCCGATCTCCCTGGCCCAATGGCTGGCCCTTCAGCCCCAGGCGGTGTGAGCGTCCGGTTGCAGCGACCTGAGCCTGACTCCACCTCGGCGGAGCTGCTGGAGCACCTGGGGCTGCAGCCGTTCCGCCCCCGGCCGCCCTGGTGGGGCGCTGATCTCCAGACCCTGCGCGACACGCTGCGGCCGGATTCGCTGCCCGATCGCCAGAGCACGGCACTGGAACTGCCATTGGGACCCTCCAGCCAGGGGGAGGGCGGCTCCCTGCTGGCCCGGCTCGATCCGCCGGCCGCTGCTGAAGGGGTGCCTGTGGGCCCGCCGAAGGGCCTGGTGCTGCTCCTGCACGGCCTCGGCGGCTCCAGCCAGGCCGAGGGGGTGCGGCGGCTGGGCTGGTGCCTGAACCGGGCCGGATTTTCGGTGCTGCGCCTGAACATGCGTGGGGCCGGTGAGGGCCGGGCCCTGGCCACGGGCACCTACGCCGCCCGCTGCAGCACGGACCTGGCACCGGCGCTGGAGCGGGCGCGGCAGCTGGCGGCGGGCGGGCCGCTGCTGGCGGTGGGGCTGTCCCTGGGCGGCACGGTGCTGCTCAATGCCGTGCTCGATGGGGTGGTCCGGCTGGAGGGGCTGGCGCTGGTGAGCAGTCCACTGGATCTGGCCCACTGCTCGGCCACCATCTCCAGCCCGCGCAACCGCCTCTACGAGCGCTGGCTGCTGGAGCGCCTGCGCCAGCAGACCCTCAACGATGTCCCCCGGCCCGATGGGGCGCTGAGCGAGCGCCTGCGGCGGGTGGCCAGCATTCGCGAGTTCGACGCCCTGATCACGGCACCGCGCTGGGGCTACGCCGATGTGGACGCCTACTACCGCCAGGCCAGTCCCCTGCCGCGGCTGCTGGAGCCGCCACCCACTCAGCCACCCCTGCCCCCCACGCTGATCCTGCAGGCCCTGGATGATCCCTGGGTTCCAGCCGCCGGCGCCCGGGCGCTGGGGTTGGAGCCTCACCGCCAGGAACACCGGCGCTTGGAGGTGCTGCTCAGCCCGGGTGGTGGCCACAACGGCTTCCACGCCCCGGGGGGGTGCTGGTCGGATCAGCTGGTGTTGCGCTGGTTGGAGCAGCGGCTGGGCAGCAGCGTGTGCTGAGCCACGATCCACTCCTCGATCGGGCGGCCACCGATCAGGTGATCCTCCACGATGCGCTCGATGCGCTCGGGGCTGACGCCTCCGTAGGCGATCCCCTCCGGCCAGATCAGCAAGATCGGTCCACCGGCGCAGATGCGCAGGCAGTCGGCCTTGGTGCGCAGCACCACTCCTTCGGGGCGATCGGGCCGCTCCAGGCCGCGCTCCTTGATCAGCTGCTTGAGCCGGGACCAGCTGGCGGCCCCCAGCTGCGGGTCGCCGCAGAGGGGCTTGCTGGGGGTGGCGCAGAGCAGCAGGTGGTGCTGAACCTTCACGGCTGGAACTTCATGCCGTGAGCAGAGCAGGCGAGGCGGTGGCGGCCAGCTCGCTGGTGGCTAGGCGGGCCCAGGCGTCGATGGCCAGCACGTCCTCGAGGCTGGGGTCCTGGCGCAGGTCGGCGCCGTGGCGCTCACAGACCGACTCGATCAGGAGGGGAATGTCGAGGAAGGAGATGCGCTCCTCGAGGAAGAGGGCCACGGCCTGTTCGTTGGCGGCGTTGAGCACCGCCGGCATGGTGCCGCCGGCACGGCCGGCGGCGTAGGCCAGGCCCATGCAGGGGTATTTCTGCTCGTCGGGGGCACGGAAGCTGAGCTGCCCCACCTCGGTGAGATCCAGGCGCCGCCAGGGGGTTTCAAGGCGCTCGGGCCAGCTGAGGCAGTAGAGCAGCGGCAGGCGCATGTCGGGCCAGCCCAGCTGGGCCAGCACCGAGCTGTCGGCCAACTCCACCATCGAGTGGATGATGCTCTGGGGGTGGATGACGATCTCGATGTGGTCGTAGTCGAGCCCGAAGAGGTAGTGGGCTTCGATCACCTCCAGCCCCTTGTTCATCAAGGTGGCTGAATCCACCGTGATCTTGCGACCCATGCTCCAGTTGGGATGGCTGGTGGCATCGGCCACGGTGGCCTTGGCCAGATCAGCGGCGGGCCAGTCGCGGAAGGCGCCGCCCGAGGCGGTGAGCTGGATGCGGCGCAGGCCGGGGGTGGGCACGCCGGTGGAGAGGCGGGCGGTGTCGGCCCAGGGGGTGCCCTGCAGGCACTGGAACAGGGCGGAGTGCTCGGAGTCGGCGGGCAGCAGGCGGCTGCCGCTGGCCTTGAGGGCCGGCAGCACCACAGGCCCGGCGGCGATCAGGGTTTCCTTGTTGGCCAGGGCCAGGTCTTTGCCGGCTTTGATCGCGGCGAGGGTGGGCAGCAGGCCGGCGCAGCCGACGATGCCGGTCACCACCAGATCAGCGCTGCCCCAGGCGGCGGCGGCGCAGAGCCCCTCACTTCCCCCCAGCAGCTCCGGCTGTCGCGCTGGACGCTGGGCGGGCTCCAGCGCCTCCAGGCGGCGGCGCAACTCGGGCAGGGCCTCGGCGTCGGCCAGGGCCACCACCTCGGGGCCATGGCGGCGGATCTGATCCACCAGCAGGTCAAGGTTGCGGCCGGCGGTGAGCGCTACCACGCGGAAGCGCTGGGGGAACTCCTCCACGATCGCCAGGGTCTGGGTGCCGATCGACCCTGTGGAGCCGAGCACGCTGATCGCTTTCACGAGGCCTTCCCTCCGTTGGGCGCCAGTCTCCCATCCATCCCAGCGGCTCGTGCACACTGGCTGAGCTGGTGCTCTTCACTCCTGGCGGCCGCGATGCTCTGGCTCAAGCGTTGGAACTTCATCGAGCGGGCGCGGCTGGAGCGCGAGCTCTGGGATGCCTTTGAGGCGGGCGACGACATCGAGGCGATGGTGGAGCAGTTGCGCGCCTCGCTGGCTGGGGCCGCCGCAGCCACCCCATCGGTTGGCGAAGACGGCTTCAGGCTGGAGGTGTGGGAGACCACCCGGGTGCGGATCCGCCGGATCGAAACGCTGATGAAGGATCGAGCTCCCGTGGCGCCCCCGCCGGCCGATGAACAGCGCTGAAGTCAGCGCCGGATCCACTCGGTGGTGCCATCGGGGCGATCGATCAACTCGATGCCTTCGGAGCGCAGCCGGTCGCGGATGGCATCGGCCTCGGGGTAGAGCTTCTGCTGGCGGGCAGCCAGGCGCTCGCTGATCAGGGATTGGATCTCGGCCTCCTCCGGCCCGGCACCCGCTTTGGCTTTGCTGCTGCAGAGAGACTCCGTCTGTAGGCCCAGGACGCCGCTGAGGTCCTGCAGCAACAGCCAACGGGCGTGCAAGGAACGATCCTCGCCGCTGGCCTCTGATCCACGCTCGAGCCGCCGGGCCAGGGCCCGCAGGGGACGGGCGAGCTCGAACAGCACCGCCAGCGCGGCGGAGGTGTTGAGATCGTCGTCGAGGGCCTCGATGAATCCCTGGCGGCTGGTCTCCAGCCCCGCGTCTTGGCCAGGGGCGGGTTGGGTCGCAGCGGCCACTTCCGCCCAACCCAGTGCCGCGCTGAAGGTGGTGTTCAGGCCCAGCCCGAGGGCTTCGTTGAGCCCGTGCCAACCGGTGGCTGCTGCGTCGAGGGCGTCGCGGCTGAAATCGAGGGGTTTGCGGTAGTGGGCCTGGAGCACGAACAGGCGCAGGGTCATCGCTGATACCCCACTGGCCAGTAAGGCACGAATCGTGGTGAAGTTGCCGAGGGATTTCGACATCTTCTCCCCGTCAACATTGACCATGCCGTTATGCAGCCAGTAGCGCGCCAGGGGTTCCCCGTTAGCCGCTTCCGACTGGGCAATTTCATTCTCATGGTGGGGAAAGATCAGGTCCGATCCCCCCAGGTGAATGTCGATGGTGGTGCCCAGTTCCTGCCTCACCATCGCCGAGCATTCGATATGCCATCCCGGGCGCCCCGGACCCCACGGGGAGGGGAAGCTTGGCTCTCCAGGTTTGACCCCTTTCCAGAGGGCGAAATCAAAGGGATGGCGTTTACGGGATTCCTCGTCGCTGTTGAGCCTGCCGCTGGCTCCCTCCTGTTGATCGCTGAGAGTGCGTCCGCTGAGTTTGCCGTAATCGGGCCGGCCGATCACTGCGAAATAGACATCCCCGTCGGCGGAATAGGCGGCACCTGAGGCTTCCAATTCAGCGATCATGTCGCGGATGCCATCAAGGCATCGGGTGGCGCGGGGGACTCTGTCAGGAGGAAGAATGTTCAGGGAGTCCATATCATCACGGAAGGCCGTGATGTTGCGTTCGCTCACCGCCTCCATCGAGCTGCCCTCTTCGGCGGCACGCTTGAGAATCTTATCGTCGATGTCGGTGATGTTCTGAACGAAGGTGACACGGAAACCCCGCCAGATCAGATACCGTCGCAGTACATCCCAGACGATGTAACTTCGGGCATGGCCGAGGTGGCAGAGGTCGTAGACCGTGACTCCGCAGCAATAAATCGAAACCTCACCGGGCACCCTGGGTTGAAAGGGTTCAGTGCGTTTGGTGAGGGTGTTGGTGAGCCGCAGGGTCAAGGCTGGCCATCAGGAGATGAAGTCACCGTAAGGGGTCGTGGCTCCGACCCTGCGATCAGCTGATCACCAGAGGCCGCGCACGGGAACTTCCTGGAACACGGGCTGAGGCCGGGCCACCTGATAGGTGCAGGCTGGATCAGACGTCCTGAATCCCTGGGCTACGAGGGGATCCTTGATCACGCTGGCCTGGGTGATCGTGGCGGTGACCGCACTGAGGGTGCGGGGCTTCAGGCAGCTGGGAAGGTCGGCGAGATCAGCGGCGAAGGCAGGGGCTGCCAGGGTGCTGCAGGCGAGTGCACCGGTTGCGAGAATTCTGACCATGGCGGAGAGGCGTGTCGGACTGAATTGAGTGTAATCGGGATGGTCAGAGGCGAACCAAGAAAGGAACGCGCCGACCATCCTTCGGCAGCATCAACGGGACACGTTGCCGCTGCCGCCGCCGCCGCCGCCCCCGTTGAAGCAGCCAGCAATGGCGCAGCCACCGACACCCAGGATGATTCCGACGATTGGAATCCAGATGGGGAAGGGATTGGCGGAGGCTGGTGAAGGCGGAATGAGCCCACAGGGGCTGGTTTTTCTGGACATGCTGGTGGCCGCCTTGGCCAGCTGGAAGCAGCAGGGAGTGATCCGCTGCGGCAGGGCATAGGGGCCATCAGGCAACAGCGCACAGAGGGTCTCACCGTCGCGCAGTTCGCGCTCGTGCTTGATCGTGAGGGTGAGACGATCCTCGGAAATGGTGACGTTGGGTGAATTCAGGGGGATCGACTCCACTTCCTCGCCGTTGGAGCCATCACCGGCATTGGCGCTGCGCCGGCGGATTGAAATGTTTCCGGTGAGGTTGAGGGGCAGGGGACTGGCGTAGCGAATCTCGAAGTCCTCGTCGCCGGAGAGGAGAGAGGTGACATTCCTCGACTCTTCATCGCTCACCTCAGCCTGGCTGAGCAGCTGGCCATCACTGGCCAGGGTGGGTTCAGGCGGAGCAGGGGCCATGGCCTCAAGGCCTGGCAAAGCCCGTACTCCTTCGGAGTTCACCCGCACGAGATTGACCGAAGCTCCTGGAAACGCGTGCACCGGCAGGGTACTGACCGTGAACGCGGAGAGAACAGACAGAGGAAATACTGAGCGCATGCACGCCGTCCCAAAACTATGAAGCGCTTCGCCATTATGCCTTCTCCAGCAGGGCAAAAACGTGATCAACAAGACACACGTTCAGAATTCAACCCTGGGCTCGGTTCACGACGTCGCCTCGTCAATCTCTGATCCACTCGGCAGGGTCCATAAAAACTGGGCTGACCTTTTGGTGTCAGCCCAGGGACAGAGAGCCGGAGGTGCTGCGTTCAGCGGGAGGGCCTGCCGCGTCCACCACCACCACCACCATCGTCACCGTTAAAGCAGCCGGCGATGGCGCAGATGCCGACCCCAAGACCCAGACCCACGGGAATGATCCACCAGGGGAAGGGCTTGCCGGCCGGGGCCACATACGCTGCGGGCGCGGCTGCGGCCACGGTGAAGCAGCAGGGTGTGCTGCGGGTGGGAAGGGTGCCGGGCCCATCGGGGAGCAGGGCACAGATCACCTCGCCAGGGGTGATGGTGCTTTCCGGATTGATCGTGATGGTACTGCGATCACTGGAGAAGCTGACGCGATCGGAGTTGAGGAAGATGCGTTCCACCTCGTCCCCGGTGGCCTTGTTACGAAGTGAGATATAATCAGAGCCGGAGAACTGGGGAAGTGCCCCCCGGTACTGGACCTCAAGGTCTTCGGCGCCGGTGGGCAACACCGTGATGTCACGGTCGGTCTGGGTGTCGCCTGAAGCCTGGCTGATCAGCTCTAGCGTTCCTGGGGCCGAAGGAGGAACCTTAACCGAAGGGGGCTGAAGGCCAGGAAGGGCAGTAACACCATCGCCGTTCAGGCGCACAAGGTTGACACTGGCGCCTGGGAAGGCCCGAACGGGCAGAGTGCTGACAGAGAACGCCGTGGCCGTGGCCAGAGCCAGAGGAACGGTGAAGCGCATGTAAAAACGTTCCATAAGACGGGTAAGTTTAAATGTAGGAGCAACAATTGGCTTTGGCAGGATCTGGTCACAAACCAGATTGCAAAGCGTCTGATGGCTCTATTTCTTGCAATGATGCGGGTTCCTGATTCTGATCAGGATTGCTGATGGCCGTTGGGCCCGCGCCTTGAGCCAGCCCCAAGGGTCTGTGGCCGCAGCGTCAGAAGGACATCGTCAGTCGCCCGTAGTAGCGCGGTTCACAGGGGTTGGTGGTACATAGCCCATCCAGGTAGCTGGGGGTGTTGCCGAGGAAGTCCGTGGCGTAGAGAGAAAAGGTGAGCGGGATGGTCTTGATCGGGCGGACGGACAGGCCAGCTCCGATGCCATACCCGAACCACTCGTAGCCCAGGGACACCTGGCTGCCCAGGTGGAGGGTGAGGGCGCCGATCGGCCCCCAGAAGCAATCCGTGCCCTGGGGGTAGTTGAGGCTGCTGATGTTGTTGCCGCTCAGGCAGTTGGTGGATCCCAGCGTGCCGTTGCCGGCGTAGCCGTAGAAGTCGGAGCCGACGCCGGCGGTGGCCACGAACAGGATCGGGTTCTGGCCGCGGCTGAGGGGTATGGCCTGGGACATCACCAGGTAGAAGTTGCGGCCCAGGTCGGTGGTGTTGTCGAGCTGGATGATGTGCTCGCCGCCGAAGGCCAACCCCGTGGTGGGGGTGAGGTTGATGGCCGTGCGGAAGCCGAGGCTTTGGCCAGCGAACTGGCCGGTGCCTCGGTTGCGGCTGGTGAGGCTCTGAATCGTGTACTGGAAACCGAGGCTGGCGTACTCCCCCTTGAAGGGGGTGATGTCGAGGTAGGCCTCCGAGTCGGCGCAGTCGACCCAGTTCCCCCCAGGGGCCACCCGGCAGGAACGGGTTCGGCTGGTGCCGGTGAGGGTGGTGGAGACGGTGAACTCCCGGTCCTGGGCGAAGCCGTTGGGGACGTTCAGACCGGTGTCTGGATAGGGATCGCCATTGACGGTGATGCCCCTGGCGAGACCGCGCACTTTCGGCCAGATCGGGGGCGGCGGCTCGGGAAGGTAGGGAGGCTCGGGTCTGATGGTGCCGTTGGCCAGGGCGACAGAGGGCGTAAGAATCTGGTCTTCTGGCACCAGGTACCAGCGCAAGGTGGTCTCCCTGGCCAGCAATTGGCCGAACACTCCTGCTTCGGGGATGGCCTGGGCGGTGGTTGGAGTGAAGGCGAGGCTGCCGTCGTCGTAAGGAACCAGCTCCCAGGCCAACGAGCTCTCCGGCCTCGCCGCAATGGCCGTTTCAGGGCTAATGGGCAGGGATTGCGGCGGTTGAATCGGTGGAGGATTAGGGGGAATCGCTTCCCAGGTGAGGCTTCGGGCCTGCTGAGCAGGAGCGGGTTCAGCGGCTTTGGCCCGCAGCGTGGGAACCGGCGGCGGCGGCTGCCTGGGTACCAAGACCACAGGAGGTGGCGGGCTCGGCAGCTCCCAGACCAGGCTCTGGGCCTCCGCCGCAGGTCCAGCGATCATGCCGATCGAGGTCAGCAGGCTGAGCCATGGATTGAGGGTGGGTCCAGGCAGCCTGGCGGACACGTCGATAACGGCTGAAGATCGGATCGGCTTAATGTATCCGTGATGGCCAGCTGATGACTGGCCCTATGACGCCACCTTTTCAACCGGTGCATGGCAACATTCGGCCTACTGTCCGTTTCCGCGATGACGAGCCTGCGTGTGGAACTGGTGGGAAAGCGCTGGGCACTTCCTCTGCTGCTGCTCAGCCTCTCCAGCCCCCTGGCTCCAGTGGTGGCAGCTGAGCTGCGGCCTGGAGATCTATCCCAGGCCGATATGGCCCCCGGTGGCAGCGAGGGGATGCTTCAGGACGATGCCTACATACTGGGCGCCGGCGATGGGCTGAGCCTGAAGTTCCTGGCGGTCGAAGATCTCAGCGGTTCACTCGAGATCCTCAACGACGGCACCGTCTCCCTGCCTCTGCTGGGCAGCGTCAGGCTGTCGGGCCTGACGCTGTCTCAGGCCAGCCTCTGGTTGGAATCCCTTTACAGAAAACAGCTGCAGCGGCCTGATCTTCAGTTGAGCATCGTTCGTCCCAGGCCCCTGCGCATCGCTGTGGTCGGTGAGGTGGAGCGCCCGGGCATCTACACGCTCACCACCTCGGAAACCTCCACCGCTGAAGCCCCGGTTGTGATCAGTGGTCCTCCCACGCTGGTGGATGCGATCCAGAAGGCCGGCGGCATCACCTCGATGGCCAACCTGCGCCGGGTGGTGGTGCAGCGGCGTCTGCCCGGCGCCGACTCCCGCTTCAAGCGCGCCCGGGTTGACCTGCTTGCCCTGGTGAGGGACGGGGACCAGCTCCAGAATCCACTGCTCTTCGATGGGGACACGATCAAGCTGGAGCGGGTCTCCGAGCAGTTGGCCAGCAATTCAGCCGAGATGGCGGCCACCACCCTGGCTCCCAAGGAGATCACCGTGAATGTGGTGGGAGAGGTGAAAGCTCCAGGCCGGCTCCAGGTTCCTGCCAGCACACCGTTGATGCAGGCGATTCTGGCCGCCGGGGGTGTGCAAACCTGGCGAGCGAAAACGTCAAGGCTGGAACTGGTGCGGATCAACCGCAATGGTTCAGCGATGCGGCGAACCTATCCGCTTGATTTCAATCAAGGGGTGTCGATCGCCAAGAATCCACCGCTGGTGGATGGCGACACCGTGATCGTGAATCGTAGCCGTTACGCGATCAGTGCTGATGCCATCGGGGCCGTCAGCACACCTCTGAGCGGATTGGTCAATGTGTTGACCCTGTTCCGCCTGCTCGACAACAACAACTGAGCCTGCATGCGCATCACCTGGTTGTTGATGGATGAACTGGCGGTGGGAACCGCCCCGTCCAGTGCCGACGACCTTGATCGTCTCGAGCGGGATGGGGTCAGGGGGGTGTTCAGCCTTTGCGCCGCCGAGGAGGCACCTCCACCGGACGGGATGCCCGAGCGTTTTCTCTGCGTTCGATTGCCCCTGCCGGATCACCGCCATCAGTGCGCACCAACGCCGCAGCAGCTGGGCATGGTGCTCACGGAACTCACAAGCCTGAGCCGCCACGGGCCCGTGTATCTCCACTGCGTGGCCGGCGTCGAGCGCTCGCCCCTGGTGGCGATGGCCTGGTTGATCCACAACCGCCGGATGAGCTGGCAGGCCGCCCTCGACTACGTGCAGCAGATCCATCCCGGCACGAGCCCCTTGCCCGAGCAGCTGGCGGTGCTGAGAAGCTTGCCTTTACTGACAACAACAGCGAGCACTCATTGGCCAGTAGTAGACTGGTCAATATCTTTGTACGGCCAAAGGGGTTGAGTCGTTGGAGCCCTGCTCACGACCGCCCGACCATCTAGGGGTCGTGTGTCCCTGCTCGCCCTGCCGTTCCCATGACGTCACCCACGGCCCTGATCACCGGCATCACCGGTCAGGATGGTTCTTACCTGGCTGAGCTGCTGCTGGAGAAGGGCTACCGGGTTCATGGCCTTAAGCGCCGAGCCAGCAGCTTCAACACAGCCCGCATCGATCATCTCTACCAGGACCCCCATGAGCGGGATCCCCGGTTGACGCTTCATTACGGCGATCTCACCGACAGCAGCAACCTGATCCGGATCATCGGTGAGGTGCGCCCTGATGAGATTTACAACCTGGGTGCACAGAGCCATGTGGCGGTGAGTTTCGAGGAGCCGGAATACACGGCCAATTGTGATGGTCTCGGAACCCTGCGCATCCTCGAGGCGGTGCGCTTGCTGGGCCTGAGCGAGCGGACCCGTATCTACCAGGCCAGCACCAGTGAGCTGTACGGGCTGGTTCAAGAAACGCCCCAGAGGGAGAGCACACCCTTCCATCCCCGCAGCCCCTACGGGGTGGCCAAGCTCTATGCCTACTGGATCACGGTGAACTACCGCGAGGCCTACGGGATGTATGCCTGCAACGGCATCCTGTTCAACCACGAAAGTCCTCGCCGCGGTGAAACCTTCGTGACCCGCAAGATTACCCGGGGCCTGGCCCGCATTGCCGCTGGCCTCGAACCCTGCCTGTTTCTGGGCAATCTCGATTCACGCCGCGACTGGGGCCACGCCCGCGACTACGTGGAGATGCAGTGGCGGATGTTGCAACAGCCCAAGCCCGAGGATTTCGTGATCGCCACGGGGCGGCAGGAGAGCGTGCGTCGCTTCATCGAGCTGTGCGCGCTGGAGCTGGGTTGGGGCGGCCTCAGCTGGGAGGGACAAGGGGTGGAGGAGCTGGGCCGGCGTGCCGATACGGGGGATGTGGTGGTGCGCATCGATCCCCGCTATTTTCGCCCGGCGGAGGTTGAGACCCTGCTGGGTGATCCCAGCCATGCCCACGCCCGGCTGGGCTGGGCTCCCACTAGCACGCTGGAGCAGCTGGTGGAAGAGATGGTGGCGGCTGATGTGGAGGAGGCCGCCAAGGAATCCACCCTGCGCCGGGAGGGTTTCCAGGTGGTGGGCTCGATGGAGAACCCGCCGATGCATGCGCCTGCGGCTCCTGCGTGAGCGTGTTCAGGTGTGAGTGAGTTCGACGTGCGAAACCGGTACTTGGCGGCTTTTGTGCAGCTGCATGACACCCTCCAGGCACGGTTGGAGTCTGGAGTATGAGTGGATCGTTTAACTGCAACCATGCTGTTCCCGGACTTCCCGCTGAGGCCAGTGATCGGCTGCTCGCCCTGCTGGGTCGTGATCCGGAGGTGGAGCAGGTGTGGCTTTACGGATCACGGGCGATGGGCCGCCACAGATCTGCCTCCGACATCGACCTCACCCTCAAAGGACCGGCTCTCTCCCACGATGGCTTGTTGCAGTTGATGGCCGCCGTGGATGACCTGCTGCTCCCTTGGCAGGTGGATCTTTTTCTCTATGCCGAGTTGACTGCCGATTTCCGCGCTCACGTGGATCGGATTGTCCTGCTGCTGCTCGAGCGGGCGCCGTCAGCCCCTGAGGCCATGCCCCGATGAGCCTGATCACGCCTGCCGAGCGGATCTTCGTGGCAGGCCATCGCGGCATGGCCGGCAGCGCCATGCTGCGCGCCTTGCAGGCGAAGGGCTACACCAACCTGCTCACGGCCGGCCGCGATCTACTGGATCTGCGGGATGCTGGCGCGGTGGAGGCCTGGTTCGCCAGCGCCAGGCCGGAGGTGGTGGTGCTGGCGGCGGCGAAGGTGGGCGGAATCCTGGCCAACAGCACCTATCCCGCCGACTTCCTGCTCGACAATCTCAAGATCCAGACTCATGTGATAGAGAACGCCTGGCGCCATGGGGCCAGGCGATTGCTGTTTCTGGGCAGCAGCTGCATCTACCCGAAGTTCGCCGAGCAGCCGATCCGGGAGGAGGCGTTGCTCACCGGCGAGCTCGAGCCCACCAATGAGTGGTATGCGATTGCCAAGATCGCCGGCCTCAAGCTCTGCGAGGCCCTGCGCCTCCAGCACGGCTTCGATGCGATCAGCCTGATGCCCACCAACCTCTACGGGCCCGGCGACAACTACAATCCCAGCAACAGCCATGTGCTGCCGGCCCTGATCCAGCGCTTTCACGAGGCGAAACTGGCCAGCGACGAGAAGGTGCTCTGCTGGGGCACGGGCACGCCGCGACGGGAATTCCTGCATGTGGATGATCTGGCTGAGGCCGCGGTGTTCTGTCTGGAGCGGTGGCAGCCGACCGGGGAGGAGCCCAAGTTCTTGAATGTGGGTACAGGTGTGGACCTGCCGATCCGCGAACTCGCTGAGCTCGCGGCCCACACCGTGGGGTTCAGGGGAAGCATCGCCTGGGACACCAGCAAGCCCGACGGCACCCCCCGCAAGCTGCTGGACGTGAGCCGGCTGTCGGCGCTGGGATGGCAGGCCCGGATTCCCCTGGCCGAAGGGCTGGCCAGCACCTATGCCAACTGGTTGGTGGCAACCTCCCGCCAGCCTTAGCCTGATTCGATGGGCACCCATCACCCTTCCACGTTCTCGCAGCTTCGTGAGGGTTTGCAGCACCGCTTCGAGGCTGCGCTGCAGCAGCGTGTTCAAGCCACCCTGGCTGACCATGCTTTGACTGGTGGTGGCTGTGAGGTGTGGCTGTTCGGCTCCAGGGCCCGTGGCGACTGGGATGGGTTATCGGATACCGATCTGCTGGTGGTGGCCGATGGCCAGGATCAGGCCGATCAGATGGCCGACGTGCTGCTGGATGCGGGCTTGGGGGCCGATGTGATCGCGCTCAGCAGGGCCCGCTGGCAGGCCATGGCCAGCAGTGATTCACCCCATTGGAGATCCATTCATCTGCAGGCCAGGCAACTGCTGAGCTTCGGGCCATGAATGCGCGGCCCCAGGCCTGGGCTCGGCAGGCCCTCAACGACCTTGAGCTGGCCCGCCTGGCCAGCAACAACGGATTTCAGGCGCAGGCCTGTTTTTTCGCGTCTCAGGCTGCCGAGAAGGCCTTCAAGGGCGCCCTGCTCAAGCTGGGACAGGAGCCCCCTCACACCCTTGTCCTGAATGATCTCGTGCAAGCCCTGGCGGCTGAGGGGGCGGATGTGGGGGTGATCGAGGCCTTACCCCTGAAGGCCCTCACCCGCATGACCATCACTAGCCGCTACCCGATCGATGCCACGCCGCCATCGGAGCTGTTCGATCGAGCTGATGCGGTTCAGGCGATAGCAACCGCCGAGGCCGCGATCAGCTTCGTGAACCAGCTGGATCGACCGGCTTCCTGACCCCCCCCGGCGAATTCGGGCATGCGGCACCAGCCGGAGTCGGCGCGCATGAAGCAACAACCCACTCGTCATGATAGCGGTGCTTGAACTGCCCGCGATACTGATAGCGTGATAGCAGCTTGGTCTGGGATGGCTTGATGGCGCAGTTGCTGGTTCGCAATCTGGATGTGTCGGTAAAGGAGGCGCTGCGACGTCGGGCTCAGCGCCATGGTCGCAGCATGGAGGAGGAGGCCCGCCTGATTCTTCGGCAGGCGGCGGAAGCGGAGCAGCTGCCGCCCGAAGGTCCAGGGCTGGGGTCACAGATGGCGGCACTGTTTGCCGGCGCAGGGCTGAATGAGCCCATTGGCGAGTGGCAGGGTCAGGAGGCTGCACCGGCAGTAGTGGGCTCGTGATTCTGCTGGACACCAATGTGATCTCGGCCGTGATGCAGAACCAGCCAGACCCTGCGGTGGTGTGCTGGTTGGATGACCAGTCCGCCCAGGAGGTGTGGCTGCCGAGTGTGGTGGTGTTTGAGTTGCGCTATGGAGTGGCAATCCTGCCTGCCGGCCAGCGCCGCCGCTCCCTGCAGCAGGGGCTTGATCAGTTGCTGGAGCAGCTTGTGCAGGATCGAATCGCCCCCCTGGATGGCCTCGCGGCCAATAGGGCCGCGATATTGGCCGCCGAGCGCAAGGCCAAGGGACACTCAGTCGATCTGCGTGACACCCTGATTGCTGGCATTGCCTTGGCCCGTGGTGCACAGCTGGCCACCCGCAACTCACGCCATTTCAGCGACACCACCATCGGACTGATCAATCCATTCCCCGATTGAGCCATCTGCTGCGGAGGCTGCATGACCCTCGCTGCAACCTCTGCGGTCACCCCAGCAGCGGCCAGCTGATCAGAGAGAAGGCTTCTGAGGGATGTCCATCTGCCTGGCCTGGATTTCGACACGGGCCATGCAATAACGTCATCTGATCACGTCATCACATGGTCGAGCGGGGTCTGACATGCGAACGATCGTCGACTTGCCTGAGCCTGAGCGCGAGCAATTGGATGCGCAGTGCCGGCAGCTCGGCATTTCAAGGGCGGCAGCCCTGCGGGAGGCTTTGCGGCTGTGGCTGAAGCAACAACACCCCAGACACGAGAAGGTCTTTGGCCTCTGGAAAGACCGACCGACTGATGCACTGGTGCTGCAGGAGGCGTTGCGGCAGGAGTGGAGCCATCACTGATGCTCTTGCTCGACACCAACATCTTGATTGATGTACTGCGCGGCGAGAAGGCCAGCCTGGAGTGGCTGGATCAACAGCAGCGACCGGCGATCAGTGAGTTCACCTGGATTGAGGTGCTGGTGGGCTGCCGTGTTGGTGAATCCGCTGAGGTGGAGACCTGGCTGGAGAGTTTTCTTCGGCTGGCGCTCGATCACAGCATCGCCAGGGAAACCGTGCTGCTGCGGCAGCGTCATGGCCTGAACGTGCCCGACGCGATCATTCTGGCCACAGCCACCGTGCATGGGCTCACCCTGGCGACTCGCAATGTTCGGGATTTCCCCTTGACGCTTCAGAACGTGCTTCATCCCTATGCCCTTTGACGGGTGACATTGATCAGATCCTGTCGGCACTGACCACCGTGATCTGTGGCAGTGGACTGTCGCCAGGGCTTGGATCCATCTATCGTGGATTTGATGACATCGATGCGTCATGACACTGGTCCACGCTCCACCCCTTGCTGATGCGCTGGCTCCTCTGCTGCTGCCGGAGCAGCTGCAGCTCACGCCAGAGCAGTTCGAGTTGGTGTGTGCTGCCAATCCTGAGGCGGTACTGGAGCTCGATGCCGACGGCCAGCTGATCAGCATGACCCCCACCGGTGGCGAGACCAGCAGCCGCAACAGTGAGATTCTGTTCCAGCTGCAGCGCTTTGCCAGAAGCGCTGGAGGCTGGAAGGTCTTCGACAGCTCCGGAGGCTTCCGCCTTCCCGACGGCTCCGTGCTCAGCCCGGACGCCTCCTTGGTGCGTCTGGATCGCTGGCAGGCGCTCACCCCCGAGCAACGCCGCGGCTTCCCTCCTCTCTGCCCCGACCTGGTGGTGGAACTGGCCAGCCCCAGCGATCAGGGCCCGCGTGGCGTGAGTGCCCTGAGCCGCAAGATGGCTGCTTACCAGGCCAACGGCGCCGCCCTGGGCTTGTTGTTGCTGCCGGAAGAGCAGGCGGTGGACATCTGGCCTGGCCGTCAGGCTCAAGGCGTTGATCTGCCGGAACCCCAGCGTCTGGAGGGCGCCACTGAGCTCGATGGCGGCGACGTTCTGCCTGGTTTAAGGCTGGATCTGAGCGAGATCTGGCAGGGCTGAGATGATCTATGCCAGTCGGAATGCGGGTTCCCAAGCTGATGAGGAAGCCCTGGCCCTCGGAGTTGCCGTGACAGCCTTCACCTTTGAGCTTGACCACGGCCATCTGTCAGCGAAGAAAGCCTGCAATCGCCCTTAGGTGCTGAATGATTCGCAAGAACTGAAACTTTTTGCTGATTATTTCCCACGCCTTCAGGAGATGTGTCACCAAGCGGATTACGATCCCGTCGTGCGCTTCAAGCAGGCCGAAGCCGCCAGTGCCATCAACGAGGCAGAAGTGGCGCTGATCGGCCTTCAGGCTGCCCCAAAAGACGAACAGCTCGACTTCACGACCCTTGCACTGGCGATGATGCGCAGCTGATGGTCGGCCTGAGCCCCCCACCACACCAGATGTGGTGTGTCATTCGCCAGGCCAGCTCGCCCCTGGCTGCTCCCACAGCACCACCCCTGCCCTGGCGATGTGCTCCAGCAGGGTGGGGTGGTCGATCAGATGCTGGAGCTGCAGATCGATCCGCCAGGGCAGGAGCAGATCATCCAGCTCGGCGCCGAGCAGCAGCACCTCGTTCAGTCCAAGGGCCGGGGCCTCTAGGCACAGGTCGATGTCGGATCCGGAGCGATGCCGGCCCAGCGCCCGCGATCCGTACAGAATCACTCGCCGCACCCCCGGATGGCGGCGTATCCCCTCCAGCACCTGGCTCGTGGCCTCCGCTGGAAGGCCAGGGATGCCGGTCTCGATCGGTTCTGTGGATGCTGTCAACGCTGCCTGGCCCGCTCCGCCATCTCATCATGCAGAGCCTGCAGCTCCAGCCCATACGTTTCCACGATCAGGACGGCGATCTCGTGGGCCAGGGAGGGGTTGTAGGTGTGGCTGGTGAGATTGCGGCTGCGGATCATCGCCATCCAGATGGCTTCGCTGCCCGGGCTGAGCAGATCCCTCACCACGGCCTCCCGCACGGCATCCCGCGAACCGCTGACACCACTCACACCCTGATCCACCAGGAAATCCTTCAACAGCTGCCAGCTCAGTTCATGGGTGAATTCGAAGGCCTGAATCAACCCCTGCTCCTCCAGCTCGCTCAGAGGGCGCGGCCGTAGTTGTCCAGGCGTTGCAGCCAGCGCACATCCGCTACCGCCATGGCTGGATCAGTCCCAATCGACCGAATGAGTCTGGCCCACGCCGTTGAGCCGAGAGCTTCGCCAGGCTGAAGCCGCTGTCACAACAGCCCTGCCTGCTTTGTGTCGATCACCGTGGTGCTGGCGCTGAACCGGCCACCTGCAGGCCACTCTCGTTGGCTGGACGCCGATTCAGCAGAGCTCGCCGAGATCCAGCCTGGCTGAGTAGAGCCATTCGTACTGGATTCTTTTTCTTCTTTTAGTCCCTGGTTTTCCCGTTGCATTTGTTACGTGCTTTGATTCCGCGCCCGCTCCGGCGCCTGTCCCGTGCCCTGCTGGCTCCGTTTCTCGACCCGCAACCAGCATCACGTCTGATTCGGCTGACGGCACGCCAGCAATGGAAGCTGCTGGCTGTCAATCTCACCACCAACCTGGTGGAGGCGTTCGGCGAGGGGGCCACGTTCGGGGTGATCTTCCTGGCGGTGGAGATGCTCTCCAGCCCCACCGCCGTGAGCTGGGCCAGCCATCCACTGGTGGGGCACGTCCCCGCCCTGGGGGATCTGATGGCGGCACTGCCCCGCACCACGCTGTTCCTTTCACTGCTGGGTTTGGCCCTGCTGCTTCAGGCCGCCCAGAGCCTCGCCCGTTATGGCAACGCTGTGAGCCTGGGCTACTTCGCCGCCCGTTGCCGTGCCCTGATGACGGCCCGGATCCACAGCCAGATTCTCAGCTTCAGCTACCCCTTCGCCAGCCACTACCGGGTCGGGGATCTCACCGACCATGCCGGACAGGGTCCGGAGGCGATCCGCCTTCAGATCGAGGCTACAGGCCGGCTCCTGGTGACCGTCCTGCTGATCGGGGTCTACCTCTTTATCCTGGCGGGGCTGTCGCCCTGGCTGCTCGTGGTGGCATTGGGTCTGGCGGTCCTGATCCTGCAGATCCAGCGACGCATCCTGCCCCGCATCATGGACAGGTCGGTGCAAGTGTCGGGGATCGAGGTGGAGATCAGCACCCTGATCACGGAGGACATCCAGGGCCTGAGGTTGCTGCACAGCAGTGGCCAGCTGGACGCCGCTGATCAAGCCCTGAGGGGTCGCATGGGCCAACTTGAGCAAGCCCTGCGCAGCCGCAGCCGCCTGATGGAGGTGATCGGGCCGATCACCAGCTTCTTGCCGGTCGCGGCAATGGCCCTGATGGCCGCGCTAAGCCTTCTGTTCTTCGGCAATCGCAGCACGGGCGTTCTGCCCAGTCTGGTGACGTTTGTGTTGGCCCTGCAACGATTGAATATGCGCTTTGCCGGTGTTGCCGGCATCACCAACCAGCTGGCGGAGAATGGCGGCCGCCTTCGGCGGCTCAATGGGATCCTTGGCGGTGACGGCAAGCAGTTCCGCCGTCTTGGGGGCTGTGCCTTCGAGGGGCTGAAGCAAGAGATCCGTTTCGAAACGGTGGGCCTGCAGTACGCACCGGATCTGCCGCCGGTGTTGTCGGGCATCGAGCTCACGCTCCCGAAGGGCCAGACGCTGGCGCTGGTGGGGCCGAGCGGGGCGGGCAAGAGCTCGATCGCCGATCTGCTGGTGGGGCTTTACTGCCCCAGCGAGGGAAGAATCCTGATCGACGGCCTGGATCTGGCCGGGCTGGATCTGGCCAGCTGGCAGCAGCGGCTGGGAGTGGTGAGCCAGGACACGTTCCTGTTCAATGACACCCTGGCGGCGAACATCGCCTTTGGCTGCCCTTGGGCCACGAGAGCCGACATTGAGGCCGCGGCGGTCGAGGCTCAGGTCTCTGGCTTCATCGGGGCCTTACCGCTGGGCTACGACACGCTGGTGGGGGAGCGTGGCTACCGCCTGAGTGGTGGTCAGCGTCAGCGGATTTCGCTGGCCCGGGCGATCCTGCGCCATCCGGAGCTGCTGATCCTGGATGAGGCCACCAGTGCCCTGGACAGCCAGACTGAGCAGCTGGTGCAGCAGGCGATCGAGCGGTTCGAACAGCAATGTACGGTGCTGGTGATCGCCCATCGGTTGAGCACGATCGTGAAGGCTGATCAGATCTGTGTGCTCGATCACGGACGAATCGTGGAGCGTGGCCGCCATTGTGAACTGTTCGCCATCGAAGGGCTTTATCATCGCCAGTGGACACAGCAGGCCAGCCATGTCCTGACAGTTGGTTGAGGTAGTGCTCAAGCCATGGTCACGGGCATGCCCACCCCTTGCAACGCTGGACGCTGAGCGGAACGTCTGAGGTGTGCGCTCTACCCCGGCTACGCCGTGGTAGAGGTCCCCTGGGATTTACACCAACACAGGGGACGCAAGCGCCTCACGTCTCGGACCCAGTGTCATTCGTTTTCAATGGCCCAGCGCTGCCTCACCAGGCGCAGCAACGCTTTGGGGCTGGTGCGCAGGGTGGTGATGAAGTGGCGTACGGGACGGAATGGCTTTCCGTCCCGTACGCCGGTGGACACCAGCTCAATGATCCAGCTGGCACCGCTCCAGCGCTCACGGATCGCCGCGGTGGCATTGCGGGCGCGGAGATCCCATCTAACCTGGCGGCCGTGGCCTGCCTCGAAATCACTGATCTCGACTAGGTGTGATTTCCCAGCAGGTCATTCAGCGATCAGCAGTCGCTGGAGGCACTGCTGAGGGCTGAGGCCACCGAGAGCCATGTGGCACCTGTGGCCGTTATAGATGCCCAGATAACGAGGTGGCCAGCAGTTGCGTTCCTCTGAGGTCTGGTAGGCGATGACGTAGGCCCATTCCGCCAGGAGAGTTTTGATGAAACGCTCCGCTTTGCCGTTGGTGTGCGGCGTGTAGGGCTTGGTGCGGATGGGCTTGAGATCCAAGGCCCGGCAGGCTTTTTGCCAGTCACCGGAGCGGTAGGCTGGACCTTTGTCCGAGAGAACCCGGCGGCAGGTGATCCCCTGCTCCGAGAACCAGCCGACGGCCCGGGCCAGGAACCCAACAGTCGTCGCCCTCTGCTCGTCGGCGAGCACCTCGACGTAGGCCAGGCGGGTGGCGTCATCGATGGCGACGTGCACTTTCTCGTAGCCGGCACCCGGTGAGCAGCCTTGACGACGGTCGCCGGTGATCCGATGACCGACACGCTCGAAACGGGCCAGCTGTTTTGTGTCGACATGGATCATGTCGCGCGGCTGACTGACCGACACATCTCAGGTAAGACCGTCGACTGAGACAGCACCGCACAGAGCATCGAGGAGCGGCGGCAGCTCAATTCGTGTGAACCAGGGCTGCTTCTGGCGGCGCTGCACGCCAAAGCTGGGGATGCAGG
>NZ_JAGQBF010000028.1 GCF_024345495.1 Synechococcus sp. RedBA-s | reverse complement strand
GGTGTAGTCGGCGTCGCTCACGGGGGTGCCGGGACCAGCGGTGGGGTCGGCAGCGGCAGGACTGTTGCTGGCAGCCGAGGGGCGGCTGCGAATCGGGGTGCCCTGGGGGATGCCCGGGGCCGGGCTGGAGGCCGGATCAGAAGCGCCGGCAGGGCCTGGCCGGCGGCTGGAGCGGGGCATGGTGTCGCCGCTGGGCACCGGACGGCTGCCGCGGCGCGACTCGACCCCGCTGTCTCGCTCCCGTCTGCGGGAGCCGAAGGCCGGCCCTGAGCCCGCTGTGCTTGCAGCCGAGCTGGCCGAAGGGGATGGGCTGGTACTGGCGGTGCTGCGGGAGCCGTACGACTCGGGTTCCCGGCGGGAGCTGGACGGGAGGGGCTCCCAGCTGTCCTCGGCGCTGCGGCGGCGGCTGGCGGCCCGCTCGGGGATGGCTGTGCGGGCGGTCTCCCGACGGGGCCGGTAAAAGCTTGGATCCTCGTCGGTGTCTTCGCTGAGGGGAGAGCGGATCTGCCGACGCAGGGGCTGGGGTTCCTCGAAGCGCTCCACATCGTCATCCCAGCCGGCGCGACCGCCCACCCTCGGCCTGGCCGGTAGGGGTTCGTCGTCGTCGAAGTAGGAGGAGCGCCGCGCCTGCTCGGTGGTGACGCCCCGCAGGCGCACGCTTTCGTAGGCGAAGAAGACGGTGGTGCCCGCCAGCAGAAACTGGCCAAACTGGAGGATCGGATCCAGCCGCCAGCCCTGGAAAAACAGAATTCCGCCGCAGAGCAGACCGATAGCCGCGAAGAACACGTCGTAGTCGCGGGCGAGGGCTGGTTTGAAGCTCCTCATGAAATAGAGGAACGCACCACCGACGGCCAACACGATGCCGACGATGCTGGCCCAGTTCAGGCTGGCATTGACCACGTCTGAAACCTCAGGCGAACGACTTGTTCCGTCCGCCAGGGGTGAACGGCTGATCCCAGTTTAGGGACCTGGAACGGCAGAACCAGGTGCGGCTCAGAGCTTGCGGTCCACCTGGTCGTTCTGGCTGATCAGCACCAGGGCGATGCTGATGGGAATCACCACAATCATCGCCCCGTAGACGAGGCTGCTGAGGAAGTTGGAAAGGGAGGGGGTCATGGCGCCATGAGGTCCGGCTGGGATCTTAGGCAGCACCGCCCACTTCCTACGATGGGAGCACCGCTGCTTACCGCTTTGTGACGGCCGTTCCCGTGCTGGCCTCTGCCCTGCCGCTGCTGCACGCCGTGCTGGCCCTGGCCCTGGCGGCCTGGACCCTGCTGTTCCTGTTCCGCATCGTGCTCACCTGGTATCCGCAGGTGGATCTCAACCGCGGCGCGATGCGGCTGATCGGCTGGCCCACCGAGGGGCTGCTGCGTGTCAGCCGGCGGCTGATCCCCAGCATCGGCGGTGTCGATGTGACCCCGGTGATCTGGGTGGGGTTGATCAGCCTGCTGCGGGAGCTGGTGGTGGGTCAGCAGGGGCTGCTCACCCAGGTGATGCGCCAGAGCCAGTCGCTGGCCTGAGGGAGGTCTCAGGGGAGAGCCCGTCGCTTCGAGGCTGAATCAGGCCCGTGGTTCGGCTGGCGGAAGCATGTCCTGCTCCACGAACTTGGTGTGCACATCGCCGCGCTGGAACTCGGGCCGATCCAGCAGGGCCAGGTGGAACTCGATCGTGGTGGGGATACCCGTGATCGCACATTCGCTCAGGGCCCGACGCATGCGCTTCATGGCTGCATCGCGATCGAGTCCCCAGACAATCAGTTTGCCGATCAGCGAGTCGTAGAAGGGAGGGATCTCGTAACCTGTGTAAACGTGGCTGTCGACCCGCACGCCCGGCCCCCCCGGGGGCAACCAACCGGTGATCCGGCCTGGGGCCGGTCGGAAATTCTGCTGGGGGTCTTCGGCGTTGATGCGGCATTCGATCGCATGGCCGCGCAGCTGCACGTCCTCCTGGCGCATGCTCAGGGGCTCGCCGCCGGCGATGCGCAGCTGCTCGGCGATCAGATCAAAGCCGGTGACCATCTCGGTGACGGGATGTTCCACCTGGATACGGGTGTTCATCTCCATGAAATAGAAGTCGCCGCTGCGATCGACCAGGAACTCGACGGTGCCGGCCCCCTCATAGGTGATGCTGCGGGCCGCCGCAATCGCGGCTTCGCCCATGCGCCGGCGCAGCTCCGGATCCAGGGCCGGGCTGGGGGCTTCCTCCAGCAGCTTCTGGTGGCGCCGCTGGATCGAGCAGTCGCGCTCACCGAGGTGGACCACGTTGCCGTGGCGGTCGGCCAGGATCTGCACCTCGACGTGGCGGGGCCGGTCGATGAACTTCTCCATGTAGAGGCCGGGGTTGCCGAACGCCGCCTCAGCCTCGCCTTGGGCGGCCTTGAACAGCCCTTCGAGTTGCTCCGGCTCCTGCACCAGACGCATGCCCCGCCCGCCCCCGCCGGCGGTGGCCTTGATCATCACAGGAAAGCCCATGCGCTCCGCCAGCACGGAGGCTTCCCGGGCGTCCTCCAGCAGACCCTCACTGCCGGGGATGGTGGGAACCCCCACCCGCTGCATGGTGGTCTTGGCGGTGGATTTGTCTCCCATCGCTCGGATCGCCTCGGGGGATGGACCGACGAAGGTGAGGCCGTGGGCGGCGCAGATCTCGGCGAAGCGATCGTTCTCGGCCAGGAAGCCGTAGCCGGGATGGATCGCATCGGCGCCGCGGGAGATCGCCGCGGCAATGATGTTTGGAATATTGAGGTAGCTCTTGCTGCTGGGGGCTTCGCCCACGCAGACCGCCTCATCCGCCAGCTGCACGTGCAGGGCGTTGCGATCGACCGTGCTGTAGACCGCCACCGTGCTGATGCCCAGTTCGCGGCAGCTGCGCAGGATGCGGAGGGAGATTTCGCCACGGTTGGCGATCAGCAGCTTGCCGATGGGCATCCGTGGTGGGTCCAGGCCGCTGCGGACTGTATCAGTGCTGACCCTTGACGACCCAGTTGCGCCGGGGCCGGGACGGGTGATGGGTATATTGACGAGCCGAAGGGAGTCCAGACTCCTGACGGCCACGCGGATGTGGTGGAATTGGTAGACACGCACGTTTGAGGGGCGTGTGGCTTCGGCCTTGCGAGTTCAAGTCTCGCCATCCGCATTTCTCTTCCCCACAATTTGAGAGAGCCGCCGCTGAGCCGCCCGCCCACCGCAGCGATTGTGCTGGTGTGCAACGGTCCCGGTGAACTCACCACCTGGGTGCGTCCCCTGGCCCAGCGCCTCCACCGGCAGTTGGAGCTTCAACCCGTTGTGCCGGGGGCGGCCCGCTCCCTGGAGCTGGTGCTGGTGCCCTGCCCCAACGCCACCGGCAGCGAAGCGCGGGTGGCCCGCGACCTCGGCCTCTTCTCCCGCATCGTGCCCGCCCGCCGCTTCTGGGATCTGCTGCTGTGGCCCGGGCGTCATGGTCCCTGGCCGGCCCAGGGGGTGGTGGTGTTCCTGGGGGGTGATCAGTTCTGGACCGTGTTGCTCTCGGCACGCCTCGGTTACCGCCACCTCACCTACGCCGAGTGGGTGGCCCGCTGGCCGCGCTGGAACGACCGCATCGCCGCCATGGGTCCCCAGGCCGCCACCCGCTTGCAGGCCCGCTGGCGCCAGCGCTGCACCGTGGTGGGAGATCTGATGGCTGATCTCTCCGAGGAGGCGCGGGCCGTGGCTCCCCTGCCCGAGGGGGAATGGGTGGCCCTGCTGCCCGGCTCGAAACGGGCCAAGTTGCTGGTAGGCGTTCCCTTCCTGCTCGACACCGCCGATCGCCTCGCCCGTCTGCGGCCCGGCTGCCGCTTCCTGTTGCCTGTGGCACCCACCACCAGCGTGAACGATCTGCTGGCCTACGGAGGCCGTGGCAACCCGATTCAGCGCCACTACGGCGCTCAGCCGCCGCGGCTGCTGGAGCCTGAGCCGGGCACTGGCCAGCGCTGGCTGATCAGCGGCGCCGGCACGCCCATTCTGCTGTTTGAGCAGCACCCGGCCCACGGTGCCCTCAGCCAGTGCGCCCTCGCGCTCACCACCGTGGGGGCCAACACCGCGGAACTCGGGGCCCTCGGGGTGCCGATGATCGTGCTGGTGCCTACCCAGCATCTGCAGGTGATGCAGGCCTGGGACGGCTGGCTCGGTCTGCTGGCGCGCCTGCCGCTGCTGCGTTGGTTGCTGGGGCTGGCGCTGACGGCCTGGCGCATGCGCCAGCGGGGGTTTCTGGCCTGGCCGAATATCTCGGCGGGCCGCGCCGTGGTGCCTGAGCGGGTGGGGGCGATCACGCCGGCGGAGATTGCCGCTGAGGCCAACGAGTGGCTGGCCCATCCTGAGCGGCTGCAGGGCCAGCGCGACGATCTGCGCAGCCTGCGGGGTCAGCCCGGGGCCGTGGCAGCCCTGGCGGCGATGGTGCAGGAGCTACTGCCCGCTGCCTAAATTGAGGGCAGCAGATCCTTCCCTACCCCATGGCCAGCTCAGACACGGTCGGCGCCGTTCCAGTCCCTTCTACTGATGCCGACTGGCGCGAGCGGCTGACGCCCGAGCAATACCAGGTGGCCCGTGGTGGCGGTACCGAGCGGGCCTTCACCGGCACCTACTGGAACACCAAGCAGGAGGGCCGCTACGACTGCATCTGCTGTGGGTCGCCCCTTTTCGGCTCCAGCGCCAAGTTCGATTCCGGCACCGGCTGGCCCAGCTTCTGGGACGGACTGGACCCGGCGGCGATCACCACCATTGAGGACCGCAGCCACGGCATGGTGCGCACGGAGATCCGCTGTGCCAACTGCGAGGCGCACCTGGGCCACCTCTTCCACGACGGCCCCGGCCCCACGGGCCTGCGCTACTGCGTCAACTCCGCATCCCTGGATTTCAAGCCGGTGGAGTGAGGCCACACCGGCTGATCTACCGGTTCACCAGGGATCGGAGAAGCGCTCCTCATTCGTGCGGGGACGCGCCGGCGGTTCATCCAGCACCTCCGGTTCTGGCTGTTGCCGCTTCCGGTAGGGCTCAGGCTCCACATCAAGGGGCTGGCGCTGGTCGTCGCTGGAGCGCAGTGGTGCCTGGCGGGGCTGCTGCGGCAGGGGGTTGCGGCGGCGGGGCTCGTCGTCGAACTCGTCCTCGTCGAGGTAGCGGCGCTGACGCAGGGGTTCCTGCCGGCGGCGCTCCAGCTCCACGTACTCCAGTTCCTCCTGCTCCTCCACCTGCACGGCCCGGCTGGAGGCGGGCTGGATCCGGCGCTGCTCCTGGACGCTGGGCTGGCCGGAGGCCAGCTGGTTCTCCACCGGCACCATGGTCTGGCGGAAGCGATCCCGCTCCTCCTGCTCCCAGCTGGGGCCGCCGATGCCCAGTTTCTCGAGCAGGCCGCTGCCCAGTTGCTTGAGTTTTTCCTCAGCGCCCTCGTAGACGATGATCCGATCGGGGCCGCTGCTGACGATCTCCTCGACGCTCAGTTCCCAGGTGCTCAGCACCCCTTCGCCCAGCAGGGGGACACCGAGGGCCCCCAGCACCAGGGTGGTGAGCTCACCGGTTTCGATGTCGAAGCTGAAGCCCAGCACCCGGCCCAGCTGTTCGCCCGATTCGCTGATCACCTGGCAGTTGATCACCTTGCTGTAGCGCTCGGGGTTGAACCCCTCCGCCAGGGAATCGGCGGAATCCACCAGCACCACATCGCCAACCTGGCGGATCCGGTCGAGCGGCATCCAGCGGGGCAGGCCCGGCAGGAAGCGGGTGAGGGGGTTGTCGCGCAGGCCGAGCGCCACCACTTCGCGGCGGTCGATGTCGACCACCACTTCGCCCACCACCCCCAGCCGGCGGCCGGTGTCGCGAGTGATCACCTGGGTTCCCATCAACTCGGAGCGCAGCCAGAGCCTGTCGCTCGGGGCAGCGCCGGAAGGGTCGGCGGAGGGAGGGAAGGAAGAGGTCAAAGGCCAGATCCCGGGCGGGTGTCGGCGAGGTGGATGGTCGGATCATTGTGACCCACCGCACCGGTTCAGGCGGCGTTGGGCATCCCGACCACCTGGGTGTGGGCGCCCCGGGCCTGGGTCACCCCCACCGTGCGGGTGGCGGCGGCGATCATCGGCCGGCGGTGGCTGACCACCAGGAACTGGGCCTGGTGGGCCTGGCTGGCGATCAGGGCAGCCAGCCGCTCCACATTCACCCCATCGAGGAAGCTGTCGACCTCATCGAGGGCATAGAAGGGGGAGGGGCGGAAGCGCTGCAGGGCGAACAGGAAGCTCAGGGCCGTCAGTGATTTCTCCCCACCCGACATCGAGGCCAGTCGGCGCACGGTCTTGCCCTTGGGGTGGGCTACCAGGGTGAGACCACCCTCGAGGGGCTGGGCCTCGTTCTCCAGCTGTAGGTACCCCTCGCCTTCTGAGAGCCCGGCGAAGATCGTGCGGAAGTGGCCATCCACGGCGTGGAAGGCCTCGAGGAACGCCTCTTGGCGCAGGGTGGCCACAGTTTCGATGCGCAGCAGCAGCTCCTCCCGCTCGCTGGAGAGCACATCCAGCCGGCCGGCCAGCTCGGCCAGGCGCTGCTCCAGCTGCTCCAGCTCCTCCAGGGCCAGCATGTTCACCGGCTCCAGGGCCTCCATGCGCTGCTGCAGCCGCTGCAACTCCTGCTGTAGGGCCTCCAGACCCGCTGAGCGCAGCTCTTCGGGGATCTCCGGCAGGGGATCTGGCAGGGCCCGCTCCATCGCCTCCAGACGCAGGGCCAGGGCGCGCTCCTGCTCGCTGAGCGCCTGGCGCTCCTCCCCCAGCCGCTGCAGCTCCCACTGGCGTTGCTGCAGGGCCTGCCGTTGCTGGGCCACCTGGGCTTCGGCGGCATCGCGGCTGCGGCGGCGCTCACCGAAGCGTTCCTGCAACTGCTGCTGCTGCCCTTCCAGTTCATGGCGCCGCTCCTGGCCCAGGCGCTCCTGTTCACGCCGCTGGCGGTGCTCCTCGGCCAGGCTGAGCACAGCCTGCTGCAGCCGCGTCTCCTCCAGGGCGAGCGCTTCGAGCTGGTCCCCCAGGCGGGTGAGGCTCAAGCTGCGCTCCCGCTGGGCCAGCAGCAGGCTGTCCCGCTGCTGACGGGCCGCGGCCAGCCGCTGATCGGCCTCCTCCAGATCCTGCTGCAGGCCCTGCCAGCGCGCACTGTCACCCGACGCCTGGGCCTCGGCCTCGGCCAGCTCCAGAGCGGCCACCTCCTGCAGCAGGGGTGGTAGCTCGCGCTCCTCCAGCTGCTGGCTGCGCTGGCGGCCGCTCTCTAGGCCGGCCTGAGTGTGGCTGAGCCGTTGCTGGAGCTGCTCCAGCCGTTGCAGCTGGGGCCCCAGGGCCCGCTCCGCCGCCGCCCGCTCTGCCGTCAGACCGGCCCGGCGTTGCTGGCCCTCCTGCAGCGCCGGGCGCAGCTGCTCCAGCTGGCGGCCCAGGTCGGCTTCGCGGCGACGGCAGACCACCAGGCTCTCCCCCAGCTCCAGCAGCCGGCGCCGCTGGGGCTCCGCCTCGTCCTGCTCCCCGGCCCGCCCGAAACTGAGCTGGCCGGAGCGCTGCTGCAGGCTGCCGCCGGTCATGGCCCCACTGCGCTCAAGCAGTTCCCCCTCCAGGGTGACGGCCCGGCAGCGACCCAGCTCACGGCGGGCGCTGGCCAGGTCTTCGAACACCAGGGTGTCGCCGAAGACATGGCGGAACACCTCGGTGTAGACGGGCTCGAAGCGCAGCAGGTCGACGGCGCGGCCCACCATCCCGCCAGAGCTGGAGCGGCCTGCCCCGCCACCTCGCTCCAGGGCGGCGCTGCCGCCCCCGCCACTGCCACCGCCGCGGATTTTGTTGAGCGGCAGGAAGGTGAGGCGACCGGCGCGGCGGCTCTTGAGCAGCTCGATCGCCTGGGAGGCGATGCGGTCGTCGTCGACCACCACCTGGGCCAGGCGGCCGCCGGCGGCCACTTCCAGGGCCACCCGGAAGCGCTCCTCCACTTCGGCGAGCTGAGCCACGGGGCCGTGCAGTCCGCCCAGGCCTGATTCCAGCAGCAGGCGCAGGGCACCGGTGCCGCGGCTCTCCTGGAGGGTGTCGCGGCGGCTTTCGATCCGGGCAATCTCTCGCTCCAGCTGGGTCTGCTCCTGCTCCAGGCGGCTGCGGGTGCGTTGCTGCAGGGCCAGGGCTTCGGCCAGCTCCTGGGCCTGGCGCTGTTGCTGCTCCACCAGGGTCTGCACGGCCTCGCCTTCGGCCAGCAGTTCCTGCAGGCGCACCTGCTGCTCCTGGTCGGCGCTGCCGCCACTGGCCAGCTCCGCCTCCAGCTCCAGCAGGCGCTCCTCAGCCTGGAGCAGCCTCTCGCTGAGCTGCTGCTGTTCCGCCAGCAGGGGGGCCACCGCCTGCTGCAGCTCCTGCCGGCGCTGGCTGCGGCGCTTCTGTTCCTCCAGCCAGGTGCCGGAGCGGCCCGCCACCTCCCCCAGCCGGCGGCGGGAGAGTTCCACCGCCCCCTCGGCGCTGAGGCAGGCCTGCTCCGCCGCGGCCAGGGCGCCGGCGTGCCGCTTATCGGCGCTGAGCTCCTGGCGCTGGCGTTGCAGTTCGGCGTGCTGGCCCTGCAACTGCTGGCGCTGGCCCTGCAGGGCTTCCGCCTGCTGCTGCTGCCGCTCCGCCTGGCGCTTGAGCTCGCGGGCGCTGGTCTCGAGGCCGGCCAGTTCCGCCTGCACCACCAGCAGGCTGTCCTCCCCGAGGGCCTTGACCTCCGCTTGCAGCAGGGCCAGTGTGGCGCTGGCCTGCTCCAGGGCTGATTCGGCGGAGGCGAGGGCCGTGCGGTCGCTCTGCTCCTGGACCTCAAGGGCCTGCTGGCGTCGGCGCAGGGCCCCCAGCTGGCTGCCGGCCTGCTCGTGGGCGAGCACCTGTTCCTGCAGGCGGCCCAGCTGCTGACGCTGGCGCAGGTCCTGGTAGGTGCGGGCCTTGGCGCAGTCGCGCTCCAGGCGCTGGCGTGACCCCAGCAGCTCCTGTTCCACGATTCGGCAGCGTTCCTGGCGCTCCTGCACCTCATCGAGTTTGGCGCGGGTCTGGTCGATGCGGGAATCGAACAGGGCGACTCCGGCGAGTTCATCGATCAGGCCGCGGCGGTCACGGGCGCCCATCGAGACGATCCGGGTCACGTCCCCCTGCATGACCACGTTGCTGCCTTCCGGGTCTACGCGCAGGCGCCGCAGCTGGCTCTGCAGTTGCTGCAGGTTGCAGGGAACCCCATCGGCGCTGTAGGTGCTGCTGTAGGTGCCGCCGGGGGCCAGCCGCAGCCGTCGGCTCACGGTCCAGTCCTTCTGTCCCGTCTGGATCCAGGGCCCCTCCTCCGGAGGCTCAAGGCCAGCCTCGGCCGGGTCGGGCTGCCAGTCGCTGAGATCGAAGCGCACACTCACCACCGTTTCGGCGGCTTTGCCCTGGCGCACCGTGGCGCTGTTGATCAGATCGGGCAGCCGCTCGGCGCGCATGCCACGACTGCTGGCCAGGCCCAGGCAGAAGAGCACCGCATCAAGGATGTTGCTCTTGCCCGAGCCGTTTGGGCCGGTGATCACGGTGAAGGATGGCTCCAGTCGGATCGCCATCGCTCCACCGAACGACTTGAACTGAGCGAGTTCGACCTGATTGATGTAAACCAACAGGCCCGCGTGCGGTGCTGAGCAACCAGAACCTAGCGGACCTGCTGACGATCTCAAGCCCCTACCTATCGTGGGAGCCATAGACCACGAGGAACGTCACGTCATGGAACCGGAAACCCCCACCCTCAGTCGCGATCGCTTCCGCGAGCGCTTCGATGCCCTGCTGCCCACGATCCAGCGGGAATGGCCCCAGGTGGCCCGCGAAACCCTTGAGGCCACCCGCGGCAGCCTGGATGAGGTGGTGGCACTGATCGCCCAGCAGACCGGCCGTACCGCCAGTGGTGTGCAGGAGCAACTGCTCGATCTGGTCCATGTGGCAGGCGATCGCACCCGCGACCTGGTGGACCGCATCGGTCCGCTGGAGGAGCAGCTGGAGCATCTGCTCGATGAACTCAACACCAGCCTGCGGCCCCGCATCGAGAAGCCCGTGCGGGATCGGCCGCTGCTGGCGGTGGGCGTGGCGGCGGCGGTGGGTCTGATCGCCGGACTGCTGCTGGCTCCGGGCCGGCGCTCCTTATGAGTTCGGCCGACGATGAGCGTCGGGGGCGGCGTGCCGGCGGCTCTGGTGCAGGCCGGGTGGCAGCGGGTCGCGTCACTGCCCTGGTGACATCGGTCATGGACCTGCACGTGCGCATCGCCCTGCAGGAGGTGGACCATGAGAAGCGACGGCTGATCAGCGGTGGGTTGCTGTTGGGTGGGGGTCTCACGTTTCTGATGATGGCCACCGTGCTCGGCCAGCTGGCCCTGGTGCTGTGGCTGCACATGGGCCTTGGCTGGGGCTGGATCAAGGCCGTGCTGGCTGTGGTGGCCGGCGATCTTGTGCTGGCAGGCCTGTTCCTGCGTATCGGCGGCCAGCTAATGAAGGGGCCCTATCTGCCCCAGACCACCGCAGGCCTCAGCAAGACGACCCGGGCCCTGCTGGGCCGCTGAGCGTGTCGAGTAGTTCCATGAACCGAGACCCCTGCCGCTTCAACTCCGGCACCACCTCCCTCAGGGTGGAGGGGGTCTGCTTGGTGACCTCCGGCGTGTCGTGCAGCACCAGGATTCCGCCGGGGTGGGCGTTGGCGAGCATGAATCAGCGCTGGAACCAGTCCGGCGGCTGAACGGTGTCCCAGTGAACGATCGATTCCAGCACCAGTCTTCACCTCCAGGTCCCGCAGCAGATCAAGCAGGACGTTGGAGCCGCGACAACGCGGCCCGTCGTCGATTGTGAGCGCCAGCTCCGGAGCACTCCTTGAACCGCAGAAGGTCACTCCGGGGGCCAGGGGGGGCCAGCAAGAGACGGATCAGCAGCGAGGGCAGCAGCACCGCTACGGCGATCACCACCGCCGCCACCCGCCACCAGCGGGGCCTACCGGTGGACCAGGCGTCACCAGCCCCTGGCTGAGCGGCGGGAGCCGGTTGAACCACGGGGTTCTAGGGGCGGCCATCGCCCCTAGGGTCAGGGTCATGGTGATCGCCCATCGAGCCGATCCATGCTCTCCTGTCCTGCCTCGCCGGCCTGCCGGCAGCTGGCCACCCATTTCGTCGACAGCGGCAGGGTGGTGCCGGGCCTGGTGGTGGATCCCGATGGACGCCTGCGGGCCCAGTGGTGGCCGCTGCCAGCCGCCGGCGACCGCGAGCTGCTGGCGGCCCATCTGACGGGTGACAGCCTGGAGGAGCAGCAACAGCTGGCGGAATCCCTGAGCGATGCCGTGGACCGTCTCGTGCGTCGCCGCCTCGACGGCTTCGCCGTAGCACCGCCGCCCGCTGCCCGCCGTCGTCGCCCTGGCCCCGCGGCCCTGCCCCAGGCCTGGCTGGTGGCCCTGGTGGGCTCCAATCCCCATCTTGCCGCCACGGCCGATCTCGCCGCTGAGGCCGCCTTCGTCACCGGGCTGCACCAGTGGGTGCAGGAGGGGGGCGGTGGCGGCGGCGCGCTGCAGCTGTGCCTGCGGCTGCACGAACCCAGCAGCCCCCGTGTCCGTCGCTGGACGCTCGAGCTGCTACTCCGCTCAGCGACCGACCCCAGCCTGATGGTGCCCCTGGCGGAGTTCTGGGACGGCGAGAGTCCCTTCCCGGTGGATCGTTTCGATGCGGTGCTGGCGCAGCTGGGCCAGCTCACTCGCCTGGCCCCTGAACTGGCTGGCCTGCTCGAGCAGCAGGCGCCCTCCAGCTTGGACGTGGAGGAAGGGGCCCTGTTGGCTCTGCTGCGGCAGCGCGCGAGTGTGCTTGATGAGGCGGGCTTCGGCCTGCTCCTGCCCAGCTGGTGGCGCCATGGCCACCGCCTGGGCCTGCGCGCCAACACCAATCGGCGATCGGCCACCAAGCCCCCCGCTGGCGAGGGGGCCGGCCTGAATCTCAATGCCCTGGTTTCGTTCCAGTGGCAGGCGGTGCTGGGCGATCGGCCTGTCAGCGCGGCCGAGCTGGCCAGCCTGCAACGGGCCGCCGCTGCCAAGCGCAGCCTGGTGCGCTTGCGGGGCGAATGGACTCTGATCGAGCCCGACGCGATCGCTTCCTTGCTGCGCCACGCTGGCCTCCAGGCCGAGGCCAGCGGCACAGCGTTGCTGCACGCCGGCCTCGGCCTCGACCGCCTCAACCTGCCGAATGATCTGGCCCTGGTGGGGGTGGAAGCCAGCGGGCCCCTCGGCGAGCTGCTCGGCGGTGAGCTCCATAGCCGTGCCATACCGATCCCCACGCCGGCCGACTTCGAGGGGGAGTTACGGCCTTACCAGGAACGGGGCCTGGGCTGGCTGGTGTTCCTGGGCCGGCTGGGCCTGGGTGCCTGCCTGGCCGATGACATGGGTCTTGGCAAGACGGCTCAGCTGATCGCCACCCTGCTGGCTGATCCGCTCGAGGCCCCCACGCTGGTGGTGGCGCCGGTGTCGCTACTGGGCAACTGGAGCCGGGAACTGCAGCGCTTTGCGCCCCAGCTGCCTGTGCTGATCCACCACGGTCCTGGCCGCTTCCGCGGCAGTGCCGCCGCCTTCGCCCGTCAGCTGGCGGGCGAAGGCGGCAAGGACCGGCCGGCTCCGGTCCTGCTCACCACTTACGGCATGGTGAGCCGGGATCTGCCCCTGCTGGCGGAGATGGCCTTCGGACGACTGGTGTTCGATGAGGCCCAGCAGCTCAAGAATCCCCATACGGCCCAGAGCAAGGCGGCGGCGGCGTTGCGGGGGGAACGCCGCATCGCCCTCACCGGCACGCCGGTGGAGAACCGGCTCAGCGAGCTGTGGGCCCTGATGCAGCTGCTCAATCCGGGACTGCTCGGCAGCCTGCGGCAGTTCCGTGACCAGTTCGCCCTCCCGATCGAGAGGGACCAAGATCCGGAGGTGGCCGCCCGGCTGCAGCGGCTCACGGCCCCCTTCCTGCTGCGCCGCCTCAAGAGCGACCGCGGCATCCTGCCCGACCTGCCAGACAAGATCGAGCAGAGCGAACCCTGCACCCTCAGCGCCGAGCAGGCCAGCCTGTATCAGGCGGTGGTGGAGGAGCTGCTGGCGGCCGCCGAGAGCAGCGACGGCATCGAACGGCGCGGCCTGGTGCTGGCCGGTCTCACCCGGCTCAAGCAGGTGTGCAACCACCCGGCCCACTACCTCGACGACGGCTCGGCCCTGCCGCGTCGCTCCGGCAAGCTCGATCGCGTCGAGGAGCTGCTCGATGCCATCCTCGACGCCGGCGAGAAGGTGCTGATCTTCAGCCAGTTCGCGGCCTGGGGGGAGCGGCTGCGGGCCCATCTGCAGGGTCGTTACGGCGGCGAACCGCTGTGGCTACACGGCGGGCTGACCCGACGGGCGCGGGACACCATGGTGCAGCGCTTCGCCGAGGCCGATGGCCCGCCGATCTTCCTGCTCTCGCTCAAGGCGGGTGGCACCGGCCTCAACCTCACTGCTGCCGCCCATGTGATTCATTTCGATCGCTGGTGGAATCCGGCCGTGGAGGATCAGGCCACCGACCGCGCCCACCGCATCGGTCAGCGGCGCACCGTGCATGTGCACAAGCTGGTGTGCAGCGGCACGATCGAGGAACGCATCGACGTCATGATCCAGAACAAGCGCGACCTCGCCGAGCGGGTGGTGGGCACGGGAGAGCAGTGGCTCACCGAGCTCTCCACCGACGAACTGCGGGAGGTGATCAGCCTGCGCCGCGAGGCGCTCACGCCATGAGCCCGCGCCAGCAGCCCCCGGCCCGGCGCTGGTGGTCGCAGCGGTTCATCGACGTGCTCGAGGGCTATGGGCTGGGCGGCCGGATGGAACGGGGCCGGCGCTACGCCAGAAGTGGCCAGGTGCTGAGCCTGGAGGTGGGGCCGGGGAGGCTGGCGGCCCGGGTGCAGGGTTCTCGGCGCACCCCTTACAAGGTCATGGTGGAAACGGAGCTGCCTCAAGACGAAGAGTGGGCGGCGATCGAGGGGGTGTTCCGTCAGCGGCTGGGCTGGGCGGCGAAGCTGCTGGCCGGCGAGGTGCCTGAGGATCTCGAAGCAGGCTTTCGCCAGGCGGGGGTGGATCTGTTCCCTGCGGACTGGAGTGACCTGGAAGCCGAGTGCAGCTGCCCCGACTGGGAGGTGCCCTGCAAACACATCGCCGCCAGCCTGCACGTGTTCGCCCAGCGGCTCGATGAAGACCCCTGGCAACTTCTGGCCTGGCGCGGGCGGGAGCGGGAGGCGCTGATGCAACGGCTGCGGTCGACTGCGAAGGCCGGGGCGGCCGCTGGGCCTGAGGAGGGGCTGCCCCCGTGGTGGCCCCAGGGGCTGGCGGCCCGCCCCGGCGAGCGCCTGGTGATCCCCGACCCCCTGCCGCCGGATCCACCGGCTCGAGTTCTGGAGCGCTTGGGGCCGATCCCCGTGCCGGAGGCGTTGGTGCCGGGGCTGGTGGAGCTGTACGGCGCGATCACCACCCCGTTGCCGGAACCGGAGTTGAACGACGGAGCGGAGGACTGAAGGCCATGGAGAGGCAGGCTCGAGGCCGTTGCTGCCAGGTAAAGAGTGTCCTTGCAATCGGGTCGATCCTTACCTCGCCCTCACGTCAGAGCAACCATGATCACCTCAGCTGTTGATCCAGCGGAACTCCGGCAGGTCGTTGGGCTGCTTGCCGCTAGTGACGACAGCCTCATGGCTGTAGTCCGCCGTGGCGGCGGCCCTGAAGCAGGCCAGGCCGTCTGAGAGCAGCTCACTGCCTGGCGCCAGGTGACTGCTGGCCCAATCGACGATCGCCTCTGAACTGAAGCCATCAATCGCTGTGATTTTGGCGTGGCTGGGAGGGCCAGCCTCGTTCAGCGGCAACGGAATGGATCACTGTGGGAGCGATCCGGAAATCATGGCCATGAAGCTGGGCAAACTCGGCCCCGGCCGATGGGATCAGGTTGCGTTGGCGAGCCAACCCGCCTCCAGCGCTGCAGTGGTGCGTGCTTCTTCTGCAGGGAACCCTCCGGTGAGCACCTCATCAGCCACGACGACTGGGATGAGGAAGGACCTCCTCGAATAGCTCCTGCAGCCAGCCGATCCCATTGATCCGGCCCAGGCCGATCAGCGCCTCATCGGGATGATCCCGGTTGAACATCACGGCCATGTCCTGCTTGGACTGGCGCAGGGCCTCAGCTGGGTTGTTCTTAAGGCCGCTGACACTGACGGCATGCATGGTCATCCCCTCTAGGGATGAAAACTGGCCACCGGATTTCAGCGAATCTCATAACGCAGCCACCTGCAGTCTATGCCGCCATTGCTCACTGGGAGGCGCCGGCTGGCTTTCATCCGCAGGGCGCCCGTCAGTTCAGGGTTGCCGCTCAGCAGCCAGAGGGTCCAGCCTGAGCAACGCTGCTTGACCATGGCGCCGAGATCGGCATAGAGCTGCTCCAGGTCTTCGCCGGCGCCGAGGCGTTCGCCATAGGGCGGATTGCAGACGATCACTCCCGGAGTCTGGGGCGGCACGAAGTCGCGACAGTCTCCGCTCTGCAACTCCAGCCACGGGGCCACGCCAGCCGCCGCCGCGTTCGCCTGGGCCTGCTCCAGCACCGCCGGATCCCGCTCCATGCCAACGATCGGCGACAGGGGGCTGCCGTCCGCCAGCTCCTGGCGGGCCAGGCCGGCGGCTGCCGCCGATTCCCGCTCCCACAGCTCCGCATTGAAATCGGCCCAGAGCTGCAGGGCCAGGGTCCGAGCAGGGGTGCGCCCCAGCTCAGCGCAGGCCGCCTCGATCAACAGGGTGCCGGAGCCACAGAGGGGGTCGGCCAGGGGCACGTGCCCATCCCAGCCGGTGGCACGGATCAGGCCGGCCGCCAGGTTCTCCTTCAGCGGCGCCAGACCCATGGCCGCCCGCCAGCCGCGCCGGTGCAGGCTGCCGCTCGAGCCATCCAGGCTGAGCACGGCCTCGTTGCCGGCCCGCAGGCCGCGGGCGCCACCAGTGGCGCGGCCGAGGTGCAGGTGGAGGCAGAGGTCGGGGGCGTCAAGGTCGATCGAGGAACGCTCCCCCCAGCGCTGCCGTTGCTGATCCACCAGGGCATTCTTCACCTGCAGGGCGGTGAAGTGACTGTGGGTCAGCCCGGGGGCGGTGCCGCTCACCTCCACCCGGAAGCTGCGCCGTGGGGGCAGCCAGTGGTCCCAGTCGGCGGCTGCCTGGACACCGGCATAGAGATCCTGTGGGCCATCGCAGGGGAAACGGCCCAGCTGCCGCAGGATGCGGAAGGGCAGCAGGGCCCGCTGGTGCAGCCGGTAGAAGCAGGCGAGATCGCAGCGGAACGCCACCGCCCGCCGCAGGGGCTGCACCGCCTCAGCCCCGAGTTCGGCCAGTTCGGTGGCACCCAGCTCCTCAAGCCCCGGCGGCAGCACGGCGATACAGGTGAACGGAGCGGGCATGGGTCCGGTGAGGGGGGGCTGGTGTTCGGTCATGCCCACCCTGCCGGGCCACGGCTGTTCCCGGCCTGAGGTGCCATGATCAAAGGGTCCGTCCTTGGGCGGACTAGGTGACTCACACCAGTGCTTCGGACAGCGGTTCGATTCCGCTCAGCTCCATTCCCCGCCCCGGCGGGTTCATCAGGGGGCTGCAATGGTTTCGACGGGGTAAGAGGAGGGTGACTGAAGCCTGCTCGGTAAGAGCAAATCCGTAACAGCGAACAACATCGTTGCTTTCTCCCGTCAGCCCGCCCCTGTGGCCGCCTGACTCCTTAGGGAGATGGGGTAAGTCAGCCTTATCACCCAAATGACTCACGGGGGGCTGGAAGGCCCCCTTCCCTTTGGTATGAAGCCTGCATTTCAGGGCCCAAGTTGGCGGGGATGTGAACTGACCGGCTGGAAGTGTGGCTCGGTCATTGTTCCTGACACCACAATTCAGCACTCAGCAGAGGTCCACCAAGGCGGAGGCAGTTCCGAGATTTTAGTCCGGACTTCTCCATTGGCGGTCAAGTTCATTGCCGGATCCATGTTTCAGCTAGGGCATGATCAGCACCCTCGAAGAAACGGGCCTCGGCATCGATGAATCTCGAGACCAGCCTTTCCGCCAGGGCCTGCCAGGCCCTGTTGCCCACCAGCGCCACCACCCGCCGGACCGCCCGGCGATGGTCTCGAAAGAGCGCCAAGTAGCGCCCCAGGGCGCCCTCTTCAGTCTATCAAACCGCTTGGTGTGTTTGATCAGCATCCCATTCAATGATCAGCAGTGTCTCCAACGACTGCTGATCGCTGAAAACCTGGCGATAAGACGGACGGACGGCCAGGAATGGGATCTCCAAGTGCGCATGTCGGAAGGCATTACGTGTGTGGTTAGCACCTGAAAGTACGATCCGAGATCTTGAAGGAGATTTGGAAGGGCAGATTCTGATTGAGTTCGACCTGGCACGCCTCGCCCTCTCCGCAGTGGTTGCCACACTTCGGCTAAGCCCTAAGCTGAGGAGGTTCCGTTTACGGGTCTTTGGGCGGTATCCCGCTGGCACCAAGGCCGTAGTCCAATTGGGTTTAACTGAGTGATGATGTCAACAGGAATAACAGATTTATTCATAAAGGCAAGCGTTGCCCGTAGCCTTTTTGCTGGGGTCTGTGCAGGTTGTGTTGCCGTCGCGACAGGGGTGGTTGGGGCCCTTGGTGCGACGGCTGCTGAGGCTGAAGCCATGGCGCTGCTCAAGGGAATGACCACCTACATGGGCGCCCAACAGGCCATGTCATTCCGCTACGACGCCGATCTGGATGTCGTGACCACGGAACAGCAACGCCTCACGCTGGCCAGTTCCGGAACGGTGTCGCTGGCACGCCCCGGTCGCATCCGGGCCACCCGATCCACCGGTTTCTCCGATGTCGAAACGGTTTTTGACGGCTCCACCTTCACACTGCTGGGCAGAAAGGCCAACGTCTATATGCAGGTTCCGTTCAAGGGCACGATCGTCGCCCTGGTGGATGAGCTCAAGGACAAGTACCGCAGACCGCTGCCGGCGGCTGATCTGTTGTTGCCGAATGCCTATGCCGAGCTCACCGAGGGCGTCACGGATGTCAAGGATCTCGGCAGCGGCGTGATCGGTGGCGCGGAGTGTGATCACCTCGCGTTCCGCAAAAAGGATGTCGACTTCCAGATCTGGATCGCCCAGGGAAAGCGCCCCTACCCCTGTCGCTACGAAATCACTTCCACGACGGTACCGGGCTCGCCTCGGTACAGCGTTCAACTCAGTGACTTTCAGACGGGATCTGCGGCTGTCGGCCAGTCCTTCACCTTTGTTCCACCCCCGGGGGCCAGGGCCATCAGCAAGGATGAGTTGAAGACCATCAAGTCCATGGGCGAACTGCCCACTCACTTCGTTCAACGAGGAACTCCATGACCACCACCCACAAGACTGCTGCTCTCCTTGCCGCCCTCGCCCTGGCTGGCTCAGGCCCGCTGCAGACCCTCCCAGGTCAGCTCCTGAATGCCCTGGTACCTCCTGCACAAGCCATCGTCGGCCGCCCGCTCACGCCCGTCAGCGTGGCCGGAGTGGGTCGTCGCACCGTGCGTCGCTGTGCCGTTGGCGTCTACAACTGCTGAACCCACGGCCCGGCATGAGCCGCCCTGATCTGCCCCACCTTCCCGATTGGTCTGCCTTGCCGGCGGACCTCAGGGAGTTGGTGGAGCAGCGCAATCCAGAAACCCAGTGGTTCTGGAAAGGGCTCGAAGACAGCGATGGTTTCGAGCGGTTGATGATCATCATTCGCCATGCCCTCGCTGAATCCGACTGCTCCGCAGGCGCTCACCAGCTGGAAGAGCCCCCAGTTTGACGACATACTTAGCGGCAGGACAGCCTCATGGCCTCCATACCAAGGTCTGATCTGCCTTCAGGCCACCTTCCTTCGACCCCATGACCAGCGCGGCCACGCACGACAAGCTGCAGAGGCTTCAAACCGTTGGTATTTTCGCGGCCACGCCGGTAGAGGTGCTGCTCCAGTTGGCTGAAGCTGTGGAGGATGTGCATCTCACGGCGGGCGAGCAGCTTTTTGCCAAGGGGGATCTCGGCACCTGCATGTACGTGATCGTGACCGGGCGGGTGCGCATCCACATCGGTGACCAGACTGTGGTTGAACTCGACGATGGCGAAATCGTGGGGGAGCTGGCCGCGCTTGATCCTGAACCTCGCTCGGCCTCAGTGAGCGCGATCGACCCCACCACGCTGTACCGGATCGAGCAGGCCACCCTTCAGGCCCTGATGGCCGATCATCCTGAAATTGTGCAGGGGGTGATCAAGGAGCTGGCCCAGCGCCTGCGCGACACCACCGCTCCTTACGGTTTCGGCTGATCATTTCCGCTTCAGCGGCTGCCGGTGCTGCCCTCGGCCTTGGCCTTGAAGCCACTCCAGACCCCCAGTTCCTCGATGGTGAGCAGGCCTTCACGGCGCTCGCCATCGAGATCCCAGGTGGGGAACGCCCGGATCGTTGCCGATTGGCAGCGTTCACGCCCGGCCTGATCCTTGTCGCATTCCACGTAAGGCAAACGCCGGCCCGCTTCAGTGCCGAACAGGTTCTTCTGCTGGAAGCAGTGGGGGCACCACCAGGCGCCATAGAAAATCGCTCCCCTTGTGCGCAGGTGCTCTACCAGCGCCTTCTGCTCTGCCGTGGAGGGGCTCACGGCTTCCCCGAGGCTGCCGCTGCTGTTGTCCGATGGGCTGTCACCGAGGGCGAGGGCCGGGTTGCGGCTACTCCCGGCGGCCCCCACCAGCACCAGGCTGAGGCTCATCAGCGCCAGTGAAAGCAGCCGGGCGGGCAGCCGGTGGCCGGACGTGGCGTCAGGCATGGAACTCCCAGACTCAGGTGCCCTGAGGTTAAGGCTGCGTTCGGGCTTCCGCCCTTTCTGGGGCCACCCTTTCGAGCCTTTGGCTGGGACACTGGAACGCAGTTGCGCTGCATCGCGAACCGATGAGCTTGCCTCGATGAGTGCCAACGGCTACCGCGACTATTTCAAAGTGTTGGGCGTCGAGCGCAGCGCGGATGCCGATGCCGTCAAGCGCTCGTTTCGCAAGCTGGCCCGCCAGTACCACCCGGACGTGAACCCCGGTGATGCCACGGCCGAGTCCAAGTTCAAGGAGATCAGTGAGGCCTATGAGGTGCTCTCCGATCCCGACAAGCGCCGTCGCTATGAGCAGTTCGGCCAGTACTGGAGCCAGGCCGGTGGGGGCTCAGGCGCAGCTCCCGGCTTCGATGTGGATTTCGGCAACTACGGCAACTTTGACGAATTCATCAACGACCTGCTCGGTCGCTTCAGCGGGAACCAGGCCGGTTCCGGTTTCGGAGCTGGCCCTGGCGGCTTCGGATTCTCCGGCGGCTTTCCCGCAGGCTTCGCTGGTGGTTTCGGCGGGCCGGCTGGGGCCGGTCGCAGTGGCGCCCTCAACCTGGATGCGGAAGCCACCATCAGCGTCAGCTTCGCCGAAGCTTTCCGCGGCTGCGAACGCACCCTGGCCGTCAACGAGGAGCGGGTGCAGGTGCGCATTCCTGCGGGGGTGCGCAGTGGCAGCCGCCTGCGGCTCAAGGGCAAGGGCAACCTCCAGCCCGGCACCGGCCGTCGCGGCGATCTCTACCTCAACCTTCAACTTCAGGACCACCCGATCTGGCGCCTGGATGGCGATCAGCTCAGCGCTGACCTGCCCCTCAGCCTTGATGAGCTGGCCCTGGGCGGCGAGGTGAGGGTGGTCACTCCCGACGGTGAAGCCACCGTGCAGGTGCCGCCGGGTGTGGCCCTGGGCCGCAGCCTGCGCCTCAAGGGCAAGGGCTGGCCGATCAAGGAGGGCCGTGGTGATCTGCTGCTCAGCCTCACCCTCAAGCTCCCGGAGCGCTTCAGCGACGGAGAACGCCAGTTATTGGAGCAGTTGCGTGAGGCCCGCAGCAGTGATCCTCGCCGAGAGTGGATGCGAGCCGCCCAGCTCTGAATTACCAGCGCAGCAGTCTTGAATGGAGGGATTCAGGCTGATCCCATCGGGATGTTCTTTCGCTGATCAATCAGTGGCGGCTGTTGATGGTTGCTGCCAGAGGATTGGTTGGGGAATGCGATGGCGAAAGAGAGGCGGAAGCCTGGGCTCTAGGATGGTCTCAGGTGATTCGATTGCATGGAGCTGTCCTACCGTCCACGGCGCCTGCGCCGCACTCCGGCGCTGCGGGCCATGGTGCGCGAGTTTCAGCTGAGCCCGGCGGATTTCATCCTGCCGTTGTTCGTTCATGAAGGCGCCAGCAACGAGCCGATCGGCGCCATGCCCGGTGCCTTCCGCTGGAGCCTCGAAGGGCTGGTGGAGGAGGTGGGCCGCGCCTGGGATCTCGGCATCCGCTGCGTGGTGCTCTTCCCGAAGGTGGCCGACGGCCTCAAGACCGAAGACGGTGCTGAGTGCTTCAACGAAGGCGGCCTGATCCCACGGGCGATCAGGCGGCTCAAGCAGGACCATCCCGGCATGGCGATCATGACCGATGTGGCCCTTGATCCCTATTCCTGCGATGGCCATGACGGCATCGTCAGCGCCGATGGGGAGGTGCTCAACGACGAGACCGTGGCGATCCTCTGCCAACAGGCCGTAGCCCAGGCCAGGGCCGGCGCTGATCTGATTGGCCCCAGCGACATGATGGATGGCCGCGTGGGCGCCATCCGCGAAGCCCTGGATGAGGAGGGATTCGAGCATGTGGGGATCATCAGTTACACCGCCAAGTACGCCTCCGCCTACTACGGCCCCTTCCGTGAGGCCCTCGATTCCGCCCCACGCACTGACTCCAGCAAGCCTATCCCCAAGGACAAGAGCACCTATCAGATGGATCCGGCCAATGGCCGCGAGGCGCTCACCGAAGCCCTGCTGGATGAGCAGGAAGGTGCCGACATCCTGATGGTCAAGCCCGGTCTGGCTTACCTCGACATCATTCACCGCCTGCGCGGCGAAACCGAACTGCCGATCGCCGCCTACAACGTCAGTGGTGAATACGCCATGGTCAAGGCGGCCGCCGAGCGGGGCTGGATCGATGAGCGGGCGGTGGTGCTGGAAACCCTGCTCTGCTTCAAGCGGGCCGGGGCCGATCTGATCCTCACCTATCACGCCTGCGAGGCCGCCCGCTGGCTGCGGGAGGGCTGATCCCGGCGCGGCGGCTGATGCCCGGGCGCCTGCACCTGGGCCCTCCCGCCGATCACAATGGCGCCAACGACAGGGAACGGCGATGGCCGTGCAGCGACTGGGCCATGTGGCCGTGCGAGTTCAGGACATGCCCCGGGCCAAGGCCTTCTACGAGGCCCTCGGCCTGAGGGTTACCTGGGAGGCCGACGACTGGACCTACCTCCAGTCGCCCGACTCCGGCGATGGCATTGCCCTGCTGGCCCCCAGCTACCGCCAGGCGGGCCCCCACTTCGCCTTTCACTTCGAGGACCGCGCCGGAGTGGATCGGGTCCACGCCCAGCTGGAGGCCAGCGGCCACCGGGTCGGGCCCGTCCATGACCACCGCGATGGCACCGCTTCCTTTTACCTGCAGGATCCCGAGGGCAACTGGCTGGAGATGCTCTATGAGCCCCCCACCGGCATCGCCTCCAACACCGGAGCGGCGGTGATTCCGCTCCAGGCTCGCGCCCGGGCCGCTGGAGGGCTGGAGCCGGTTTGAGCCCCCTCGCCCTGACGGCGATCGCCGTCGAAGCCTTGGAGCTGCTCGAGTGGCAGCGGCTCGGTCAGCACCTGGCCAGCTTCGCCAGCACCACTGCCGGTACGGCCCACTGCCGGGACCTGCCCCTGGCCGCCGATCGCGCTGAGAGCCTGCGCCTGCTGGCGGAAACCAGCGAGCTGCTGGGCCTCGATGGTCTGATTGAGGGCGGGCTCAGTTTCCAGGGGGCCGCCGATCTCACTGGCACCCTGCGCCACTGCGCCAAGGGGGGCACGGCTGGCGGCGAGGATCTGCTGGCGGTGGCCTCCACCCAGGCGGTGGCCCGCCGCCTGCGCCGGCAGATCGAGGCCCCGGAGCTGCGCCCCGTCTGCAGCCAGCTGATGGCTGAGCTGCGCACCCTGCCGGAGCTGGAGCAGCGCCTGCGCTTCTGCCTGGAGGAGGGCGGCCGGGTGGCGGACCGGGCCAGCCTCGAGCTGGCCGGCCTGCGCCAGCAGCTGGCCGGCCAGCGCCAGCAGCGACGCGATCGCCTCCAAGACCTGATGCGCCGCCAGGGGGGCCTGCTGCAGGACAGTGTCATCGCCGAGCGCAACGGCCGCCCGGTGCTGGCTGTCAAGGTGACGGCCGCTTCCCAGCTGCCGGGCCTAGTGCACGACAGCTCCGCCTCGGGCAGCACCGTGTTCATCGAGCCCAGGGCCGTGATTGGCCTCGGCAACCAGATCCGCGAGCTGGAGGGGCGGGAGCGCCAGGAGGAGTGGAAGGTGCTCGGCGGCCTCAGTGCGCTGGTGGCCGAGGAGGCGCCAGCTCTGGAGGAGCTGCATCGGGTGCTGGTGGCCCTCGACGGGGCCCTGGCCAGGGCCCGCTACGGCCAGTGGCTGGGGGCCGTGCGGCCGGAGCTCTCCGCCGACCCCCAGGCCCCGTTCCTGCTGCGGGACCTGCGCCATCCGCTGCTGCTCTGGCAGGAGCGCCACGGTAGGGAAGCCAAGGTGGTGCCCGTCACGGTGTCGGTGGGGGCGGAGTTGCGGGTGGTGGCGATCACCGGTCCCAACACCGGCGGCAAGACCGTGACCCTCAAGAGCGTGGGCCTGGCGGCCCTGATGGCCCGGGCCGGGCTGTTCCTGCCCTGCTCGGGCACCCCCCGCCTGCCCTGGTGCTCCCTGGTGCTGGCCGACATCGGTGATGAGCAGTCGCTGCAGCAGAACCTCTCCACCTTCAGCGGCCATGTGCGCCGCATCGCCCGCATCCTTGAAGCCCTCGAGGCCCACCCGGCAGCCGGCGCCAGCCTGGTGCTGCTCGATGAGGTGGGCGCCGGCACCGATCCCACCGAGGGCACGGCCTTGGCCATCGCCCTGCTGCGCCATCTGGCGGAGAGGGCCCGGCTCACCATCGCCACCACCCACTTCGGTGAGCTCAAGGCGCTCAAGTACGCCGACAGCCGTTTCGAGAACGCCTCAGTGGCCTTCGACAGCGACAGCCTTTCCCCCACCTACCACCTGCAGTGGGGCATCCCCGGCCGCAGCAATGCCCTGGCGATCGCCAGCCGCCTGGGGCTGGATCCTGGGGTGATCGCCGAGGCCAACGGTCTGCTGGCGCCCCGGGGCGAAGGGGAACTGAACCAGGTGATCCGCGGTCTCGAAGATCAGCGCCGCCGTCAGCAGGAGGCGGCCGAGGAGGCGGCGGCCCTGCTGGCGCGCACCGAACTGCTGCATGAGGAACTGCTGCAGCGCTGGCAGCAGCAGCAGGAGCAGTCGGTGGAACTGCAGGAGCAGCGGCGCCAGGCCCTGGAGCACTCGATCCGCGACGGGCAGCAGGAGGTGCGCCGCATCATCCGGCGCCTGCGCCAGGGCGGCGGTGACGGGGAGCGGGCCCGCCAGGCCGGTGTGCGCCTCAGGCAGCTTCAGGTGGAGCACTCGCCCCAGCCCCAGCGCCGGGCCCCCAGCGGCTGGCGGCCGGTGGTGGGGGAGCGCATTCGCGTGCTCTCCCTGGGCAAGGCGGCCCAGGTGCTGGAAATCAGCGCCGACGGCGGTGAACTGAGCGTGCGCTGTGGTGTGCTGCGGCTGCAGCTAGAGCTCTCCGGCATCGAGAGCCTGCAGGGGGAGAAGCCCGTTCCGCCTGAGGCGGTTCAGCCCGTGGTCGAGGTGCGTGCCAGCGGGCGACACCTGGGGGGGGCAGGCCCTCAGGTGCGCAACGAGCGCAACACCGTCGATGTGCGTGGGATGCGGGTGCATGAGGCGGAAGCCGCTGTGGAGGAGCAGCTGCGCAACGCCATGGGACCCCTCTGGGTGATCCACGGCATCGGCACCGGCAAGCTCAAGCGCGGACTGCGTCAGTGGCTGGCCAGCGTGCCCTGGGTGGAGCGGGTCAGTGATGCTGAGCGCGGCGACGGCGGCCAGGGTTGCAGCGTGATCTGGCCGAAATGAGCTGCAGCCAAGGGCAGGGCGTCAGCTCAGCTCCGGCAGCACCACCTCCCTCTCCTCCTGGTGCCCCCTGGCGCCACTGGGCTCGGGCCTGGCCAGGGCATCGCCGTTGGCTTCAAAAAAGCGCCAACCCCTGGGATCGATCTCCAGGTGAATCGTCTGACCGGCCTCCAGGCGCTGGCCCGGGTCGGTGCGCACCTGGATCAACTGGCTGCCCTCGATCAGGCGGCAACTGATCAGCACTTCGTTGCCAAGGGCCTCGAGGTGGGTGATCTCCGCCGTCAGGTTGCGGTTGGTGGCGGGCGCCAGCTTGAAGTGCTCCGCTCGCAGCCCGGCCGTGAGGCTGCCACGGCCATCAGCACTCCCCCCGGCCGCGGCGCGGGCTTCAAGGGTCTGGGCCATCTCCCCCTCCACCAGAAAGCGACGACCGGCCAGCTGAACCTGATCGGCTCCGGCCTGCTCCACCGGCAGCAGGTTCATGGGCGGACTGCCGATGAACTGGGCCACGAACAGGTTGGCGGGGTGTTCGTAGAGCTCCATCGGCGTCCCCAGCTGCTGCAGGCGTCCCTGGTTGAGGACGGCGATGCGGTGGCCCATGGTCATCGCCTCCACCTGGTCGTGGGTGACGTAGAGCGTGGTGATGCCCAGCTGCCGCTGAAGCGCCACGATCTGGGCCCGGGTGCCGGTGCGCAGCTTGGCGTCGAGGTTGCTGAGCGGTTCATCCATCAGGAACACCTTCGGCTCACGGGCGATGGCCCGGCCCAGGGCCACCCGTTGCTTTTGGCCGCCGGAGAGCTCCTTGGGCAGGCGATCGAGCAGGGGGGTGAGTTCCAGTTGCTCGGCCACCGCCTGGATGCGCTGCTCGATCCGCTGCTCCCGCTCCGAAGCGACCCGCAGCGCGGCGGGCAGCCGCCGCGTGAAGCGGTGCAGTCCGTCCTGCAGCTGCTGGAGGGTGCTTCTGCTACGGCTGCGCCGCAGCCCGAAACCGATGTTGTCGGCCACGCTCAGGTGGGGGTAGAGGGCGTAGCTCTGGAACACCATCGCCACATCGCGCTGGGCTGGCCGCAGGCCGCTCACGGCGCGCTCCCCCACCCGGATCTCGCCGCTGCTGGGGGTTTCGAGGCCCGCCAGGATGCGCAGCAGGGTGCTCTTGCCACAGCCCGAAGGCCCCACCAGCACCAGGAATTCGCCGTCGTGCACGGTCAGATCCAGCTGCCGCAGCACCTCCACCGGCGCACCCCCCCGCCGGGCTGGGAAGGCCTTGCTGACCTTCTGGAAGCGCACCTCAGCCAAAATCAGCCCTCCGACCGGCCGATCCTAGGGTTGGGGATCCATCTGGCCCAGTCCCTGCGGTCTTCCCTTGCAGTTCATTGATCAAGCCCGCATCGCGGTCCAGGGTGGCCGTGGCGGAGATGGCATCGTCGCCTTCCGGCGTGAAAAGTACGTTCCCGCCGGCGGGCCCTCCGGCGGTGATGGGGGTCATGGCGGCACCGTCTGGCTCGAGGCCGACCCGAACCTGCAGACCCTGCTCGACTTCAAGTACAAGCGGCTGTTCGAGGCTCCGGAAGGACGCCGCGGCGGGCCCAACAAGCGCAGTGGCGCCGGTGGCGACGACCTGGTGATCCGGGTGCCCTGCGGCACCGAGGTGCGCCTTCAGGAGAGCGAGGTCCTGCTTGGTGACCTCACCGAACCGGGGGACCGGCTGCGGGTGGCGGCTGGGGGCCGTGGTGGCCTCGGCAATGCCCACTACCTCAGCAACCGCAACCGGGCCCCCGAGAAATTCACCGAGGGTAAGGAGGGCGAGGAACGCCAGCTGCAGCTGGAGCTGAAGCTGCTGGCGGAGGTGGGCATCATCGGTCTGCCCAATGCCGGCAAGAGCACCCTGATCAGCGTGCTCTCCGCCGCCAAGCCCAAGATTGCCGATTACCCCTTCACCACCCTGATACCCAACCTGGGGGTGGTGCGCCGGCCCAGTGGTGATGGCACCGTCTTCGCCGATATCCCCGGCCTGATCGCCGGAGCGGCCCAGGGGGCCGGCCTCGGCCACGATTTCCTGCGCCACATCGAGCGCACCCGCCTGCTGGTGCACCTTGTCGATGCCTCCAGTCCCGATGTCACCCACGACTTGGCGGTGGTGGAGCAGGAGCTGGTGGCCTACGGCCATGGCCTTGATCAGCGTCCCAGAATCCTGGCGCTCAACAAAAGTGAGCTGTTGCTGCCCGATCAGCTGGAGGCCGCCAGCGCCGCCCTGGCGGCCCTCTGGGGTGGTGAGGTGCTGCTGATCTCTGCGGCCACCAACTCGGGCCTCGATGGTCTGCTCGCGGAAGTGTGGAGGGAGCTGGGGATCCAGTGAGGGCAAGCGGCCAGGCGCGTGAGCCAGGTCCTTCTGGGTTCTGTCGTCCAGTCGTCCAGGTTCAGAGCCCCAATGTCCAGCTTGAGAGCCCCAATAAAAAACCCCCGATGAGGGGGGAAAGTGCCGTCAGGCCTGGGTTCAGGCCAACTGTTGGACGGATCTGTTGAGTTGTCTCAGTCGTCGTAGACCCGGCATTCGGGAGCTTCGGGGTTGAGATCGCAATAGACCTCAAGGGAATTGGGATCGTGATCGTCTTCGGGGTGGTGCGATTTGTACTCCTCAAGAGACTTGAGCTCCTCTTCGAGGTGGCGCACCTTCGCCTCGTTGCCCACGGCCTTGGCCGTTTCGATCTCGATCTGATCCTTGCGGATGTGTTCGTTGATGGAAGTCATAGGAAGGCCGGCCTTCGGCTACCGGGGCTTGTCGGGTCCACCATACGGGGGGGCTCCCAGGGTCAGGGGCCAATGTGATCTGGCGCTGATCAAGCGCTCAGCTCACTGAGTTCCAGCCAGCGCTCCTCCCCATGCTCGATGCGCTCCAGCAGGGCGGCCAGGTCGTGGGTGAGGGTCTCGAGCCGGGCGTAGTCGCCGCCGCCGCCGCTGGCCAGCTCCCGCTCCAGTTGAGCCCGCAGGGCCTCCCACTCCGGCAGCGACTGCTCCAGCTTCTCCAGTTCCCGGTTTTGCTTGAAGCTGCGCCGCCTGGGCGCTGGGGCCGCCGGGAGTTGGACTGCGGGCACCTGAACTGTTGTTGAAGAGGCCGCAGCCACTGAAGAGGCCGCTGGAGCTGGAGCAGTGGCCACCCGCTCCAGGTAAGCGCTGTAGTTGCCCTCATGTCGTTTGAGCTCTCCGTCTTCAAAGCAGAACAGCCGGTCGACGGTGCGATCGAGAAAGTAGCGGTCGTGGGACACCACCACCACGCAGCCGCGGAAATCCTCGAGGAAGTCTTCGAGCACCGTGAGGGTGTGCACATCGAGGTCGTTGGTGGGCTCATCCAGCAGCAGCACGTTGGGGGCGCTGATCAGCAGCCGGCAGAGGTAGAGCCGCCGGCGTTCGCCGCCGGAGAGGCGACCGATTGGGCTGTGCTGCTGGGCGGGGGGGAACAGGAACCGCTCCAGCAGCTGGGAGGCACTGATCGATGCTCCATCCACCTCGATGCGACTGGCCTCCTCCTGCACGTAATCGAGAAGCTTGCGCTCCATTCCCCGGCCGCTGGTGAGCCCCTCGGCCTGCTGATCGAAGTAGGCCAGCCGCACCGTGCTGCCCAGCTCCAGGCTCCCCTGCTGGGGCTGGCGGCGTCCGGCGATCAGATCGAGCAGGGTGGATTTTCCCGAACCGTTGGGGCCGATGATCCCCACCCGGTCCTCGGGGCTGAAGTCGTAGCTGAAATCGCGCAGCAGGGCCGGCCCGGACGCTGAGGCCCCACCAGCGGCGGCGGGACCGGCGCTCGGTTCGGCCCAGACACTGAGATGCTCGGCCGTGATCGCTTTTTTGCCCAGGCGGCGGTGGGCGTTGGCCAGGCTGAGCTGCCCCTTGCTCTGGCGTTTCGGGGCCTCCTGCATCGCCTCGATCCGCTGGATCCGGGCCTTCTGCTTGGTGCTGCGGGCCTGGGGTCCACGGCGCAGCCACTCCAGTTCTCGCCGCAGGGCGCCCTTGAATTTGGCGGCGCTGGCGGCTTCGATCGCCTCCTCGTCGGCCTTGGTCTGCAGGTATGTGGCGTAGTTGCCGGGGTAGTTGCGGGCCACGCCCCGGTCCACCTCAACGATGCGGCGGGCCACCCGGTCGAGCACGTAGCGGTCGTGGGTGATCAGCACCAGGGCGCCTGGGAAGCGCTCCAACTGCCCCTGCAGCCATTCGATGCAGAGGGCGTCGAGGTGGTTGGTGGGTTCATCGAGCAGGAGCACATCCGGCTCGGCCACCAGGGCCGCGGCCAGGGCCAGCCGCTTGCGGAAGCCGCCGGAGAGGTCGCCCACTCGCCGGTGCACATCGCTGATGCCCAGACGCTCCAGCACCTCATGGCACTGCTGCTCCAGGCCCCAGGCGTTGGCCTGGTCCATGCGTTCCTGCAGGTCGCTGAGCTCCCCGAGCAGGGCCTGGTCGCTGGGGTCGTCGGCCAGGTCCTGGCTCACTTCGGTGAAGCGGCGCAGCAGCGCCATCTTCTCGCCGCTGTCCTCGAACACCTGCTCCAGCACGGTGCGCTCGGGATCGAGTTCCGGCTCCTGGGCCACCATCACCACCTTCAGCCGCCCGGAGCAGCGCCGCTCCCCTTCGCCGGGGGGCTCCAGTCCCGCCAGCAGGCGCAGCAGGGTGGATTTTCCGGCGCCATTGGGGCCTATCAGCCCCAGGCGGTCGCGCTCCTGCAGGTGCAGGTCGAGGTCTTCAAAGAGGGTGCGAAGGCCGAAGTCCTTGCTGACGCCCACCAGGCTGATCAGGGTCACGCTTGCGAGGGAGGCCTCTGGCTCTCCAGGTAAGCAAAGACACTTTTATCGCCCACATCGGCGGCGGCCTGCATCGGGAATTTACGTAGTGTCAGTACCAGCAGCAGCGCCGATTCGATGGCCAGCAGGGTGAAGGTGGTGCGCCCATCGAGCAGACCCACCAGGCGGCCCAGCAGCGCCACCGGCAGCAACAGCGTCACCCCCACGGCTTCGGGCCGCTGGAAGCAGAAGAATTCCTTGAAGCCCACCCCCGCCAGGGCGGCGAAGAAGGGTCCCACCGCCCAGATCCAGCGGGAGTCGGCCGCCAGGGTGTCGAGCATGGCGCCCTGGCCCACCAGCAGCGCCAGGGCCAACCCGCCGGCACAGCCCAGCAGCCAGAACAACTGCAGGGCCCGGTGCAGCGGACGCAGGTAGATGTGAATCCAGCGCAGGGCCAGTCCCAGGCCCACGGCCATCAGCACCAGCCAGGGCCAGAGCCCCTGGCTGCCCCAATTGGCCCACTGCAGCAGCAGGCCCGCTTGGGCCAGGGCCACCCCCAGCAGGGCCAGGCGGTAACCGAGCACCTCGCGGCGATCCAGGTCCGTGATCGTGAACGGTCCGTAGACCCCCTCGAACACCGGATCGCTGGGGCTGCCCTCGGGTTGTGATCGATCGGTCATGGCTGGGGTCGCACTGGAGCAGGGCCTGCCACCAGTGTGGCCAGATCCGCCCCCGCCGGAACGATGCCCGAGGGGTGCAGGGGAAAGAGGGCTCCGAAGTAGTCGCGCCGCCAGGAGTCTGGAAAGCAGGTGGCCGCCACCCCGGGGAGGGCATGGAGCCGGGCGCGCCAGGCCATCAGGGCCGGAAAACTCCAGAGCGGGCGCCGGCTGCAGCCGAACAGGGGCGCATAGACCAGCTCCAGGCGGATCAGGGTGGGGAAGAGGACAACATCCGCCAGGCTGAGCCGCTCGCCGCACAGCCACGGCCCCTGCTGCTGCAGGGCGGCCTCCGCCGCCTCGAGGCTGGCGAACAGTTCGTCTTCGGCGTGGTCGTAGGCGGCCTGGTTGCGGGCGAACCCACAGCGGTAGACCCCATCGTTGACAGTGCTCTGAAACCGCTGCCGCCAGTGGCTGATCGCCTCCAGCTGACCCTCGGGTAGCAGATCCGGAGCCCCCTCTGGCGCGGGCCAGCGGTTGAGCAGCTCGATCACCCGGGCGCTCTCGTTCACCAGGATCCGGCGGCCGGGGCGGTCGTAGAGGGCGGGCACGGTGGCCCTGGCCTTTGGATCGCCACCACTGCGCCGGTAGAGCTCCACCAGGGCGCTGGCCCCCTCGTAGGGAGTGTCGAAGCGCCAACGCCCCGCCTTGGGATCGGGCTCCACCACCACCAGCTCCAGGCTGCCGGCGAGCTGGCGCAGGCTCCATACCAACCAGGCCCGATGGGCCCAGGGGCAGCTGCGCCCCACGATCAGCCCATGGACACCCCTGGTGGCCGCGCTGGCCGGGAGCTCCGGGGTGGCGGCGAAGCCGCTCTCAGGCCGCCGGTAGTGGCCGGCGGCGTCCGCTGGGCCCAGACCCTTCATCAACTGCTGCCACTGGCAGCGCCAGGCGGCGCGCACGCTGGCGACCAGCAGGGGTGGAACGGCCATGGCAGTCTCCGGCGCGGGTCACAACTCTGGCCCGCAGCAGCCTGACGCTGCGCCAGGCTGGCCGCAGATCCGATCCGCGGGAGGCGTGGCGATGGGCGCGGCAGAGGTTCTGGTGGTGGCCGGCACCCACGGCAATGAGCGCAACGCCCCCTGGCTGTTGGAGCACTGGCTGGCCCATCCCGAGGCCCTCGACGCCGCCGGCCTGCCGCTGCGGCTGGTGATCGGTAATCCAGGCGCCCTTGCGGCAGGTCGGCGCTACCTCGATCGCGACTTGAACCGTTCCTTCACCAGCGTCCTGCTGGAGGGGCCCGGCCAGGGGGATCGGGAGGTGCAGCGGGCCCGGGAGCTGCTGGCCCTGCACGGGCCGGTCGGATTGCAGCCCTGCGCCCTGGTGCTCGATCTGCACAGCACCACCGCGGCGATGGGCAACTCCCTGGTGGTGTACGGGCGGCGACCCGCGGATCTGGCCCTGGCGGCGGGCATCCAGGCGCTGCTGGGTCTGCCGATCTACCTGCATGAGGCCGACAACAGCCAGCAGGGGTTTCTGCTGGAGCGTTGGCCCTGCGGCCTGGTGATCGAGGTGGGCCCGGTGCCTCAGGGGGTGGTCAATGCCACCATCTGCCACCAGACCCAGCGGGCCCTGGAGGCCGCCCTGGCGGTGCTGGCCTCAGCCCGGCGGGGTGATCTGGTCCTGCCCCAGGGCCTCAGCGTTCACCGCCACCAGGGGAGCCTCGATCTACCGCGCCACGCCGATGGCCGTCCGGCGGCCTGCCTGCATCCCCACTGTCAGCATCGAGACTGGCAGGTGCTCCGCCCCGGCGATCCGCTCTTCCTCACAGCGGGCGGTGAAACCCTCTGCTACGAGCCCAGCTATCCCGAGCCGCTCTGGCCGGTGTTCATCAATGAGGCGGCCTATGGCGAAAAGGGCATCGCCCTCAGCCTCACCCGCCGTGAACGCTGGGCCTGCGAGCCCTCCTGGGCGAGAGAACTGAAGCAACTCGCCCACCAGCTCAGCCCTGCTCCTGGCTGATGTGTTTGCGCTCAGGGGCCCGGGAAAATTATTGGCTCAGGCTCAGGGGCTAGGTGCCGCCTGGGGATCGGGCTGGGGAGTCTGGTCGACAGGCCTGGGGACCCCATTGTAAATGACCCTAACCACGGTACGGCCATCGGCAGACACTTCGATCTCGCTTTCAGCCGTGGGGGCCAAACCGAGGATCTGCCAGCCCGGAGGTCCCCCCAGGAAGCGGAAGATGTAGCCCTTGGCATCGCCCTTGATCAGGCAGGCGCCAACGCCACGGTTGTACATGCAGCTATCCGGCCGGTAGGTGGTCAGGCCACCGTTAAGCCGCTCGGCATACATGCGGGCCACGTTGGTGGCCCGTTGGCGGGTGAAGGGGAAGAGCTCGTAGCTGTTCTGGGCCAGAGCTGGCTTGGCTGCCAGCAGTGCCAGGCAGGCCGTGAGGGCAAGGAGTGGGCGCATGAAGCTCAGGATGAAACGGCCCGGACTGGGTCAGGGGAGGGCCGAGTCCAGATCAGCCACAGGCCCAGGTGCCTTGCTCCTTGGTGCAGGGGAGATCGGTGGAGCTGCCATCGGCCCAGTAGATCCGCAGGCGGTCGTCCTGGCTGTCCATGCGGAAGGTCAGCGACTTGACCACCCCGGCCGGCGGCTTTCCAGAGGGGTCAGCGGGGTCGGGCCTTGCCGGGCTGGCCAGGCGCTGCTCCATCTGCTGGAGCCGCTGCTCAAGTTGATCCAGCCGTTGGCTCTCTTTGGGAGGAGTGCTGGGACAGCCAGCCAGACCGAGAGCCAACAGGGTTAGGCCGCCGGCGAGGAGGGGTCTTGGGGCGCGTGAACGCAAGGGCATCGCCGCGGCGGATCGAATGGGTGCTTCGAACACTTAGCAACAGCCTCAGGCGTTGACCAGCCTCTCGCTCCAGTAGATGACGGCGCCAAGGCTCTCCAGCTGAAGACGGCGCTGGCGCACCAGGTTCACGGGCAGGGTTTCTGTGGAGCGGTTACCGGCCAGATCCCAGCAGATCAGAACCATGGGTTCACCTTCTCGGAGGAGTTGAAGAAAACCTTAAGTGGAACCAGTGTCCGTTGGTACGGATTCCCGCAGGACTGTCGTGAAGGCGACACGCTCGGACCGGCGCTCCGAGCGACCGTCCCGACCAAGCGCAGCAGCGGCGACCAGATCGCCCCAACCCGGAGCAAACCTTAAGGGCTCCGCACATCTCGCAATGCTCTGTTACATTGAGACAGACGAAGGGCCTTCGGGTCTGCCGGTCGGGCTTCTCGCACCGGCATTTC
>NZ_JAGQBF010000027.1 GCF_024345495.1 Synechococcus sp. RedBA-s | reverse complement strand
CCGCAGCTCCAGCACAGGGGGGCGGGTTCGCTGGGAGCGGGGAAGGTTTCCTGGCCGCAGGAGCCACAGAGCTGACGCTGGTCGAGGGCCGCGGCCAGGGCCGCCATCCACTGGCCGGTGAGCGCCCGACGCTGGGGGTCCTGCATCCCGGCGCAGAAGGTCTGCTCAAACAGCCGCTGGATCGGTTCTGGATAGATCGGCCAGGTGATCAGGGCCGCGGCGTGCTCGATCGGATCGGGGCGGTTGCTCGCATCCACCGGATCGAAGATGAACAGGGGGTCTTCGCCGTAGAGACGGCGCCGGGCGGGCTCATCCAGGCAGTGGATCGCCAGCTCCCTCCGGCCCCGCAGCGGATCGTGGCGGGTGAGCAGGCGGAAGATCAGCACCGCCAGGGAGAAGAGATCGCTGTTGGCCCCCGGCCGGGCCCGGCCCATCAGGATCTCCGGGGCCATGAATCCCGGGGTACCGAGCACGCTGCCCAGATCCCGCCCATCCACATCCACGTTGTCGTTGTCGCAGATCAGGATGCGGCCGCTGGAGGGCTCAAGGAACAGGTTGCCCAGGGAGATGTCCTTGTAACAGAGGCCCTTGAGGTGCAGGGAGTGGAAGGCCTCAGCCAGGAAAAAGCCGGCCCTCAGCACCTGGAGCAGGCCGATGGCCAGGTGGCCGCCCACGTGCTCATGGGCCCCCACAAACCCCGGCGGCCGCAGCTGCATCAGGTAGCCGAAGCCCGGCTCCGTGAGCCGCAGCAGCGGCAAGGCGCCAGGGCCGGGCGTCACCAGGGCCAGCGGCCAGAGGAAGGCCTCGCTGGGGGCGGTGGCGTGGATGCTCTCGCCCAGGCGCCGCTTCAGGTGGGGATCGCGGGCGATGCAGGCCGGCAGATACCACTTCAGTGCCAGGCGCTCGCCGGCCACCTCCACCTCGAACACCTGGCCCTGGCTGCCGCCACCGAGCCCGCGCAGCACCTGCAGTGGGCTGGAGATCCCCTCCAGATCAAGGCTGGCGCCTTCCGGCAGGATCCAGGTCACGGAGGGCTGGCTTCGGCGTTCAGGCCTCCAGACTCTGGCCGATGGCCTTGCGGATCCCGTTGCGATGGGAGAGGGCCGTGAGCCGGTTGGCGAAGCTGCGGCGCTGGGCACGGCCATCCCGCAGCTCCACCGTGAGGGTGTGCTCCTTACGGGAGCCCAGCAGGATCCAGCCGGCCAGGGCCGCCAGTTCCAGGGGCCAGAACAGGACGGGGAACGGCAGCAGCAGCAGACCGCCCAGGCAGACCAGCAGCCACCAGCTGAAGATGTGGGGGTGGCGGGGCAGGCTCTGCACCGTGGCCGATCGGATCTGCTCCAGGGGGATCTGCTGGCCAGCGATGTCGAGGCTGCTGACCGCTGCCGCCGGCGGCTGGGCCGCTGGCGCCGCTGCCGCCCGGGCCGCTGGCTGAACCGCGGGGGCTGCAGCAGTGAGCTCGAAGATCAGCACTGGACCACGCATCCCGAGCCGGATCTCATCGCCATCGGCCAAGGGCCGGCACTGCTGCAGACGCTCCCCGCGCAGGAAGGTGCCATCGGCGCTCTGCCAGTCGCAGACCACCCAGCTCTGGTGGCTGTTGGAGTGGCGCACCACGGCGTGGTGGGGGGAGAGCCCGAGCTGCTCAGGCATGCAGAGGCGGTTGTTGCTCTCCCGCCCGATCGTCAGGGGCCGGGCGGGATCGAGCCGGGCCAGCTTGTCCGGCTGATCCCGCAGGCGCAGCTGGGCTGGATGTGGGGTCATGGGTTGCCCTGGCGGCGGTGCCACCACAGGCGCCAGTCGTCCTGCAGGTCGCTCCACCAGCCACCATCGCCCGTTCGCTGCGGGGTCACCCGGCCGGGGAAGAGCAGGGCCTTGCTGGCCAGCAGCAGGGCCACCAGCACCATCACCAGCAGCACCCAGCCGGGAATGGCCCCCACCCAGGTGGCGGCAAAACTGGCCCGGATCGCATAGAGCCCGATCGTGATGGCCAGCCAGAGCCTGAAGGGCTCCCAGGGATCGCGCTGGCTCAGTACGGGCGGGGAGATCGCTGCGCGTAGCGTATCCCCAAGGCCTGCCTGTTCAGCTCCGCATGGTCGAGCCGTCCACTCCGGGGAGCGCCTGGCGCCGTTTCTTGGCCGCCTGGAGGCGTGGAGGGCCCGATGGGCGCCCCGCCGCCATTCGCCTTGCGTGGGGCCAGCTGTTGGAACGCCAGGCCGTGGCGGAACTCTGGCTCGGGGAGCGGCGGATCAGCCGCACCGTGCTCTCGGAGGGGCGCTATCGCATCGGCCGCGATCCAGCCTGTGAGCTGCCGATCGAGGCGGAGAGCCTCAGCCGTGTGCACGCGATCCTGGAGAAGCCGCGCCCCGGTGAGCGCGATTTCGCACTCGAAGACTTCAACTCCGCCAACGGCCTCTTCCACCGTGACCGCCGCATCCGCTCCATCCGCCTGCGCCATGGCGATCAGGTGCAGCTGGGCTCGCCGCTCAGGGGCTCGGCTCCTCGCCTGCGCTACCTGCACTTCCGCAGCCCGCTGGAGCAGGCCCTGCACCTGCTGGGCCTGGGCAGCCTGCTGGGCTCCGGACTGCTGGTGGGCGGTCTGCTGCTGGTCTCCTCCGTCGGTGGTGGCTCGCGCATTCGCCTGATCTCGGGCCCCGTGAAGATCGTCTCGGCCTCCGGTCAGCAGATTGACGCCAAGGAGGGCTCCGCCACCGCTCTGCCCTCCCTGCAGGCCTATCCCCTGCACCTGCGCCAGGCGCTGATGGCCTCGGAGGAGGCGCGCTTCGGCTGGAACAGCGGGGTCGATCTGTTTGGCACCCTGCGCTCGGTGCTGCTGGGCAGCGGCGGCGGCAGCGGACTCACCCAGCAGGTGGCCCGCATCTACTACCCCGAAGTTGGTACCGACTACAGCCTCAGCCGCAAGCTGCGGGAGCTGTGGGTGGCCCTGCAGCTGGAGGTGGGCTACAGCAAGAACCAGATCCTGAAGATGTACCTCGACCGGGCCCATCTGGGCCTCGGCACCGATGGCTTCGAGCAGGCCTCCAGGCTCTATTTCCGCAAGTCGGCCACGGAGCTTGACGTGGGACAGGCGGCCTTCCTGGTGGGCCTGCTGCCCAGCCCCAATGGCTACAGCCCCTGCAACACCAAGGATCCCACCGCCGGCCGTGAGCGCCGCGACCTGGTGCTCAAGCTGATGCATGAGCAGGGCTATCTGGGCGATCAGCAACTGATCGATGCTCAGCGGCGGCCCCTCAACATCGATCCCTCGGCCTGCCGCGACTCCAGCTTCTCCAGCTATCCCTTCTTCAGCGACTACGTGCTCGGCGAGCTGGAGGGCACCCGCTTCGGCCTCAACCTTTCGCAGAAGGCCTCAGGCGGGAACTACTACGTGGTGAGCACGATCGATCCGAAGCTGCAGCAGCTCTCCCAGCAGCAGTTGCAGCGCTTTCTTGAGGGGCCAGCCGCGGGGGTGGGGCTCACCCAGGGGGCCCTGATCTCGCTCAATTACCGCAGCGGCAAGATCCTCGCCTATGTGGGCGGCGGTGATTATTCCCGCTCCAGCTTCGACCGGGTCCAGGCCCTGCGTCAGCCCGGCTCCACCTTCAAGCTCTTCCCCTACCTGACGGCGCTGGAGACCGGCACCAGCCCCGAGGAGGCCATCTCCTGTGCCCCCCTCTCCTATGTGGCCGGCTGTCGCCAGGGCAGTGGTGGCAGCGGCAGCATCAGTGTGGTGCGGGGTTTCGCCGATTCCGAGAACGTGGTGGCCCTGCGCCTGGCCGAGAAAGCCGGCCTGAAGCAGGTGGTGCGCAAGGCCCGTCAGCTGGGGATCAGCACCCCCCTCGACGCTGACTTCAACACCATGCTCGGCGGCCGTGAAACCCTGCTCTACGAATTGGCCCGGGCCTATGCCGTGGTGGCCAACGGGGGCCGCAGTGTGCCGATGCATGGCGTCAGCAAGATCTACGACCTGGGCATCTGCCGCTCGATCTACAGCCTCGCCACCTGCCCGGAGCGGGGGGTGACCACCCCCATCGGTGAGCAGCCCCGCCAGCTGCTGCGCGAGAGCGATGCCGCCGTGATGGACGGTCTGCTGGCGGAGGTGGTGCGCAGCGGCACGGGCCGGGCGGCGGCGGTGGTGGCCGATGGCCGCGGCAAGACCGGCACCACCGACAACGGCGTTGACGTGCTCTTCATCGGCTATTCCCCATCGCTGGAGATCCTCACCGCCATCTGGATGGGCAACGACGATAACCGGCCGGCCCAGGCGGCCAGCGGCGCCCTGGTGGCCGAGTTGTGGGGGCGCTACATGGCCGCGATCAGTGCGGGGAAGCAGAGCTGAACCCAGATTAGAAACCAGATCTGGAGTGAGCTGATCTCGTTCAGCCCCCGGCTCCCCTCGCCTTCAGAGCCAGGTCCAGCAGGGTGTCCAAGCGGTTGACCAGCGCCCAGGCCACCCCCAGTGCCAGGCCCCACCACCACTGGCTGCTGAGCAGGCGATCCAGGGGGAGGCTGTCATCGTCCTCGCTCTGGCGGGGCAGCTGCCAGCCCAGCTGCAGGGCGCCGTACACCAGCAGTAGCACCCAGCTGGGAATCTCGATCGGGCCCAGGTTGAAGGAGAGCGCACGCCAGTACAGCAGGCTGGAGCCGGCCGCCAGGCCGATCAGGGCGCTCACCGCTCCGGCGGCCCCATCCCAGCGCCGCTCGCTGGTGCGCCGCTCCGCCACCAGCAGCGCCAGGGCCGTGGTGGCCAGGCTGGTGAGGGTGTAGCGCAGCACCACATCGGCCAGGGGCAGCGGTGAGGGAGCCCTCAGGAGCAGTAGCAGCAGCGCCACATTCAGCACCGCTTCGAGGGGGTTGTGGTGGATCCAGGGGGCGGTGATCCAGCGCCAGGCCTGGCGGGGTTCGCTGGCATCGGCCTGCTCCAGGGGCCACTGGCGCCGTGTCCACTTCAGCGGACCGAGGCTGAGGGCCTGCAGCAGGGCCAGGGTGAGCGCCAGCACCAGCCAGCCCTGCCAGCCCCACGACCGGAACAGCCAGCGGTCCAGCTCGCCGCTGAGCCAGCGCAGCACCAGAGCCGCGCCCGCCGCCAGGGCCGCTCCTGGGCCCATGGCCCGCAGCGAGTGCCCCATCGCCCGCCCCGCCGACTGCGGCTCAGGCCTCTGGGCTGCAGAGGAGTCAGCGCTGGGACCAGGACCCTGGGGCCGGGTGATGGTCACCCCCGTGGCCGCCTCCAGCAGATCGAGTAGTTCCTCCAGCACGGCTGGGGCATAGGTGCTGCCCAGCTGCTCCGCCAGCAGCTGCACGGAGGTGCTGCGGCCGGCGCCGCTCTCCTGGAGGGCCCGCAGCAGCAGGGGCTGGTCGGCCAGATCGCGTACAGGGCCCTTGAGGCGCTCCTCGGCCCCGAGCAGATCCACCAGCCGGTTGGCGATGGCCCTGCCGTTGCTGAGTCCCGGGGTGCCGGCCTTGTGCCAGGCCCTCAGCTGCAGACCGAGTTCCCGTCCCTTGCTGCTCACCGCTGCACCAGGGTGGCGTCGGCATCGGCGTCGAAGCGGGCCGCGGCGGCGTTGCTGGCCTCGCAGCTGAACAGGGCCGCCGCCAGCTGGGGGGAGAGGGTGAAGGTGGTCATCCCGGCCGCCGCCAGGCGGCTGAGGTCGCTGGTGACCCGCAGGCTGGCCACCAGCAGCTTCAGGCTCGAGCCGCTGTGATCCACGCACTGCTGCATCGTGATCAGCTCCTGGTGGCCATCCCGGCCCAGGTCCTGGATGCGGCCCAGGTAGGGGGCGACGTAGCGGGCGCCGAGGGCTGCGGCCACCAGCACCTGGGGGGCTTCGTAGCAGGCGGTGAAGGTGAGCGGAATGCCGCGGGCGACCAGCTTTGTCGCGGCGGTGGTGCCGGCCCTGGTGAGCGGAACTTTGATGGTGATCTGCCCCTGGCCCAGCTCAGCGAGGGCGAGGGCGCAATCCAGCAGGGCCTCGGGCTCGCGCCCCCAGGCCTGCAGATGCAGCTCCTGGCAGCCGAAATCGAGGGCCCGCCGGCTGAGGGAGCGCAGGTGAGAGACGCTGCAGACCTGGCCGGCCTGCCGCAGCAGCGTGGGATTGGTGGTGATGCCGTGAAAAAACCCTGTGGACATCCATTCCTCCCAGGCGAGAGGATCGGCCGAATCGAGGAAGAATCGCAGGCTCATGCAGAGCCCCGCCGCCTCAGTTGGCTCTGGTGGCCTGGAGCCTGGCGCGGGAGCGGGCCAGGTCCTGCTGAGCCTTCACCTTCTCGGTGCTGGCGGGCTGCCCTTCAAATCCGGCTGCCTTCTGCTCAGCCAGCTCCAACTCCTGCTCGGCCTTGCCGGCGTCGATGCGTGAGCCCAGCTCGGCACCGTTCACCAGCACGGTGACCTCATTGGCCTCCACTTCGGCAAAGCCACCCATCAGGGCGATGCTGGTCCAGTCCTTGCCTGCCCGCAGGCGCATCACGCCCACATCAAGGGCCGTGAGCATTGAGACATGGCCGGTGAGGATGCCCACCTGGCCGGAGGTGCTGGGCAGGATCACCTCGTCGGCAGTGCCGTCGAAGACACTCTGGTCGGGAGCCAGAACGCGCAGGTTGAGAGTCATGGTGACGGGTGCTCAGGAAGCGGATGGGATGGTGGAACTCAGCCCTTCTTGGCTTCGGCGGCAATCTTCTGGGCTTTGGCCCTGACCTGATCGATCGTGCCCACCAGGTAAAAGGCCTGCTCGGGGAGGTCGTCGAGTTCGCCGGCGAGGATCATGTTGAAGCCCTTGATGGTCTCCTCGAGCTTCACGTATTCGCCCGATTGACCGGTGAAGATCTCGGCCACGAAGAAGGGCTGGGAGAGGAACTTCTCGATCTTGCGGGCCCTGTCCACCGTGCGGCGGTCATCTTCGGAGAGCTCGTCGAGGCCGAGAATGGCGATGATGTCCTGCAGTTCCTTGTAGCGCTGAAGGGTGCTCTGCACGGCCCGGGCGGTGCGGTAGTGCTCATCACCTACCACGGAGGGCTGGAGCATCGTGCTGGTGGAATCGAGGGGATCCACAGCGGGATAGATGCCTTTGGAGGCCAGACCGCGGCTGAGCACCGTGGTGGCGTCGAGGTGGGCGAAGGTGGTGGCGGGAGCCGGGTCGGTGAGGTCGTCGGCTGGAACGTAAACCGCCTGGATCGAGGTGATTGAGCCCTCCAGGGTGGAGGTGATGCGCTCCTGCAGTTCACCCACGTCGGTGCCGAGGGTGGGCTGGTAGCCCACAGCGGAGGGCATGCGGCCCAGCAGCGCGCTCACTTCAGAGCCAGCCTGCACGAAGCGGAAGATGTTGTCGATGAACAGCAGCACGTCCTGCTTGTTCACATCACGGAAGTGCTCGGCCATGGTGAGCGCCGAGAGGCCCACCCGCATGCGGGCGCCTGGAGGCTCGTTCATCTGCCCGTAGCAGAGGGCCACTTTCGACTTGCTGAGGTCTTCGGAGTTGATCACTCCGGATTCCTTGAATTCTTCGTAGAGGTCGTTTCCTTCGCGAGTCCGCTCACCCACTCCACCGAAGACCGACACACCGCCGTGTTCCTTGGCGATGTTGTTGATCAGCTCCTGGATCAGCACGGTTTTGCCGACGCCGGCGCCACCGAAGAGGCCGACCTTGCCACCCTGGCGGTAGGGGGCCAGCAGGTCGATCACCTTGATGCCGGTTTCGAACACCTTGGGCTTGGTTTCCAGCTCGGTGAGCTTGGGAGCCCCTCGGTGAATCGGCGAAGTGAGGGTGGTGGAGACCGGACCGCGCTCGTCGACCGGTTCACCCAGCACGTTGAAGATGCGGCCGAGGGTGGCTTCGCCCACGGGCACAGAGATGGGTGCGCCGGTGTCGAGGGCTTCCATACCGCGCACCAGACCGTCGGTGGTGCTCATCGAGACGGCACGGACCCGGTGATCACCCAGCAGTTGCTGCACTTCAGCGGTCAGGGCCACGTCCTGTCCGGCCGAGTTGCGGCCTTCGATGCGCAGGGCGTTGAAGATCCTCGGAAGCTTGCCTGCGGGGAATTCAACGTCCAGCACAGGACCGATCACCTGGCGAACAACGCCCTTGGCGCCGGTGGAGGTGCTGGAGGTTGCGGGTGCAGCAGCCATAGGTCAAGAAAGGGGTTTGCGCAGCGGGTGCCTCCCGCCTTAAGCGGCGCAACCTTACCACTCGCTCATGCCGGCTCCGCTGAGGCCGCCGCCTGTTCGTCAGGCCACGGCGGCTGGCGGTGGGAACTGACTGGGCAGGTTCGGTGACCCGCACAGGGATCAGAAGGCAGAGGCGCAGGCGCTTCGTCTAAGTTGGCAGTCAACGGGCACGAGTGCCAACTCGCCGTTGTCGTGGCGCCGCAGGCGTCACTTTGTCGCATTTGCATGGATTCATGGCTGCTGTTTCTCTGAGCGTTTCCACGGTCAAACCCCTTGGAGACCGCGTTTTCATTAAGGTGTCCGATTCGGACGAAAAGACGGCTGGAGGCATCCTTCTGCCTGACACCGCCCAGGAAAAGCCCCAGGTGGGTGAGGTGGTGCAGGTCGGCCCCGGCAAGCGCAGTGACGACGGGACCCGCCAGGCTCCCGAAGTGAGTGTGGGCGACAAGGTTCTGTACAGCAAGTACGCCGGCACCGACATCAAGCTCGGCGGCAACGAGTTCGTTCTCCTCTCCGAGAAAGACATCCTCGCAATCGTCAACTGAGCACCCTTGTTGATCGGTGATGTCAGATTCTCCAACCTTCGGAGATCTGATTCCCCTTCAATTCATCCTCGTCCCATTAGTAAAGAGATCATTTCTCCATGGCCAAGCGCATCATCTACAACGAGAACGCCCGCAGGGCCCTCGAAAAAGGCATCGACATCCTGGCTGAGGCCGTCGCCGTCACCCTCGGTCCCAAAGGCCGCAACGTGGTGCTCGAGAAGAAATTCGGCGCCCCCCAGATCATCAACGACGGCGTCACGATCGCCAAGGAGATCGAACTCGAAGACCACATCGAGAACACCGGTGTGGCCCTGATCCGTCAGGCCGCCTCCAAGACCAACGACGCCGCCGGTGACGGCACCACCACCGCCACCGTCCTGGCCCACGCCATGGTCAAGGCGGGCCTGCGCAACGTGGCCGCCGGCGCCAACGCCATCACCCTCAAGAAGGGCATCGACAAGGCCTCCGACTTCCTCGTCAAGAAGATTGAGGAGCATGCCAAGCCGATCTCCGACTCCAACGCCATCGCCCAGGTGGGCACCATCTCCGCCGGCAACGACGAAGAAGTCGGCCGCATGATCGCCGATGCGATGGACAAAGTGGGCAAGGAGGGCGTCATCTCCCTGGAAGAAGGGAAATCGATGACCACCGAGCTGGAGGTCACCGAGGGCATGCGCTTCGACAAGGGCTACATCTCGCCCTACTTCGCCACCGACACCGAGCGGATGGAAGCGGTGCTCGAGGAGCCCTACATCCTGCTCACCGACAAGAAGATCGGCCTTGTGCAGGACCTGGTGCCCGTGCTCGAGCAGATCGCCCGGACCGGCAAGCCCCTGCTGATCATCGCCGAGGACATCGAGAAGGAAGCCCTGGCCACCCTGGTGGTAAACCGCCTGCGCGGCGTGCTCAACGTAGCCGCAGTCAAGGCTCCTGGCTTCGGTGACCGCCGCAAGGCCATGCTCGAGGACATCGCCGTCCTCACCAACGGTCAGCTGATCACCGAGGACGCCGGCCTCAAGCTGGAGAACACCAAGCTGGAGATGCTGGGCACCGCCCGCCGCATCACCATCAACAAGGACACAACCACCATCGTCGCCGAAGGCAACGAGGCGGCAGTGAAGGCCCGCTGCGAGCAGATCCGCAAGCAGATGGACGAAACCGACTCCTCCTACGACAAGGAGAAGCTTCAGGAGCGTCTGGCCAAGCTGAGCGGCGGTGTGGCCGTGGTCAAGGTGGGTGCCGCCACCGAGACCGAGATGAAGGACAAGAAGCTGCGCCTGGAAGACGCCATCAACGCCACCAAGGCGGCTGTTGAGGAAGGCATCGTTCCTGGTGGTGGCACCACCTTGGCTCACCTGGCTCCGGCCCTGGAAGAGTGGGCGGCCGCCAACCTCACCGGCGAAGAGCTGATCGGCGCCACGATCGTGGCCTCCGCCCTCACCGCTCCCCTGATGCGCATTGCCCAGAACGCCGGCGTCAATGGCGCCGTCGTGGCTGAGCACGTCAAGGGCATGCCCTTCAACGAGGGTTACAACGCCGCCACCGGCGAGTATGTCGACATGCTGGCTGCCGGCATCGTGGACCCTGCCAAGGTGACCCGTTCGGGCCTGCAGAATGCAGCTTCGATCGCAGGCATGGTGCTCACCACCGAGTGCATCGTGGCCGACCTGCCCGAGAAGAAGGAAGCAGCTCCCGCAGGCGGCGGCGGCATGGGCGGCGACTTCGACTACTGATCCCCAGCGGCGGAGCGCTCAATCCGCTCCGCCATCCGGATCGATCCCGGCAGAGGGGGGCATAGCCCCCCTCTTTTTTTGTGCTGTTCAGGTTTTGTCCTGTACAGGGCGGCGATCGATGCTGTCTTGATCCGGAGGCTCTGGGCCTGGGTCGATCCCGCCGTGGGCGGGTCTCTTCAGCCGGCCTTGAAGTCGAGGGCCACGCCGTTGTTGCAGTAGCGCTTGCCTGTGGGCCGGGGCCCATCGTTGAAGACGTGACCCTGGTGGCCGCCGCAGCGGCGGCAGTGGTATTCGGTGCGGGGCACCAGCAATTTGAAGTCGGTTTTGGTGACGATCCCACCAGGCAGGGGCTGAAAGAAGCTGGGCCAGCCGGTGCCGCTCTCGAATTTCGCCGAGGAGCTGAACAGGGGCAGGCGGCAGCCGGCGCACAGGAAGGTTCCCTGGCGCTTCTCGCTGTTGAGGGGGCTGCTGAATGGGCGTTCAGTTCCTTCGCGCCGCAGCACGTTGTAGGCGGCGGGACTCAGACGCTTGCGCCATTCACTGTCACTGAGCTGCCAGCTGGGATCGGCGGCTTTGGACGCCGCCTCGGCTCTGGCACCACCCCAGACCGCGCCCAGCACCACGGCCAGGGAGGAGAGCAGTCCGCGGCGTTTGATCGGATCCACAGGCGGGAACGGAGACGAAGGGAAAGCGAGCTCGCTAGAGAGCTGTGCGGAACAGGCCGCCTCAGTCGCCTCAGCGCAACCAGCCGGCACTGAGCACCACGGCCAGGGCGAGGAACAGGCCCAGCAGCGTCCAGCTGATGCGGTTGAGGGTGTCCTCGGCGCTGCGGGCGCTGCTGAACATGGAGCCGCCACTGCTGGCCAGGCCTCCCATGCCATCGCCCTTGGGGCTGTGCAGGAGCACGCTACCGATCAGCAACAGGCCGATGGCCGACCAGATCCAGGACAGAACAGTGGTGAGCATGCAGCCAACCTAACGAACGGCTCAGACCTTCACGGCGGCGGCGAAGGTGGCCGGGGGGCTGATCAGGTTCAGGGGTTCCACGAGGGAGGTGCCCGTCATGCTCGCAGGCTGGGGCAGCCCCAGGATCTGCAGCAGGGTGGGTGCGATGTCGGCCAGGCCGCCACCCTGGCGCAGCTGGGGAGCGGCACCATGGCCTCCAAGCTTGCGCTTTTCGCCTTCCACCAAGATCACCGGCACCGGGTTGGTGGTGTGGGCGGTCCAGGGGCGTCCATCTTCCCCTTCCATCAACTCGGCATTGCCGTGGTCGGCGGTGATCAGCAGGGTGCCGCCCAGGCGATTGGTGGCCTCCACCAGGCGACCGACGCAGTGGTCCACGGTGGCGATGGCCTGCTGGGTGGCGTCCATCCGGCCGGTGTGGCCCACCATGTCCGGGTTGGCATAGTTGATCACCACCAGGGAATACACGCCTTTGTTGAGGGCGGAGATGCAGTTGTCGGTGAGCTGGTCGGCAGACATGGCCGGGGCCTGGTCGTAGGTGGCGACGCGCGGGGATGGAACTAGGTGGCGATCTTCACCGGGGAAAGGCTGTTCGATGCCGCCGTTGAGGAAGTAAGTGACGTGGGGATACTTCTCGGTTTCGGCCGTGCGCAGCTGGCGCAGTCCGTGGGCGGAGACCACCTGACCGAGCAGGCCATCGAGGGATTCCGGCGGAAACGCCACCGCCACGGGCAGGCCCAGTTCGTATTGGGTGAAGGTGACCACATGGAGGGGGCTGATGCGCTGGCGCTCAAACTGGTCGAAGTCGTCGAGCACCAGGGAGCGGATCAGCTGGCGCACCCGATCGGGCCTGAAGTTGAAACAGATCAACCCATCGCCAGGCTTGAGGACGCCGGGTGCCAGCCGCAGGGGTTCCAGGAATTCGTCGTTGATGCCGTCGGCGTAGGCCGCTTCGATCGCCTCCTGGAAGGAGAGGGAACTGATCTCGCCCTCCTCGCTCAGCAGGCGGTAGGCCTTTTCGGTGCGCTCCCAGCGGTTGTCGCGGTCCATGGCCCAGTAGCGGCCGCAGATGGTGCTGATCCGGCCGACCCCGGCGGCCTCCACCTGGGCTGCGATGGACTCCAGGTAGGAGATGGCGCTCTGAGGGGGCGTATCGCGTCCGTCGGTGATCACATGCAGGCAGATGTCGCTGAGGCCTCGGCCGGCGGCCCACTGCAGCAGCCCACCGAGGTGGTCAATGTGGCTGTGAACGCCGCCATCGGAGCCCAGTCCGAGCAGATGCAGGGTGCCGCCATCGCGCAGCAGCCGGTCCGCCAGCTCGTTGATGGACGGATTGGCCGCCAGGCTGCCGTCGCGCACGGCCTTGCCGATCCGCACCAGCTCCTGACGGATGATCCGGCCGGAGCCGATCGTGAGATGGCCCACCTCGGAATTGCCCATCTGGCCGTCGGGCAGACCCACCTCTCCGCCGCTGGCCTGGATCAGGGTGTGGGGATAGGCCTCCCAGAGGGCATCCATCACCGGCGTGCTCGCCCCCTGGATAGCGTTATGCCTTGCCTCCTCACGAAAGCCCCAGCCATCAAGGATGGTCAGCACCACGGGGGGAATCGCTCCGTCCCGCAACCGACCCGAAGCTGATTCCCGACCGGAGGGAAGGGTTGGAGATCCGAAGCTGGGACTTGCGCTCACCCTGACTTCCCGAATGGTCATTCAAGCGTCTTCTGAGGCCAAGTTACTCCTGAAGGTCGATGATCCAGGCCGCGAAATGGGGTCGTCAGCTTTTGGCAACATTCTTGCGTCCATACGATGGAACGACCAACTTCCGTTCCTTGTGAACACTTCCACGGCACCGTCACCCGATCAGCGGCGACTGGAGATCCTCTCCGCCGACGATCTCGCCCGCACAGTGCGCCGCCTGGCCTCCCAGGTGCTCGAAGGAGTGATCGACAGTCGCCAGTTGCTGCTGCTGGGCATCCCCACCCGGGGGGTGGCCCTGGCCCGGGTGCTGGCCGAGCAACTGCAGGAGCTCTGCGGTCACCCGATCGACCAGGGCAGCCTTGATCCCACCTTCCACCGCGATGACCTTGAGCGGGTGGGCACCCGCCTGGTGGAGGCCACCCAGCTGCCCTCCGACATCGAAGGGCGCCAACTGGTTCTGGTGGATGACGTGATCTTCACCGGCCGCACGGTGCGGGCGGCGCTGGAGGCCCTGCACACCTGGGGGCGTCCTGATCTCGTGCGGCTGCTGGTGATGGTGGACCGTGGCCACCGGGAGCTGCCGATTCAGCCCGATTTCTGTGGCCGCCTGGTGCCCACCAACCGCCAAGAGTCGATTCAGCTCTGCCTGCGCCAGACCGACGGCGAAGACGGCGTGTTCCTGATTCGTCCCGGCTAGGCCCCTCAGCCCACCGCCTCTAGCTCGTCGGGGCGGAAGTGGGCGCGGAAGCGTCCGAAGGCCACGATCACCGGCAGGGTCGGGCTGATGGGCTTGCCCTTCCAGTCGTCGAGCACCTGCAGCACCTCGCCCTGCTGTCCGAGAAGATCAAAGGCCTTGCCGCGGTGCTCCGGGTGGGTGTAAACGACCACGCTCTGGCTGACCTGGACCTGTTCTCCGGCCTTCATGTGCTGGGGACCCAGTGGATAGATCAATCCTGTCATGGGCCCCAGGGTGGAGGCTGGCGCCGGGGGGCCTTCAGCGGCGGCAGGTGGTCTCAGGACCCGACTCAACCACCCGGCCGCCCAGCTCGGCGCAGGCCTTGGTGAAGGCGGTCCACTCGTCGACGCCCGTGGTCAGCTGGCGTTGCACGGCGGCATCAAGACTGGCGATCGGCACGCTGTCGATCGGTTGATCGCCGTGGCTGTGGTGCTCCTGTTCCTTGCTCTTCAGCCCGGCGATCGCCTGGTCCACCTGCTCCCGCAGGGGGCCTGTGGCGGTGGTCCACCAGGGGTGATCGATGCGGTTGAGGGCATCAAGGGCCTCCCACCAGCGCTTCTCAGAAACGAACTTCACGGCCCGCTCCTGCTGCAGCTGGTTGCGCGCCCAGAACTCCCGCAGGTTGTCACCCAAGGCAGAGCCGTCGGGCCGGTGATGCTCGCCCATGGGCTTGAGCAGAGCTAAGGCCCCCTCCAGGTCGCCCTGCTGGAAGCGGGCCAGGGCCCGGTCCTTGAGGTCCTGCTGCCAGGCCAGCAGCTGCTGCCGGTCGGCCTCGGTTCCCGCCACGGAATTGGCCAGCAACAGTTGCAGCTTCAGGGCTTCCTCGGGCTTCTGCTGCCGCCAGAGCTGTTCAGCCTTGGCCCGTCGGCAGCGGCCCTGCTCCGCCGGTGAGCGCCCGCTCAACCAGCGCAGGGAGGCCAGCTGATCGCTGTAGCGGATGCAGTCGTCGAAGCGCCCCTCGTTGGCGGCCTGCTCCAGCCGGCGCGGCAATTGCGATTCCCACCACCAAGCGCCGCCCACTCCGGTGGCCACCAGGCCGAGGGTGAGAGCCAGCCAGAAGCGCGGAAGCCTGTGGCGGCGGATGGCCAAGTGCTGATCTAAATTCTAAGTCTCCGTTCTATGAACGCAGGGGCCCAGGAAACGTCAACAGGGGGCAGCCCCCGCTTCGTCCACTGCCACTGGCACCATGGAGCAGCTTCAGCGCACCGCACCGAGCACCCGAGCGGCGTTGAGGCTGCCACTGAGCAGATCTTCGCTCTCCAGCAGCAACTGCCCATCGGCGTCGATGCTGAAGCGCAGCCGCAGCCGGTCGAGGCCGCAGCTGCCGGGGGGATCGAGGGTCACGGGCGCGGGCTGGCAGCCCCACAGCTGTGTTCTGGCCTCGCCAGCGGGCCGTCGCCGCACCTGGGGCAGCCCGTCGATGAAGACCACCTCACTGCGGTCCTCCTCGATCGGCTCCCCGAGCACCAGCTCCAGGCTTCGCTGCCCATCGCGGCTGCAGCAGAGCACCATCTCCAGGGGCTGGTCGGTGGGCCAGCTCTGGCCAGCCAGAAAGAGGGGATGCCAGCGGTGTTCCCCGCCGCGCTGATCCCAGCAGCGCAGCGACACCCCCCGGGCCAGCACGTCCTTGAGCCGCACCCCCGGGGTGAGGGCGAGGGCGCCGAGGGCCACTGCCTCCACCGGCCGCTGGTCGCGCACGGGGATGGAGCCGCAGCGCTCCGCCAGCCAGTGGCGGATGCTGGGCAGGCGGCTGGTGCCCCCCACCGGCAGCACCGCATCGATCTGGTCGTGGTCCAGTCCCTTGGCCCGCGCCGCCGCCAGCACCCGCTCCAGCAGGTCGTCGAGCAGCTGCAGCAGCCCCCGCTCACGCAGGATCCGATCGAGCTGGAGGCGATCAAGGCGCAGGGCGCGGCTGGGGGCTCCGGCAGCGCTCCAGACGGTCGTCACCTCCTCGGCCTCGCTCAGGCCGCACTTGAGCCGCTCGCTGATCTCCAGCAGGCCGGGGTCGTCCCCCAGGTCCGGGGCAAGGCTCGCCGCGATCCAGCGGTCGATGTCGCGCCCGCCGAGGGCGCTGCCGGCCTTGCCGATCACCTCGGCGCAGCGCAAAGCCTGGCGGCCACCATCGAGGTCCCGGCCGCCGAAGCGCAGCAACTGGGCGATCGGCGCTGCCCGTCCCTCGCCGCCCTGGAGGGCCACGAGCGAGAGATCAATCGTGCCGCCCCCCAGGTCCACCACCAGCACCCGGCTGCCCGCCGGCAGGCCCGCGCCGATGGCGGCCGCGGTGGGCTCATCCACTAGGGCCACCTCCTGCACGGGGATCAGGCTGCTGAGTTGCTGCAGCCACTGGCGGTAGCCCCGGTACCCCTCGATCGGGGCGGTGAGCACCAGCCGGGTGGGCTCAACGCCTGCGGGCAGGGCCTGCCACAGGCGGGTGATCAGCAGGCTGCCGGCCTGCTCAGGGGTCAGCGGCTCGCCGCCGCCGCCCGGCGCCGCCGCCGCCGGACCGGCCTCGCCAGCGAGGGCACCGATCCGGCGTTTGAAGTCGCGGCAGAGGCCGCCGCCGCCGCTGGCGGCCAGGCCCGCATCGAGCACCTGGCGGCCGATCAGGGGCTGGACGCTCTGGGGGCTTGCCAGCCAGATCAGGCTGGGAACCACGCAGGGATCGTCGCTGCTGTAGGGCGGAATGGCCAGCAATTCCGGCGGGCCGCCGGCGCTGGGCTGAAAGGCCAGCACCGTGGTGCTGCTGCCCAGGTCGATCGCCAGGGTGCCTGTCACGGCCATGGGTGCGGGGCAGTCATGGATGCGGGGCAGTGGCCCAGAGAGTGGCTGACCTAAGCTGACTGAAATGGGTTCGTTTCGATGTACACCGGTCCCACTGTTCATCCCAAGGAACTGGCCCAGCGGGCTGAAAGTCTGATCGGTCAGTCGAGCAACCGTTACCTCACCACGGTTCGCATCGCCTTCCGCGCCAAGCAGCGTCGCTTCGATGATTTCGATGGCCTGCTCGAAGACTCGATGGTCAAGCCCGTGCAGCGGGCGATCGTGGAGCTCAGCGATGAGCAGGACCAGCCCGACCTCCTTCCCGGCTGATCCTTGACCCCCAGCGGGTACAGCGCTGAAACCGAGAGTTGGAGGCTGGTCTGGGATCCGTCGAAGGTCCCCTTCCCCCTGCTGATCGGTGGAGCCGACTGGGCGGTGGAGCTCACGGCCGCTGAGGCCTCGCGTCTGCGTGCTGGCCTGCTCAGCCTGCTGGATCAGCTGGAGGCCATCGCCGATCAGCTGATGGAGGAGGAATTGATCAGCCTTGAGCTGGAGTGTGGCGGCTGGTGGCTGGGCCTTGATGGCAACCCGAGCCAGTGGGGGTTGCGCTGCATTCTTCTGCCTGCTGCGGGGCTGCGGGGCTGGGAAGGCGCCTGGGCGCCGGGCGCAGGCCTTGGGCTGGTGCGGGCCCTGGAGCCCCTGCCCCTGTGAGACCGGCGGCGGGATTGGCGGGCGATCAGCACTGCTGATTGCCGCTCCCTTCCCCAGGGGCGTGGCCAGGGCCCCGGTCTTTTGCACAGGTTTTCCACAGGTTCAGTGGCCGCAGGGCCTCTGGCGGCAGGGGTCTGGGGAGAACCCGGCTCCGCTGGACTTTCCCCTTGACAGGCCCCTGGTTCGACTTTATCGCCCGCTGCCGCCGGCGCTGCGGGCCGGCCGAGCTCCTGCGCCGCAGCCAGTCTCAGGGTTGGGAGCAGCGGCTCCTCCGGCCGGGCCCCCGAGTTGACGCGGCCCCGGCGCTGTGGAGAACTGGAGGACATCACCAGCTCCCCCTGTCCATGGACCTCGCCCCGGTCATGACCGCTTCCGTCGCCGCGGCCGCCCAGAGCGCTCTGGCCGAACCGGATACCGGGGTGGTGAGTTTCCGCGCCGATGTGCCCGAAGCGCTGCTCAGCTCGATGGCTCAGTTCATCGATGCCCACCCCCACTGGGATCAATACCGCCTGATCCAGGCGGCGCTGGCGGGCTTTCTGGTGCAGAACGGAGTCCAGAGCAGGGCGGTCACTCGCTGCTATGTGGCCAACATGTTCCAGCGGGCGGGCGAACAGCAGCCCGATCAGGCGGCGCCTGCCAGGCCTGTCCGGTCTTCGGCGCCAACGATCTCCTGGTAGGCCGCCGTCAGGCTGCAGAGGGCCAGGGGCCAGGCCACCAGCCATCCCGCGGCCAGGGGCCAGGCGATCAGCAGGGCCAGTCCCAAGGGCAGCAGGACGATCAGGCTGAGGCTGAGGCTCAGGGCCAGCAGCTGCCAGCCATGGGAGGGCATCAGGGTCCGGCCGTGGCGGAACGTGGCCACGGGCGAGAGGCCAGCGGCCACGGCCAGCGGCAGTTGGAAGATCTGCGTCACGAACAGGCCCCCCAGCAGGGTGGTGCCGATCAGTAGGGGCACCACAGCCAGCAGCGGGTGAACCAGGCTCACCAGACCGGCCGCCAGTCCGGCCGTGGCGACGATCAGCAGGTTCAGCAGCAGCAGCAGCAGCGCCACCGCCAGCAGTCGGCCCATGGCGGCGGTCTGCCAGCGCACCAGTTCGGCCAACCGGGGCGGTCGCCCGCCCAGGGCAATCCAGGCCCCCCGCAGCAGCCCCACATTCAGCCAGAGAAGGCTTCCCACGCTCAGCAGCAACCCGGCCAGCATCAGGGCCATCGAGATCGCCACGGGTTCCTCCCCCACCGCCAGGGCATCACTGGCCCAGTTCTGCAACGATTGGCCCAGCAGTTGGGTGCTGCTGCCCATCAGCGTGAAGCCACTGAACAGCCAGGGGGCTTGCCCGTAAGCCCTGCGTCCCTGCCTCAACCAGCCCCGCATGGCCTGGATCGCGGCCATGGCCTCGCGAGCTCCATCCGCCAGCCGGGCCCCGGGTCCTCGGGGCTCCGAGTTCATCGGCCGGGATCCAGCAACTCCAGCAGCCGCAGGGCCGTGGCCTCGGGCACCGGCAGGATCGAGAGGCGATTGCCCCGGCGCACCACCGGCAGCTCCTGCTCATCAAAGGTGCTGCGCAATGCCTCCAGGCTGAGCAGCTGGGGATAGGTGCGCCGGTGGGCGAGGCGCACGCAGTCCCAGCGGGGGACTTCGCGGCTGGAGGCCGCATCGAAGTAGTTCGAGGCCGGATCGAACTGGCTGGGATCGATCAGCCCCGTTTCGATCACCTCCATCAGACCGATGATGCCGGGGGGCTTGGTGTTGGAGTGGTAGAAAAAAGCCTGATCACCGACCGTCATGCTGCGCATGAAATTGCGCGCCTGGTAATTGCGGATGCCATCCCAGAGGGTGCTGCCGTCGCGCTCGAGATGGCTGATGCCAAACACATCTGGCTCACTTTTCATCAACCAGTACGCCATCTCGCCTGGGGAGCCCTGCAGGGCCGTTGGGTCAGGGAAGCTTGATTGTATCGAGCGGGTTTGTGTCGGTTGAATTGGCTGGAGCGTCCCCTTAGGCCCGCTCTGGCCTAGACAGCATCAGGAGCAACCTGCCGAGAGGATTGTCATGGGCCCTTCAGCAGCACCGAAACCCACCCTCCAGTCGGCCTGGAACCTATTTGAGACCCACTGGCGCAGCTATCTGTCCTTACAGCTCACGGTGATCGGGCTGGCGGTGGTCTCGGTGGTCATCAGCTTGCTCACCACCTTGATCGCCACCGCGGTGACGGGCGGTGTCTCGGCTGATCTGCGCGAGAGCGTCACCCAGCTGGTGGCGTCGGCGCTGAACCTGCCCTTCACGCTCCTCTATCAGGTGGTGGGGGGCCTGCTGGGGGTGATGATCTCCGCCCTGCCGGCCCTCTGGTTCGCCACGGGACATCATCTGAACTACCGGGAGAGCCTGGCCCTGCTGCGCGCCAACCCCCGCCGCTACGTGCTGGCAGGGTTGCTGGTTTCCGTCGCCACCGGGCTTGGCATTCTGCTGTGCGTGATTCCAGGCCTGATCGTGATGGCGCTCACCCCCATCTACGTGCGGCGGGTGTTCACCACTGAGGAGCCGCTCTGGCCCGCCTTCCGGGCCTGTTTCAACGATCTCTTCACCAACTCCCACAGCTGGGGACTGGTGGGCTACGAGTTGCTCTCGGCCTTGCTGATCGCCATTTCGGCCCTGTTCTGCCTGCTGCCTGTACTGCTGACCGTTCCCCTAGCGGCGATCTTCATCCAGCAGTATCTGGCCGCCTGGGAGATCGGTGCACCCCTCTCGCCCCGTGAGGAGGCCAGCACTGGGCTGTTGTGAACGCAGGGGTGGAACGTCCCGCGTCCTGGGGACGTTCAGAGGGCGTCAACCAAGGCGCGGAAATGGTCGCCACGGGCTTCGAAATCCTCGTATTGATCAAAGCTGGCGCAGGCCGGTGAGAGCAGAACCGTGGGGCAGCCGAGGCGGTGGGCCAGCTGCCGGGCCAGGGGCACGGCCTGGGCCTGGCCTTCCACCAGCTGCACCGTGCCCCCATAGCCGCTGCCGCTCAGCAGCTCGGCGAAGGCCTGCCGGGCCGCGCCGAACAGCACCACAGCGGCTGCCTGCTGCCCGAGGGCCCGAAGCCAGGCCCCGGGATCACCCTGCTTGATCTCACCCCCAGCCAGCACCACCACCGGCCCCTCCACGGCCGTGAGGCCCACCTCGGCGGCGTCATAGTTAGTGGCCTTGCTGTCGTTGAACCAGCGCACGCCATCCAACAGGCGGATCTGCTCAAGGCGATGGGGCACCCCGGGGAAGCTGCGCAGGGCGGCCTCGATCACAGCCGGCTCCAGCCCCAGCCTGAGGGCGGCTGCGGCGGCCAGCACCAGGTTCTGACGGTTGTGGGCCCCGGGCAGGCCCAGGGCGGTGGCCGGGAACAGCGGCCCTGAGGCTGCCGTCACCACCCCGTCGTCGATCCAGAGACTGGGCTGAAGGCCGGCACCCAGCTGATCACGGCCGCCGGCGGTGACCCAGCTGGCCCGCCCCCAGCTACCGGCATGGGCGCGCAGGTCGGCGTCATCGCCATTGAGCAGTTGCTCGCTGCAGTTCTCCAGCAGGCTGCGCTTGATCGCCCGGTAGGCCTCCAGCGTTCCGTGCCGCTCCAGATGGTCGGGTGTGAGGGTGGTCCAGAGGCCCAGGCGTGGTGCCAGCTCCGCCGACGCTTCGATCTGGTAGCTGCTCAGCTCCACCACCAGCCAGTCGGGTGGGCTGGCCGCGGGGCCTTGGCGCTCCAGCAGCAATTCGGCGGCCGAGATCCCGACATTGCCCACCATCGGTGCATCGAGCCCGGCGTGGTTGAGCAGATGACTGAGCAGATGGGTGACGGTGGTCTTGCCGTTGGTGCCGGTGATGCCGATCCAGGGGATGGCGCCACTGGCCTCCCAGGCCACCGACATCTCGCCGCAGACCCCCACGCCCCGATCCCTCAGGGCCTCTAGCACCGGATGATCCCAGCGGATGCCTGGGCTCACCACCACCCGGTCACAGCCTGGCTGGAGCTGGCTGAAGCACTCATCGTTCAGGGATCGCCCCAGCTGCACCTCCACCCCCGCGGCGCGCAGGGCGGTGGCTTGCTGCTCCAGCTCCGGGGTGCGGCGGCTCTCCAGCACCAGCACCCGCTGGCCGCTGGCCTGCAGAAGGCGGGCTGCGCCGCTGCCAGAACGCCCCAGACCGATCACCACCGCCAGGGGGTGTGACGAGCTGGGCATTCTGAACTCCTGGGGCAGAGGATTCAGTGGGCGATACTGGAATCGAACCAGTGACTCCTACCGTGTCAAGGTAGTGCTCTACCTCTGAGCTAATCGCCCGGGTTCGGAACCTGGAAGTTCCGTCGATACGATCCTGAGAGGTTGGCTCCTTTTCGGTGCCATCAGGATTGAAGCAGGCAACTTAGCAGTCGGCCCTGCCGCCTCTCAGTGGCGTTGAAGTTCCAGCCGCCAGCGCTGGCGCTTGGTGGCCTGGATCGAGAGCACCGTCAGCTCGCCGCGGTTGTCCAGCTGGATGCGGTCCCCGGCTCTGAGGTCACGGCTGGGGGTGGTCACCGGCTGCCAGTTCACGCGGGTGGCGCCGCTGCGCACCAGTTCGGCCATGCGGCTGCGGGAGAGGCCGAACCCCGCCGAGGCCACCGCATCCAGGCGCAGGGATGCCTCCACCGTGGCCAGCTGACGGGGCTGGGGCCTGGTGGGCGGCTGCAGTTGATCCAGGTCCCTGGCCTCCAGCACCACCTCCACGCTGCGCACCACGGCCTTGCCCCCCCCCAGGCGGTTGGCCAGCTCGGGGGCCACGATCACCTGGGCGCCCCGGTCGCCGCGCAGCCAGAGATCGCCCAGCTCCCCGTCGAGGGCACCGGCGGCCAGCAGGGCGCTGCGCACATCGCCAGGCTCGGCTGGATCAAAGAGAAAGTTGCCGCTGACCTCCAGCCCCGCCAGGGGCGCCGCTGGGGAGGGAGAGCCATCTGCCAGGTCGTGGCGCTGCAGCAGCAGCCGGCAGCGTTCGGCCTGGGGCCTGCCGCCCTCGGCCTCCAGCTGCAGCTCGCTGAGGCTGCCGAGGCGCTCCATCGCCTCCTCCCGGACCACAGCGGAGAGGAACCCCGACCAGTGGGGCTGCCAGTCGCGCAGGGCCTGCTCGGCCAGGGCGATCAGCGGTCCGAGGGCGTCAGGATCGTGGCTGCCGCGCAGCAGCTCGGCGCCGGGGGGCGTGCGGCTCATCCTTCGCCCAGGCGCACCACCGCCTGGGGACCGGACTGCTGAATCATCAGCCAGGGAATCTCCTGCCCAGGGCTGCTCTCCACCAGCAGCAGCCAGCTGCCTTCCTCCAGGCGGTTGCGCAGGCTGCGGATGCGGTCGTCGGCCTCGGAGCGGACGCTGGCGGCTGCGGCGTAGCTGCCCATCCAGCCGGAGCCCATGCCCAGGAGTCCGCCGATCACGGGTTCGCCGTAGGTGCCGGCGAAGGAAAAGGTGTGAAGGTCGGTGATGAAGGTGAACATCAGTCCAGCGAAGAAGCCGAACGGCATCAGCCAGCGCACCATGCTGCGCTGCCGCCTCTGCCGGGCCAGAGCCGGATTGAGCATCTCGACGGAATTGATGCTGGCCTCCCCTTCCCCAAGGGCCATCAGCACCCTCGGGGCGGGCCGGAGTTCAGTGAGCTGATCGCGCAACCGCTGCAGCTTGCGCCGGTCCTTCATCACCACCACCACCGACAGTCCCAAGACCGAGCGCCCTAAAGGCCTGATTCTCGGCGTTGGTGGGGGGGTGTCGTGGCCACCGCTCACTACACTTCACCCCCGGCAGCGTCTGGAATTCTCCAGACCACCTCTCTCTGTGCCCCGGGTCATGACAAAGGTTCTGGTTTCTGATCCCATCGACCAGACGGGTATCGACATCCTCTCCCAGGTGGCCCAGGTGGATGTGCGAACGGGGCTGGCCCCGGAGCAGCTGCTGCAGATCATCGGCGACTACGACGCCCTGATGATCCGCTCCGGCACCCAGGTGACCGCCGCCATCATCGAGGCCGCCACTCGCTTGAAAATCATCGGCCGCGCCGGCGTCGGTGTCGACAACGTCGATGTGGAGGCCGCCACCCAACGGGGCGTGCTGGTGGTGAACTCGCCGGAGGGCAACACGATTGCGGCCGCCGAGCATGCGCTGGCGATGATGCTGGCCCTCTCCCGCCACGTGCCCCAGGCCCACGTCAGCACCATGGCTGGCGGCTGGGAGCGCAAGAAGTACGTCGGCAATGAGCTCTATAAGAAAAAGCTGGGCGTGGTGGGGCTGGGCAAGATCGGCTCCCACGTGGCCCGCGTCGCCAAGGCCATGGGCATGGAGGTGCTGGCCTACGACCCCTACATCTCAGCCGAGCGCGCCCAGGTGCTGCAGGTTCGCCTGATGGCGATCGGTCCGCTCTTCGCCGAAGCCGATTTCATCAGCCTGCACCTGCCCCGCACCCCCGACACCGAGAACCTGGTGAACGCGGAGCTGCTGGCGACGATGAAGTCCACGGCGCGGCTGGTCAACTGTGCCCGCGGAGGCATCGTCGATGAGAAGGCACTGGCCGAGGCCGTCAGCTCCGGCACCATCGCCGGCGCTGCCCTCGATGTCTATGGCAACGAGCCCTTGGAGGCCGACTCCCCCCTGCGCCGGGTGAATGACCGCCTGATCCTCACCCCCCACCTGGGTGCCTCCACCGAGGAAGCCCAGGAGAACGTGTCGGTCGATGTGGCCGAACAGATCCGCGACGTGCTGCTGGGGCTGCCCGCCCGCAGCGCCGTGAACATCCCCGGTCTGACCCCGGAGGTGATGGAGCGGCTCAAGCCCCACCTGCAGCTGGCCGAGACCCTCGGGCTGCTGCTCAGTCAGCTGGCTGGGGGCTCGATCCAAGACCTGGAGGTGCGGCTCCAGGGCGAATTCGCCCACCATCCCTCCCAGCCGCTGGTGGTGGCCGCCCTCAAGGGCCTGCTCTCCAGCGCCCTCGGCGATCGCATCAACTATGTCAATGCCGGCATCGAAGCCCGCAGCCGCGGCATCCACGTGCTGGAGGTCAAGGACGACGCCAGCCGTGACTTCGCCGGAGGCTCGCTGCAGCTGACCTGCCGCGGCGGCCAGGGCAGCCACAGCGTCACCGGAGCGGTGTTCGCCGACGGCGACCTGCGCATCACCACCATCGATGAGTTCCCCGTCAACGTGATGCCCACCCGGCACATGCTGATCACCCGCCACCGCGACATGCCCGGGATCATCGGCAACATCGGCTCGCTGCTGGGCGAGCACAACGTCAACATCGCCTCGATGCAGGTGGGCCGCCGCATCGTCCGCGGCGATGCGGTGATGGTGCTCAGCCTCGACGATCCGATCCCCCCCAGCCTGCTGATCTCGATCCACGAGATCAATGGCATCCAGGAAGCCCATCCGGTCACGCTCTGAGCGCCGCTGCAATGTCCCCGGCTCCCCGCTGGTGGCGTCTGGAGATGGAGGCTCCTCCCGAGCTGGAGGAATCGCTGCTCTGGAAGCTGCCCTCCCTCGGCATCCGCCGGGTGGCCATCCAGTTCAGCCCTGATCAGCCCAGGGAGCATCAGCTGGTGGCCTGGCTGCCGGAGGTCGACTGGCCCCAGCCGGAGCGGTTGCGGCTGGCCGAGGAGCTGCAGCGCCTCACCGAGCCCTTCGCCATCGACCTGCCCCCCCTGACCTGGGCGCTGCAGGACGAGGAGGACTGGAGCCTCAGCTGGAAGCGCCACTGGCAGCCCGATCCGGTGGGCGAGCGCCTGCTGATCCTGCCCGCCTGGCTGGAGCCGCCGGTGGAGTACGCCGGCCGTGAGCTCATCCGGATCGATCCCGGCAGCGCCTTCGGCACCGGCAGTCATCCGACCACCCGCCTCTGCCTTGAAGCGATGGAGCGGCTGGCGCCGATTGATCAGCGGGTGGCCGATCTGGGCTGCGGCAGTGGCATCCTCGGCCTCGGTGCCCTGCGCCTGGGGGCCCGCTGCGTGGCCGCGGCCGACACCGACCCACTGGCGGTGCGGGCCACGACCAGCAACGCTGAGCTCAACGGCTCTCCCGTGCGGCCCGGTGGGCCGTTGCAGGTGGTGGAGGGATCGGCCCTGGAGCTGGCGGTCCTGCTGGGGGAGGCCGGACCGGCCGATCTGCTGCTCTGCAACATCCTTGCGCCGGTGATCGCCGAACTGGCCGGCCAGTTCCGCTCCCTGCTGGCACCAGCCGGCGTTGGCCTGCTCAGCGGCCTGCTGGTGGACCAGGCCGAGGAGCTCTGCCGGCTGCTGGCTCTGGAGGGCTGGAGAGCCGAGCTGGTGGCCTCCCAGGGCGTCTGGGGACTGCTGCAGATCCAGTGGTGCCGGGCTGTGATCCCCGTAGATGTCGCATAAATCACGCTTATGCGTGCTCACCCTTTGATTGGGCTTCCGGGGCTGCGCCGCCAGGAACGCCGACATCGGCCCGGTCCGATGTAGGACGGTTCGGTCCTACAGGCCCTGAGCACTCAGGAGTCTGTGAGCCCCAATCCTTTCCATGGCTTCCTACAAGGTCACCCTCATCAACGAGAGCGAGGGACTCAACAAGACCATCGAGGTTCCCGACGATCAGTACATCCTTGATGCCGCCGAGGAGCAGGGCATCGACCTGCCTTACTCCTGCCGCGCTGGCGCCTGCTCCACCTGCGCCGGCAAGCTCACCACCGGCACCGTCGACCAGTCGGACCAGAGCTTCCTCGACGACGACCAGATCGAAGCAGGCTTCGTGCTGACCTGCGTGGCTTACCCCACCTCCGACTGCACCATCAAGACCCACGCCGAAGAAGAGCTCTATTGAGCCTCAGGTCTGGCATGGCTTGAATCCAGATCCCATCTCTGCCACCCTTCGGGGTGGCTTTTTCATGCCCGCGTTGGTGGATACCCTGATGGAGCCCGGCAGTGAGCACTGCAGCCCGGGTGGCCAGTACAGCTTCCGGGTGCTGGGTCCTTGCTGTCGCCTGTTCGATCGCGATGAGCTGCCCTGGCCCTGCTGTCGCCTGGCCTGGCGCAGCAAGGAGCCCAGCTGGCGTCGCATCGGCCGGCGCTTCGTGGCCGACCTGGCCTCCAGACGTTGCCCCTCCTACGCCGTGGAGCTGCTGCAGCCCGGCGCCAGACCCACCTGCACCGTGCTCACCCTCTTCCCCCAGCGCCTCTCCCCGGCCTTGCAGGAGTGGTGGTATAGCAAGCAGCCTGGCACCATGGATGCCGCCAATGTGAGTCCCCCCGATCTGGCGCAGGCGGCCTGAGGCTGAGTCGATCGCTGGCCGTGGCCCTGAGAGGACCCAGCAGAAAGCCGTGGGCCCAGGGGAGGGACCACGGCATGGAGGAGGAGCTGGCTTCAGCCAGTCGGATTCAGAAGTAGACCTTGCCGCCGCCCCACTGGGTGCCGCTCACCTTCGGGGCCACCAGGATGTAACCGGCGATCACCCGCAGGTCGTCATCGTCGAGGTCGCGCATCTTCACGAACACATCGCTGCTGCGCATGCTCGGGTGCACGTCGGAGATGCTGAACTCGCCGTCGTAGGAGGTGGGGTCCTTGATGAAGTCCACCAGGGCCTCGACCGAGTCACGCGAGGGGGTGGCCAGAGAGAGGGTCTCAGGATCGAGACCCACGTTGTAGTTGGTCTTAGTGACGCCGCCGGCGTGGCAGGTGCCGCAGCTGTCGTTGAAGAGCTTGCGGCCCCCCTTGATCTCCGCTTCGCTGAAGGTGACCAGGTTGCCGTCAGGGTCACCGGGCACCGTGAGGGTGGCGGTGTCCCATTGGGCGGCTTGGGCGGCCGTCACGCAGAAGCCAAGACTGAGCAGAAGCGCCAGGGGCAGAACCACCAGGGTCCGGGCAACCGCCCGAAGGGCCCGGACAACCGCCCGAAGGGCAGTGGGAAGGAAAGAGGCCATGAAGGGAGCCGGCGAAAAGGCGGTAGGCACCGCACCTGAGACCTTGTATCACGGGCAAAGGGCCCGCTGGCCGGGAATCAAGAACTGTTGCAGCGATCACCGTTGCCCGGCGGCTCCTCAGGTGGCCTGGCCATCGCCTGCGGCGCTCACCTCCAGGCTGAGAAAGTCCTTGGCCACGAGGGTGTTCGGGAAGATCGCCCGGGCTTCGTTCACTAGGTCGTCGGGGGTGACGCTGTTGCCGGCCACGTAGCGCGGACTGAGGTGGGTGAGCACCAGTTGTTTCACCCCTGCCAGCGCCGCTGTCTGCGCGGCCATGGTGCTGGTGGAGTGCTGGCGCTGGAAGGCCATCTCCGCCTCGTTGTGGGCGAAGGTGGATTCGTGGATGAGCAGATCGGCTCCGCGGGCCAGCTCCACCGCCGCTTCACTGAACACCGTGTCGGTGCAGTACACCACGCTGGCGCCTGGGCGATCGGGGCCGCAGAGGCTTTCGCCGCGGATGATCCGTCCGTCGGCGAGGCACACCTCCCGACCGGCCTTGAGCTCGGCATAGATCGGCCCCGCTGGGATGCCCAGCTCGCGCGCCTTTTCGATGTCGAAGCGACCGGCCCGGGGCTTCTGATCCACCCGGTAGGCGTAGGCCGGGATGCGGTGGGTGAGCGGGGTGCAGCGCACCAGCAGGTCGTCGTCGTCGAGCAGCACCGTTCCTTCGTGGGCGGCCCTGTGCACCCGGTGGGTGCGCAGGGGGTAGCTGATTCGCGTCGAGGAAGTGCGCAGCACGCCCTCGAGGTAGTCGCGCAGGGGATCGGGGCCGTAGAGATCGACGCCGCTGCAGGCCCCGGCAAGCCCGAGGCTGGCCAGCAGGCCCGGCAAGCCGAAGACGTGGTCGCCGTGCATATGGGTGATGAAGATGCGCCGCAGCTGCGACACCCTCAGCTCACTGCGCAGGAACTGGTGCTGGGTTCCCTCGCCGCAGTCGAACAGCCAGAGCTCGGCCCGCTGGGGCAGGCGCAGGGCCACCGCTGAGACATTGCGGGAACGGGTGGGTACACCCGAACTGGTGCCCAGGAAGGTGACTTGCACTCCAGCTGACCCTTTGGCGCATGCTGCCACGTCAGGCTCTGTCCAGGGTGGCTCTGGCGACTCGGGGATGTGCTGGTCACAATGGCGCGCACGTTGCATGGCTGCCGCTGTTGATGGCTGTTCCCAAGACCGCTCGGATCCGCTCCCTGGCCCTGGTCGCGGCCCTGCTGCCCCAGGCGCTGCTGCTGGGGTCAGGGCTGCTGGCGGCTGCCCCAGCGGTGGCCCAGGACGAGGCCGAGGATGTGGTGGCCGCCGGCAGACTCCAACCCCTGCTGGCCAGCCGCTCCATCAATCCCCAGCTGCGGGTGCTGCTGCTGGACCTGCCGTCGATCCGGGTGGCGGGCAGCAGCGGCCTGCGCCTGCGCGATGCCAGGGGTGGGGAGCTGCTGAGGATGCCCGCTGGTGCCACCCTCGCCCTCAGCCAGGTGGGTGGCCGGATTCAGGCCCAACCCTCGGCGGTGACCCAGGGCAGCTCCGGCAGCCTCAGCCTCAGCGAGCTCTGGCTGGAGCCCCTGCCCGATTCGGCTGGCTTCGCCAGCCTGCAGATCGAGAGTCGCCGCTACAGGGGCCGGCTGCAGGTGAAGGTGGAAGCCGCGAAGCTGCGGGCCATCAACGTCATCGAGCTGGAAACCTATCTGCCCAGCGTGGTGGGCAGTGAGATGCCCGCCAGCTGGCCCCTGGAGGCCCTGCGGGCCCAGGCCGTGGCGGCGCGTACCTATGCCCTGCGCCAGCGCAAACCCTCGGCCCCCTTTGATCTGCACGCCACAGTCATCAGCCAGGCCTACAAGGGCCTCGAGGCGGAAACCGCCTCCACCCGTGAGGCGGTGCGCAGCACCCAGGGCCTGGTGCTGATGCACGGCAACAGCTTGATCAATGCCGTCTTCCACAGCAGCAGCGGGGGCAGCACCGAGAACAGCGGTGATCTCTGGTCGCGCCAGCTGCCCTACCTGGTGAGCGTCCCCGACTATGACGACTCCAGCCCCGTGGCCCGCTGGGAGAAGACCCTCTCCCCCCAGATGCTGGCCGGCGCCTTTGCCGAGATCGGTGGTGTCAGCCGCATTGATGTGCTCTCCACCACGGGCAGCGGCCGGGTGCGCCAGGCACGGGTGATCGGACCGAGTGGAGCCGTGGTGCTCACCGGTGCTCAGCTGCGCAGCCGGCTGGGGTTGCGCAGCACCCTGGTGCGTTTCGAGGCCGCCCCCTTCAGCTTCAATGCCCCGGCCCTCTCAGGCGCCACGCCGCTGCCGGTGGGGCTGGGTTCCCTGCTCTCGCCGCCCCCGTCGCGCCCCCTGGCTCCGCCCTCGCCGGTGATCATCGCCGTGGGCCGCGGCTTCGGTCACGGGGTGGGCATGAGCCAGTGGGGGGCCTATGCCCTCGCTCGGCAGGGCCGCCGATTCGATCAGATCCTGCAGCACTACTACCGCGGTGTTGAGGTGCAACCGCTGCGGGCCGGCTCCGGCCCCCTGGCGCAAGGAGCCGTCGCCGGGCGAGGCTCCTGAGTATCGATCCGCGGCTGCAGCGGCGGATCAGCTGATCACCACGCCCGCCTCCGGTGCCCTCGTCTGCTCTTCCCGCCTGGTTGGCCGGCCGCTTCGAGTGCTTCGACCATCCATCGACCCTGGCCGGGCGTGTCGCTGAACTGTTGCACCAGGAGCTCAGCGACGGGTTGAAGCGCCCCCTGGGTTTGGCCACCGGCCGCACCATGGAGCCCGTTTACGACGCCCTGGTGGTACGGCTGCTGGCCCTGCCGGCCGAGCAGCTCACGGCCATCCGAGAGCGCTGGCGCAGCTTCAACCTCGATGAATACGTGGGGCTGGGGCCGGCGCAACCGGGCTCGTTTGCCGCGGAGATGGCCTGCCGTCTTGTCACTCCCCTGAGCCTGAAGTCCGCACGGCTGCAGCTCCCCGATGGCCTCGCGGCGAATCCGGCCGCCGAGGCCAGTCGCTATGCCAAAGCCGTGGCGGCAGCCGGAGGGATTGGCCTGCAGCTGCTGGGGCTGGGCAGCAACGGCCATGTGGGCTTCAACGAGCCCCCCTGCGGCCCCGATGCCCCCAGCCGCAGCCTCCGCCTCAGCGCCGCAACCCGCCACCAGAACGCGGCGGCCTTCGGCGGGGATCCAGGCCGGGTGCCAGCCGGGGCCATCACCCTGGGCCTGGAGCAGATCCTCGGGGCCGAGCGCATCCTGCTGGTGGTGAGTGGTTCCACCAAGGCCGGCATCCTGGCGCGACTGCTGAGTGAGCCCCCGGCGCCCTCGCTGCCGGCCAGCTGGCTGCAGGGCCATCCGGGCTTGCGTCTGTTCGTGGATCGCGCAGCCATGGGGGGCTGAGTGTTCAGCCCATCACCGCATCCAGCAGCTCGGCGTCGGCCTCCAGGTTGGAGGTGAGGCTGCGCACGTCATCGAGTTCCTCGAGGGCATCGAGCATGCGCAGGCAGCGGCGCAGCTGCTCCTCGCACTCCAGCCGGCAGGGGGTGGACGACATCCAGCGCAACTCCCAGTCGTGCACGGGCCAGCCCTGCTGCCTCAGCTGGTGCTGCAGGGCCTCCAGCTGGGAGTAGGCACAGAACACCTCGGCGTTCTCCCCCTCCAGGCTGTAGCTCAGCACCGGCGGACCACCCTGTTCCTCCAGGCTCAGCAGACTCTCCAGCAGGGCCTCTTCACCGGGCAGCGGCGGCTCCAGCCGCACGACCCCCTGCTGCTCGAAGAGGTACCCGACGCAGCCGCTCTCCCCCAGGTTTCCCCCCTGCTTGCTGAAGGCCAGGCGCAGGTCGGCGACGGTGCGATTGCGGTTGTCGGTGAAGCACTCCACCAGTACCGCGACCCCGCCGGGGCCGTAGCCCTCGTAGCGGACCGCCTCGAACTGATCGGCCTCGCCGCCGCCCTGGCCGGATCCCTTGGCGATGGCCCGCTCGATGTTGGCGCTTGGCATGCCGGCGGCCTTGGCCTTGTCGATGGCGGTGCGCAGCTGGAAATTGCCGGCTGGATCAGCGCCGTTGCGAGCCGCCACCGTCACCTCCCGCCCTAGGCGGGTGAAGACCACCCCCCGCCGGGCATCGACCACGGCTTTCTGACGTTTGATCTGGGCCCACTTGCTGTGGCCGGCCATGGGGGATCGATCGAGGATGGGTTGGATCAGCCAGTGGCCTCCAGCACCAGCCTGGGCTGAAGCCAGCCGTCTGGAGTGGCCCTGGCCATCCCTGCCAGGTTGCCATCCGGATCCAGCATCACCACCACCTGGTCCTTCTCCAGGTGCTCGGGGCCGACCAGACACCGGCCGCAGCGCCAGCTCACCAGATCGGCGGGCTCCAGGCTGACGCTGGGGTAGTGACCCAGGGCCAGCAGGGGAGCCAGGGGCGGCGGCGGCGGCTCGGCTTCCAGCTCCTCGAAGCGGACCGCGGCGCTGAGGGGGAAACCCAGGGCTTCGGTGCGACGCAGCTCGGCCAGGGCCCCGCCGCAGCCGAGGGCCTCACCCAGGTCCCTGGCCAGGGAGCGGACGTAGGTGCCGGCGCTGCAGCGTAGCTCCAGCTCCAGTCGCCCTGAGCTGGGATCCCAGCTCAGCAGCTCCAGCCGCTCGATCGTGACGGCGCGCTCCTGCAGCTCCGAGTGCTCGCCGCGGCGGGCCCTGGCATAGGCCCGCTCTCCCTGCACGTGCACGGCCGACACCTGCGGCGGTCGCTGCAGGATGGGACCGCAGAAGGGGGCCAGGGCCGCCTCCAGCAGCTCCCGGCTGAGGGGCGGCAGCGGCCGGCGCTGCAGAACGCTGCCGCTGAGGTCGTCGCTGTCGGTTGAAAGGCCCAGCTGGATCACTCCCCGGTAGGCCTTGGCCCCATCGAGGTAGGGCAGTAGCCGGGTGGCCGACCCCAGTGCCAGGGGCAGCACGCCGGTCACGGCCGGATCGAGGGTGCCGCCATGGCCCACACGCTTGAGCCCGTAACGGCGGCGCACCCGCGCCACACAGTCGTGGGAGGTGAGGCCGGCCGGCTTGTCGAGGATCAGGAACCCGCACGGCGCCTGGGGCTGGTGGGCGCTGGGGTGGCTGCCGGGGGTGGTCATGGGGGCACTGTTGCATCCGGGGCCGGGGCCGGCAGGCTGGGGCGAACGCCCGTTTCGCTTGTCGCCCGTGACCCTGCAGCAGCGCCGTGACCTGGCTTTTCTCGTGCTGGCCGGCCTGTTCCTGGGCACGATGGGCATGCTCAACATCCTTGGCCTCACCCGCTTTCTCACCCTTGGCTCGATCGCGGGCTGGCCGATCGTGGTGGCGGTGGGGGCCCTGCCTTACCCGATCACCTTCCTCTGCACCGACCTGATCAGTGAGATCTGGGGGGAGCGGCGGGCCAGTCAGTTGGTGTGGGTGGGGCTGCTGCTCAATGGCTGGATCGTGCTGATCCTCTGGCTGGGGGGAATCCTGCCGGGCCTCGATGGCCATGGCGGCAGTGCTGGGCTGCCGCTGGCCCTGGCGGGGGAGCGGCTGCCCCTGTTCTATGAGATGCGAACCCTGGCCTTCGGGGCGGTGGGGGCTTCGATGGTGGCTTACCTGGCCGCCCAGTTCACTGACGTGCGGCTGTTTCATTTCTGGAAGCGTCTCAGCGGCGGCCGGGCCCTGTGGTTGCGTAACAACGGGTCCACCTTGATCAGCCAGCTGGTGGACACCACGGCGGTGGTGCTGATCAGCCACTACGCCGCCCACGTGCTGCCCCTGCGGGCCGAGCAGGCGGTGCTGCCCCAGCTGGGAAGCTTCATCGCCAGCGGCTACCTGTTCAAGCTGGTGGCGGCCTTGCTCGACACCCTGCCTTTTTATCTGCTGGTGGCCTGGCTGCGCCGCTGGCTGGAGGTGCCCGGTGCCGGCGTGGAACTGGAGGATCAGGGACCGCCGTAGCCTGACATCAGTCCCAGTAACGAACCGGTTTGCCTGACGGTGTGAGCCCCCTGTCCAGTCCCGTGGCCGTGCCTGGCCCAGCGGCGACCCCGGAGGTGGAGAACTTTCTTGGCGATGCTTTTGGCCTGCGTCAGCAGCTGGCCTCCTATCTGGGTCTCAGCGCCGAGCAGCTGGAGCAGCGCCTGCCGCGGAGTTGCGCGGATCTGGCCTCGCTGCATCCCGGTGCTGTGGGCTTCGATCCCCAGCGGGTGGAGGCGTTCTACGAGCAGACCGTGGGCACCGGCCACCTGCTGGAGCTGGCCGCCTGGCACCTGGGCAGTGCGGACTACATCGCCGACACCCTGCGTCTGCAGGCCCGCTTCGCTTGCGGCCACGTGCTGGATTTCGGTGGCGGCATTGGCACCCACGCCCTGGCGGCGGCGTCAATGGCGGCAGTGGAGCGGGTCTGGTTCGTGGACCTCAATCCCCACAACCGCGCCTTCGTGGCCGAGCGGGCCGCTCGCTTTGGGCTCAGCGATCGATTGACGGTGTGCCGCGACCTCAGTGATTCAGTCTTGCCCAGGCATTTCGACACGGTGGTCTGCCTGGATGTGCTGGAGCATCTCAGTGATCCGGCCGCTCAACTGGAGCAGTTCGCCGCCCGCATGGACCCAGGGGCAACAGCCCTGCTCAACTGGTATTTCTTCCAGGGCTTTGCCGGGGAATATCCCTTTCACTTCGATGATCCGGCCCTGGTGGAGCGCTTCTTTCGCACCCTGCAGAGCCGCTTTCTGGAGGTCTTTCACCCGCTGCTGATCACCACCCGGGCCTACCGGTTGATGGATTGACCAGTGGATGGATTGACCAGACCAGGTAGAGGCTCACCTCCCCCTGGTCTGGTCTCCCTGGGCTCAGGCCGCTGCAGCCACGTGGATGCGCTTGCGGGCCCGCAGACCACGCTTGATCGACTCGAAGCTCACCACTCCCGGCACCAGGGCGAAGAGGGTGTCATCGGAGCCGCGACCGACGTTGACGCCAGGCATCACCGAGGTGCCCCGCTGGCGCACGAGGATGGAGCCGGCCGTGACGGTCTCACCGCCATAGCGCTTGACGCCGAGTCGCTTGGAATTGGAGTCGCGTCCGTTGCGTGTGGAGCCTGTGCCTTTCTTGTGGGCCATGGGGGGTGGGG
>NZ_JAGQBF010000026.1 GCF_024345495.1 Synechococcus sp. RedBA-s | reverse complement strand
CGGCGGGCTGGAGCACTCCAGTGGCCATCAGCAGACCGGCGACCAGAAGACCCGTGACTTCCGGGGCAAGCCAACCGCTGATGAACAGCACGATCGCCAGGGCCAGCACCAGCAGGGTGATCAGGGCCTGGGGCTGGAGGGCGGCCTGGAGCAGGTCGTCCATGGACGTAATCCCTATATGGATTGCGGCCAATCATGCAGCAGGTCGCGCAGATGCTGCAACCCCAGCCCCTCCGTTGCGGAAATGAACACCACATCGGCCGCCAGGGCCCTGGCCTGATCCAGGGCACCGGCCGGGCAGCGATCGATCTGGTTCGCCACCAGCCGGCGGGGTGCTTCGCTGCCGAGGGAGTCGAGGATGGTGTGAACCGTGCTGAGCTGGACGGGCCAGGCCGGATCTGACAGGTCCACCACGATCAGCAGGCCGTCGGCCTCCAGGGTTTCCTCAAGGGTGGAGCGGAAGGCCTCCACCAGCGGCGGTGGCAACTGGCGGATGAAACCCACCGTGTCGGTGAGCAGGAGGCGATGCACCACTCCGCTGCCATCGGGCAGCTCCAGCCGGCGCGTGGTGGGATCGAGGGTGGCGAAGAGCTTGTTCTCAGCCAGCACTTCTTCCCCGGCCACAGGCTGGGTCAGGGCGTTGAGCAGGGAGCTCTTGCCCGCATTGGTGTAGCCTACCAGGGCCAGCCGTTTCAACCCACCCCGGCCCTGACGCAGTCGAGCCCGGTGCTCCCCCAGCCGCTCCACATCCCGCTGCAACCGCTCGATCCGGCGGGCGATGGCGCGACGGTCTTTTTCCAGCTGGGTTTCGCCTGGTCCGCGGGTGCCGATGCCGCCCCCCTGGCGCGAGAGGCTCAGGCCGCGGCCGCTCAGCCGGGGGAGCCGGTAGCGCAGCTGGGCCAGCTCCACCTGCAGGCGCCCGGCGCTGCTGGCGGCCCGCTGGGCGAAAATATCGAGGATCAGTTCGCTGCGGTCACTCACCGGCAGGTCCAGCAGGCGCTCCAGGTTGCGGGCCTGCACCGGTGTCAGCTCCCGGTCGGTCACCACCAGGGTGGCCCCTAGCCGGCGAGCCTCCAGCGCCGCTTCCCGCAGCTTGCCTTCGCCCCAGAGGGTGTGGGAGGCCTGCTGGCGCCTCTGACGCACCACCCCCACCGGCAGACCTCCGGCGCTGCGCACCAGCCCTTCGAGCTCGGCGATATCGCGCTGGCTCTCGCCCTCATCGCTCCCCACCAGCGCCAGCAGCATCACTTGCTCCGGCCCCTGCCGGACCTGGTTGCTCGCCTGGGCTCCGTCGGGCTCGTTGACCTCGGCCGGGTTGATGCCGGGATCACAGAGGTCGGCGAGCTCGCCCTCCAGCCGGCAGCTCCAGGGCTGGGCCTGATCGCAGCTGAGCCCATAGACGGCGGCGGGCCAGCGACCGCCGGAGCGGGCGCGGTCGCTGAAGCGCAGCCAGAAGAGGGGCTGCAGGTCCATGCCCACCAGGGCGTCGCTGCCGACGGGATCCAGGGATTGCCCCCGGCCGACGCAGCTGAGCAGCCGCAGGTCGTGGCCCTGACGGCGCTCGGAACCGGGCAGGCGCTCGATCAGGCGGCCCGATTGCTCCAGGGGACCTACCCAGAGCAGGCGGCAGAGGCCGCGACCATCCACCACCAGGCTGAGGGGCAGTTCCAGCTCCCGGGCCTCCGCCGCCAGGCGCTGCAGCCCCAGCAGGTCGGCGCCCCCCTGCTCTGGGTGACGGCGCTGGGCCAGCCGCTCCAGCCGCCGCTTCTGAGCGGGCCGCAGCCCTGTGACGCGGCCGGCAAGGACAGACTGTTTCAACGGCGCTGAATCAGAACGCAGCTGATCCTGGCCGCTCGGGCACCGGCCACATCCTCGGGGCTGTCGCCCACGTGCCAGACCTGCTCGGGCCTGAGCCCCAGGCCGTCCAGGGCCAGCTGGAAGGGCTGCGGGCTGGGTTTGGCGGCACCGGCCGCACTGGAGACCACCACCAGCTCCAACAGCTGAGCCAGGCCAAGGGCCTCCAGCAGTCCGTGCAGGCGCTGATCGAAGTTGCTCACCACTGCCAGGCGCAGACCGGCTCCGTGCCACCGGCCCATCGGGCCGATCACATCGGGATAAACCTGCCAGAGATCCGGCTCGGCGAAGCGCTCGAACAGCTCGACGGACAGCTGTGGGGGCCAGTCCAGCCCGGCCAGCTGGTCGCCGGCTGAGCGAAAGGTGTCTTCAATGCGCTGGCCCCACCACTGCTGCTCGGCCGCCAGCAGCTCCGGGCCCTGCAGGCCTGGGAAGGCCAGCGGCGGAGCCTGATGCAGCACGGCGGGAAAGGCCCGGTTGATCGCCGCCGGCTCCACGATCACGCCGTGGCGCCGGGCCACCTCCGCGTAGGTGTGGCCCACTGGTTGGCGCAGGCCGATCAGCGTTCCCATCGCATCCAGCAGCAGCGCGGCGGGCGCCCCGGGGCTGAGGGGTTCCCTCATCGAGGCGAGGGCAGCGGGCTGCCGAGATCGCTCAGCCAGCCCGCCGCCACCCGGAGCTGGTGCGGCAAGCCCGGCAGCCTCGAGAGGTAGGTGAGCTGGCGGATGCGGTAGGCGGCGGGTCCAGCCAGGGTCAGGCCCAGACCGGTGAGGCTGGCCTCGCCGATGCCCAGGCTGATCATCTCGCCCAGATCATTCCAGCGGAACGGCTGCAAGGGCTCACCCTCGAGGGAGCGCAACAGATTGTCCGCCAGGCAGTCGGCCTGCTGGAAGGCCACCTGGGCCGTGGCCGCCAGGGGCACCCCATCGGCATCCGCAACGTGGGCCACATCCCCAAGTGCAAACACTCCCGGGGTCTGCTCCAGCTCCAGGGTTGGCTCACACAGCAGGTGGCCCCGGCCATCAAGGCTGGCGGCGGGCTCGATCGGCGGCGGGGCCACCGTCACCCCAGCGGTCCAGATCACCCCATCCACCGGCAGGGTTTCGTGGCTGCTGTCATCCTCACCCGCCCTGAGACTCAACTGCAGGCGGCCGGGCTCCAGGGCCAGCACTTTGGTGTGGGTGCGCAGGCGGATGTCACGGCGCAGCAGGGCCGAGCGGGCCTGTTCACGGTTGAAGGCACGGGCCTGGGGCAGCAGATCCGCACCCTGCTCGATCAGCTCGATCACGGTGCTTCCCCGCAGCAGATCGGCCAGCTTGCAGGCCAGCTCCACGCCGCTCGGTCCGGCCCCCACCAGAGCCAGCCGCTGCAGCGGCCTGGGCTGGCTGCTCAGGTGCTGCACCAGCTCCTGCAGTCGTTCCACGTCAGCAAGGCTGCGGAAGGGGATGGCCAGCTCCTCGACTCCGGGGATGCCGTAGCTGGTGCCGCGGCTGCCGGTGGCGATCACCAGGCGCGAATAGGCCAGCTCGCGGCCCTGCTCGGTGGACACACAGCCGGCCTTGGCATCGACATGGGTGATGCGGTCCCGCAGCCAGGCCACGCCGCGGCTGGCCAGCAGGGTGTCGTAGCGGGGGGCCACTTCCCAGCCGCGCAGTTCCTCAGAGAGCAGCTCATAGAGCAGGGGCAGGAACAGGAAGCGCTCCTGGGGCTCCACCAGCAGAATCGGCGGATGATGACGGCGGGAGGCCAGGGCCAGGGCGGTGTAGAGCCCGCCGAAGCCACCGCCGGCAATCAGCACGGGGCGGGCTGGGCTGGGCGCCTGTGGAGACGTGTGGGCCGGTTGCTTGCTGGGCTCCTCCATGGGCGAAAGGTCCTGCCGTCTGGGGTTGACCAAACCCTAACCAGCGGTGTTGCCCCGGAGGAGATGATGGACGTCATGACCAGCCTCACCACGACCCCGTTGCCGACGGATCGGCTCGGCCGGACCGTCGAGCCGGAGCCGGCTCGGCGTCTGCTGGAGCCCCTCGATGCCGCTGGGCAACTGGCCTGGGGGTACGAGACCTTCGGCGAGGGGTTCGCGCTCACCACCAGCTTTGGGATCCAGTCGGCCGTCCTGCTGCACATGGCCAGCAGGCTCAGCGAGCGCATCCCCGTGCTCTGGGTGGACACCGGCTACCTTCCCCCAGAAACGTATCTCTATGCCGACAGGCTCTGCACCGCCTTGAACCTCAATCTCAAGGTGGCGCAGGCGGATCTCTCGCCGGCCCGGATGGAGGCGCTCTACGGCCGCCTCTGGGAGAGCGGCCGGGTGGACGATCTGCAGACCTATCACCGCCTGCGCAAGGTGGAGCCTCTGGATCGGCTCTTCCAGGAGTTGGGGGTGCACTGCTGGGCCAGTGGTGTGCGCGGCGGCCAGACCGATCACCGCGGCGCCATGGCCGCCCTCGATGGTGTGCGTGGTCGCTGGTCGCTGCGACCCCTGCTCTCCTGGGATCCGCGCCAGGTCTTCTATTACATGGAGAACCACGCCCTGCCCCAGCACCCGCTGTTCGAGCAGGGCTATTCCAGCGTGGGCGACTGGCATTCCAGCCGACCCGACGACGGCGACGGCCGCGCCAGCCGCTTCGGCGGGCTCAAGCAGGAATGCGGCATCCACCTGCCGGGAGTGATGGGCGAGGGCATCTGAGTTGTGACGGCTGGCGACCTCTGGTTGTTGATCGGCAACAGCCGCTGGCATTGGGCCGAGGCGATCGATCAGTCAGGCGCCGACACAAGATCTGCGGTGGGTTCCGGCCCACTGCCCCTGCGTTTCAGCCACAGCCCGCACCCGTCTGAGCCCAACGGCCTGGAGTGGAGCCGGCTGAGGGCCTGGGCGGCCGTGGGCCGGCTGCCGAGCCACGGCGAACCAGCATTTCGCAGGCTGGAGGAGCTGAATGCTCGGCGTCTGTGGCTCAAGCAGGTGCCCCTGCAGCAGCTGCCCCCCTGGCTGGGCATCGACCGCGCTCTGGTGGGCTGGCAGGCCTGGTGGCGTCAGGGCCAGCGGGGGGGAGGGGCCGTGCTGGTGGCCGATGCGGGCACGGCGCTCAGCCTCACGCGGGTGGGGGCCGCCGGGGCTTTCGCGGGGGGGCGGCTGCAGCCCGGTGTGAGCACCCAGCTGCATTCCCTTGGCCAGTCGACGGCGCTGCTGCCGCTGCTGAAGCCAGCGGCTGAGGGGCTCTCCAACTTCGCTGAGGCCATGGACCGCTGGCTGATCGACCCCTGGCCGATCAACACTGAGTCGGCGATGCGGGTGGGCTGTCTGCTGGGCGTGGCGGCGGCGGTGGCCCAGGGCTGGCGCGACCTGCAGCGGCTGGAGCCCACCGCGCTCTGGCTCACAGGTGGCGATGCCCCAGCGCTGGCGCCGCTGCTGGAGCGGGAGCAGGTGCCCTATGAACTGGCACCGGAGCTGGCCCTCGAGGCCCTGGTGGCCCTCAGCTCAGACCCAGGTCCGTGAGGACCTGCTGGGCCATCTCCTCAGATTTGACCTTCCAGTAGATGCGCTCCAGCTTCCCCTCAGGGTCGACCACGAAGGTGTGGCGCATCATGCCCATGAACTCCTTGCCCATGAACTTCTTCAGCCCATAGCTCTCGTAGGACGTGGCCACCTCACACGGCTCGGGGTCGCTGAGCAGGGTGAAGGGCAGCTGGAACTTGCTGATGAACTTGGTGTGGCTGCCGGCTCCGTCCTTGCTGATGCCCAGCACCTTGATGCCGTGCTGCTCGAAGCTGGCCCACTGGTCACGGAACCCGCAGGCTTCCTTTGTGCAGCCTGGGGTGTCGTCTTTTGGATAGAAATAGAGAATCACCCGAGCTCCCCGCAGTTCAGCGAGCGACACAGGACTGCCGTCCTGGTCAGGAAGCGTGAAAGCTGGAGCCGGATCTCCGATCTGCAGCGTCATGGTGCAACCAGTATCTGGAGCGACCCTAGGTGGCCGGTAAGGTCGGGTGATCTCCCGCAGCCCGATGGCCCTCGCCCTTCGCCTCGGTCTTTCCACCCTGCTGACGCTGATCGGCGTCGCCGGTCTGGTCCAGTTCAGCCTGCAGCCGCCCCTGGCCAGCCGTCCGGGCACCTCAGCGTCTGTGGTGCTGGCTGATCTCGAGGCCCAGGAGGCCCTGCTGGATCAGCGTCAGCAGGTGGCCCTGCTGCTCAACCGCTTCGTGGGCGCCCAGATCACCAGGTACTTCTGGGGGGGCTTCAGCGGCTACCTCGATGTGCTGGGGATTGAAGCTCCCCAGGACATGAAGGCCGAACTGAAGCTGGAGGAGCAGAGCACCCAGCTCCGGCTCACCCCGCGAACGGGGAAGGAGGCTTACGTGGCCCGGGTGGAGGCCATCGAAAGCGTTCCCCGTGGGGTGGTCTGCCGCGGAGAGGGCACCCCTGGAGCCTTCCCCTTTCAGTCCGACCGCCTCGGCTGTCCGCCGGGATGGCGCTCGCTCGGGAGCGCCAGGCGTCTTCGCACCACACCCTGATCCTTCACAGGTGTGGTCAGCCGAAGGTCTGTCTGCATTTACTCGAAAAGATGTTGGCAAGTGCAACTCAGCTGGTTAGGTTCATAGGGATGTTCCTTCGCCTACCCGTGCTGAAGCGTCTTGCCGCTGGTCTCCTTGCAGGAGCCGCTCTCTCAGTCACAGCTCTGCCCGCTTCGGCCGCTGTGGACAATGATCTTCCCGTTCGTTGGAACACCGGCGGTGCCGTGTGGTCCACGAGTCTGGATTCCTTTAAAACCTTCATCGAAACCGGTGATGTGGTCGACCGTGGTCTGGCCGGCGGCATCTCCCGCTCCGGCTGGACCGCCAGCGAAATCCGCACCGGCCTGGCCAAGAGCTACAGCGTCGATGTGGTGGGTGTGACCCGCTTCCTCTATTCGGATGCCGGCGTCAAGTTCCTCAAGAACCAGACCCGCAGCTACTTCCCCTACTGGACGATGAGCACCTACGCGGTGCAGGGTCTGCGTGGCGCGATCATCGCCGACGCTGCCGATGGCTCCATCTCCTCGGCCGGCATCATGGCCGCTCTGCCTACTGACTTCCGCTTGGCTGACACCTGCGGCACCTACGACGGCAAGCAGAACATCTGTGCCGAAGGTAAGTGCCAGGGCGAGGCCCAGTGCACCTCCCTGCTCTCCTGGTACGTCTTCCTGCCGGCCTGCATCCAGGCCAACCAGATGACGGACCCCGTGGCTCAGGTGCGCACTGCCCCTGCCCCTGCCTTCACCCCCCAGGCTGAGCCCATCCGCGGCCTCTGGTGACACCGGGCCACTGGCTGAGGCCAGAAGCCCTTTCAGCGAACCCCGGCAGTGCCGGGGTTTTTTCATGGGCCCGCTCCGCTGCGGTGGGCGATCAGGCGTTGGTGGCCCAGCCGCTGGGGCAGCACCGCCCTGAGCTGAGCACGGAAGCCAGCGTCCAGCGTGGCGATCTCTGCAGGGCTCAACAGGGTCTCCAGCCGGCTTCGGTAGGCCGCGCCTGGGCCGAGCCAGCGCTGGCAGGCGGCTGCACTCAGCTCCAGGTTCAGCGACTCCTCCCAGCTCTCGCACTCCACCTGCCAGCCCAGAGCCCCCAGCGCCGTGGTCAGCTCCTGGGGCGTCGGCCGCGGCATCAGCCAGGTGGGCTCCTCTGCGCTGACACGCTGCAGTAGCTCCAGCAGGGGCCTGTCCGTGCTGGCCGCAGCTGGGCCTCCAGGCCTGGCCAGCAGTTCCGCCAGTGCCCCGGCGGGACCCAGCTGCGGCCCACTCAGCAGCAGGCGCCACTGCGCCCTGGGGCTGGCCAGCCGATTCAGCTCCTGCAGCCATCGCTGCCAAAGCTCAGGGGCGAGCCCCTGGAAGGGTGAGCGGCCCACCATCCACTCGAAGCACTCGCCAGGTTCCAGCGCTTCAGCCAGTCCCTCGGGTCTGGTGGGTTCCAGCCGCAGAATCCGGGGGCTGCGCAGGCTCTCCAGCAGCTGATTCTGGGCCTGCAGACGCTCCTGATCAGCGGCGTTATCCACACTGATCAGCACGCCCCCCTCTGGGCAGTGCTCCAGGGGATCCAGGGCCCAGAGCAGGGAGCGGGCCGCCAGCACCAGCGTCCGGTCCTGTCGACGCCAGTCGGCCCCCTGCCAGAAGCGCTGGCGCAGCTGATCAAGCCGCTCGCCTTCGGCGGCAGCCTGGCGCTGGAGCCAGCGTTCCAGCTCCGCGTCGCCTGGACCGCTGCTGAGCAGGGGGCCGTCGTTGGCTGCGCCCTCAGCGGCGGCGGCCAGCTGGGCGGCCCGCCGCCGCTGCAGCCGGCCCTGCAGTTGCCCCTCCCAGCCGAGGCGACCCGGCACCCAGAACACCTCTCCCTGCAGGGCGGCGGGGAGATAGGTCTGGGCCACCCAGTGCTCGGCGTAGGCATGGGGATAGCGGTAGCCCACCCCATCGCCGAAGGCCGCCCCATCGCGGTTGGCATCGCGCAGCTGGGAGGGCACCTCCTGGCGGCTGCTGACCCGCACACTCCTGAGGGCGTCAAAGAACCCCAACAGGCTGTTGCTCTTCTCCGCGCCGGCCAGGTAGACGGCGGCCTGGGCCAGGGGATAAAGCCCCTCCGGCAGACCCACACGCTCGAAAGCCGCCGCGCAGGCTTCCACCACCACGATCGCCTGGGGGTCGGCCAGACCGATGTCTTCGCCGGCGGAGATCAGCATGCGCCGGAAAATGAAGCGCGGATTCTCACCGGCCTCCACCATCCGCGCCAGCCAGAACAGGGCGGCGTCGGGGTCGGATCCCCGCAGCGACTTGATGAAGGCGCTGATCGTGTCGAAATGGGCATCCCCCTGCTTGTCGTAGAGCACGGCCCGCTGCTGGATCGATTGTTCGGCGATCTCCAGGTCGATCCGGACCACCCCGGTGTCATCGGCGGCGCTGCTCTCCACCGCCAGCTCCAGGGCGTTGAGCAGGCTGCGGGCATCACCGCCGGCCACGTCCAGCAGGTGATCGGCGGCTTCGGGGGTCAGCTCCACCGGCCGGCCGCCATAGCCCCTCTCCCTGTCGGCGAGGGCGCGCTCCAGGAGCACCCGCAGGTCACGGGGCTCGAGCGGCTGCAGGCGGAAGAGCCGCGAGCGGCTCACCAGGGCCTTGTTCACTTCGAAGAAGGGGTTCTCGGTAGTGGCGCCAATCAGGGTCACGGTGCCGTTTTCTACCCAGGGCAGCAGGGCGTCTTGCTGGGCCACGTTGAAGCGATGCACTTCATCGATGAACAGCAGGGTGCGCAGTCCGTGGCGCTCCAGCCGCTGGCGTGCCGCCTCCACCTCCACACGCAGGTCCTTGACCCCAGCCAGCACGGCGTTGAGGCTGGTGAAGTGGGCGCGGGTGCTGTTGGCGATGATGCGCGCCAGGGTGGTCTTTCCCACCCCGGGCGGCCCGTGCAGGATCAGATTCCCCACCCGATCGGCGTGAATCGCCCGCCGCAGCAGCCTCCCGGGGCCCAGGATCTCCTCCTGGCCCACGAATTCCTCCAGGCTGCGGGGGCGCAGACGATCGGCCAGGGGGGCGAGAGCCTGGCGGTTGATCTCCCCCTGATGGCTGAACAGATCGCTCAAGAAGCGTGTGGCGGGATGAGGACAATCCTGGGATCAACCTTCAGGACCTGCAGGTGAAGGCACGGGCCTGCAGAATCGGGCAACTCTTGTCACCGTGCGTGAAGCGTTCCTGTCTGGTGATCCCGGCCGCTCTCGGTCTGATGGCGGCTGGTCTCAGTGGCTGCGGCGATCCTCCCAAACCGCCCCCCAGACAGGTCCAGGTCAAGACGGAACCAGTCTCCCTGGCTCGCTTCAGCGACGACGTCGACACGATCAGCACCCTTGAGGCTCTCAGCGTGGTGCAGTTGGCGCCCCAAGCCGGCGGTCGCATTGAGCGCCTGCTGGTGCGTCAGGGCGATGTGGTGCGACAGGGCCAGCTGCTGATGGTGCTCGATCAGGTGCAGGTACGCGCCGATGTGGCCAGTCTGCGCGCCCAGCAGGAGAAAGACGAGCTCAACTACAAGCGCTTTGAGTTCCTTGTGCGCCAAGGGGCCGCCAGTGCCCTGCAGCGCGACCAGTTCCGCGCCCAGTACGTGCAGTCGCGGGAGGCCCTGCGGGCCCGGGAGGCCGATCTGGCCTTCCGCGATCTGCGCTCCCCCAGTGATGGGGTGATCAGCGATCTGCAGGTGAAGGTGGGTGATGTGATCCGTGCCGGCGATCCCTTCACCAAGGTGGTGCGCAACGACCGCCTCACTGCCCGCATCGACGTTCCTGGCGTGCTGACCGCCCGGGTGAAGCCCGGCCTGCCGGTGACCCTGCAGGAGCCCCTGTCGCCCAGGGTTCTGGCCCGCGGAGTGGTGAGCTCCGTGGATCCGGTCGTGAACGTCGGTACCCAGGCGTTGCTCGTCAAGGCCGAATTCGATAACCCCACCGGTGCTCTGCGCACTGGCCTGCGCTTGCGCACCCGGGTCCAGCTCGATGCGGCCGATCTGCCGTCGGTGCCCTTCGCAGCCGTCACCCAGACGGCTGGCCAGAGCTTCGTGTTCGCCCTCGGCACCCTGCAGGATCTGGAGAAGAATCCGGGCAAGGCCCCTCTGGAGCAGTTGCGCCAGTTGCCCCCTGGCACCAGCTTCGCCCTGCAGCGCCCTGTGCTACTCGGACCATTGCAGAACAACCGCTATGCGGTTTTTCGCGGTGTGCCCCCCGGTGAACGGGTGATCACGACCAATCTGCTCACCTTGCGTCACGGCACTCCCGTGACGGCGCAGTAGGAGCTGCAGCCAGATGTCCGCTTCCGACAATTTCATTACCCGGCCGGTGATGACCACGGTTTGCAGTCTGCTGCTGGTGATCGGTGGGCTGATCGCTATTCCGCTGCTGCCGATCGAAAACCTGCCCGACATCGCCCCACCCACGGTGACGGTGAACTCCCGATACAACGGCGCTGACGCGGTGTCGGTGGAGGAGGGAGTCACCAATGTGCTGGAGCAGCAGATCAACGGGGTGGAGAACATGGAGTTCATCACATCCTCCAGCGCCGCCGATGGTAGCAGCGCCATCACCGTGTCGTTCGCCAGTGGCACCGACGGTGACATCAACCAGGTGAATGTTCAGAACCGGGTGGCACTCGCCCAACCGCAGTTGCCCGAGGAGGTGAGGCAATCCGGTGTCATCGTCAATAAGGCGTCAAACTCGATTCTGCTCGTCTATAACTTCGGCAGTGAAGATGCCAATAATCCTTACAGCACTGAATTCATCAGTGGCCTGCTCGATCAGAACCTCACCGACCGGATCAAACGGGTCAAGGGTGTAGGCAACATCGCCTATACAGGAAACCGCCAGCTCGCCTTCCGCCTGTGGCTCGACCCTGACCGTCTGGCGGCCAACAAGCTCAGTTCCACCGATGTGGTGAATGCTCTGCGCAGTCAGAGTCGCCTGGTGCCCGCCGGCCAGGTGGGTGGAGAACCCGCTCCTGATGGCCAGCAGTTCACCTTCACCGTGCAGTTACAGGGGCGGTTGCGCAGCTCAGAAGAGTTTTCTAACTTGATCCTGCGCAGCACCGATGAGGGGGGGCTGGTGCGACTCAGGGACGTGGGTCGCGTCGAGCTGGGCGCTGAAGCCTATGCCGCCAACGCCACCGATCTGAAAGCCGTTCCTTCGGTGGGACTGCTGGTGTATCAGTTGAGTGGGAGCAACGCTCTCGATGTGTCGCGGGGTGTTGAGGAGGTACTCAAGGAATTCAGTCTCAGCATGCCGCCCGGCATGAAGGTGGAGAAGATCTACGACAACACCGATTTCATCAACGCATCGATCCAGGGCGTAACCAGTTCCCTGCGTGATGCGGTGATCTTGGTTGTGCTGATCCTGTTTCTATTCCTGCAGAACTGGAAGGCCACGCTCGTGCCAGGAATCGCCATCCCCGTGGCACTGGTGGGCACGTTCCTGTTCGTGAAGATTGCGGGCTTCTCGCTCAACCAGCTCACGCTCTTTGGCTTGGTGCTGGCCACGGGGCTGGTGGTCGATGACGCGATCACCGTGATCGAGGACACCTCCACCAAGAAAGCTCAGGGCCTCACGGCCCTCGAGGCGGCCAAGAGCACTATGAATGAGCTCTTCGGTGCAGTGATCGCCACGTCCCTGGTGCTGTTCGCTGTGTTTCTGCCGGTGCTCTTCTTCCCCGGCGCCACCGGAACGATTTATCAGCAGTTCGCGGCCACGATCATCTTTTCAGTGGCCATTTCGACGTTCAATGCGCTCACCTTCTCACCGATGCTCTCGGCCTTGCTGCTGGCCCGCGAAGCGGCTCCACCCACCCGCCGTGCCTATGCCATTGCCGGAACCTCGATCGGCTTCGTCTATGGCCTGTTGGTGAGTGGCGGCGGTGCCCTGGTGGTGCTCGCCTGGGTGGTGGGCGGTCTGTTGCTGGGCTATCTGCTGGGGTTGATCACCCGTCTGCCCCTGCGCCTTCCTGTCACGATCGCGGCAGCGGTGCTTGGATTGCTGCTGGGGGGAGTCTCCAACCCTGTTGCGGTGGTGATGTTCAGCCTGATCGGGCTGCTGGTGGGGGCCTTCCTTACCCCGATCTTCAACCGCTTCAACCGCGTTTACTCAGCCGGTGAAGGCTGGTATCAGCGTGCCCTGGCCTGGGTGCTCGCCCACCGCACTCTGATGATGGGCGTGCTTGTGGGCGGCATCGCGCTCACGGGTGTGGCCTTCACCTCAATCCCCTCAGGTTTCGTGCCAGTGGAGGATCAGGGTTATGCCATCGGTTTCGTGCAGGCCCCCGATGGAGGCTCTGAGCAGAACACGCGCAGGATCAATGCTCGGGTGGCGGAGATCATCCGCACCGAGCCGGAGATCTCCACAGCTGTGATCATCAGCGGCTTCAGTCTGGATGGCAATGCGCCCAATCGCGGTCTCTTCTTCATTGGAGCCAAGAACTGGGACGATCGTCCCAATCCCGATCAGTTCATGGATCAGATCGTGGAGCGGTTGAACCGCAAGCTCTCGGTGATCGATGGGGCCAGGATCTTTGTGGTGGAACCTCCGGCCATTCCCGGCTATGGAACTTCCGGTGGTTTCGAATTCCAGTTGCTGGATCAGAGTGGTGGTGCCCTCACCCTGCCGGAGTTCTCCTCCACGGCCAATCAGTTGATCGGTAAGGCTCTGCAGACGAACGTATTCAGCCGTGTGTTCACCCAGTTCACACCGGAATCTCCCCAGCTCAAGGTGAGCGTGAATCGTGATCAACTGGCGGCCCTCGATGTGGATTATGGCCAGGCGATGCAGGCCTTCAGCTTCTACTTCGGCGGTGCCTACATCAACGACACCTTCCAGGAGGGCAGGATCCGCCGGGTCTTTGTCCAATCGGATGCTCAGTTCCGGGCCACCCCCCAGCAGTTGAAGTCATTGTTCGTGAACAGCCGGCGGGGGGAGCCGGTGCCGCTGGCCGAGGTGTTCACGGTGGAGCCCACCACCGGCCCGGCGGTGATTCCCCACTTCAACCTGTTCCGCTCCATCAAGATTGATGGTTCCGCCGCCCCTGGTCGCAGTTCCGGCGAAGCGATCAAGGGCATGGCCGACACCTTTGCCGAGCTGGGCACCAACGGCCTCGGCTTCGACTGGACCGGCCTCTCACGGGAGGAAGTGAAGGCCGGTGCCCTGGCCGTGGTGATCTTCGCCTTGGGCATCCTGGTGGTGTACCTGGTGCTGGCGGCTCAATATGAGAGCTATGTCGACCCGCTGATCATTCTGATGACCGTGCCCACCGCCATGTTGGGGGCCCTGGCCTTCCTGGCCGCCCGAGGGGAAGTGCTCAATATCTATGCCCAGGTGGGGCTGGTGATGCTGATCGGCCTGGCCGCCAAGAACGGGATCCTGATCGTTGATCTGGCCAACCAGCGCATGGCCGAGGGAGCCACTCCCTATCAGGCGGCGAAGGAGGCGGCGGAATCCAGGCTTCGGCCGATCCTGATGACGGCGATCTCCTCCCTGTTCGGCTTCCTGCCCCTGGTGCTGGCCAATGGGGCCGGAGCCCGCAGCCAGGCCTCCCTGGGCACCGTGGTGTTCGGTGGTCTGATGGTGGCCACGGTGCTCTCGTTGTTTGTGGTCCCGGTGTTCTACGTGGTGATCAAGCAGCTGGGTACGTCCGGCGACGACAAGTCACCACCACCAGCCGTGGTCTCCCCCTTACCCTGATGACCATGCAGCCGGAGCCACTTCACGGACGCCGCATCGTGCTCATCGGCTTGGTCGGGGGCCTTATTGGCCTGGCCGTGAGCTTTTTTCTGGAGTCGGTCGTGGCCAATACACCGGTCGCGGTGACCTCCTACGCCCAGTTCTGGTTCCGGGTGCTGCTTGGAGCCTTCGGCACCCTGGGGTGCATGGCGCTTGAAACTGTTCGCCAGCTCCAGGAGAGCAACCCTGATCCGGAGTACCACCGGCAGCAGCAGCTCCGTAGAGGCCGTGGCAGCAGAGGGCCATAGCCCTGGTCCTTGCAGATCAGAGTCAGTGTGTCGCCGAATCCCCCTGGTGCGGATCAGCAGTCATAGGTTCAAATCGACCGAAGCTGCAGACACGGGGCGCGATGACCTATTGCATCGATTACTGGCTTGAGCAGGGGCTGGTGCTTGTCTCCGATTCCCGCACCAATGCGGTGGTTGACTATATCTCCAGCTACAGAAAGATGTACGTGTTCCAGCCCAGTCATGATCGGCTGTTCGTGCTGCTGGCGGTGGGAAGTCTGGCCATCACCACCCAGGCGGTGATCAGCTGGATCGGCCGCGATTTCAAACGTGCCGTTGAGCTGGAAGAGGGGTCAGGCAAGGATCTACGCCACTGCGACTATCTCTTCGAAGCGGCGGCGTATCTCGGCCGAGTGAGCGTGGCTGTGCAGAAGGAGAACGAAGCGGCCTTACGTGAGGGGGTTCCCCGCTGGGGCATCCTTCATCTTCGGCGGGCAGATCGGCAGCGAACCCCATGGCCTGTATCTGATCTACTCCCAGGGCAACGCCGTCAAGGCGACCCGCGAAACGCCCTACCTGCAGATCGGCGAGAGCAAATACGGCAAACCTCCGCTCGACAATGTCGGCCACCCCAATCTTTCCCTCGAAGATGCCGCCCGGCTCTGCCTGATCTCGGAAGTGCTGACCCAGCGCTCAAACCTCAGTGTGGGGCCGCCGTTTGATCTGGTGGTGATCCAGGCGGGGAGTCTGGCGATCGCACACCAGCACAGGTTCGAGGCCGACGCCCCCGAACTCTCGGAGATGATCGAGACCTGGATCGATGCCCAGCGGGAGACGCTGTACCGCCTGCCCCGCTTGCCCTGGGAGCGGGCCGAAGCCTCTTAGAGCGACGCAGAGCAACGTGAAGATGGTGAAACCACTGCGCAATCGTCCATGACCGACTGGGTTTCGACAGGCCATCTGCCTACCGCGGCGGTGGTGCAGCAGCTGGTGGATGAAGCCCATCGCCGCTTCACCCCTGTGGAGGAGGGCGAGCTGGCCAGTTACATTCCGGCCCTGGCCACGGCCTCCCCATCTCACTTCGGGCTCTGCGTGGCCGCCACCGGGGGCCAGCTGTTCGAGGCGGGGGAGGCCGCTCAGCCCTTCAGCATCCAGAGCCTCTCGAAGCCGTTCCTGTTCGCCCTGATCTGCCAGGCGATCGGCGAGGACGAAGCCCGCGAGAAGCTGGGCGTGAACAGCACCGGCCTGCCCTTCAATTCCGTGCTGGCGGTGGAACGCAGCGGTGAGGGCCTCTCCAATCCGATGGTGAACGCCGGGGCGATCGCCGCCACGAGCCTGGCGCCTGGGGAGACCGCCGAAGCGAAATGGGCCTTCATCCAGGAGGGGTTCTCCCGCTTCGCCGGGCGGCCGCTGGCGATCGATCGGGCCGTCTATGCGTCGGAGCTGGCCACGAACCGGCGCAATGCCGGCATCGCCAGCCTGCTCAGCGAGCAGGAGCGCATCTGGTTCGATCCCGTGGCCGCCACCAATCTCTACACCCGCCAGTGCGCCCTGAGTGTCACGGCCCGGGACCTGTCTCTGATGGCCGCCACCCTGGCCAATGGTGGACGACAGCCGTGCACCGGTGAGCAGGTGATCGGGGCGGTGATCTGCCAGCACGTGTTGGCCGTGATGGTCACCGCTGGCCTCTATGAAACCTCCGGCGACTGGCTCTACGCCACCGGCCTGCCGGGCAAGAGCGGCGTTTCCGGCGGCATGATCACCGTGGCTCCGGGCAAGGGAGGCCTGGCCACCTTCTCGCCGCCCCTCGATGAGGCAGGCAACAGCGTGCGGGGCCAGCTCACCGCCCGTTTCCTTTCCGAGCGCCTAGGTCTGAATCTGTTCGCTTCCCGGTCGGAAGGCAAGGCCTGATTCCAGCGGGCGGCATAGAGGCGGTGAAGGAAGAAGGGGATCAGCACAGCGTTCACCAGATCGATGAAGAATGCCGAAACCAGCGGCAGCACGATGAAGGCTCTGAGGGGAGTTCCGAACCGCTGGGTCATCGCGGCCGTGTTGGCCATGGCGGTGGATACCAGGCGATCGTGGTGCCACGGCCACTGATCAGCGACCACCGTGCTCAGCACAAGCTGTACGACGAGGGCACGGCCGCCAACGACAGGTTCCGGAGTGGTGAATTCCTAAGGACTGTGCCTGAACTTATTCCTCAACGATGTTCATCTTTGCTAGTCTAGATACTAATGAATCGGAGCCGACAGCGTGCACGCGGACGGCTTCTGGGTTCTGCGCTGCCAGAGCGGTCCACACGCCCCAGCTGGCGGAATCGTTCGCCGCGTCGGATCAGGTGATCACGGTGGGGCGATCCATGTAGGTGCGTTGGCGGATCTCGGCCAGATCGTCGATGGCGCCGATCAGATCGCTGAGAGCGTCCTGGGGATCGAGGTGCAGGGCTCCGGTCGTCGGTACATAGCTCTCCAGGTAGACGCGCAGGGTGGCTCCCTGGGTGCCCGTGCCCGAGAGACGCAGCACCACGCGGCTGCCGTCTTCGAGCAGCAGCCTCAGCCCCTGCCCCCCGCTTGTCGAGCCGTCCACCGGGTCGGTGTAGCTGAAGTCGTCGGCGGTGGTGATGCTGCGGCCGGCGAAGCCGGTCCCCACCAGGGAGGGCAGCAGGGCCTTCAGGCGGTCGTAGAGGCCATGGGCCCTGTCGCTGGCGATCGCTTCGTAGTCGTGACGGGAGTAGTAGTGGCGGCCGAAGCGGCTCCAGTGGCCGGCCATCACCTCGGCCACCGAGCAGCGGCGTGTGGCCAGGATCTGCAGCCAGAACAGCACCGCCCAGAGACCATCCTTCTCGCGGATGTGGTCGCTGCCGGTGCCGAAGCTCTCCTCTCCGCAGAGGGTGATCCGGCCGGCATCAAGCAGGTTGCCGAAGAACTTCCAGCCCGTGGGGGTTTCGAAGCAGGGGATGGCCAGCTCCCTGGCCACCACATCCACCGCGGCGCTGGTGGGCATCGAGCGGGCCACCCCGGAGAGGCCGCCGGCGTAGCCGGGGGCCAGGGTGGCATTGGCGGTGAGCACCGCCAGGCTGTCGCTGGGGTTCACGAAGCAGCGCTGGCCCAGGATCATGTTGCGGTCGCCGTCGCCGTCGCAGGCGGCCCCGAAGCGGTAGGCGTCGCCATCAAGCAGCAGCTCGGCCAGCTCGTGGGCGTAGGTGAGATTGGGATCGGGGTGGCCCCCGCCGAAATCCTCCAGGGGAATGCCGTTTCGCACGGTGCCGGCCGGTGCCCCCAGCAGCCCCTCCAGCAGGCGGCTGGCGTAGGGACCGGTGACGGCATGCATGGCATCAAAGGCGATCGGGAAGTCGCCTCGCAGCATCTGGCTGATCGCGTCGAAATCGAACAGCCCCTGCAGCAGAGAGACGTAGTCGTCGACTCCGTCGATCACCTCGATGCTCAGCTCACCCAGGGCGTAGGCCCCTGGCGCTTCCAGGGATGGCGTCTCGGCGTCAACGATCCGGTAGCCCTCCAGCTGGGTGGTGGCGCTGTAGATGGCATCGGTGATCGATTCAGGGGCCGGCCCGCCATTGGCGCCGTTCACCTTGACGCCGAAATCACCCTCGGGGCCGCCGGGGTTGTGGCTAGCCGAGAGGATGATGCCGCCGATGGCCTGGTGCTTGCGGATCAGGTTCGAGGCGGCGGGGGTGGAAAGGATCCCGCCGGTGGTGGTGATCACCCGGGCCACCCCATGGGCGGCGGCCATGCGCGTGATCACATCGATCGCCCGTCGATTGCCGTAGCGGCCGTCGCCGCCAAGGATCAGCGTGCCCCCCGCCACTCCGGGCACCACCCGGAAGACCGCCTCCACGAAGCTCTCCAGGTAATGGGGCTGCTCGAACTGTCGGCTGCTTTTGCGCAGGCCGGAGGTGCCGGGTTTCTGGTCGGTGAAGGGGGCGCTCAGGAGCACCTGACGAACCGATGGCGATGGAGAGAGGGGCATGGCAGCGGCTTGGGCATCGGAGGAGGCGCTGCTGGTCATGGATGCCAACCTGGGGGAAATCTCACGCTAGCCCTGCAGCCAGGTGCCATCTGACACGTTGTGGGCCGCTGGCTAGCCTGGGCTCACTGCATGAGCTCAAAGTCGATGGCCTTCGCCAGCGCCCAGTCGACCCGGATCCAGGGGTTGTTGTTGGCCGTGGGTGCCCTCTCCATCACCCCAGCCCAGGCCGGAGTGATGGGGGCTGCGCCGGCCAAGCCGATGCCCCAGGCCATCAGCATCACCCGGCAGGCGGCCACGGCCGTGCTGGAGAAATCGGGCACCTCCAGTTGCCTCACCGGCAAGCTCACCAATGCCCTGCTCGGTCTGTCCTCCAGCTGCGAGGCCCAGGGCGATCGTTCTCCGATCTGTGCGTTGGCCAACCAGGCGGCGGTGAGCACCAGCTGGTCGATGGAGTTCATGGAGCGCACCTCCAAGGAACTGCTGAAGCTCTCGGACACGCCCGTGGCCACAACCCCCTGAGCTGGCGGCGGCCACCACGGCCATCAGGGTGGGTTCACCCTCACCAATCAGCGGTCGCCTGATCCGAAGCCGAAGCCAGAACCTGAGGGTCGAGTGCCACCCGAGCCACCTGGAGGTCCACCGGCGCTGGAATCAGGACCGCCTGGGCCACCGGCCCCGTCTTTTTTGGCCACGGGCTTGCTCAGCGGCCGGCAGCTGCTGACCACCCGATCAGCGGCGGCATTGATGTCGTCACGGCGCTTGAGGCTGTTGTCCGCGCCGGTGACGGCGATCTGAACCACACCCCAGAGGGCGTCCTTGCAGAAGCCCGCGAGCAGGGGGTGATCCATCAGCGGATCCGCCAGCTTGCGGGCCCGATCACATGGGGCGGCCGCATTCTCCCGGCCGCAGTCCAGGGCGGCCAGTTGCACCTGGCGCAGCGTCTCTGTGCTGGGGTAGATAGCGAAGAGGTCGTTGGCCTGGGCCGGGCCCATGGCCAGGCCTGGCGCAGCGAGCATGGCGGCGCTCAGCAGCGTGGCGGCAAGGCTTGATGGGGCCATCGATGCGCGGCAGCAAGTGCTCCCATCATGGCGGCGGCTCAGACCGTGAGCTGAATCTTGGCCAGACCCAGCCTCAGGGGGATCTGGCGCTGCCGCCAGGAGTGAGCGATCCGCTCCCCCAGCAATGGCGCCAGCTGCACCAAGGCGCGGCGCAGCAGGGGCGATCGCCGCAGCAGCTGCGCCTGACGCGCTTCCTGCTGCTGCAGGGCCTGGGCCCTGCGGATTTCAGGCACTCGTTCGGCCTCGATCTGCTCCAGGCTGCTGTCGATGGCGGTGGCATCGCCCGCCAACAGGGGCGCCAGCAGGTGGTTGGTGGCCACGATCGCATCGCGCAGGGCCATGTTGATCCCCTGGGCCCGGATCGGACTCATCGGGTGGGCCGCATCCCCCAGCAGCAGCAGGCCGGGGCGATGCCAGCGGCTGCAGCAGCCCACCTGCACCGAGAGCTTCAGCGGCGTGCTGATCGCTGGGGCCACCTGGCGCAGGTGATTCGCCAGCCAGGCCGGTGCCAAAGCCGCGAAGGCTTCGCCCCAGGCCTCGGGACTGCGCTCGATCCGCTCACCGCCGCTGAGCACCCAGCCCAACTGCAGTTCGCCCGGCAGGGCGCCGTGGAAGAGGCTGCAGGCGCTGCCGTCCTCACCCAGCAGCATGGTGAAGACGTTGTCGCCCTCGAAGCGGGGGTGACTGGGAAGACGGAACCAGAGCAGATCGATGGGGCTGCTCCGGCGCTCCAGCTCCAGCCCCGAGCGCTGCCGCAGCAGCGAGGAGCGGCCGTCGGTGGCCACCACCAGGGAGGCCCCAAGCCGGCTGCCATCGCTGAGCACCACCCCGGCGATGCGGTCCCCTGACTCGATCAGATCCACCACCGCCACCCCTGGCTTCCAGCCAAAGCCGCTGGCCCGGCTGGCCCGCTCCAGCAGGGCGTCGAGCAGTGCCGGCTGGGAGATCAGCGTGCAGGCTCGATCACCCTCCAGGGGTTCCTCCACCCGGAACAGCTCGTGGCCGTGCAGCTGGAACGACCAGGCGCTCAGGGGGCGCTGGGGCAGGCGGGCCAGCAGGGGCCCGCAGCCCATGGCCTCCAAGGCCGCCAGACCCGAGGGCATCAGCCCCTCGCCGCGAAACTGGCGCTGAAAATCCCGCGCCGCTTCCACCAGGGTCACCGGCACCCCCCGCTCGGCCAGCAGCATCGCCAGGGAGGCGCCGGCTGGTCCGGCGCCCACGATCACGACGGGCTGGGGCTGGTGGGCTGGGGTCATGGTCGTGGGTTCTGAGCTGTGGTGGCCAGGGGCCGCGCTGTGCCCTGGCCGCAGCTCTGGCGAACCCGTTCCAGCTTGCGCCGCAGCCGGGGGGTGATCCCCAGTTCAGCCCCTTGCCACATCCGGTCTTCCTCGCGGATGAAGTGCGCCGCCAGCTGGGGCGACTCCAGGATCATCAACGTTTCATCATTGCCGTGGGCGGCCGACGGGCTCCAGTTGAACGACCCGGTGATCACGGTCTTGCCATCCACCACGGCGAACTTGTGGTGCAGCTTGTCGCCGCGGGCCAGGCGGGGCGTTCCGACCCCGTTGATCGGCTGCTGCCAGGGGCTGTTGCCCTGCTCCAGTTTGCAGAAGCGATCGGGCATCGAGGCCCCCAGCAGGTCGAGCACCTCAGAGAAACTGCGGCTGGCGAAGCCGGGATCGGCCAGCACCCGGATCGCCACGCCCCGCTGCTGCAGCTCGGCGAGCCGGTCGGCCAGCCGCTGGGCTGAGAAGACGAACAGGCTCAGATCCAGCTGCCGCTGGGCCAGGGCCAGGCGTTGATCGAGCAGCAGCAGTCCATGGTTGAGATCCTTGCGGCGGTGGGGAGCAAAGAGCACCTCCACCCGGGTGGGCCCCACCATTACGGCCTGCACCGGGCCTTCGTTCTTGGCGATGCCGAACTGGCTGTCGGTGAGGCCGACGGGGCCATCCCCCCACATGCGGCTGAATTCCCTGCTGAACAGGGCGGCGAGATCCCGGCTCTCGATGCGCAGCAGATGGTTCACGTTGCCGCGGGTGCGGAGGTCGTCGGGGTCGCCGTGGATGCAGGAGGGGGTGAAATTGGCCGAGCCGCTCACCAGCCAGCGCTGGTCCACCACCATGTACTTGTGGTGCATCAGGCCACTGCCCGCACTGCCGTCGGCGGTGTCGTCGATCAGAGGAATGCCACCCCGATGCAGGATGCGCACCGCATCGCCCCGGTCGCGTTCGCTGGCGCTGAGGTGTCCGTCGTGGTTGCTGTCGGCCAGGGCCAGCAACTGGCGGTAGCGCCCCAGCTGATGGGAACTCAGCCCCATCGGCAACTGCTCACTGAAGGGGGTGCTGTAGGTGTTCTCGAGAATCACCCGTACGCGCACCCCCCGGCGTTTGCGCTCCACCAGGGCCTCGGCCACCCGGGGCAGGGACAGCTCCTGTACGGCCACCAGGATCTCGCTCTGGGCCCGTTCGATCGTTTCGAGCACTAGCGCCTCAAGGTCGTCGCCGCTGCGGCGCTCGCCGCTGATCGGGCTGCGGTAGTGGTGGTCGGCGCGATGGTTGAAGGCCACCTCGATCCCAGGCGGCAAGGGCAGATCAGGAGGCGCGGTGCCGAGGATGCGCGCGGCGGCGGAGCAACCACCAAGTCCCAGAGCCATCAGGCTGACCGCCAGTGGCAGAGTCCTGGACCGCCAGGTGACCTGTCGGCTTGGTGGGCCCGCCGGTGGACGGGCTGGTGGGGAGGGCACGGCGCTGGTTGGCGGCTCCCCTGAGCATTCCCCTCGGACGGGGGTTTGAGCTGGCCTTAGTGGTGACCAGGCCTCAGTGGTGACCGGGCATCTCAGCGGTGCGCAGCATCAGCACGAACCAGATGGTGCTCACCAGCACGGCCATGCCCACCGCTGTGCCGATGCCCACTTTGAGCATGAGCAATGGCACCAGAAAGGGCAGGGTGAGGGTGCCGGCCAGGGGGGTGAAAGCGACAAAGGCGCGCATCAGAACCACTCAGCCACGGCCTGACTGGAGGGATTGCTGTTGTCTTCGGGGGTGCTGCGCTTGAAGCTCAGGGTGATGTTGCGCTTCTGTTCGCCATCGGCGGCCACGGCCTGGATCGGATAGAGCTGCTGGCCGTCACGGAAGGGCACCTGCACGCGGAAGGTGCCATCGGAGGAGAGGGGCACTTCCTCCTCGCCGATGGTGAGCTTGGCCGAGGGATCCGTGGCGCCGTAGACGATCAGCTCGGCATCGGCCACCAGCCAGAAGGAACGCTGACGGGGCGCCACACCACCGATTCCTGAGTCGTTGCGGCCACTGGCCCAGAGGCCGATTCCCGAATCGCTCAGACTGCGCAGACCTGCGGTCGAGTCGGAATCCTCGAGCTCGTGGAAGGCTTCGGAGCCGCGACCGAAATGCTTCCAGCGCACTGTGGCCGACTGGTACAGGCGCTCGTGCAGACCACTGTCCACTTCGGCCGCATGGGGGGTCGGGCTGCTGTGGGGATAGGGGGTGCCGAGGGCTGTGTCGCTGGGGGCCGCCTCCAGGGAGAAGGGCACGAACTGATCGAGGATCTGCTCGCTTGGATGCAGGGCGGGTACCCGGGCCATGGCGGAGAAACCCATGGAGAGCCAGCCACCGCCGTGCTTGCGGTAGCCCAGTTCAACGCGGTAATCGCGATCGCTCAGGGGGACTGGCAGATACCACTCGGTGGCATGGCTGTCGACGGGGACCTCCTGGAGCGTGTGGGGGTGCGAGGCGCCCGCTGGCAGTCCGGTGACATCGGCGACCCGCAGGCAGAGCTGGCCGGCACCGGCCTCGATGGCTCTGAGGCGCTCGGGTTCTGCGATCTCCCAGAACACATAGGCCCATTGGGGGTCGCGGGGCAGGAACACCACCTTGGTTTCCGCTTCCGGGCGTGGGGCTGAGCCGAAGCCCGCTTCCAGCCTCTCAAGGGTTCCAGCAGCGGCAGCCGAGGGCCCCTCCGTTGGGGTGAGGGAAGGGCCGCCCGGCTCACTCTTGACGACCTGGATCTCGTTGACCAACTCCTCCTTGGACTTGCGGCTGTACAGGCTCACACCCAGATCACTGGCGATCTGGCGGAGCTGACGCAGCGTCATGCGGGCCAAGGACGAGATTGCCTGAGTCACCGTTTCTCCCAATTTCGTTTGTGGATCAGTTTGGGGTTAATCCCGCCCTTCTCAGCCATGCAGCATCGCTCCGTCAGCAACACCTGACTGGGCCTTCTCGGGATGGCCAACAAAAAAAACGGCGGGGTGAGCCGCCGTTTTGGTGGATGGTTCTGGCTGCAGAGTGCTGGAATCAGCGGCCAATGCTGCGGTAGGGAACCTTCGAGAGGTAATCCATGTTGGCATCGCCCGAGGAGCCGGAGCCGATGCGCATGGCAGGCAAGCTGCGCACCCAGGGCAGGTAGTCCTGGGGAAAGCCACCACGTCGCTGGCTGGCCCGCTTGGGCAGGCTCTTGGTGGTACCGGTGTAAATGATCTGGGGGAAACCCAGAATGCCGCGGTAGTAAGCCTCGTAGCGCGGGGAGGTGATGTTGAAGGGTGTTTCGCCCACCTCACGGGAGCCCACCACTCGGTTGCGATGGTAGGGAACGGTGTCGTAGCCGAAGTTCTCGAGGTATTCGTCGCTGTCGAGAATCTGATCAACGGCACCGACGATGCCCTTGGTCATGATCACCGCCGCCCAAGCGATTTCCTCGGCCTTGCCATACACTTGGCGGCCTAGAAGCTTCTCCACTAGGTGGCGAGCCACCCGGTAGTTGCTGTTGAGGTTGTAGAAGCTGCGTGTGAAGGTGTCCGAGAGGCAGAGGGCCCGGATGAAATCACGCACGGTGATCTGGTCATCGCGCAGTTGCGACTCCAGACTCGTGTCGCGGTCTACCTTGAAGGCGTGGAAAAAGATCTGACGGTAAGCCGTCTCGATCACCACATTCTGGGCGTTGCGGTCGAAGGCTTTGTCCAGCGAGACGCCTTTCGGATCCTCGTCGGAGCCCACACGGAACGCCTTCACTCGAGAGTTCTGGCTGGTGGGTGGGTACTGCAGAAGCGGGATCGCCACGCGAACATCGTCATCCGTCGCTGTGGATCGTAGAAGTCAGCCCCGGTGGAACCCGGCCCGGGGCGGCAGGGCTCACAGTCCGTAACGTTTGGGCGACCCGCTCGGGGCAGGGCCGCCCTACCAGCCGAAGGCCGAAACCAGTGCTTCGCGAGGGGCCTCCGCCGGGGCTGTGGCGCCCTCGCCCTCCAGGCAGCGGCTCTCCATGCAGAAGGAGGCGGTGTTGGAGAGCCCTTCCACCGTGCTGGTGCGCAGGCGCAGGTTGGGGTGGGGGAACCAGAAGCGCTCCAGGCTGGTCATGGTTTCGTAGGCGGTGGTCAGCAGCAGGCCGTCGCGCTCATCCATGCAGAAGTGGCCCGCCACCGGAGCGGTTTCCGCATAGCCCCGGTCACGCAGCAGCAGTCCCTCGCGTCCGGCGTCGTCGGTGGGGATCAGGCCGAACACCGACTCCCCCTGATGGGCTTCGCCGGCCTTGTCCCAGGCCATCGAGCCGCTCCAGCGCACCTGACAGCCCCCCACCAGTCCCGCCGGGTCCTGGCCGTGCAGTGCGGCGATCGCCTGCAGACGCGGGTCGCTGACCTCGACTTCCACCACTTCAATCATCGACCCCCCTGCCTCGGCGCGGCGGTGGAGGAGGTGGTGGCTGGTGCGCTGGGAGCGCCAGCGCCCGCAGCTGAGCCTGAAGAAACTGAGGGCGTCGACGATCGGAATGCTCACGGCTGCAGCACGGCTGCAGCGATGATCGCAACTCCCTCACCCCAGCCGTTACAAGGTGGCCAGCACGGGAGTCGTGGCGGCCCTGGCCGCAGCCCTCTGCTGGGCCCTTTCCAGCAGCCTCTGGCGCCGTCTGCCCACCTCCTTAAGCGCCGCCCAGCTCAACCTGGTCAAGAACCTGCTGGCAGTGGGGCTCCAGCTGCCGTTTCTGCTGCTGGGGGGCTGGCGGGTGGCGCCACCCGCGCTCCTGTTGCTGCTGGCCAGTGGCGTGCTCGGCATCGCCCTGGGGGACAGCTTCTATTTCGCGGCCCTGCGCCGACTGGGCACCCGTCGCACCCTCACCCTTGAAGCCGGCGGTCCAGCCCTGTCGCTGCTGGGCGGGGCCCTGTTCCTGGCCGAGTGGCCCCGCTGGCCCCAGGGGCTGGGGGTGGCGCTGATCTGCCTGTCGGTGGCGCTGGTGGCCCGCCAGCAGCCTCCGACCGGAGGGCCCGAAGTGGTGGCGCTGACCCCGGGGGGGCAGCGGCTGGGTCTGCTGCTGGCCTTCGCCGCCCTGGTCTGCGGCAGCGCCGGCGCCCTGCTCTCCAGGGCGGCTCTGCGCGATTCAGGCCTGCCGCCGCTGCAGTCGGCCACGCTGCGGCTGGCGGCCGCGGCCTTCGTGTTGTTGCCGTTGCTGTGGCGGCTGCCGCCCCCGGGGATGCGCCCGCGCCCCCTGCGGCGGCGCTGGCCCCTGGTGCTGCTGGCCACCCTGCTGGGCACCAGCGCCGGCATCGTCCTGCAGCAGACGGCCCTGCAGCACCTGCCGGCCGGTCTGGCCGTGGCCCTGCTGGCCACCGCTCCGGTGCTGGCCCTGCCGCTGGCGGGTCTGGAGGGGGACCGGCCGGGCCTCAGTGGACTGCTGGCGGCGGTGCTGGCCCTGGCCGGGGTCAGCCTGGTGGTGGGGCTGGGCTGGCGAGGCTGAGCCGTGCCCTGGCCTCAGCCTCCGCCCAGGTGATCAGGTCGCCGATCCCCAGGGCGAGGGGCTCGCAGCCTTGGCTGGCCGCCAGCTCCTTGAGCTGCAGGGCGCCGCGCTCCAGCTGGGTGAGGAAGGCCCGCTGAAACTCGGCATCGGCGGCGGCTCCGCCCTGCTTGGCGATCCAGGTGAGCAGCGCGGAGCGGGGTGGCAGGGGGCCTGCGTGGCTACCGGCCACCTGCTGAAGGGTGCGCAGGCAATGGGCCAGCAGGCGCAGGTGGTGGCGCTCAAGGCTGGGGAGCAGGGTGGCCTCGAGCAGGGCCACATCTGGGCTGGTGAGGGGCCCGGCCTGGGCCTCAGCCATCGTGGGAAATCGGGTTGGCGGCTTCTTTGCTCGGAGTGATGCGGAACCCGCAAGAGTGGCCGGCTTCCAGGCGCCAGTGCACCCGCTCCACACTGCAGTCGGGAAAGGTGTGACGCATCTGTTGCAATTCCTGGTCGCAAAGCACCGGGAACTGTTCAGCCAGGCGGGAGACGGAGCAGTGGAATTCGCTCATGCACCAGGAAAGCCCGTCGGCTTCGGGGTGGCAATCACTGACATAGCCCTCACTGCAGCGCAGTTCCACCAGACGCTCCAGGCGCTCAAGGAGGGGGCCCGTGCCGATCTGACGTCGGTAATCGTGAGCTTTGGCAATGGCCTGCTGGCGCAGCAGGGTCTGCACGGTGTCGGCGGGCAGGCTGTCGGCCATGGAGGTGAGCAGGGCGAGGGCGAAGTGCTCACTGCCGTTGGGGAACTGGTCGTGGCCTTCGGGGGTGAGGTGCCAGTGATTGCTGGGGCGCCCGGGCCCATCACCACTGGGGCTGCTGGCCACCAGGCCGTCGTCTTCAAGGCTGCGCAGATGGCGACGCATGACCTGGACCGACACCCCCAGCAGCTCCGCCAGCTGGGCGGCTGTAGCTTCGCCTTGGCGCAGGAGCAGAGCCAGGGCTGCTTCTCGGGTTGGGGCCTGGGTGGAGGCGCTCATCGGACATTCAGCCCGGTCCGTCCGGTCGCGAACCTTCACCACACGTTGCCACGCGCTTGTCGATGTTGTGGCCATGGGCAGTCCACAATGGTCCCAGTCCCCATCACCAGCTCAGCTGCCCTAGGGTTGCCAGTATCGAAACGATTGAGTTTCGTAATTGGTTGATGCTGTCAGTTCGGTCCAGCGAACTCTGTTGGCAGATTCCTCTTCAGGCGATCTGCTTCAAGAGCTTCAGTCTCTTTTCGCCGCCCTGCCACCGCTGGGTTCTGTCTCCGCCCTCCCGCTGCCGCTGTTTTCCGCTCCGGCCTCGGTGACTCCCTTGTTTTTCTGAATTCATGTCCGACGCCCCCTCCGCCACGGCCGCCCCCAGCAGCGAAAGCCTGGAGCTGATCCGGCGTTTCGCCGAGGCCTACGCCAAGCGGACTGACACCTATTTCTGCAGTGATCCCGGGGTGACGGCGGTGGTGTTGGAAGGGCTGGCTCGCCACAAGGAGCAGCTGGGGGCGGCCCTTTGCCCCTGCCGCCACTATGAGGACAAGCAGGCCGAGGCGGAGCAGGCCTTCTGGAACTGCCCCTGCGTGCCGATGAGAGAGCGCAAGGAGTGCCACTGCATGCTCTTCCTCACCGAAGACAATCCCTTCCGCGGCGAACAGCAGACCATCGGCCTTGAGGAGATCAAGACCCACATCGAATCCCCCGCCGCCTGAATGCCATGAGCAGCTCCACCAGCGTCGGCGACCTTGTCAGTCAGCCCTATAAGTATGGGTTCGTCACTGATATCGAAACTGACAAGATCGATAAGGGTCTCAGCGAAGATGTTGTCCGGCTGATCTCCTCCAAAAAAGATGAGCCGCAGTTCCTGCTTGATTTCCGCCTACGGGCTTACAAGCAGTGGTTGCGCATGGAGGAGCCTGACTGGGCGACACTGGGCCATCCGGCGATTGATTATCAGGAGATGATCTATTACGCCGCCCCTCGCCAACAGGAGAAAAAGGCGAGCCTCGATGAGGTGGATCCCAAGCTGCTGGAAACCTTCGAAAAGCTCGGTATTCCTCTCAGTGAGCAGAAGCGCCTCAGCAATGTGGCCGTTGATGCGGTCTTCGACAGCGTTTCGATCGCCACCACCTATCGCGAGAAGCTTGCAGAACACGGCGTGATCTTCTGCTCGATCAGTGAGGCCGTCAAGGATCACCCCGATCTGATCGAGCGCTACCTCGGCACGGTGGTGCCCAGCAACGACAACTTCTTCGCAGCCCTGAATTCAGCCGTGTTTAGCGACGGCTCCTTTGTGTTCATCCCCAAGGGTGTGGCGTGTCCGATGGAGCTCTCCACCTACTTCCGCATTAATTCCGGTGACACCGGTCAGTTTGAGCGCACCTTGATCGTGGCCGAAGAGGGCGCCTCGGTGAGCTATCTGGAGGGCTGCACCGCCCCGATGTTTGATACTAACCAGCTGCACGCGGCGGTAGTCGAACTGGTCACGCTCGATGATGCCTCGATCAAGTACTCCACCGTTCAGAACTGGTATGCCGGTGATGAGAACGGAGTGGGCGGAATCTACAACTTCGTAACCAAGCGCGGCCACTGCCGTGGCGACCGCAGCCACATCAGCTGGACCCAGGTGGAAACCGGCTCGGCGATCACCTGGAAGTATCCCAGTTGTGTGCTGCAGGGCGCAGACTCCGTCGGTGAGTTCTACTCCGTGGCCCTCACCAATAATCTTCAGCAGGCCGACACCGGCACCAAGATGGTGCATGTGGGTCCCCGCACCCGCTCCACGATTGTGAGCAAGGGCATCAGCGCCGGCCGCTCCTCCAACAGTTACCGCGGTCTGGTGCAGATCGGCCCGAAGGCCACGGGTGCGCGCAACTACAGCCAGTGCGATTCGATGCTGATTGGTGATCAGGCGGCTGCCAATACCTACCCCTACATACGCTCGCAGCAACCCGAGGCCAGCGTGGAGCACGAGGCCAGCACCTGCCGCATCTCCGCCGATCAGCTCTTCTATCTCCAGAGTCGCGGCATCGGCTTCGAGGAAGCAGTCTCGATGATGGTGAGTGGCTTCTGCCGCGATGTCTTCAACCAGCTGCCGATGGAATTCGCCGCCGAGGCCGACAAGCTCCTCGCCCTCAAGTTGGAGGGGTCGGTGGGCTGATCACCCCGGTCTTCTCCCCCAGGCTTTGTTCCTCTGGAGCGTCGCTCCTTCTCCTGTTGTTTCCCCTGTTCCGCCCCCTGTGATTCGCCCCGACGCCGATACCCTCCTCGAGATTGTTGACCTGCAGGCCCGGGTGGAGGACAAGCCGATCCTCAAGGGAGTGAATCTCACGATCAAGGCCGGAGAGATCCATGCGGTGATGGGCCGCAACGGCAGCGGCAAGAGCACCCTCTCCAAGGTGCTGGCAGGCCATCCCGCTTACACCGTGACCGGCGGCAGCGTGCTTTACCGCGGCGCCAATCTTCTGGATCTGGAACCGGAGCAGCGGGCCCGCCTGGGCCTGTTCCTCGGATTCCAGTACCCAGTGGAGATCCCCGGGGTGAGCAACCTCGAGTTCCTGCGGGTGTCCACCAACGCCCGTCGCGGTGAGAAGGGCGAGGAGGAACTCGATACTTTTGCGTTCGAAGATCTGGTGCGCGAACGCTTGCAGGTGGTGCAGATGGACCCAGCCTTCCTTGAGCGCAGCGTCAATGAGGGCTTCTCAGGTGGTGAGAAGAAGCGCAACGAGATCCTGCAGATGGCCCTGCTGGATCCCCTGGTGGCGATCCTCGATGAAACCGATTCCGGCCTTGATATCGACGCCCTGCGCATCGTGGCTGGCGGCGTGAATCATCTGGCCAGCCCCGACAACGCCACCCTGTTGATCACCCACTACCAGCGTCTGCTGGATGTGATCACTCCCGACTATGTGCATGTGATGGCCGGCGGCCGCATCCTGCGCACCGGCGGCAAGGAGCTGGCGCTGGAGCTGGAGGATCGCGGTTACGACTGGGTGGACCAGGAGCTGGCTGTGCTGGAGGTGGCCTGATGGTGGCGGCGATGTCCAATTCCGCGTCCAACTCGGCGGCTGTGGCCGCCTCCAGCTGGGTGACTACTTTCCTGGAGCGATTGCCTGCCCCGGCCGGTGAACTTGAAGCGGTGCAATGGCGCGGCCGCGAGGCCCTCTCCCGCCAGCCGCTGCCCACCCGCCGCCAGGAAGACTGGCGCTTCACCGACCTTGCCCCGCTCACGGCGCTGACCCCGGCCCTGGCTCCGGCCGGCGAGCAGGGCAGCTGGCCGGAGCCCGCCGCCGGTGCGGTGCGGCTCTGGCTCGATGCCCCTGGGGATCCCCTGGCCGGGCAGAGCCTGCCGGCTGGGATTTCGCTGCTGGGCGCTGATGAGGTGCAGCAGGCCCTGGGTCACACCTTGGCCGCCTGCAACTGCGAGCAGCATTGGCCGGTGGAGCTCAACCAGGCCAGCGCTCCGCGGGTGCTGGCGCTGCGGGTGAGCGCTGTGGTGGCCCCAATCCTGGAGCTGGTGAGCCAGGCCGCCGGAGATGGGGTGATGCGCCCCGTGCGGGTGTTATTGCTGCTGGAGGAGAAGGCCAGCCTGGAGGTGCTGCAGGTGCAGCTTGGCTCCGGCAGTAGCCTCACCAGCCTGGTGATCGAAGCCCATCTGGGCCGTGAATCAACCTTGCGCCATGGCCTGCTGGCCCTGGGCGAAAGTCCGGCCTGCTTCCTCGGCCATCTGGCGGTGGAGCAGGAGCCCCGCAGCCTGCTGGAGTCGGTGTGGGCCAGCCATGGCTGGGCGCTCTCGCGCTTTGAACCACGGGTGGTGCAGGTGGATGGTGAGGCCACCACCAGCCTCAAGGCCTTGCAGCTGGCCGATGGCCAGCAGTTGGCCGACACCCACAGCCGCGTCGAATTCCGCGGCCCCGAAGGCCAGCTCGATCAACTCCACAAGGCCATTGCCGACGACCGCGGCCGCAGTGTTTTCAACGGAGCCGTGAAGGTGCCCCGGGCCGCCCAGCGCACCAATGCCTCCCAGCTCAGCCGCAACCTGCTGCTCTCCAACCAGGCCCGGATCGACACCAAGCCGGAACTGGAGATCGTGGCCGACGACGTGCGCTGCGCCCATGGCGCCACTGTGAGCCGTCTGCAGACCGACGAGCTGTTCTACCTGCAGAGCCGGGGCCTCTCGGCGGCGGTGGCCGCCGGCTTGCTCAAGCGCGGCTTCTGCGAGGAGGTGCTGCGCGCCCTGCCCGCAGCGGCGGCGGCCTGGAGACCGCTGCAGAGACTGCTGGGGGAGGCCTGATGACGATGCTGTCCACCGCCAACACCGCCAACACAGCTACCGCTGTCACTGCTGCCGCTAATCCTGCCGCTGCTGCTACCCCTGCTGATGCTGTTGCGGCCAACCCCGCCACGGATCTGGCCGCGCTCACCCGCGCCGATTTCCCACTGCTGGCTGATCAGGCCTGCCTGGGTCAGCCGCTGATCTACCTGGATCACGCCGCCACCAGCCAGAAGCCCAAGGCGGTGCTGGAGGCCTTGCAGCGCTATTACTCCCACGACAACGCCAACGTGCACCGGGGCGCTCACCAGCTCAGCGCCCGCGCCACCGATGCCTTTGAGGGTGCCCGCGACAAGACCGCCCGCTTTGTGGGCGCCGCCACGCCCCGGGAGATCGTCTTCACCCGCAATGCCAGTGAGGCGATCAATCTGGTGGCCCGCAGCTGGGGCGATGCCTTTCTGCGCCCGGGCGATGAGATTGTGCTCACGGTGATGGAGCACCACAGCAATCTGGTGCCCTGGCAGCAGCTGGCTGCGCGCACGGGCGCCCGTCTGCGCCACGCCGGCCTCACGGCCAGCGGAGAGCTTGACCTGGAGGATCTGCGCGCGCAGATCAATGAGCGCACCCGGCTGGTGAGCGTGGTGCAGATCAGTAACACCCTGGGCTGCCACAACCCGATCGGCGCGATCTCGGAGCTCACCCATGCCGCCGGCGCCCTGCTGCTGGTGGATGCCTGCCAGAGCCTGCCGCACCTGCCGGTGAACGTGCAGTCGCTGGGGGCTGATTTCCTGGTGGGGTCGTCCCACAAGCTCTGTGGCCCCACGGGCATGGGCTTCCTCTGGGCACGGGAGGCGCTGCTGGAGGTGATGCCGCCGTTCCTGGGCGGCGGTGAAATGATCCAGGACGTGTATCTCGACCACAGCACCTGGGCCGAGCTGCCCCACAAGTTCGAGGCGGGCACCCCGGCGATTGGTGAAGCCGTGGGCATGGGTGCCGCCATTGACTATCTCAATGCCCTGGGGCTGGATCGCATCCACGCCTGGGAGCAGAGGCTCACCGCCCATCTCTTCCAGCGGCTGCAGGCGGTCGATGGGCTCAGGGTGCTGGGACCCACCCCTCAGGAGCAACCCGATCGCGGCGCCCTGGCGGCCTTCGTGGTGGAGGGCCTGCATGCCAACGACATCTCCGCCTTGCTCGATGCCAGCGGCATCTGCATCCGTAGCGGGCACCACTGCACCCAGCCCCTGCATCGCCACTACGGCATCAGCGGTTCTGCGCGCGCCAGCCTCAGCTTCACCACCACCCTTGAGGAAATCGACCGCTTTGCTGAAGAGCTGGTCAGCAGTGTGGCCTTCCTACGGGAGCACGGCTGAGCTGGGGGCTCCTTGATGCTGGAGCTCGTGGCGGCGCTGCTGATCGATCTCTCCGAGCAGAAGCTTTACGCCTACGACGATCAGTAGCGCTTGCTCTATGCCGCCCTGGTGACGCTGGTGGGGCCCGATTACCGCATCCCCGCAGTGCCGAACGTGATCTGTCTCAGCGGCGGCGGCCTGGCTCCGGATCGCCTCTGCCTGCATCTGGCACCCTGGCAGGAGTGGGCCGGGGAGTGCTTCGGCGTGGCCCGCTGGCTGTTTCCGCGCACGGCCGTGGGCACACCGGTGGAGATTCGGCCCTGAGCGGCGGTCAGCCCACGGGAGTCAGGGCGGCGAGGGCTTCGGCCCGGTGACGGCCGCGCCAGAGCCACTGCCAGCGCCAGCCGCAGGCTTCCGCGGTGCGCTGGATGGCTGCCGCGTCAGCGGGCTGATCGAAGCTGCTGAGGTGATCGATCACCTGCTGCTGTTCATCGGCGGCGAGAGCCTGCCAGCCGTGGTGGATGCGCCGGATATAGCGGGCTACATAGTCGTCGCGGCTTTCTCCGGGTTCACGGAACACATCGATCCAGAGCAGCATCCCGGTGGGGGTGAGCCGGTGGCGCACGGCCGAGAGGAACTGGAGCTTCTCGTCGGTGTTGAGGTGATGCACCGCGAAGGAGCTGTGGATCAGGTCCACCGGACGGGCGGGGGTGGAGCCGGGATCGCCGGAGACGGATTGTTCGAGCGCCCAGGTGAGCAGATCCTGCTCGCGCCAGGCGCAGGGGTAGGGCACCCCCTGCAGCTGCGCGGCGGCGTGGGGCAGCACGGAGGCGGAGAGATCAAGCCCGAGGTAGGAGCCCAGGGGTAAGCGGCGCAGCAGCGGTGCCAGCAGGGCGAGATCCCCGCAGCCGAGGTCCACCATGTGGGGCGGTGACGATCCTTCTGGCCGCGAAGCCAGCCAGCCCTCGATCGCCGCCGTGGTGGCCGCCGAGAGCGCTTGGTGCTCCATCAGGTCTGCGTCGACCACCCGGCGGTAGGTGCTCCATTGACGGTCGAAGAAGTCCATGCCTGAGGCTGACCAGCCGCTGAGGCCGCCGATCGTGCGCTGAGCGTAGGCGGCTTGGCGAGGGACAGGTGAGCGCCTCAACCCAGAACCAGGCTTTGAGTGCGCTGCTGTTTCTGTTTCGGGAGTTGTTGGAGCTGGATGTGGAGCTCGAGGGTGTGGTGCGGACGCGGACGCGCAAGCGGCTGCCGGTGGTGCTGACGCCGGAGGAGGTGCGGGCGGTGCTGGAGCGGATGGATGGCGTGGAGGCACTTGTGGCGGGGCTGCTTTACGGCAGCGGGCTGCGACTCCTGGAGGCACTGCGGCTGCGGGTGCAGGACCTGGATTTCAGCCGGAAGCAGCTCACCGCGCGCGATGGCAAGGGTTCCAAGGATCGCCGCACCCTGTTGCCCACCCGTGTAGGGGAGAAGCTGGGGCTTCACCTGGAGAAGGTTCGTCGATTGCATCAGACGGACCTGGCAGAGGGCTATGGCCGGGTACAGCTGCCCCATGCGCTGGGACGGAAATACCCCAATGCCGCGGTGGAGTGGTCCTGGCAGTGGGTGTTTCCGCAGACGCATCGCTGGACTGATCCAGCCCTGACTGCCCGACACAAGTCTGAGAACCCTTGCAACAGCATGCGTCTCAGTCAATGGGGTGGGCAGGGAGCCATGGGAGCTTGGGGCTGCGAAACCAATCCAATCCCCAGTGGATCCCCAGACCCGGCTCCATCGTGA
>NZ_JAGQBF010000025.1 GCF_024345495.1 Synechococcus sp. RedBA-s | reverse complement strand
GGTGGAGGGAATTCAGGGGGGACTGAAGCACTGCGCTCAGGCGATCGCCTTGCCGTTGACGCTGATCGACTGGACCATCACCCGGGTGAGTTCCTGGCGGTGACCGTTCTTGCGGCGGGTTTTCTTTTTCGGGCGCATCTTGTACACCAGGATCTTTGGACCACGGCGATGGGCCAGCACCTTGAGCTCGATGGTGGCACCACTCACGAAGGGATGTCCCAGGTTGGTGCCTTGGCCGTCGCGCACCAGCAGCACGTTCTCCAGGGTCACCGTCTCGTCCACCTCGGCGTGGATGCGGTCGAGGTCGTAGTAGCGGTTCGGCTGGAACCAGAACTGCTGGCCGGAGGCCTCGGCGATCGCGTAGAGATCGGCTCCGGCGGGGGTGCGCTCCGTTGCGGTGGCTGGACTCTCGGAAGCGGGGCTCTCGGTGGCTGGACTCTCGGAAGCGGGGCTCTCGGTGGCTTGACTCATGGGCTCAGGGGGCGTGGACAGGTCAGCGGAGGAGAAGCCGGCCTGCGCCGCCATTCACCCGACACTGTTCAGACCTCTCGCACAACCATTGGGTTGACAAGAGAAGACTATCCCTCTTCGCCTGCCGCCTCGTCAACACTAAGGTCGCTGGGGCGATGCCGCTGTTCCTTCCCCATGACCCAGCCGGCGCTCACCGTGGCTTCGCTGATCCGAGATGAGCAGTTGCGCCTGGCCTGCAGCACCTGGTTGCCCCAGGGTCGTTATGAGTTGATGGAGCTGGGTCTGCGGCCGGATCCAGCGGCCGAGCTGGAGCGTTGCTGGGAGCAGTTCGATGCGGTTCTGCTGGAGCCAGGGGTGCTCTCGATCGAGGCCTTCCAGCGCCTACGGGCTCAGGGCCGGATCCTGCCGGCGGTGGTGCTGGGTCAGCTCAGCGGACCCATGGAGTTCTTCCAGGACGAGGTGCATCTCCCCCCCGACCAGATGGAGCAGCTCAGCTATAGCCTCGATGCCGCCATTTCCCGTTGCCTGCGCCGCAGAAGTTCGGCGGGGGCGTGGGAGGACCTCCATGACGGCGAGTCCAGCTCTGAAGTACACGACCCATCCAATTGGAGGCTTCCCCTTCGCCTGCGCGAGCGGCTGGGCTACCTGGGGGTGTTCTACAAGCGTGATTCCTCCCGCTTTCTGCGCAATCTTCCCGCCGCTGAGCGAAAAGTGTTGCTGCGCTCCCTGCATCGCACCTACCGGGATCTGCTGATCAGTTACTTTCGTGATCCAGTCGCCGCCAACAAAGCACTGGAAAGCTTTGTGAACACGGCTTTCTTCAGTGATCTACCCATTACCAAAACAGTGGAAATCCACGTGGACATGATTGACGACTTCTGGAAAAAGCTGCAGCTGGAAGGCCACAAACAGGATTTTCTCAAGGATTATCGCCTGGCCCTGCTTGATGTCATGGCCCATCTCTGCGAAATGTACCGCCGCTCCCTTCCTCCCGAGACCTCAACCAGCGATGGATTGGTGGCCAGGGTCGTCACCGCCTCCCAGGTGCAGTCATGAGTCCCCAGAAAACCTACATTCTCAAGCTGTACGTTGCCGGCAACACCCCCAATTCGATGCGGGCCCTCAAGACCTTGCGCCTCATTCTTGAGCAGGAATTCAAGGGTGTGTACGCTCTCAAGGTGATCGATGTGCTCAAGAATCCACAGCTGGCGGAGGAAGACAAGATCCTGGCCACTCCCACCCTGGCCAAGATCCTGCCGCCACCGGTGCGACGGATCATCGGCGATCTCTCCGATCGCGAACGGGTGTTGATCGGTCTCGATCTCCTCTACGACGAGCTCACCGACCGCCAGATCGCTGACGAGTTGATGGAGGAGTCTGAGGAGGCCTGAATTCTTTAGATCATCCTGGCCTTTTTCCCCCTGCGTCAGCCTGGGTCCTAGATTCTGGATCTAGCTTCAAAGCCCATGCAGGATTTCAATGCCGTCAGCCAGCCCAGCATGAAGCTGCAGAAACTGCCCACGGGGGTGGAGGGCCTTGATGACATCTGTCAGGGGGGGTTGCCGATTGGTCGCTCCACGTTGATCAGTGGCACGTCGGGTACTGGAAAAACAGTATTTTCCCTTCATTTTCTCCACAACGGTATCCGTCACTTTGACGAGCCTGGAATCTTCGTGACCTTCGAGGAATCTCCCCTCGACATCATCCGCAATGCTGCCAGTTTTGGCTGGAATCTGCAGGATATGGTGGCTCAGGATAAGCTCTTCATTCTGGATGCCTCCCCCGACCCGGACGGCCAGGATGTGGCTGGTAATTTTGATCTGTCCGGGTTGATCGAGAGAATTAACTACGCCATTCGTAAATATAAAGCTAAGCGGGTGGCTATTGATTCGATCACCGCTGTCTTCCAGCAGTACGACGCCGTGTCGGTGGTGCGTCGTGAGATTTTTCGCTTGATCGCCAGACTCAAGGAAATCGGTGTCACCACAGTGATGACCACTGAGCGGATTGATGAATACGGCCCTATTGCCCGCTATGGCGTTGAGGAATTCGTTTCTGATAATGTGATCATTCTGCGCAATGTGCTGGAGGGTGAGCGGCGCAGGCGCACCGTGGAAATTCTCAAGCTGCGTGGGACCACCCACATGAAGGGTGAATTCCCTTTCACGATGGGAGCCCATGGTGTCGCCATCTTCCCCCTCGGGGCGATGCAGCTCACCCAGCGCTCCTCAACCGTGCGTCTCAGCTCGGGTGTGCCGCGGCTTGATGAGATGTGTGGCGGTGGTTTCTTCAAGGATTCGATCATCCTCGCCACCGGTGCCACCGGCACGGGCAAAACCTTGCTGGTCAGCAAGTTCTTAGAAGACGCCTACAACAACAAAGAACGCGCCATCCTCTTTGCCTATGAGGAGTCGCGCTCTCAGCTGTTGCGGAATGGCACCAGCTGGGGCATCGATTTCGAGCAGATGGAGCAGGACGGCCTGCTCAAGATCATCTGTGCCTACCCGGAATCTACCGGCCTGGAAGATCACCTGCAGATCATTAAAACCGAGATCGCTGAGTTCAAGCCAGCGCGCATGGCCATCGATTCTCTCTCGGCGCTCTCAAGGGGCGTCAGCCACAATGCCTTCCGCCAGTTTGTGATCGGTGTTACCGGCTATGCCAAGCAGGAGGAGATCGCCGGCTTCTTCACCAACACATCGGAGGAGTTCATGGGCAGCCACTCCATCACCGACTCCCACATCTCCACGATCACAGATACAATCCTACTGCTGCAGTATGTGGAAATCAGGGGGGAGATGGCTCGTGCCATCAACGTGTTCAAGATGCGGGGTTCTTGGCACGACAAGGGCATCCGCGAATTTGTGATCACCGGCAATGGCCCGGAAATCAAGGATTCCTTCTCCAATTTCGAGCGCATCATCAGTGGGGTTCCCCACCGCGTCAGCACCGACGAGCGGGTGGAGCTCTCGCGCATCGCCCTCAGCATCGAAGGCGAGGACATCTACTAGGGCTTTGGCCTCCCGATCTCCCGCTAGACCCCGGCCAGCCTGGGCTCCGCCAGCCGCGCCTGCTGGGAGCGGCGCTCTCCTTCCACCATCAACTCATCGCTGTCGGCCTGCTCAAGGGGCAGGTCGAACCAGAATGTGGTGCCCACCCCAGGCTCGCTGGCCATCTGGATCGCCGTGCCGAGCTTCTCGAGGATCCCGCGCACGATCGAGAGACCCAACCCTGTGCCCGCTTCGGTGTGAACGGCGTTCTCCACCCGGTAGAAGCGCTCGAAGATGCGCAGCTGATCTTCCCTGGAGATGCCGGCGCCCGAGTCGGCGATCTCCACGCGCAGCCTCGGCAGGGGTGAGCTGAGCTCACAGCTGGGGACATCCAGCGCCGGCTGGTTGGCTGGATCGAGATGACAGGAATCGGGCCAGGGGTAGGCCCGCAGCATCAGCCGGCCCCCGGCCGGGGTGAATTTGAGTCCGTTGCCCACGAGGTTGTCGAGCACCTGCAGCAGCAGATCCCAGTTGCCCCGCACCCTGGGCAGCTGAGCATCCACCTCCAGGTCCAGCTGCACCCCCTTGTCCTCGGCGTTGAGGCGGTAGTTGCGCAGGGTCTGCTCCATGGCCGGACGCACCTCCAGGGGCTCGAGCGCCCAGGTGCGATCGGATTCCAGCCGCGAGAGATCGAGCACGTCGTTCACCAGTCGGGTGAGGCGGTCGGTCTCGGCGTTGGCGATCGCCAGGAACTCCTGGGTCTGCTCTTCGCTGAGCTGATCGCGCAGGTCGTGCAGTGTCTCCACGTAGCTCTTGATGTTGAACAGCGGAGTGCGCAGTTCATGGGACACGTTGCTGATGAAGCGGCTCTGGGCGGCGTTGAGTTCCACCTCCCGCGTCAGGTCCTGAACCGTCATGGCGATGCCCTTGAGACTTTCCCCCGCGGCATCTTTGACCGTCTGCAGCACGATGCGCAGGGTGCGGGGAGGCTCACCGAAACTGCAGCGCACGTCAGTGCTGTCCTTCTCACCGCTCACCAGGGAATCAAGCGGCCCCTGCAGCTCCATCGCCAGCACATCTGGCAGTTCACTGCCCAGTTCGTTGCCCTCGAGATTGCGGCCTTCCCAGCGGAATAGGCGCCGGGCAGTGGGGTTGACCAGCACGATTCGTCCTTCGCCATCGAGCAGGGCCGCGCCATCGGCCATGGTGGCGATCAGGCTCTGCTGTTTCACCTGGGCGGCGGTCAGTTCCTCGATGTTGGCGGCGTCATAGACTTCCAGCCGGGAGGCCATGTCGTTGAAGCCATTGAGCAACTCCCCCAGTTCGCCACCCACCGGCAGGGCGATGCGGGCCTCGAAATTGCCACCGGCGACCGCCCGCACCCCGCGCAGCAATTCCTTCACCGGGCGGGTGATCGTGAGCGCATTGAACACCGCCCCCAGGATCACCAGCACCCAGATCGAGATGAACACCGCCACCGTCACCTCGCGGGTGAGGGCAGCACTGGCCAGCACCGCTTCGTTGGGGTTGATCCCTAGGGCGAGCACCCCGAGGTAGCGACCCTCACTCACCATCGGCACGAACACATCGGTCACCTGGCCATCGGGGCTGAGGTGCTGCCGGATCAGGGGGTTCTGGGGGCGAAGCTGCAGCTCGGCAGGCAGTTCCAGTTTGCGGCTGAGCAGCAGTTCGCTGCCGCCGTTGGCGGCACTGATCGGGATTCCGAGATAGATCACCCCTTCGGGATCGGCGAAGAAGATGTAGCGCAGGCTGCGGCTGGAGCGCCAGAAGCGTTCCGCCACAATCGCCAGTTCTCGGTCGTTGCCCTCCGCCACCAGCGGCGTCACATTCGCCGAGAGCAGCAGGCCCAGATCCCGTGCGAAGCGGGTGTCGCTCATGCGCGCATCCATCTGGATGCTGTTGAGCGCGAAAAAGGTGATACCGGTCATCATCAGGCTCACCACCAGGGTGGCCACCGCCAGCAGCTTGGTCTGGAGACTGAATTCCGCCCACCAGACTCTGAGTTGCTCCCACCAGCTCAGGGGCAAAGGGCTGGCGCTGTCGGAGCTGGGGGTGGAGGGCGGCAAGGCGTCGTTCACGCCTGGAAGCGAAGCGTCCCTGGCACCCTAGGGGCGCCGGACCTGATGGCCGATGTCGCGGCGAAAGGTGATGCCTTTGTAATGCACCTGATCCAGGCCGGCATAGGCGCTGGCGAAGGCTGAATCGAAATCCTCCGCCTGGGCCACCACCGCCAGCACCCGCCCGCCGGCGGTCACGCAGGCGCCCGATTCCTCCAGGCGGCTGCCGGCATGGAAGAGCTGCCGCTGAGGGGTGCTTAGGGCTGGGCTGTGGATCGCATCCCCCCGGCGCACTTCACCGGGGTAGCCCTCGGCGGCGGCCACCACGCAGGCACTGCAGCCTGCGGCGATGGTCAGCGGCGGCGCCTGCTCCAGGCTCCCCCGGGCGCAGGCCAGCAGCACTGCCGCCAGTTCACCCCCCAGCAGGGGCATCAGGGTCTGGCATTCGGGATCCCCGAAGCGGCAGTTGAACTCGATCACCTGGGCGCCGCCGTCGTTGCAGAGCATCAGCCCGGCGTAGATCACCCCCCGATAGTCGATGCCCCGCTGGCGCAGGGCCTCCAGGGTGGGCTCCAGCACCTCACGGCGCACCTGCTGCAGGGCGGCGGCGTCCAGCAGCGGCGCAGGGGCGTAGGCCCCCATGCCGCCGGTGTTCGGACCGGTGTCGCCCTCGCCGATGCGTTTGTGATCCTGAGCCGGCGGCAGCAGCACCATCGAGCGGCCATCGGTGAGGGCGAACACCGACACCTCAGGGCCGCTCAGCCGCTCCTCCAGCACCAGGCTCTGGCCGGCGTCACCGAAGCGTCCGGCGAAGATTTCCTCGATGGCGGCGCGGCTGTCCTCGAGGCTCTCCGCCACCGTGACCCCCTTGCCGGCCGCCAGCCCATCGGCCTTGATCACCAGGGGCCTCCCCACCCGCTCCAGCACCGCCAAGGCCTCGCTGCGGCTGGAGGCGGACCAGTGACCAGCGGTGGGAACACCCGCCTCCAGCATCAGGGCCTTGGCCCACTGCTTGCTGGCCTCCAGCCGGGCTCCGTCGGCCCCCGGTCCGAACACCGCCAAGCCGCCGGCCCGCAGGTGATCCGCCAGGCCGTCGGCCAAAGGGCCTTCCGGTCCAACCACCACCAGAGTCACCCCCAGCTCCAGGGCCGCCCGCAACAGACCCTCCTGGTCGGATTCGCGGATGGCCAGCGTCTCACAGCCCTCCAGCTGGGCCGTGCCGCCATTGCCTGGGGCCACCCAGACCCTCTCCACCCCCGGGCAACGGGCCAGGGCCCAGGCCAGGGCATTCTCGCGGCCACCGGAGCCCACCACCAGCAGGTGCCGAACGCTGGCCTCGGCGGAGGTGGGGTCAGAGGAGCGGACCGAAGCTGTCATGGGGCCGGAGCGGCGGAAGTGGCCAATCGGTTCCCTTAGGTTGACCCCCGGTGGACCGCCAGCCGTGTCATTCCTTCTCTACATGCCGGTGGTTCCCGCTGCAGCGCATCCGTGCCCTGGCCTGGCCCGCTGGGCGGCGCGAGGGGTGGGTCTGCTGACACTGCTGCTACTGGGTCTCTGCCCTCCAGGGGGCAGTCGCGCTCAGCCGCAGCCGCAGCCGCAGCCGCCGCCCGTTGCGATCCCGGCGGCGGCTGGGCCCATGCCGGCGCTGCCCCTGCCGTCTCTGCCCATGGAGGAGTCGGTGTTTGCCGCCGCCCTGGCATCGGATCAGCTGCCGCTGCTGGAGCAGGCCTGTCAGGATGCCGCCCGTTTTGATCTGCCCGTGCGCCTTCGCCAGCTCAAGGACCGGCTGGTGGACCTGCGTCCTGCCCCCCAGCCCCTGCCGGTGGTGTTGGCCAATGCCAATGCCCTGATCAGTTGCCTGGCGCCGGAGGCGGCCCTGTCGGTGCTGGACCGCTACGGGCCGGGTCCGGGCCTGGAGCGGCAGCAGTGGCTGACCCTGCAGTGGCGGGCGGCCAATGCAGGCCTCAACCACCGCCGGGCGGCCGAAGCCCTGCGGCGCCTGGCCGCCGGGGAGCGCAGCAGGCTGGAGGCCATGGCCCTGCCGGTGCGGCTGCGTGACGACGGCATCCTCGACACCCGCTCGGCCCTCGATGTGCTCGCCTCCCATCTCGCGGCGATGGGTCGCCGGCAGGAAGCCGCTGAGGTGTTGCTGGCCGGGCGCCTGCCGGGAGTGGTGGCGGCGGAGCGGCTGAAGCTGGCGGTGGCCTTGCTCGACAACCTTCCCCTTGCCCAGCGCAATGCCCTGATGGAGATGGCCCTGGATCAGGCCGCCGCCGGCGGCGCCTGGGGGCTGGCGGCCCAGTTGCTCGATGACCAGCAGGCCCTGCAGCGCCTCGAGGGGGGCGATCCGGAACCGGCCAGGCAGCGTCGGTTGCGCCTCAGCCGCCGCATCGACGACACCTACGCCGAATGGGTACTGCGGCGCGATGATCCCTCCGAGGCGGAGCGCATCAAGGTGTTGGAGCAGCGTCTGCGCTCTCCGCGCGAGCCAGGAGGCCATGCCCACTCCGCCCCTGAAACCGCTGAGCCCACCACCCCATGACCGCCTATCAGTTGGGCCCGCTCCTCTACGAAGGCAAGGCCAAGCGGGTCTTCCAGACCGACCGCAGCGATCTGCTGGCCGTGGAGTTCAAGGATGATGCCACCGCCTTCAATGCCCTCAAGAAGGCCCAACTGAAGGGCAAGGGCCCCCTCAACTGCCGGATCTCGGCCCTGCTGTTCGAGCACCTGCAGCGCGCGGGGGTGCCCACCCACTACCTGGGGGTGCAGGGCGATCAGTGGATGCTGGTGCGGCCCGTACAGGTGATTCCGCTGGAGGTGGTGATCCGCAATGTGGCGGCCGGATCGCTGTGCAAGCAGATGCCGATCGCCCCAGGAACCCCCCTCGACCCCCCGCTGCTCGACCTCTATTACAAGGACGACGCCTACGAGGATCCCTTCCTGAGCGAGGCCCGCCTGGAGCGGCTGGCCCTGGTGAGCAGGGAGCAGCGCCTGGAGCTGGAGGCCCTGGCCCGCCGGGTGAACGCGCTGCTGCTGGAGCTGTTCGCCGGCCTCGGACTGCAACTGGTGGACTTCAAGCTGGAGCTGGGGTTCACGGCTGACGGCCAATTGGTGGTGGCCGATGAGATCAGCCCCGACACCTGCCGCCTCTGGGACCTCGATGTGGCCGATGCCAAGGAGCGCATTCTCGACAAGGACCGGTTCCGCCAGGACCTCGGCGGGGTGATCGAGGCCTATGGGGAGGTCCTCAAACGGGTCCAAGGGGTGGTCCAAGGGCCCAGCATCTACCGGTAAGGTCACGGCAATTTGCGGCGTCGCCGCTGTGACCCGGAGAACCATGGGTGTCATCCCAAACGCCCACACCAGCGCTGCCTTCTCCGAGGCCCGGCCCCGGCCCATGGCACTCCGCCTCTGGCTGGGGATGCCCCTGCTGGCGCTGTTGGCGCTGCTGACCCCCCTGCGGGCCACGGCCCAGAGCCAGCCGCCTGCCGAAGTGGCCCAGGCCGCCGAACCCTCCCCTGCGACCAAATCAGCCCCAGCTAGCGAACCGGAACCGGCAGCGTCCCCTCCGGAGACAGGCAACCCCGTCCCTGCCCCGGCCGAGACGCCGGTCACTCCGCCCGCTGGCGAGCCCCCCAGCTCGCTCAACCCTCAGAGCATCACTCCGCCCAAACCCGATGAACCGCGGGTGCTGGTCAGTGAAGTGGTGGTCCAGGGCCTCGAAGGTCACCCCGAGCGCGAGCGGCTGGAGCTGGCGGTCTACGACGCCATGGTGGTGCGGCCTGGCAGCCGGGTGACTCGCAGCGAGCTGCAGACCGATCTCTCCGCCATCTATGCCAGCGGTTGGTTCTCGGATGTGCGCATCCAGCCGGTGGATGGCCCCCTCGGGGTGCAGGTGGTGGTGATCACCACCGCCAATCCGGTGCTGCAGAAGGTGGAGTTTGACTCCGCCAAGGTCAAGCTGCCCCCCACGGTGCTGGCGGACACCTTTGCCGCGGATTACGGCCGGACCCTCAACCTCAACACCCTGCAGTCCCGCATGCAGGAGCTGCAGAAGTGGTATTCCGATCAGGGCTACTCCCTGGCGCGGGTCACCGGACCCAACCGGGTCAGTCCCGATGGCACGGTGCTGCTGACGGTGCGGGAGGGCACCGTTGAGGGGGTGGAGGTTCAGTTCCTCAACAAGGAAGGCGCGGCCACCAACGACAAGGGAGAGCCGATCCGTGGCAAGACCAAGCCCTGGGTCGTCAGCCGTGAGATCTCGATCAAGCCGGGGGAAAGCTTCAACCGCCGCAACCTCGAGGAGGACATCAAGCGCCTCTACGGCACCGGCCTGTTCGGTGACATCAAGGTGACCCTGCGCCCTGTGCCGGCCAAGCCCGGCGACGTGGTGATCGTGCTGGGCATCGTCGAGCAGTCGTCCGGGTCCCTCTCCGGCGGCCTCGGTTACAGCCAGAGCCAGGGTGTGTTCGGCCAGATTCAGCTCCAGGACAGCAATCTCCTCGGCCGCGCCTGGGATCTGGGAGTCAACTTCACCTATGGCCAGTTTGGTGGTCTGGCCGACATCTCCTTCACGGATCCCTGGATCAAAGGAGATGCCTATCGCACGGCCTTCCGCGCCCGGCTCTTTCTCAGTCGCGACGTTCCACAGGTCTTCCAGAGTGAGAACAACGGCAACATCAATACGGTTTCCGACTTCTACAAGGCACCGGGCACCAGCGTTGCCTACAACATCAACAACAACAACAACCCCGAGAGCAAAACCTTCCGCTCGGTGTCAGAAGCCGAGTCGCAGTCGCCCAGCAACAGCTGGTTTGATTACGAAGGCAATTCCGTTGCCATCCAGCGCGCTGGCGGCAATATCCAGTTCGTGCGCCCCCTCAACGGTGGTAATCCGTTCAAGCGCGCGCTCTGGAGCGTGGTGCTCGGCGCCAGCGCCCAGGAGGTCACCCCGATGAACTTCACAGGTGCCAACCGTCGTTTCGGGGCGAGCACCAACAACTTCGACGGCTCGGATGCCCCGATCAATGATGTGATCTGCATCGCCTACAACTGCGCCCGCAGCAACCAGCTGCTGGCGGTGCGGGTGGCCGCCACCCGCAACAACCTCAACGACCCCCGCAATCCCACCTCCGGCTCCTTCCTCACCCTCGGCACCGAGCAGTTCGTCTCCGTGGGTCCAGATTCACCCACCTTCAACCGGCTGAGGGCCAGCTACAGCTATTTCATTCCGGTCAACTGGCTGAAGTTCTATAAGGGCTGCCGGCCCAAGCCCGGTGAAACTCCCGACTGCAAGCAGACGCTGGCCTTCCAGTTCACTGCCGGCACCAACATCGGTGATCTGCCCCCCTACGAGGCCTTCTGTCTGGGGGGCTCCAACTCCGTGCGCGGCTACGCCGACTGCGACATGGGGGTGGGTCGCAGCTTCGGGGAAGCCACGATCGAATACCGCTTCCCCCTGTTCAGCATCGTCAGCGGTGAGCTGTTCGTGGATGGCGGCACCGCCTTCGGCAGCCAGTCGGGGGTGCCCGGCAACCCCGGTTCGCTGCTCGACAAGCCCGGCAGCGGCTTCTCCGTGGGCACCGGTCTGATCGTCACCACGCCGGTGGGTCCCCTGCGGCTGGAGGTGGCCAGCGAAGGGTTCTCCGGCGACTGGCGCTTCAACCTCGGTGTGGGCTGGAAGTTCTAGTGACCCTCTGGCCAGAGGACTACAGCCAGGCCTGGACCCTGGCCACAGCGGTGGAGTGCTCCGGCGTCGGGCTGCACAGCGGCAGCCCCTGCCGGGTGCGGCTTCAGCCCAGCGAGCGTGCCGGCTATGTGGTGGGCTGGCTGGATGCGCCGTCGTTGGAGCCGGTGGCTTTGCATCCGTCGCAGGTGAGTGACACCCAGCTGTGCACGGCCCTGCGCCTCGATCAGCGTCGCTTGGCCACGGTGGAGCACCTGCTGGCGGCCCTGGCGGGGACCGGGCTCTCCCATGTGGAACTGCTGGTGGATGGAGAGGAGATTCCCCTGCTCGACGGCTCCGCACTGCCCTGGGTCGAGGCCATCGCCTCAGCGGGTCTGCAGCACCTGGGCCCCAGGGTGCCCCTGCGACCCCTGGATGCTCCGATCACCCTCCAGCAGGGCCAGAGCTTCGCCACGGCCCTGCCCAGCGACACTCCCCGGATCGGCGCCGCGATCGAATTCAGCCAGCCCGCCATCGGCCGCCAGCTCTTCTCCCTGGAGCTCACCCCAGCCGCTTTCGTGGCGGAGATCGCGCCGGCCCGCACCTTCGGCTTCCGCGAGCAGATCGATCAACTCCGCGCCGCCGGCCTGATCCAGGGTGGGGATCTGGAGAGCGCCCTGGTCTGTGATGGGGATCACTGGCTCAACCCGCCCCTGCGTTTCCCCCAGGAACCGGTGCGCCATAAGCTCTTGGACCTGCTGGGGGACCTGGCGCTGGCGGGCTTGCCCCAGGCCCAGGTCTTCGCGTTCCGTGGATCCCACGGGCTGCACACTGCCCTGGCGGCGGCGCTCGCCGCTCCACCCCGCTCGATCTGAAGCCCGTTGTCCTTGACTCCCGCTGGCGCACCTGTTCCCCTGCTCACCTCCGAGCAGATCCTCAACCTGCTGCCCCACCGCTATCCCTTTGCGCTCGTGGATCGGGTGATTGAGTACGAACCGGGCAAACGGGCGGTGGCCCTCAAGAACGTCACCCTCAATGAGCCCCAGTTCCAGGGCCATTTTCCCGGCCGGCCGCTGATGCCCGGTGTGCTGATCGTGGAGGCCATGGCTCAGGTGGGTGGCCTGATCGTCACCCAGATGCCGGAGCTGCCCAAGGGCCTGTTCGTGTTCGCCGGCATCGATGGGGTGCGCTTCCGACGGCCGGTGGTGCCTGGTGATCAGTTGCTCATCAGCTGCGAACTGCTCAGTCTCAAACGCAAACGGTTCGGCAAAGTGAGAGCAGAAGTCACCGTGGATGGAAACCTAGTGTGCTCCGGGGAACTGATGTTCTCCCTGGTTGACTGAGGCCATGACCAGCACAGCCCTGGAAACCACGATTCACCCCACCGCGGTGGTCGACAGTCGCGCCCAGCTTGGCCAGGGCGTTCAGATCGGCCCCTTCTCAGTGATTGGCCCTGACGTGCAGCTGGGCGCCGGCTGCCAGATCGGTCCCCATGTGGTGATCGATGGCCGGGTGACGATGGGCTCTGGCAATCGCATTTTTCCTGGCGCCTGCATCGGCCTTGAGCCCCAGGACCTCAAGTACGGCGGCGCCCCCACCGAGGTGGTGATGGGCGACGACAACACCATCCGCGAGTGCGTCACGATCAACCGGGCCACCGCCGATGGCGAGCAGACCCGCCTGGGCAACGGCAATCTGCTGATGGCCTACAGCCATGTGGGCCACAACTGCCTGTTGGGCGACCGGATCGTGGTAGCCAACAGCGTGGCGATCGCCGGCCACGTGGTGATCGGAGACCGGGCGGTGATCGGTGGGGTGCTCGGCATCCACCAGTTCGTGCACATCGGCAAGCTGGCGATGGTGGGGGGCATGAGCCGCATCGACCGCGATGTGCCCCCCTTCGCGATCGTGGAGGGGCACCCCGGCCGCCTGCGCGGGCTCAACCGGATCGGGCTCAAGCGCAATGGCCTGGTGGACCGGGAGGGCGGGGCCGAGCTGAAACAGCTGCTGGCGGTGTGGAACCGGCTCTACCGCAGCCATGAGGTGCTGGCGGAAGCCCTGGTGCACATCCGCGCCGAAACCCTCCTGCCGGCCTCCGAAGAACTCTGCAGCTTCCTTGAGGCCTCGATCGCCCCAGGACGCCGCGGCCCCCTGCCCCACCAGCGCTGATGGTGCGGCTGCTGATCAGCACCGGTGAGGTGTCCGGGGATCTTCAGGGCGGCCTGCTGATCAGGGCCCTCCACGCCGAAGCCCAGCGGCGGGATCTGCCCCTCCAGATCGATGCCCTCGGCGGTGAGCGCATGCGCCAGGCGGGCTCCCATCTGCTGGCCAACACCGCGCCGATGGGGGCAATCGGCCTCTGGGAGGCGCTGCCATTGGTGTTGCCCACCCTGCGGCTGCAGCGGCGGGTGGGCCGCTGGCTCTCCAGTTCTCCCCCCGATGGAGTGGTGCTGATCGACTACATGGGGGCGAACGTGAGCCTCGGTCGCCGCATTCGTCATCGCTTCCCGGCGGTGCCGATCACCTACTACATCGCTCCCCAGGAATGGGCCTTTCGCCTGGGGGAGGGGGGAACCACCCGCCTGATCGGTTTCACCGACCGCATCCTGGCGATTTTCCCCGAGGAAGCCAGCTTCTATGCCTCCCGCGGTGCCCGGGTCACCTGGGTCGGCCATCCCCTGCTCGACACCCTCGGCTCCCCGCCCAGCCGGGATCAGGCTCGCCAGGAGCTGGGCCTCGCCCCCGGCCAGCAACTGCTGCTGCTGCTGCCCGCCTCCCGGCCCCAGGAGATGCGTTACCTGATGCCCTCCCTTGCCGCGGCCGCGGCCCGATTACAGCGCCAGCGGCCTGAACTGCGGGTGATGCTGCCCGCCGGGCTGGCCAGCTTCGAGGAGTCCCTGGCGGAACAGCTGGAGCGGGCAGGAGTCGAGGCCACGGTGGTTCCGGCCGATCGCGCCGATGCCCTCAAGCCGGTCCTCTGCGCCGCCGCCGATCTGGCCCTGACCAAATCGGGAACAGCGAATCTGGAGCTGGCCCTGCGCGGTGTTCCCCAGGTGGTGGGCTATCGCCTCAGCCGCGTCACCGCCTTCGTGGCCCAGCGGCTGCTGGGTTTCAACGTGCCCCACATCTCACCGGTGAATCTGGTGCTCGGGGAGCGACTGGTGCCGGAACTGCTCCAGGACGACCTGACCCCCGAGGCGATCGTGGCCGCGGCCCTGCCCCTGCTGGATCCGAGCCCCGAGCGCAGCCGGATGCTGGAGGGCTACGGCCGACTGCGCGCTCTGCTGGGCGAGCCCGGCGTGACCCGACGAGCGGCCTGTGAGATTCTCGATCAGCTGACGGAATCCCAGACGTGACGCCATCGCCCAGGCGAATTCAGGGTCATCACCCCCCGCAGCCCCTGTTGCAGCCCCTGTCGCTGCTGCTGGCACCACTGTTGCTGACGCTGCTGTTGCTGCTCCCGGCCGCACCGGCACTGGCCGCCGTCGAGGAGGCTGTGCTGGCTGGTGGCTGCTTTTGGTGCCTTGAGCACGATCTCGAAACCCTGCCCGGGGTGGTGGAGGCGGTCAGTGGCTTCAGCGGCGGCAGCCTCAAGAACCCCACCTATCGACAGGTGACGGCCGGCGGCAGTGGCCACATCGAAAGTGTGCTCGTCCGCTTCGATACTGCTCGGATCAGCCTGCCCACGCTGCTGCGCGCCTACTGGCGCAACGTGGACCCCCTGGATGGCGGTGGTCAGTTCTGCGATCGGGGCCCCAGCTACCGGCCCGTGATCTTCAGCCGTGGCGCCGCCCAGCGCGATCAGGCTAAAGCCAGCCTGGCCTCAGCGGCCCGGGAGCTGGGGGTGAAGCCCGGCGCCATCAAGGTGGAGATCCGCGAGCTGGAGCGCTTTTGGCCCGCCGAGGCCTATCACCAGAACTACGCCGAACGCAACAAGGTCAAGTACAACTATTACCGCTGGTCCTGTGGCCGCGACCGGCGGCTGGATCAGGTCTGGGGATCCAGGGCCCGGGGTTCGCTGCCCTGGCGCCCCAAAAGCTGAACGCCGCAACGGCTGGCTGGCAAGCGGTGAATATCGGCTCTTCCCAGATCAAGCCAAGCCGCCTACGGTAAATCGATATGGAGTCGACGTTGAGTGGGTTGTATGTATCTGCTGACGATCCGGGATGGTCTGGTGACTCGCCACATCGGGCCTTACACCAGTCCCAAGCAGGCTGTGGATGATCTTGATCGCCTGCTGGCCTCCTTCGGTGAGAGGGCCCGCTGGCAGATCCATGAGCTGGAGGAGCCCGGCAGCCTGCTGGACAACCCCAGCGCCGCAAAGGGCCGGGACGGCCAAGCGCTGATGGGATCAACGGCGAGGCCGGTGGCAGCTTGAGCCCTGCCCAGTGGTAACAGCTCAGTTGGGGGTGCCGGCCCCCTGGCGCGGGTTGCGGGGGTAGCCGCGCAGCAGGCCGCTTTCCACCATCAGGCCCACACCGGCGGTGACGCAGATCAGGCCGAGGGTTCCGTACCAGAACCAGGGGCCCGGTGCGGCCACCTTCTGATTGAGCACCGCCAGCTGGAGGGTGCGGCGGGTGATGGCCTCGCCCACCAGGCAGAGACCCAGAGGCAGGAGCAGGACCCCCAGCTGAGCGCGGATGTACCAGCGAATCTTCTGAGCAGCCATGGCGTCGAAGTCCGGCGTCAGCGGTGCCAACCCTAAGCCGCGCCCCCGCTGCTCACCCACTCCACCAGGGTGCGGACGCCGAAGCCGGTGGCGCCGGCGGGGTCCAGGCCTCGCCCCTTGTCACTCCAGACCGTGCCGGCGATGTCCAGGTGGGCCCAGGCCAGATCTGCAGGGACAAAATCCTGGAGGAAGAGCGCGGCGGTGATGGCCCCGCCCGGGCGGGGTCCGGTGTTCTTCATGTCGGCCACCGGGCTCTTGAGACCTTTTTTGTAGGAGGCTTGCATCGGCATCCTCCAGAAGGCCTCCCCACCGCTGCGGCCCGCCTCCAGCAGCGCTGCGGCCAGGGTGTCGCTGGGGGACCAGAGGCCGGCGATTTCGTCGCCCAGGGCGATCACGCAGGCTCCGGTGAGCGTGGCCAGATCCACCACGGCATCGGGTTCCAGCCTGGCGGCATACACCAGGGCATCGGCCAGGGTGAGGCGGCCTTCGGCGTCGGTGTTGTTCACCTCGATCGTCTTGCCGTTGGAGGCGGTGAGGATGTCGCCCGGGTGGATCGCCTCGCCACTGATCATGTTTTCGCAGGCGGCCACGATCACATGCACCTCCACGCCCGCCGGCCGCAGCTCGGCGATCGCCCGGGCCGCCCCCAGCACCGCGGCGCTGCCGCCCATGTCGTACTTCATCATCTCGATCTGCGACCCGCCGGTCTTGAGGTTGTATCCGCCGGAGTCGAAGGTGAGTCCCTTGCCGATCAGCACCAGCCGCCGGCTGGTGCCGCCCAAGGGGCGATAGGTGAGATGAATGAACTTGGGGGGCAGGCTGGAGCCCTGGGCCACGCCGAGGTAGGCGCCCATGCCGAGGGCTTCGCAGTCGGCGCGCTCCAGCACCTTCAGCTCCAGACCGAACTCCCCGGCGATGGCCGCGGCGGTGTCGGCGAGCGCCTGGGGGGTGACCACATTCGGTGGAGCCGCCACCAGCTGCCGTGCCAGCTCCACGCCCGCACAGGTGGCCGCCACGCTCTCGAGGCCGGCGGCGGCCCCCTCGGCAAGGCCCAGCAGGCTCACCAGCTCGGGGATGGGCTTGGCGTCGGCCTCACTGCGGAAGCGCTGATCGCTGTAAAGGCTGAGGCGCACGGCCTCGGCCATGGCCCGCGCCGCTGAGCGGGGCTCCAGGCCCTCGCTGGGCAGGGCCAGGGCCAGCTCCCGGCCGGGGCCCGCGGCCTTGGCGATCGCGGCCGCACCGCCGCGCAGGGCCTCGAGATCGAAGCGGCCCGGTTCCCCCAGCCCCACCAGCACCAGCCGCAGGGCTGCGGGCTGCAGCTGGGTGAGACTGAGGCAGTCACCGGGTTTGCCCTTGAAGCTCTGGCGCTCCAGCAGGGCCTGCAGACCGGGGCCGAAGCGGGCTTCGAGGGCCTCCAGGCGCTCGCCCGTCTCACCCTGGAACAGGCCAACACCGAGAGTGTCACCGCTCCATTCGGCCAGCGGGGTGGACGGACAGCTGAACTGCATGGGGGCCGGTCATCGGGCCGCGATCGTAGCGACGGCACTCAGACGGGATCAGCGGTGAACGGGGTGCTCCAGCGCTGGCGGGTCTCCTTGTTGAACGGGGGCTGCCAGCGGCGGATCAGGGCCTGCTCCAGGGCCCGCCTGGGCTGCACAGCGGCCGGTACATCGCAACAGAAGCGGATGCTGCAGCGGCACTCCAGGCCCGCCTGACCCAGGGCCTCGCCGTAGGCCGCCAGGTAGCCCTTGCAGTCGTGCTCGCCTTTCCAGCGCCGGTCGGCCTGGCCGGTCTCGCCCACGTAGAGCAGCAGCGGCGCGGCCAGCCGCGGTGGCCGGTCCATCACCAGGTAGAGGGCAGGGCCCAGCTGGGGCGGATCGGGCCAGCGCCAGAACTGCAGGTTCTGGGCCTCGAAGGCCAGGGGATCGAAACGGGCGGCCCGCTCCTGGGGCTCCCCATGGCTGCCGCTGCTGGCCTCGGCGCCGAAGAGAGTGCCTTGCTGGTGTTCGCTGGCGCTGCCGTCGAACAGGGGAGCCTGAAAGTCAGCCAGGCGCTGTTGCCACTCCAGCAGCTGCTGCCGCAGCAGCGGCGGCGCCGTTGGACCCAGACCATCACCGCTGGCCAGGGGGGCGCCCTGGAACAGCTCCTGCTGGCGCCCGCTGGCCATGGTCAACGGGAGGCCGGCGGCCGGGGCGGCCTCGGCAATTCCGGGCCGATGGGGCCCTGGCCGAAGCTCACCCGCCCGATCAGGCCCTCCACCAGCTCGGCCGGCAGTTGCAGGCGCTGCTGCAGATCCGCCAGGTCGCGGAAGGGGGCGCGGCTGCGCTCCTGCAGCAGACGCCGGCAGCGCGACTCCTCCAGGTCCAGCGGGCCCTGGAGCTGTTCGGCCCTGCAGCGGTTCAGATCCAGGGTCGGCGGCTGCGTCGCCGGCGCGTCGCCATACCAACGGAACTCCAGCAGCGGCGTCCAGCTGCGGATCAGCCCCGCCTCGACGCCCAGCAGCTTCTGGAGATCCTCCGGCCCGCTCAGCTGCACGCCACCGCTCTGCAGACGCAGCAGCAGATCCACCTGGGTGGGGGTGCAGCCCGGCAGGCGCAGCCAGTCGGCGGCGGTGGCGCGGTTCACATCCAGGCGCCAGCCCAGGGCAGCGGCCTGGAGCACCTGCTGGGCGTTCGCCAGCCGCAGGCCTGGATTCTGGGCGAGTTTGAGGGCCAGCAACTCACGCTCAACGCTCTCGTCGGCCCTGGCCTGCGGCTGAGGGGCCTCGTGCTTCGACGATTCGGCCTTGGTTGGTTTGGCCTTTGGCGGGTCCGGCGCACGGGGGATCTGACCCGTGGCCTCCAGCAGGCTGCGGGCGAGGGGATCCAACCAGTGCCCCTTGGCCATGGCGGTGGCCCCGCTCCGCGCAACTGGTGCGAAGTTAGCGGCTGTGGCGGGAGTGTTACGCCAATCCGTACTCGCCCAACGCGGCGGAGGCCCCCAGAATCGTCGTCATCGCCTCATGCCTGGCACGCCCCATGGCCTTCTTCGAATCCGAAATCGTTCAGGACGAAGCCAAACGGCTGTTCACCGATTACCAGCACATGACCCAGCTGGGGGGCGATTACGGCAAGTTCGACCGGGAAGGCAAAAAGCTGTTCATCGACCAGATGGAGGGCCTGATGGGCCGCTATCAGGTGTTCATGAAACGGTTTGAGCTCTCCGAAGACTTCCAGGCGAAGCTCACCGTTGAGCAATTGCGCACCCAGCTGGGGCAGTTCGGCATGACACCCGAGCAGATGTTCAGCCAGATGAACCAGACCCTGGAGCGGATGAAGCGCGAACTGGAAGCCAGCGGCACCTGAACCAGGATCTCAGCGCCAGAGCCTTGATGCCAGCGCCAGTGCCCGCCGCTCGGCTGCCTACGATCCGCGCCAATGAAGTGTGCATTGATGGGGCAGGCATTGCCGCCTTGGCTGGAGCGGGGACTGGCTGACCTCTTTCCCGCCGGGGAGTCGGCGGATCCGGATCAATCCCTGGCCGCGCGCCTGCAGCAGGCCGCAGGGGCCGAGCGGCCCCTGCGCATCAAGCTCGGCATCGATCCCACCGGCAGCGACATCCACCTGGGTCACTCGATCCTGTTCCGCAAGCTGCGGGCCTTCCAGGACGCCGGCCACACCGCCGTGCTGATCATCGGCGATTTCACCGCCCGCATCGGTGATCCCAGCGGCAAGAGCGCCACCCGGGTGCAGCTGAGCGCGGCCGAAGTGGAAGCCAATGCCGACACTTACCTGAGCCAGCTGGGTCTCGGTCAGCCCTCCGAGCGGGCCCTGCTTGATTTCACCACTCCCGGTCGCCTGGAGGTGCGCCGCAACAGTGAGTGGCTGGCGGGCCTCGACCTTCCCCGGGTGATCGAGCTGTTGGCCACGTCCACCGTGGGTCAGATGCTGGCCAAGGAGGAGTTCGCCAACCGCTACGGCTCCGGCACCCCCATCTCCCTGCACGAGTTCCTCTATCCGTTGCTCCAGGGCTACGACTCGGTGGCCGTGGCCTCCGACCTGGAGCTGGGGGGCACCGACCAGAAATTCAACGTGGCCATGGGCCGCGATCTGCAGCGCCATTTCGGCCAGCGGCCCCAGTTCGGTCTGCTGCTGCCGATCCTGCCGGGGCTCGACGGGGTGCAGAAGATGAGCAAGAGCCTGGGCAACACCGTGGGGCTGAACGAGGGACCGCTGGCGATGTACTCCAAGCTGGAGAAGGTGCCCGACGCGGTGGCTGCTCACTACCTGACCCTGCTCACCGACCTGGATCCGGCCCACTGGCCCAGCAGCCCGCGGGAGCGTCAGAAGTCCCTGGCCCTGGCGATCACGGCGTCGCGCCATGGCCTCGAGGCCGCCAGCGCCGCCCAGGCCGATGCTGCCAATCTGGTGGCTGGGGAGATGAAGGCCCAAACGGTGCCGGAGGCCTCCCTTGCTGCCATCCCATTTCCCGCCAAGGCCTTCCATCTGCTCAGTTCCCTGGGCCTCTGCGCCAGCAGCAGTGAGGCACGGCGTCAGATCCAGGGCGGCGGGGTGCGCCTTGATGGTGAGAAACTCACCGACTTGACCCTTGAATTCAGTGCCGCCTCGGAGCTGGAGGGCAAGGTGCTGCAACTGGGCAAGAAAACCTTTGTGCGGCTGGTGCCATGAGCCTCACCACGTCGTTGTCTCCGGTCAGCGGAGCCGCCGCCGAGAGGGTCATCGTGGCCCTCGATCGGCCTGATGCCCCCTCGGCCCTGGCCCTGGTGGCCTCGATCCCTGATCTGCGCTGGGTGAAGGTGGGGCTGGAGCTGTTCTGCTCCGCCGGCCCGGACGTGGTGCGCCAGCTGCGAGGCCAGGGCCTGCGGGTGTTCCTCGATCTCAAGTTCCACGACATCCCCGCCACCATGGCCGGCGCCTGCCGCAGTGCCGCCCGGCTCGGGGCTGAGCTGATCACGGTCCATGCCTGCGCGGGCCATGAGGGCCTGGCGGCCGCCCAGGCCGGTGCCCTCGAGGGGGCGGCCCAGGAGCATCTCGATGCCCCCACCCTGCTGGCGGTCACCGTGCTCACCAGCTGGGATGCGACGCGCTTCAGGGCGGAGCTGGCGGTGGAGGAAGCACCCGAGGTCTACGTGCCTCGCCTGGCGGCCCTGGCGGTGGCCGCTGGGATCGGCGGTGCGGTCTGCGCCCCCCAGGAGGTGGCGGAGCTGCGCCGAGTCCACCCCGAGCCCTTCGTTCTGGTGACCCCCGGCGTGCGCCCTGCCGGAGCGCCGGCGGGCGATCAACGACGGGTGATGGGTCCTGCGGCCGCCCTCAGCGCCGGAGCCAGCCGGCTGGTGATCGGCCGGCCGATCAGCGCCGCTGCCGATCCAGCTGCCGCCTTTGCCGCCTGCTGCGCCGAGCTGTCCATACTTGAGCCCTGATCAGCCAGGCTGAACCGATGCGACGGACCCTTGGCGCCCTGCTGGCACTGCCTCTGCTGCTGGTGCTCCTGCTCTGGCCTGGCCCGGGGGCCTGGGCGGCGGCGCCGGTTTTCACGCTCCCGGCCCTGCCCTATCCGGCCGATGCCCTGGAGCCGGCGATCGATGCCACCACGATGTCGATTCACCACGACCGCCATCACCAGGCCTATGTGGACAACCTCAATGCCGCCGTGGCCAGGGATCCGGCCCTCAAGGGCCTCAGCCTTGAAGCGCTGCTGGCGCGGGCCGCTGGGGCCCCGGCGGCGGTGCGCAATAACGCCGGTGGCCACTGGAACCATTCGTTTTTCTGGGCGTCACTTACCCGCCCCGGCCAAGGCGGTGAACCCAGCGCGGCCCTGCAGGAGGCCCTGATTCGCGACTTCGGCTCGATCGAGCAGTTCCGCGCCGCCTTTCGGGTCGCCGGCCTATCTCGCTTCGGCTCCGGCTGGGTGTGGCTGATCAGCGATTCCGCCGGTCAACTTCAGCTGGTCTCCACCCCCAACCAGGACAATCCGCTGATGGACCTGGCTCCGGTGGCGGGCACGCCACTGCTGGCCAACGACGTCTGGGAGCACGCCTACTACCTCCAGTACCAGAACCGCCGCGCTGACTACCTCGAGGCCTGGTGGTCCGTGGTGGATTGGTCAGTGGTTTCTGATCGCTACGCCGCCCACCTGATCGCCTCCTGATCGCCCATGCCCCGCGCAGGGATCCAGGCCGCCCAACCGGCCCTTCGCTTCATCCCGCCGGACTACAAGCGCTGGGTGCTCTGGCTCTGCCGGGCGGCCTTGCCATGGCTGCTGCGTTCGCGGGGTCTTGTGCAGGTGGAGACCACCGGGGGTGAGCACCTCGCGCAGTTGTTTGCGGAGGCCCAGGGCGGCCGCAGCCGCCTGCTGATCGCCTTTCGCCACCCCAGCACCACCGATCCGCTGGTGATGGCCCAGTTGCTCTGGCGGGAGGTGCCGCGGGCCGCCCGGCGCCATGGACTGGAGTTGAAGGGTCCGGTCCACAGCCAGTTCCTCTACGACCGCGGCATCCCGCTCTGGGCGGGGGAGGCCGCCGGCTGGATCCTCTCGAAGCTGGGCGGCATCCCGATCCAGCGGGGCAAGCTCGACCGGCTCGCCCTGAAGACGGCCCGCGACCTCTTCGCCCACGGCCCCTTCCCCCTGGCGATCGCCCCGGAAGGCGCCACCAACAACCACGGGGAGCTGCTCAGTCCGCTCGAGCCCGGCCTGGCTCAGATGGCCTTCTGGTGCTGTGAGGATCTGGCGGCGGAGGGGCGCCAGGAGCGGGTGCTGATCGTGCCGATCGGGCTTCAGTACCTCTCCACCAGCGACGACTGGGGGGCGATCGATCGCCTGCTGGGGCGCCTGGAGGACCTGCTGGGCGCCACCACGGCGCCCGCCCCGTTGTCGGCCGATGTTCACCAGGCCGCAGAGCACCGCTATCGCCGCTTGATCAGCCTCTCGGAGCGGCTGCTCTCGCTGCTGGAGGGCTTTTATCAGTCTGGGGAGTTCGCCAGTGATGCCACGCCTGCGGGCGAGTTTCCCGGGCGGCTGAACCGCCTGCGTGAGCAGGGCCTGGCCGTGGCGGAGGCCCACTTCCAGCTCTCCCCCCGGGGCAGTGTGGCGGAGCGCTGCCGCCGCATCGAGCAGGCGGGCTGGGCCTGCATCTACCGCGATGATCTGGAGGAACTCTCCGAGGTGGAGCGCAGCCTGGCCGACTGGTCGGCGCAGGAAGCGGACATCCGCATGGGCCACATGCGCCTGGTGGAGCACGTCGCCACCGTGGGCGGCTCCTATGTGGCCGAGAAGCCCAGCATCGATCGCTACGGCGAAGTGCTGATGATCCTCTGGCGGGTCATCGCCTGGATCCGTGGCCGCGAGCAGGAGCGTCCGCCAGCCCTGGGCCCCTGGCGGGTGCGGATGGTGGTGGCGGAGCCCATCGATGTGGGCCAGAGCAGCGGCACCTACCGCCGCGACCGCCGCGGGGCCGTCGACCGGCTCACCGCTGAGCTGCGCGAGCGCCTGGAGGCGGCGATCGGCTCAGGCTGAGGCAAAAGTGGCTGAGCTTCAGGCGGCAAGGCTGCCCTGGGGCACCAGTTCGGCATAGAGAGCCTCCAGCTGCTCGATGTTGCGGGCCAGGGTGTAGCGCTCCAGAACCCGCTCCCGGGCCCGGCGACCCAGTTCGGCGGTCAGCACCGGTTGATCGCGCAGCACCGGCAGCAGCGTGCGTAGTTGGGTGGTCACCCCCTGGGTGCTGATGACGATGCCGGCCCCTCCCTCCAGCACTTCGCCGTCGGCGCCGGCATCGGTGGCCACGCAGGCGGTGCCGCTGGCCATCGCCTCCAGCAGGGCCAGGGAAAGACCCTCCACCAACGAGGGCAGCAGGAAAACATCGGCCGCCTGCAGCAGGGCCACCCGCTGCTGCAGGTTCGCTTCGTAGCCCCACCAGAGCACGTCCTGCTCGTCGCTGTTGCCCTGCAGGGCCTGGCGCAGGGGGCCATCGCCGACGATCACCAGCAGGCAGCCCGCCGGCCGCACCAGCCGCCAGGCCCGCAGCAGCGCTTCCACGTTCTTCTCAGTGGCCAGTCGTCCCATGTAGAGGAAGACGCGGCGCTGGCCCAGGCGGCTGCGGAGGCTGACCAGTTCCCGCGAGGGTGTGGTCGGCTCGGGGGGGCACCAGAGGCCTGGATCCACCCCGTTGGGGATCACCGCCAGGCGCTCCTCGCGCACCCCCAGCCGCGCCAGCACCTCGGCCTGCAGTTCGGAGAAGACGATCACCCGATCGAAGCGGGCCAGGGCCGGGGCGTAGAGCTGGTAGGTGAGCTGCTGGGTGCCGGCGGTGATGTTGCGCAGACCGGCGTCGAAGGCGGGATGGAAGGTTGCCACCAGCGGCACCCCCAGGTACTGGCAGAGGTCCGGCAGGCGGAAATCCAGGGGGGAGAGGGTGAGGCTGGCGTGCACCAGGTCGGGGCGCAGGCGCTCCAGGGATTCGCGCAGCTCCCGCTGGGCCCCAGGCGAGGGGATCGTGTACACCTGGGACTTCACCAGGTAGGACAGGGCCACATCTGGGGTTCGGTCACCGGTGAGATTGCTGGCCACCGGGCTGCGCTGCTGGTTGGCCTCCACCGGCTGATTCGGATCCCAGGAGCGCCCCAGGCCGGTGGCAGGGGTGTCGAAATGGATGAAGCTGACCTGATGGCCGTGTTGCCGAAGCCGCTCGGTGGTCGAGAGGCTGTAGGTGACGTTGCCGCAGAAGGGGGACTTCTTGCCCAGCCACGCAATGTGGGCCAACGGTTCAGGCCTCGTCCTGGCGGAAACGCTAGCAGCGCTGCCAGGGCTTCTCGATCAGCGCGGCGATCAGGGTGACCGCCGCCAGGCCCCACAGCACCGGCATCAGGCCGTAGCGGCTCACCACCGCCCCGGCCAGCACCAGGGGCAGGCTGAGGGCCACGTTGATCAAGTTGTTCTGCAGGCCGAAGACCTTGCCGCGCATCTCCTCCGGGGTGTCGTCCTGGATGGTGGTCTGCGACGGAATCGCCACCAGCGCCGCGCCGATGCCCAGCAGGCCGCAGAGGCCGAGGGTGAGCAGCAGGCTGCCCCGTCCCTGGCCCAGCAGCACCAGGCTGAAGGCGATCATCGCCAGGCCGGTGGAGGCCATGCGCCGGCGGTTGAGGCCCTGGCCCAGCTGGGCCACGCCGAGGGCGCCGCAGGCCATGCCCACGCCGCTCATGGCCAGCAGGGTGCCGAAACGGGTGGGACCGAGCCCTTCGATGGCCGAGGCCAGGCTGATGGCCAGCACATACAGGGCCGCCAGGATGCTGTAGAGCAGCACCAGTTGCAGCAGGGCCCGCCTGACGCTGGCCCGCTCACGCAGTACCTCGATGCCCTCGGCGATCTCACTCCAGACGCTGGTGCCCCGCTCCACCTTCTCTGGCTCCTCCATCTGGATCGTGCTGATGAACACGGCCGCCAGGCCGTAGCAGAGCGGCAGCAGCACGAATTCACCGCCACCGATGCCGATGGCCTTGAGGCTGGAGCGCAGCAGCCGCAGCACCGGATCGCCCAGGGCGAAGCCCACGATCGTGGCCCCCATGCTGGTGGCCTGATACAGCGACATGGCCGCCAGCATGCTTGGCCTCGGCACCAGCAACGGAATGGCGGCCTGCTCGGCCGGCGCGAAGAACTGGGTGAGTACCGACTCCAGGAAGGTCATGGCCACCAGGCCCCAGTAGCCCCAGGTCAGCCCCAGCCACTGGGGGCCGGGCAGCAGCGCCAGGGGGGCCAGCAGGGTGAGGCCGGCCCGCAGGGCGTTGGAGGCCACCATCACCTGGCGTTTGGGCCAGCGGTCGGCCCAGACACCGGCCACGGTGCCCAACAGCATCGCCGGCACGGTGTTGGCCACGTAGATCCCCGTGGCCAGCAGGGTGATCATCTGGGCGCGGGTTTCGAAATCCAGCCGCAGGCTGGCCGCCGCCTCGGCCAGCACCATGTTGTTCTGGGGGGTGTCCGTCACCCAGTACTGGGCGATCAGGAACACCATCAGCACGATGTAGAACTTGTCGGCCAGCTGGGAGAAGACCTGCCCCAGCCAGAGCCTGCGGAAGTCGGGGAGGGCCAGCACGGCCTGCAGCCCGTCGGTGCGCGAGCCACTGGCCTCTCCAGCGGCGGGGCTGGTCTCCTCGGAGGGTTCCGGAGGGGGGGTGGCGGTCGGCCGGGACAATCCGCTCCAGGTGTCAGTCGTTCGGCGGCAATGATGGCGCAGCGCCATGGCGCCCCTGCGCCTCGGCGCTGAAGCAGCCCTGCAGCAGTCCCAGGGCCTTGCCCCGCCGGCCCAGGTGCTCCTGGCACCACACCTGCACCAGCTGCAGCAGCCGCAGCCAGACCCAGGCCGGTCCCATCAAGGTGCCGTCGCGGCAGCGGGGCAGGGCGGGACGCGGCAGCCGTTGCAGCAGGGCCAGCTCCGATGCGTTCAGCACCAGCATCGCCCCGGTCACCGCGCCGATCACCAGCCCCTCACTGGGCAGCAGGCTGCAGCGCCAGTCACGGTTGCCCAGGGGGGGCGCCAGGGGCTCGCCGCTGCGGGCGCAGCGCTGCAGCGGCAGCCCGTAGCCCCCCAGCGCCAGCAGGTGCACATGTCCCTGCACGGCGAGCGCCAGGGCTTCGAGGGAGTCCTGGCGCTCCGACACCACCAGCTCCAGGCGGCGCAGCTGCAGGGTGAGGTCGTCGAGGGCTCCGGCCAGCCCATCGCCGTCGGCCACCAGCTGCAAGCAGAGCTCCGCCAGCGATTGGGCGGCGGCAAGGGTCTCCAGGCGCTGACCCAGTTGGCTGAAGTTGTGGATCACCCGCAGCTGGCGCACCCGCCGCAGGCCGCGGCCACCGCCCACCTGAAGCCGCAACAGGGACAGGGGCACCGCCGCCGCCAGGCTGCTGCGAGGGCGTCGGGCGCCCGGCACCGCCAGCCGGCAGAGGCCGCCGTTGTCGCTGAGCAGGGTGAGCAGCCGGTCGTGCTCCCCCAGGGGACCGCATTTGAGCGAGAGACCCTCCAGCGATTCCTCGGGCATCAGGCCGGGGCGCGCATGGCCTCGATCAGGGCGATGCCGCGGCTGGTGCCCAGTCGTGTGGCACCGGCGGCCACCAGATCAAAGGCCTGCTCCAGTCCGGCGATGCCACCGGACGCCTTGATCCCCGCCCGTCCCCGGGCCAGCTCGCGCAGATGGCTCACCTGCTCAGGGGTCACGGCTGGGCCGAAGCCACTGCCGGTCTTGAGGAAGGCGGCCCCGGCATCGATCGAGGCCTCCACCAGCAGCTCCAGGGCGGCTGGATCCAGCCGCCCCACCTCCTGGATCACCTTCACCGGCAGACCGAGCTCCACGATCGAGCCCAGCTCCTGGTAGATCGAGCCGCCGTCACCATCGGCGAGGGCACCGAAATCGGGCACCACATCGAGTTCGTCGGCGCCGGCGCTGGCGGCCGCCTCGGCTTCCGCCCGCTTGATCGACGCCGGCACCGCCCCAAAGGGGAAGGCCACCACCGCCACCAACTTGACGCTGCCGGCTCCCCCCAGCCGCTCCCGGGCGGCGGCCACCCAGCGGGAGGAGACGCACACCGCCGCGAAACCGTAGTGGCGAGCCTGATCACAGGCCTGCTGCACGCTCTCCAGGCCCCGGTGGGGATCAAGGAGGGCATGCTCGATCAGTGGGGCCAGATCGGGCAGGGGCCCCCTGAGCCTGGAGTCACGCGTCACGGGGCTGGGGCGATTCAGGAGGGGTCAGGAGTCTTTGGGCTGGATTACACCGAATCCACCATGGTTGCGGCGATAGACCACCTGGAGACCTCCGCTGGATTCCTCCCGGAACACATAGAAATCGTGGTCGATCAGCTCCAATTGGTGCAGGGCCTGATCCAGGCTCATTGACGGCATCGAGAAGTACTTGCGCCGCACCGCCGGTGCCGGCAGGGTGGGCTCCCGGCTGCCGATCAGATCATCGGGAAGAATTCCCTCCAGGCTGGGCTGTTCGGTATCGTCAACGCCATTGGCCGGGGATCCGGCTCCGTGGTGATCACTGAGGCGATCCTTGTAGCGGCGCAGCTGACGGCTCAGCTTGCCCGCCACCATGTCGATGCTGGCGTAGAGGTTCTCACTGCGTTCCTGGGCGCGAATCACCATCCCATTGGCATAAACAGTGACCTCGGCAGTCTGTTGCGCCACCCTGGGGTTGCGCGCCACGGAGAGATGAACATCAGCTTCTTTGACCAGGCCTTCGTAATGATTGATGGCACGACCGAGCTTTGCTTCCGTGTAATCACGGATGGCCGGTGTGACATCGAGATTGCGGCCGTGAATCAACAGCTTCATGGATCAGTCCCCTCGCTGGTCGTTCTGACCCAACTGTAGGAAGCGGTTTGCGCATAACTCCGGGCCTCGACGCAATCCTTGTTGAACCTGCCCTGCCGGTGCCGTTTGAGCAGGCCTGGATGTGGCAGCGGCAGTGGCAGGAGCGCCTCTTGGGAGACCCCGATGGCCCGGAAGCCCTGCTGCTGTTGCAGCACCCCCCCTGCTACACCCTGGGCCGCGGCGCCAGCGAGCGCTTCCTGGGCTTCGATCCCTGCGATCCCCCCGCCCCACTCTTTCGCATCGACCGGGGCGGCGAAGTGACCCACCACCTGCCCGGTCAGCTGGTGGCCTACCCGGTGCTGGCTCTGCAGCGTCATGGTGGTGATCTCCACCTCTACCTGCGTGAGCTGGAGGCGGCGGTGCTGGAGGTGCTGGCGGCCCTCGGGCTGAGGGGAGAACGGCTGGAGGGCCTCACCGGGGTCTGGCTGGAGGGGCGCAAGGTGGCGGCCATCGGTGTGGGTGCCCGCCGCTGGATCAGCCAGCACGGCCTGGCCCTCAATGTGAGCTGTCCGCTGGAGGGCTTCGGCGCCATCGTTCCCTGCGGATTGACGGGCCATGGGGTGACACGCCTGAGCGACTGGTGCCCGGAGCTGACGATCGCCACGGTTCAGCCCCTGCTGCGCCAGGCCCTGGCCCGGCGGTTCGGCCTGGAGCTCCGGCCACCGGAACCCGCGGAATGGCCGTGGCGGTGATAAGCCTGGGCCACGCATGCGACGCGACGATGGACGGCACCGCCTCGATCCTCTGGTCGGGGGACCGGCTCGATGAGCAGGCCCTGGCCCAGCGCGCCGACTGGGGCGGTCTGAAGGGACTCGAAGGCCTCTGGCCCGTCCTCGCCCAGCGCCATGGGGAGGCCATCGCCCTCGATGCACCCCATGCCCGTCCGCCGGAGCAGTTCTCCTACCGCGAGCTCAACGCCCGCATCCAGCGGGCGGCTGCGGCCTTCGCGTTGCTGGGCCTGAGGGAGGGGGATGTGGTGGCCCTGTTCTCGGAGAACAGCCCCCGCTGGCTGCTGGCCGACCAGGGGATCATGGTCTGCGGCGCCGCCGACGCGGTGCGCGGCAGCAGCGCCCCCCTCGAGGAACTGCGTTACATCCTTGACGACTCCGGCGCCGTCGGGCTGGTGGTGGAATCGGCAGCCCTGCTGGAGCGCCTGGGCCTGGAGCCCGCTGCCCTCGATCGGCTGCGCTTCGTGGTGCTGCTGGAAGATGAGGCCCCCGCTGGCAATGGCAGTGCTCCCTCGTGCCTCGGGCCGCGGCAACTGAGCTGGGACGCCTTCGAGGCCCTTGGCCTCCGTGAGGATGCCGAGGCGCCCCCCGCGCCGGTTCAGGGCCCTGAACGCCTGGCCACCCTGCTCTACACCTCAGGCACCACCGGCCGCCCCAAGGGGGTCCCCCTCAGCCAGGCCAACCTGCTGCACCAGCTGCGCACCCTGGGGGTGGCGGTGGCGCCGCGGCCGGCCGATCGCGTGCTCAGCGTGCTGCCGATCTGGCATGCCTACGAGCGCACCGCCGAATACTTCCTGCTCTCCTGTGGCTGCCGCCAGAGCTACACCACCCTCAAGCACCTGCGCCCCGACCTGCAGCGGGTGAGGCCCCAGTACATGATCAGTGTGCCGAGGCTGTGGGAGGCCCTGCTTGCCGGTTTCGAGGATGCCCTCGAGGCCATGCCCCCCTCCCGCCAGGGGCTGATCCGTCAGGCCCTGCGGCTGAGTCGCTGGCATGGCCAGTCGCGCCGGCGCGCCCTCGCCCTCACCCTGGAGCCCCAGCTGCCGCTGGGGCGGCTGGCCGCTGGCCTGGGCTGGCTGTTGAGCTGGCCGGGTCACGGCCTGGCCTCTGCCCTGCTCTGGCCCAAGGTGCGCCAGCAGCTCTCGGGCGGTGCCCTGCGCACGGCCATCAGCGGCGGTGGCGCCCTGGCCCTGCACGTGGATGGCTTCTTCGAGGCGATCGGCATCGAGCTGCTGGTGGGCTACGGCCTCACCGAAACCAGCCCGGTGCTGGCCTGCCGTCGCCCCTGGCGCAACCGCCGGGGCAGTGCGGGCCAGCCCCTGCCGGACACGGAACTGCGCATCGTCGATCCCGAGAGCGGCGTGCCGCTGGCCTGGCGGCAGCGGGGTCGGGTGCTCGCCCGCGGTCCCCAGGTGATGGCCGGCTACTTCGGCAAGCCCGAGGCCACCGCTGCGGTGCTGGATGGTGACGGCTGGTTCGACACCGGCGATCTGGGCCAGCTGCTGGCCGATGGAACCCTGGTGCTCACCGGCCGGGCCAAGGACACGATCGTGCTCAGTAGTGGCGAGAACATCGAGCCGGGTCCCCTGGAGGAGGCCCTGGTGGCCCATCCTCTGGTGGAGCAGGTGATGTTGGTGGGCCAGGACCGTCGCCAGCTCGCCGCCCTGGTGGTGCCCCGCGCTGACCCCCTGGCCGCCTTCGCCAGGGCTCTCCAGCTGCCCGTCCCCGGGACCAGCGCCGATGGCTCAGCCGATGGATCAGGCGTGGCCAAGGCCGATCGGGCCTTGCTCAAAGCGCTGAGTGGCGAATTCAACCGCCTGCTGGCGGCTCGCCAGGGCTCGCGGCCCGACGAACGCCTGGCTGGGGTGGCCCTGGTGGAGCCGTTCTCGATCGAGAACGGCTTGCTCACCCAGACCCTCAAGCAGCGCCGTGATCGCATCACCGAGCGCGATGGAGCGGCGATCGAGGCGATCTACGGGGGCTGAGCGCCGCCGGCTCCCTCGGTTGACCGCAGGGCGCCGGGCTGAGAGCCTGGTCATTGCGATTCCTCTCCCATGACTGACGGCCACACCCTCACGATCAAGCGCACCATCACCGTGCGGGCCGTGGTCACCCCCCGCTGGAAGGAGGACGCCGAACGGGAACTGAGTGCCGCGGTGAGCAACAGCGACCAGCAGCTCTCCCAGCTGGAGCAGGAGGGTCAGCAGCTGGTGGATGAGATCCGCCGCCAGAGCCTGAACCCGCTCGACCCCCGCGTGCAGGAGCAGGTGGCCTCGGTGCAGCAGCAGGTGGCGGCCAAGCGGGCCGAATTCGAGGAGCAGAAGCGCACCTTGATCGAGCAGCAGCGCCAGGTGCGCGATTTGGAGTTCGATCAGATCGTTGACCAGGGCCAGATCGAGGGCACCTGCAAGATCAAGGTGGGCGACAACCTGGTGGAAAAACTGCAGGTGGCCGTGCTGGTGCGCGACGGCGTGGTGGAGGCGATCGAGGGGGGCTGAACCCCCAGCGGCGACCAGGGAGGGGCCGCACGTAAAATCCAGACGCAGCCTGCATTGGGATCAGGACTTTGGCGACCCACGAAATCTTCATGCCCGCCCTGAGCTCCACGATGACGGAGGGCAAGATCGTGGAGTGGCTGAAGAAGCCCGGCGATCGCGTCGAGAGGGGCGAATCGGTGCTGGTGGTGGAGTCGGACAAGGCCGACATGGACGTGGAGGCCTTCCAGGAGGGCTTCCTGGCTTCGGTGTTGCTCCCCTCCGGCGGCACGGCCCCGGTGGGTGAAACCATCGGTCTGATCGTTGAAACCGAAGCGGAGATCGCGGCCGTCCAGGCTTCGGCGCCGGCCGCTCCTGCCGCGGCTACGGCGGCAGGAGCGGCCGCTGAGGCTCCAGCGCCCGCCCCCGCTGCAGCTGCGGCGTCAACCGCTCCCGCTGCTCCGGTTGTGGCTCCGGCGCCGGCTCCTGTGGCAGCAATGCCCGCAGCACCCCCCGTGGCGGTGGCCGCCGGCGGGCGGTTGGTGGCCACACCACGGGCGCGCAAGCTGGCTGGTCAGCTCGGTGTGGCCCTTGAGAGCCTGCGGGGCAGTGGTCCCCATGGCCGCATCCAGGCCGAAGACGTGGAGCGCGCCGCCGGCCAGGCCGCTGCTGTGCCCCGCGTGGCGGAGGGCACAGCAGCGGCGGTCACGGCCGCCCCGGCCAACGCTTCCGCCAACGGCTCCAGCACCGGCTCAAGGGCACCGGCTCCGGTGGGCCAGGCCTTCGGGCAGCCCGGCGACACCGTGGCCTTCAACACCCTGCAGGCGGCGGTGAATCGCAACATGCTCGCCAGCCTGGGGGTGCCTTGTTTCCACGTGGGCTACACGATCACCACCGACCGGCTGGATGCCTTCGCCAAGTCGGTGAAGAGTAAGGGCGTCACCATGACGGCCCTGCTGGCCAAGGCGGTGGGGGTGGTGCTCGCTCGCCATCCCCAGGTCAATGCCGCCTACAGCGAGGCCGGCATGGTCTACCCCCCCGCCATCAATGTGGCTGTGGCGGTGGCCATGGACGACGGAGGCCTGATCACACCGGTGCTGGCCGCGGCTGATCGCACCGATCTTTACAGCCTCTCGCGCTCCTGGGCTGATCTGGTGGCCCGCTCGCGCTCCAAGCAGCTCAAGCCCGAGGAGTACAGCACCGGCACCTTCACCCTCTCCAACCTGGGCATGTTCGGTGTCGATCGCTTCGATGCGATCCTGCCGCCTGGCACCGGGGCGATCCTGGCGGTGGCGGCCTCCCGCCCCGCCGTAGTGGCCGGCAAGGACGGCTCGATTGCCGTCAGGCGCCAGATGCAGGTGAACCTCACGGTCGATCACCGGGTCATTTACGGCACCCATGCCGCGGCCTTCCTCAAGGATCTGGCCCAGCTGATCGAAACAGCGCCTGAAAGCCTCGCCCTCTGATCGTCTGAGCGTGTTGTTGTTTCTTTGGCCCCAGCGGGCCCTGCAGCCCTGAGCGACCCGTCTGCTGATCTGCGGCTCTCCAGCTACGACTACGACCTGCCGCCGTCGTTCATCGCCCAGACCCCCGCCGAGCCGCGCCACAGTGCGCGGCTGTTGGCTCTGGGTCGCAGCGAGGAGCAGCTCAGGCACCTCAGTGTCTGGGATCTGTCGGCGGAACTGCGCCCGGGTGATCTGCTGGTGGTCAATGACACCCGGGTGCTCAAGGCACGGCTGCAGGCCCGCCGCGCCAGCGGCGGTGCCGTGGAACTGCTGGTGCTGCAGCCCTACGACAGCGCCGTTCCCCGCGAGGCCGCCGTGGCCTCCAGCGAGTGCTGCTGGATCTGCCTGGTGCGGCCGGCCAAGCGGGTGCGACCCGGCGAGGTGCTTCAGCTCGAAGCCGCCGGTCTGCCGTCCCTGCCCCTGGAGGTGGTGGCCCTTGATGAATCCAGCGGTGGGCGGGTGATCCGCTTCCCCCCTGGCTGCGTCGATGCCGCCTCGATCGAAGCGCTGTTGGAGCGCTACGGCGCGATGCCGCTGCCGCCCTACATCCAGCACCCGGATCCTGAGCAGGAGAGCCGCTACCAGACCCGCTACGCCACCCGGCCCGGAGCGGTGGCTGCCCCCACGGCGGGCCTGCACCTGAGTGATGAACTGCTTGAGGCGATCCGCGCCCGCGGCGTGGCCATCGCCACCGCCACGTTGCACGTGGGCATCGGCACCTTTCGGCCGCTGGAGGAGGAGGACCTCTCCAGCCTGGATCTGCACAGCGAATGGGTGGAGATCAGCCAGGAGCTGGTGGAGGCGGTTGCGGCCTGTCAGCTGCGGGGCGGGCGGGTGGTCGCCGTCGGCACCACCAGTGTGCGCAGTCTCGAAGGGGTGGCGGCGCTGCATGGCGGCCACCTGGTGCCCTTCCGCGGGCCGGTGAATCTGGTGATCCAGCCGGGATTCCGCTTCCAGCTGGTGCAGGGACTGCTCACCAATTTCCACCTGCCGCGCAGTTCGCTGCTGCTGCTGGTGAGTGCCCTGATCGGACGGCCGCGTCTGCTGGAGGTCTACGAAGAAGCGAAGCGGCAGGGCTATCGCTTCTTCTCCTACGGCGATGCGATGTGGATCGCCCCCGACGCCGTGCTGGAGGCGGCGAGCCCTTGAGGGCCTGGTGGATCAGGCGGCGGCCAGGTTGGCGGCCACAAAGTCCCAGTTGACCAGCTTGTCGAGGAAGGTGGTCATGTAATCAGGGCGTTTGTTCTGATAGTCCAGGTAGTAGGCGTGCTCCCAGACATCCATGGTGAGCAGAGCCTTCTGACCGTGGGCCAGGGGCAGATCCGCATTGGCGGTCTTGGTGATCTTGAGCGTGCCGCCATCGAGGATCAGCCAGGCCCAGCCACTGCCGAACTGGGTGGCGCCAGCCGCCTTGAACTGCTCCACGAAGGCCTCGAAACTGCCGAAATCGGCGTTGATCTTCTCGGCGAGGGCACCGCTGGGCGGCTGACCACCGCCAGCGGGCTTCATGCACTGCCAGTAGAAGCTGTGGTTCCACACCTGGGCGGCGTTGTTGAACACTCCTGCCTTGGAGGCATCACCAGCCACGGCGGTGATCACGTCCTCGAGGCTCTTGCCGTCAAGGTCGGTGCCGTCCAGCAGCTTGTTGAGGTTGGCGACGTAGGCGGCGTGATGTTTGCCGTGGTGAAACTCGAGGGTGTTCTCGGAAATATGGGGCTCTAGCGCGTTGATGGCGTAAGGGAGAGCGGGCAGCGTGTGAGCCATGAAAGTTCAACGAAGGGGACAACGGGCGGAGCCCATGGGGGGCTCCGGTTCAAGCAGCACGGCACAGACCTGGAGCTGAGTGCCGGCGGCACGTCGAGAAAAGCGCGCCGGCTCTGGAACCCGGGTCTGTGATTGATGGGACCATGAACAGCTTGACCGGCGATCCACCGGTGGCCCCATCCTAACGAGCCCAGCCGGAGCTCAGCCGCCGACTCCCAGCAGTTCCACCTCGAAGGTGAGGGTGGCGTTGGGGGGAATCACGCCGCCGGCCCCCCGCTCTCCGTAGGCCAGATCTGGGGGGATCACCAGCTTGCGCTTGCCGCCCACCTTCATGCCGGCCACGCCTTCATCCCAGCCCTTGATCACCCGACCGCCGCCCAGGGGGAAGGAGAAGGGGCCACGGCCGTAGCTGCTGTCGAACTCTTTGCCGTTGGCAAGGGTGCCTCGGTAGTTGACCTGGACCGCCTGGCCGCTGACGGCTTCTGCGCCCTCGCCTACCACCAGATCGGTGATGCGCAGGCCACTGGGGGTGACCACTTCCTTGGCGGCCACCAGTTCGCCACCCAGCCCGGCAGCTCCGGCCTGGGCCACAGCAGCGTCGTTGAGAGGGGAGGAGTCGTTGGGACTGTCGGAGGCCATGGTGAACAGCGAAGGATTGGGATCATCGGGGTCCAGCTCGATCCGGCCGCTGGGGGCGGCGGGACTGGCCGTTGCCACGACAACGGAACTGAGGGAGCTGGTGGTCTGCGAGGCCGTACTCACGGCATCGTTGCCGCTGGCCTCCACCGTGCTGGGGGAGATCAACTGACTGGCCAGGGCCAGCAGCAGGCAGGCAATGCAGACGCCGGTGCTGATCAGGATGTCACGCATGGGTCGGAGAAAGGCGGCCGGGCCGAGGGGAGCTGGGGGAGATTCTGCCAGCGCCGGAGGCGGTTTCAGTCGGGCACTTCAGCCGCTTCGCGCCGGTTGCGCAGTAGTTGCTCCAGCCGGTCGATGCGCCCCCGCAGCTCATCCACCTCGCGCTGGCGGGCCAGCCCGAAGTCCTGGAAGAAATGATCGATGTTGCGCTCCATCGTGCGCTCGGCCTGCTTTTCCAGCTCGGGGTTCTCCCCGCGCAGCGAGCGCATCACGTCGTCAACGAGCACCGTGGCTTCGCTGGGATCCAGGCGGCCACTCCTCACCCAGTCCTGGGTGACGTTGCGCAGGCGGTCGGCCACCAGGGAACTGGTGCCCAGTCCACGCAGGATCAGTTGCTGGAGCAGATTGTCCCGGTCCATGGCGGCAAGCGCTGACCATCTGATGATGTCGTTGCATGCCGGCGCAGGCCATGGGAGATGACCGGCGCTTCAGGGTGATCACCGCCCTGGCCGGCGCCCTGGCGGGCCTTTCCCTGGCGCCCCTGGGTCTGCCCCCCCTGCTCTGGCTGGCCCTGGTGCCCCTCTGGGGGGCCTCCCCGGTCGGCGCTGGCCTGTGGGGCGCCGCCGCGGTGCTGGTGAGCCATCGCTGGCTGCTCTGGCTGCACCCCCTCGACTGGATCGGTGTTCCGGGCCCCCTGAGCCTGCCCATCTGTCTGGCGCTGTGGCTGACCTGTGGCCTGGCCGGGGGGCTGCTGCTGTCCGGCTGGGGCTGGCTGGTGCACCGCCTCGGCCCCCGCCGCCTGGCCACGGCGCTGCTGGCCTCGGGGCTCTGGGGTCTGGCGGAGGTGCTGCTGGCCGCCGGCCCGCTGTTCTGGATCGGCCTGGGCACGTCCCCCCTGCCCGCCGACCGTCCCCTGGCCGGGCTGGCGGCGCTGGGGGGATCCGGTTTTGTGGCGGCCGTTCAACTGCTGATCGGCTGGTGCTGCTGGCGCACACTGGTGGCCCCTGCGGCCAGCCGCCGAGGTTGGGGGCTGGGCCTGATGGCCCTGCTCCTGTTCAGCCATGGCCTGGGCTGGAGCCAGTTGCGGCCAGAGCGAGCCGAGCGCGGCGAGCCCTTCCGGGTGCTGGTGTTGCAACCGGCAGTGCCCACCCGCGAGAAGTTTCAGCCCGAACGCCAACGGGATCTGCTGCTGCAGATCGCCACGGCCCGGCAGCAGGCGGCCGTCCTGGGGGTGCCCCTGCTGCTGCCGGAGGGAACGCTGGTGCTGGGGCAGTCCATGCCTGAGGCCGATGCGGAGGTGCTCAGTGGCGGCTTCCGCCTGGAGGGGGAGGAGTTGCGCAGCAGTGTGCTGCGCTTCGAGCCAGGAACGAGGGAGGCCTCTGGCTGGGTGGACAAGGCGCGGGTGGTTCCCCTGGGCGAATGGGTGCCCCTGGCAGGTCTCTGGCGCTGGGGCGGACTCTCGGCCGTGGGGGGTGTGGAGCCTGGGCCACCGTCGCGCTTGCTGAGGCGCCATGGCGGCAATCCGGCAGTGGCGATCTGCTACGAACTGGCCAGTGGCGAAGGCCTGCGCCAGGCCAGCGCGGCGGGGGCGAGCTGGTTGCTGGCCAGCGCCAATCTCGATCCCTATCCAGCTCTGCTGCGGGATCAGTTCACGGCCCTGGCCCAGCTGCGGGCCATCGAAGTGGGCCGCTGGTTGGTGAGCAGCGCCAACACGGGACCCAGCCTGGTGATCGACAGCCAGGGGTTGGTACGCGCGGCCTTACCGCCGGGACGTTCGCAGCTGGGGGTGTTCAAACTGGAGCGGCTGAAGCGAGCCACGACCTATCAAATCTGGCGTGAAGCGCCGCTGATCCTGATGATTCTGCTGGGGGGAGCCGGCTGTATCTGGTTTCAGCGCCCTCGCCGCGGCCAGTCTCACTGAACGGATCTCAGGGGTCTCGCCGGTGCAGAGAGGAGCCTGAAACTTCTCGGCCATGACTGAGCCGATCGCCATCAGGATGTCCTGAACGGGAATGCGCGATGGAGCGGATCTTTGCTGGAACTGAACTGGCCCAGTCGGGTTGCTTTGGCCGTCAACCTCAACCAATCCACGCCATTCAGTATGTTGGCTGTGATGTTCTCAAACAATGCCATGTTGACGGGTGCCGATCTGCTCGCGAAGGTCAAGGAGCTGGGTGAGGTAAGCAAATCGGAACTGGTGCGCTCCGCCGGCTATGTCAGCACCAAGAAGGACGGCAGTGAGCGGTTGAATTTCACCGCCTTCTACGAGGCTCTGCTGGAGGCCAAGGGCGTCAACCTCGGCTCCTCCGGTGGTGGCCAGGCCGCCGGCAAAGGTGGTCGCAAGCTCAGCTACATCGCCACGGTTCAAGGCAACGGCAATCTGCTGGTGGGCAAGGCCTACACCGCCCTGCTCGACCTCAAGCCCGGTGATGAGTTCGAACTCAAGATCGGCCGCAAGCAGATCCGCCTGGTGCCCGTGGGTGCTGAAGACGAAGGGGAGGAGTGATCCTCGGCCCGCTCGGCTGAAACAGCCGGGCGCCCGAGTGTTGGGCTCGGACGCCCAACACTCGGATAGCCAATAAAAAACCCCGCCGAAGCGGGGTTGCATCAAAGGCTTCAGTCAGGCGAGCCTGCTCTCAAGCCGGGGCCTGAGTGGAAACTCAGTAACGGCTACGGCCACCGCCACCGCCACCGTAGCCACCACCACCACCAC
>NZ_JAGQBF010000024.1 GCF_024345495.1 Synechococcus sp. RedBA-s | reverse complement strand
CCAAGAAGCGCTGGCGACGCGTCCTCTTTTTGGCGTAGATCTGCTCGTAGTCCGTGAAGCCCAGCTGGAGGGGGTCGGCCATCCGTTCCAGTCTCAGTCCTAGATCTGGACTGATTTTAGCGGGTTTTTCAGGGGTTCCCTAGGAATAGGGACCTAGCTGGCCAAGGCGACGGTGAGAGTTTCGCGCAGCTCACCGGAGTTGTACATCTCGATCAGGATATCGGAGCCGCCGATGAATTCACCGTTCACATACACCTGGGGAATGGTGGGCCATTCCGAATACTCCTTGATAGCCTGGCGCACCTCCTGATCGGAGAGCACATCGAAGGTTTCAAACGGCAGGCCCAGAGAGTTGAGGATCTGAACCACGTTGTTAGAGAACCCGCACTGGGGCATCAGCTTCGAGCCCTTCATGAACACCACGATCGGGCTGCTGCTCAGAAGGCTGTCGATACGTTGCTTGACGGCGATGTCCATGGATGCAAGGGGTGAAAAAGTTGGAAGAGTTGGGAGGGATGATCAGGCCACGCCCACGGGCGTGGTGGTCTGCAGGGCGAGGGCATGGATCGCCTCACTGGCCAGTTCCCGGCGCAGGGCCGCGTACACCAGCTGGTGCTGCTTGATCCTGGAGAGGCCTGCGAAGGCCGAGGACACCACTTTCACCTGGAGGTGATCGCCGCCACCGGTGAGATCCTCCACCTCCACCTCGGCATCGGGGAGGCTGGCGCAGATCGCTTCTTTCACCTGCTCCGATTGCACCATGACTGAGAATTCATCCACACAAAGGCGAATCTAGAAGCCAGAGCGCTGGCCTGCCTTACGGGGTGGCCGGGACGTCGCCGCCGCCGGTGTAGGGGATGGTGGCGAAGCCCAGTTCCACCAGGGTCTGGTAGGCACGGCGTCCCTCCTCGCGGGTGGGGGTCATCACCTTCACCACCTCCACCAGCAGCGGCACGGCCACCTCGGGCTGGTTCTGGCGACGCAGCAACGCGGCCAGGCGCAGGTTGGACTGGGCCAGCAGCTCCAGCGACTCGCGTCCCTTCTGGTCCATCTCGCGGGGGATGCGCGCATCGAGACCGCGGAAGGAACCGCTCAGGTCGCGATAGAAGCCCAGCAGGCGCAGGCTGGCGTCCCGGGCCTGGTCGTAGTCCTTGCGAGCGCCGGCCAGATCACCCCGGGCCACAGCGGCATCCCCGCGGCTGAGCAGATCCTTGACGGCCTGCAGGTTGAAGGTGCCAGCCGATCCTTCCAGCACCTTCGGCGGCTCCCCCTGGGCCTGCAGGGGCAGGGTCGGGGTGAGGGACAGCAGGGTTGCCGCCAGGGCAAGTCCGAGGGCAACGTGGGGCCGGCGCACAGAGACAACACCGAAAGTTCGTCGGACTCTACGGGGAAGCGATGGGACGACCCACGGCCAGGCGGGCCGCTTCCTCAGCTGATTGCATCCCCTGCGCCAGCCGCTGGTTGAGGTCGCGCACGGCGGCGCGGCCGCCATCCCTCTCCACCCTCAGGGCAGGGGCAAAGGCCAGGGCGGCCTGGCCCCGGCAGCGCGGGGGGGCGTGGCTGTAGCCGATTCCCACCGGAACGACCCGCACATCCACCCCCTGGCTGGCGGCCAACAGCGCCAGCCGCCCCAGTCCCTGGTGTACCCGAATCGCCCCATCCCGACGCCGGATCTGCCCCTCGGGGAACACCACCAGCTGCTGCGAGGCAGCCAGCAGATCAACGGCATAGCGCAGGGCGCTGGTGCCCGGCCGCCCCTGATCGATCGGGAAGCAGCCCAGGCGATCAAGAAACCAGCCCTGCAGCCCCCTCATCTCCGTGACGGTGACCATGAAGCGGCAATCGCGGCCACTGACCCGGCGGCCGGCGGCATGGGGCAGCAGCAGGGCATCCCAGCGGGCTCTATGGGTGGGGGCCAGCAGCACCGGACCCTCCAGGGGCAGATGCTCCGATCCCAGCACCTCAATCGAGCTGAAAAATCCTTGCAGGGCGATGTCCTGGGTCACCAGCATCGCCAGCGGTGACAACAGCGGACTGATGCCCCGGCAGACGCTGCTCTCCCGGGGCACCAGGCTGGAGCGTCGCTTCGGCTCAGGGCGCCTGGGCTCGGTCCTGGGTGGTCCCTCAATCACTTCCGTCGTCTCGGCCTTCACCTGAAGCCGCATTCGCCAGTGGCTGCAAGATAGAGCGCGCCGCCGTGCTTCGTCTCAGGCCACGGGCAGTTGCCTCTGCGGTCGAGCCAGCCCCCGCCGCGGCCCCTGAAGCACCGGGCCTGATCCATAGGATCAAAGGTCCTTCAAGCCCCTGAGCGAGCCATGGCCAGCCTTGGCGTGAACATCGATCACATCGCCAACGTGCGCCAGGCTCGCCGAGCCCTGGAACCGGATCCGGTCACCCTGGCCCTGCTGGCGGAACTGGGCGGCGCCGATGGCATCACCGTGCACCTGCGCGAGGACCGGCGCCACATCCAGGAGCGTGACGTGGAGTTGCTGCGGGCCACGGTGCGCAGCCGCCTCAATCTGGAGATGGCCGCCACCCCTGAGATGGAGGCCATCGCCCTGCGGATTCGCCCGGACATGGTGACCCTGGTGCCGGAACAGCGTCAGGAGGTGACCACCGAAGGGGGCCTTGATGTGGTGAGCCAGCTCGGCACGCTCCAGGCCCTGGTGGGCCGCCTGCAGGCTTCAGGCATTCCCGTGAGCCTGTTCGTGGATCCGGACGGCCCCCAGCTGGAGGCCTGCCGGGCCAGCGGCGCCCGCTGGGTGGAGCTGCACACCGGCGCCTACGCCGAAGCCGCCTGGGCTGAGCAGCCGCGGGAGCTGGCGCGGCTGGAAGAGGGCAGCTTCGTGGCCCGCTCCCTGGGCCTGCGGGTCAACGCCGGCCATGGGCTCACCTATCAGAACGTGGAGCCGATCGCGGCGATTGAGGGCATGGAGGAGCTGAACATCGGCCACACGATCGTGGCTCGGGCCCTGGCGGTGGGATTGCAGAGTGCCGTCAGGGAGATGCGCGCCCTGATTCAGAATCCCCGTCGCGACCCCCTGTTCAGCGGCAGCACCCCATGAGCGCCTCCCCCACCACCACGTATCACTTCATCGCCGCCAGTGAGCAGTTCCTGACGGTGGAGGAACCCCTGGAGGAGGTGCTGCGCGAGCGGGTGCGCAACTACGGCGAGGTGGGCAAGGCGATCGATTTCTGGCTGCTCAAGCGGCCGGCCTTCCTGAGCGCGCCTGAACTGTCGGCCCTGGCCACCACCGTGCCCAGCCCTGCGGCCGCCGTGGTCTCCACAGACCCCAAATTCATCGAATTTCTCAAGCTGCGGCTGGAATTCGTGGCCAAGGGCAGCTTCCAAGCCCCCAGCCCCAGCATTGAAGATGCCCTGGCTCAGCAGTCGAGCTGAGCGGCTGACGGGGTCAAGAGGCGCTCAGGCCAGCTGCTTCTGCTTGTTGACCACCCAGCCATCCAGCAGTTGAAGCTGCACCGGATTGAGAGCTGCATCGGCGAGAATCCGCTCCCTCAGACGCGCGAGATCGTCGGGATGCAGCTCTCCATTTGTCTGCCAGTGGAGATCCGTGGTCATCAAGGTGTTGAGGCGCTGACGTGTTGATCAATCCATGGTGTCAGCTCACACCCAGCCAAATCGGACTCAAATCCGATGATTTCCTTGAGAGCTTCAAACCACCCGGCGATCAGCCCAACCGGAATCCCGCCCCCCGCTCAGAACAGCCCAAGGAAGCGGCGGCGGGGCTCCGCCTCGCCCTCGCCGGCCTTCGGGGCACGGCCCTGCCCCCCGTCCTGCTGATAGCGGGGAACGTTGTCGCCGATGGTGAGCAGCGCTTCTTTGTTCTTCCACCAGATCCAGTCTCGGATCGGCGGGGTCCTCAGCAGATCCTCGCGGCTGAGCCCAAGACCGAGCTTGCGGGAGGCGTCCACCAGCACAACGATCATCTCCTCACCGTCACGGCAGCGGGCCAGCGCTTCATTGGTGCGCTGCGCTCCATTCAGGGCCTTCACCAGAGCCTGAACTTTCTGGGACACCGGCAGGGAAGCAGGATTCATTCAGACCCCAGCGGCACGGCTGGACCGTACCAGTTGCTGACAGAAGTGGAGCTCAGAGGTCACACTGGTGGCAGCGCAGCTTCACTTCGGCGCATCTTTTGCATGGCGTTTCCACCGCAGTCCCCCCGTCACTGGGTGATCGGTGACGTCCACGGCTGCGCCACCGCTCTTCAGGACCTGATCAGCCGACTGCCCACCAGCGACCGCCTGATCCTCTGCGGTGATCTGATCAATCGAGGGCCCCAGATCGAGCGCACCATGCTGCTGGCCTGGAGGCTGGTGGAGCAGGGGAGGGCCATCTGGCTGCGGGGCAACCACGAGCAGAACCTGCTAAAGGCCCTGACCAAGCAACGCGGTGCCAGTGATCCGGCCCTAGCGGGCTCCGACACCTACCGGCAGCTGGGGGGCCGTCAATGCCGCCTCTGGAGGACGCGGCTGGAGGGCCTGCCCCTGGCCTATTGGGGCCAGGGCTGGGTGGCCACCCATGCCGGCTTCGATCCCAGCAGTTGGAAGCCCGACCTCTCGATCCGCCAGCCCTTCTGGACCAAGTACGACGGCAGGTTCGGGGACGTGATCATCGGCCACACCCCCGTAGCCCGGGTAGAGCGCAGTGCCAACGGCATTGTCAAGATCGACACCGGCGCCTGCTACGGCGGCCGCCTCAGCGCCTACTGCCCGGAGAGCGGTGAGCTGATCAGCGTGCCAGGGCTGCGCAGCATCGGCTCCCAGCTGCCGGGCCGGCGCCGTTCAGCCAAGGCGGGGGCCGGCTCCCGCTGACGACCACCCCATGCTGACGGTGTATCGCAGCAACCGGGCCGACCTGCTGGCCCAGCTGCTGGGCCAGCACTTGCGCCTGATCCCCCCCGACCCGTTCGAAACGGTGTCGGTGGTGGTGAACACCTGGCCCACCAGCCGCTGGCTGGGCGAGCAGCTGGCCCTGGAACTGGGGGGCATCGCCGCCAACATCCGCTTCCCCTTTCCCGGCAGCCAGCTGCGCGCCGTCGTCGAGCAACTCCTGGGCGAGAGCGCCGAGGGCCCCGAGGGCAGTGGCGATCCCTGGCGAGCGGGTGATCTGGTCTGGCCGGTGCTGGAGCTGCTGCCCCAGCTGGTGGAAGCCCCGGAAGCCGCGCCACTGCGCCGCTGGCTGGACCAGCGCAACGACAGTGGCGAGCTGGATGAGCCCCTCTGGCAACTAGCCCGCGCCATCGCCGATGGCCTCGACGACCTCAGCCTCTACAGGCCCGCCATGGCCCAGGCCTGGTGGCAGGGCGGTTGTGGCGACAGCCGCGGCAATCCCCTGCCGGAGTCGCTGGCCTGGCAGCCCTTGCTGGTTCAGCGCCTGGGGGAGCGGCTGGGGCGGAAGCCCTTCGGGCTCAGGGCCCTGGAGTTGATCGAGCGCCTGCGCCAGGGCCAGCTCAGCGCCGAGGGGATCCCCGCCCCCCTGCGCCTGTTCGGCCTCAGCAGCGCTCCGCCGGTGCAGGTGCAGCTGCTGCAGGCCCTGGCCCTGGTGTTGCCCGTCGACCTCTACCTGCTCACCCCCTGCGCCGACCTCTGGCAGCGCTGCGTGGAGCGCCGCCGCGAGCTCCAGGATGCCCTGGCCCTGGAGCAGCCCTTCGGCCTCGACTGGTTGCTGCAGACCCCAGGACTGGAGGCCCGCTTCGGCCGCCTGGGGGGCGAATTTCAGCAGCTGCTGGAGGGCACCGGCGAGTCGCAGCTGGGCAGTTCCAAGGAGCTGGATCTGTTCCTGCTGCCGGCCACGGCGGCGGCCGGCGTCCGCCGCCAGCCCAGCCTGCTGGAGCAGCTCCAGGAGCACCTGGCCCAGCCCTCGGCCGCCGCTCCCCTGCAACGCTCCATCAACGACCACTCCCTGGAGTTCCACCCCTGTCCCGGTGGGCTGCGGCAGGTGCAGATCGTGCGTGATCGCCTGCTGCAACTGCTGGCCGCTGACCCCAGCCTCGAGCCGCGCCACATCTTGGTGATGACTCCCCAGGTGGATCAATTGGCGCCTCTGCTGGCCTCGGTCTTCTCGGACAGCGAGGCCACGGGGGTGGAGCTGCCCTGGCGGCTCACCGACCGCAGCCAGCTCGATGACGCCGGCATCGCCCAATCGCTGCTGCAGCTGCTGCGGCTGACGGGGGAGCGCCTGACCGCCTCGGGCCTGGAGGGCCTGCTGGAGGGCGCCGCCCTGCGGGAGCACCATCAGCTGGAGCCCCGGGAGGCCGCCGCCATCACCCGGGCGCTGCAGGCCTGTGGCTTCCGCTGGGGCCTGGACGGCGGTGAGCGGGGTGGTGGTGGTGAGCGGAACGGCGCCGAGCAGCACAGCCTGAGTTGGGCGATCGATCGACTGCTGCTGGGCCTGGTGCTCCCGGATGAACCCGGCCTGGCCATCGGCGACTGCGCCCCCCACCCCCTGGCCGGCACGCCCGAAAGCCAGGGCCGCTGGATCCTGCTGCTCAGCCGTCTGCGGCGGGCGATCACCGAGCTGCGCCGCAGCCGCCGCGCCGAAGAGTGGGGCCCCTGCCTCAGGGCGCTGCTGGAGGAGCTCTTCGGCGACGGCGGCGAGAGGGCCTGGGAGCTGGCAACGATCCACCAGGCCATCGCCGAGTGGACCACCGGCGCCGCCGGCTGCCACCTGACGATCCCGGCCACGGTGGTGGCGGCGGTACTGCAGGAGCGGCTGAGCGCCGACAGCGGCCGCTTCGGCCACCGCAGCGGCGCCCTGACAATCAGCGCCCTGGAGCCGATGCGGGCCATCCCTTACCGAGTGATCGTGCTGATGGGCCTCGATGCGGAGGTGTTCCCGCGTCGCCGTCAGCGGCCCAGCTTCCATCCGATGGAGCACCAGCGCCTGCTGGGCGACCCCGATCCCGCCGACCAGGACCGCTATGTGCTGCTGGAGGCGCTGCTCTCGGCCCGCGATCACCTGCTGATCAGCTGGAGCAGCCGCGATGAGCGCAGGGGGGACCCCCTGCCACCGCCGGCGCCGGTGCGCCAATGGCTGGACCAGCTACGGGCCGAGCTGGGCGCCGAGGGCTTCGAGGGGCTGGTGGTGGAGCACGCCGTGAACCCGCTCGATCGCCGCAATTTTCTGCCAACGGGTCTGAGGGCCCCCTCCAGCTGCGACCAGCGCCTGCGCCAGGCCCGCCAGCTCCTCGAGGATCCGGCCATGGCCGCCCAGCCGCTGCAACCCCTGGCCCGGCGCCAGTCGCCCGAGCCGGCGGCCGCCCCCGAGGGCAGCAACGTGCCCCGGCCGGATCCAGGCGTTGATGGTTTTGAAGATCTGCGCCGCTGGCTGATGGCGCCCCAGGAGAGCTGGCTGCAGCAGCTGGGGCTGCGGCCGCGGGAATGGGCCGAGCCTGTGGAGGACCTCGAAGCCCTCAGCCTCGATGAGCTGCGCCGCTCGCGGCTGCTGCGCGATCAGCTCGCCAACGGCAGCGATGACCCCTCCCCGCCCGACTGGCTGCGGCTGTGGCGGGGCCGCGGCCTGGCCCCTCCCCTGACGGCGGGGGAACTAGAGGGCGATGCCCTCAGCCAGCGCTGGTCGTCGTTGCAGCTGCTGTTGGAGCAGCTGGGGGAAGCCAGACGGCGGCGGCATCAGTGGCCAGGCCTGCAGGAGCGGCCGAACCAACCGCTGGGCGTGACCCTGGAGGCGGAGCTCGAATGGCGCGAGGATCGGCTGGTGCTGGTGCACACCGCCCAGGCCCGCACCCCCCACCGGCTCGATCTCTGGCTGCGCCTGCTGCTGGCCTGCGCCAGCGACCAGGCTCCGCGCCAGGCCCTGCTGATTGCCCGCGAGCAGGATCGTTTCGTGGTGGTGCAGCGCCTGCAGGCCCTGCAGGCGCAAGACGCGGCCGAGCAGCTGCAGCAACTGCTCAGCTGGCACCACAGTCACCACCAGTGCTGCTGGCCGGTGCCCCCGGAAACCGGCTGGGCCTACGCCCAGGCCGAGCACAGCCGCCCCGGCAGCGGTTCCGCCAAGGCGCTGCAGTGCTGGGAAGGGGCGCCCCCCTGGAGCGAGGGCGAACGGCAGCAGCAGGCGATGGCCCTTTGCTTCGGCCGCGACTGCCCGGCGGACTCCATCCTCCAGGGCGAGTTCGGCCCGTTCGTGTCCCTGGCCCTGGCCCTGCATGAACCGCTGCTGGAGCAGCAGCTGAAACCATGAGCAGCGCCCGTGCCCAGGGGCCGGTGGCGGCGGAGCTAGCGGCCAACGGCGTGTCCCTCGACCCCGGGGTGCACCTGATTGAGGCCAGTGCCGGCACCGGCAAGACCTTCACCCTTGCCCACCTGGTGCTGCGGCTGGTGGGCGAGCGGCAGCTGTCGCTGCGGGCGCTGCTGGTGGTCACCTTCACCAAGACCGCCGCCGCCGAGCTCCGGGACCGGATCGGCCGGCGCCTGCAGCAGGCCCAGCTGCTGCTGCAGAACCCTGATCCCGCGGGCCAGGAGGGTCTGGATCAGGAGCTGAGGGAGTGGCTGGGGAGCCTCCCCGCCGAGCACCACGAGCGGCTGCGCGCCCAGCTGCTGCTGGCCCTCGAGGAGCTCGATGCCGCCGACATCACCACGATCCATGGGTTCTGCCACCGCAGCCTGCAGCGCCAGGCCCTGGAAGCCGGCCTGGCACCGGAGGTGGAGCTGGAGAACGACGGGGCGCTGCTGCAGGAGCAGGTGGTGCACGACTACTGGCAGCAGCAGGTGCTGCGCCTGCCGGCCCATGCCCTGCGCGGACTGATCAGCCGGGGGGTCCAGATCGAGGCACTGCAAAGCCTGCTGGCCTCCCTGGAGGGGGATCCGACCCTGGCCAGCCCGGACCTGCCGCCGGGCTGGGACCCCGAGCGTCCCCTCGCCCCCCAGTGGCTGGCCCAGTGGGCCTGCGACTGGGATCGTTTCGGGACGCTCTTTGAGCAGCAGGGAGAAGCCCTGGAGCAGGCGATCTGCGCTGCAGCGGCGGAGCGCAGGCAGGCAGGCCTCAAGAGCAAGGCGCCGTACAGCGCCAACCCCCGACACAAACGCGTCCAGTTGCTGGGCGCCTGGCTGCAGGCGCAGCCCTGCCCAGGCTCCTACGCCGAGCTGCTGAACGACAAGACCAGCTGGATTCCCGACTACTTCCACCCGGGGCCCATCAGCCAGGCCTTGGCCGCCCTGGAGGGCCCGCGGCCGCGGCTGCCCCAGCCCGAGCTGCTGGCGGCGGCTGCGGCACTGGTGGACGGTCCAGCCGAAGCGGTGCTCAGCCATTTCTGCCACTGGGCCCGCCTGGAGCTGGCACGGCGGCGGCAGCGGGGGGGGCGCATGAGCTACGGCGACCTGCTCAGCGGCCTCGATCCCGGCGCCGACGGCAGCCAGCGGCCTGCCCTGATCGAAGCCCTCTCTCAGCGCTACCGGGCGGCGCTGATCGATGAGTTCCAGGACACCGATCCCCTGCAGTGGCGCATCCTGCAGCGGGCCTTCGCGCCGCCTGGAGCCCAGCCGCGCCAGCTGCTGGTGCTGGTGGGTGATCCCAAGCAGGCGATCTACCGCTTCCGCGGCGGCGATCTCGACACCTATAGGGCCGCCAGCCGGGCCGCCAGCGCCAACCACCGGCTGGCACGCAACTTCCGCTCCTCGCCGGCGCTGCTGGAGGCCCTCAACCAGCTGATGGCCCCGGGCCTGCCGCGCTCGCAGCTGCCGGTGCCCCCCCTGCGGCCCGCCCGAGCGGATGGGGGCGAGCCCCTGCTGCTGCCGGCGGATCAGCACCCCCTGCAACTGCTCTGGCTGGGGGATGAGAGCGGAGCCGTTGATGAACTCCCCAGCCGCAGCGAGCTGGAGGGTCGTGTGGGGGATCGGGTGGCGACCCTGGTGCTGGATCTGCTGCTGCGGGGATGGCGGATGGGCGCTGGGGAGACGAGCCGGCCGCTACGACCCTCCGACCTCTGCCTGCTGGTGGACCGACACCAGCAGGCCGAAGATCTGCGCGGGGCCCTGGAGCGCCGGGGAATCCCCAGCCGCCTGCTCAGCCAGGGGGATGTGTTCGCCGGCGAAGGAGCAGCCCTGCTGCAGCGCTTGCTCGATGCCCTGGCGGAGCCCGGCAGCGGCGACCGCCTGCGGCTGCTGGCCGCCTCCCCCCTGCTGGGCTGGAGCCCACAGCGGTTGGCGGCCGCCGACAGCCACGACTGGGATCGGCTCTCCGGCCAGTTGGCCCGCCTGGCGGAGCGGCTCCCCAACGATGGTCTGCTGGCCACCCTGGGGCGGCTGCTGCGCAGTGAGGAGCTCGCTCGGCTCTCCCTGCACGGCCGCTGGCTGGCCGATCTGCAGCAGTGCGCCGAGCTGGTGCAGGAGCGGCTGCATCAACAGCGGCTCGGGGCGGCCTCCGCCGCCGACTGGTTGCGGCGACGGCGGCTGCATCCACCTGAAACCGTGCCGGACCATCAACAGCCCCACAGCGATGCGGTCAGCTCAGCGGTGGGAGTGGTGACGGTGCACCGCAGCAAGGGCCTGGAATTCCCCGTGGTGATCTGCCCCTACTTCTGGCAGGGGGTGGGCAGCCCCACCCGCCGGAGGGGCAGGAGCCTCGGGCGCCGCTGGAGCCCGACCAACGCCAGCGGGCCCCAGCTGGATGTGCATCTCGATCCGCGCTGGGGTCTGGCTCAGGAGGCGGCGGAGCAGGAGCAGGCCGCCCTGGCGGCGGAGCGGGAACGGCTGGCCTACGTGGCCCTCACCCGGGCCAGGGAGCTGCTGGTGCTCGGTTTCGCCCCAGCCCGGGGCCAGGCCAGCAATCCCCTGCTCCCCTGGCTGTTCAGCGACGAGCCCCTGGCTGCGCTCGATGCCGGCGACGAGACCTGCAGCGATCGCTCCGATCGCGACTGGCTGGAGCATCTGGACGCAGAGATCCAGCGGCGCTCCCTGCCGGTCACCCTGATCAGGGGTGATCCCGAGCAGCCGGCCGCGCGGCGCTGGCAGGCGCCGGCGGCGGCCGGAGACCTGGGCACCGGGCCGGTGCCCCGCTGGTCACTGTTCTCGGGCTGGGGGCGTAGCAGCTACTCCAGCTGGACCCAGGGGGCCCACGCTGCCCCCCTGGCGCCAGAGACGATCGAGGAGGGCCGTGAAACCGATGGCCTTGATCGCACTGCCAGCGATGGGGAGAACCCAATCAGCCCAGGCCCTCAGCTCAGCGGCCCCGCCGGAGCGGAGTGGCTGCCGGATGCCACGGCCCCGCGCAGCGGCCCCCTGGCGCTGTTTCCCCGCGGCGCCGCCGCCGGAGATGCCCTGCACCGCATCCTGGAGCGGGTGGATCACCGCATGGGCGGTCACGACCCGCTGCACCGAGAGCTGGTGGAGCGGGAGCTGGAGCGCGCTGGACTCGACCTGGAGCACGCCCCGGCCACCCTGGAGTTCCTGGAGCAGCTGCGGCACACGCCGATGGGCGGGGCCCTTGGGGCGCTGGGGCTGGCCCAGCTGGATCCGCGGCGGCAGCTGCGCGAGATGCCCTTCGATCTGCCCCTGGCCCTGGGCGCAGAGGCCTCAGCGCAGCACGCCCTGGTGCGGGCCCAGGGGTTGGCTGCGGTGTTCAGCGGCCACCTCGAGGGCAGCTTCGGAGAGGACTACGCCCAGCGGCTGGCGGAGCTGTCCGTGGCTAGCCGCGGCTTCCTCACCGGCTCGATCGATCTGGTGTTCACGGCGCCGGGGCCTGACGGGCACGAGCGCTGGTGGGTGGCCGACTGGAAGAGCAACTGGCTGGGCCAGCGCGATCCCCTGGGCCAGCCGATCGCCTGCGGGCCCCTCGACTACGGGCGCGCCCAGATGGCCGCTGTGATGGAAAGCCACCACTACCCGCTCCAGGCCCACCTCTATCTGGTGGCCCTGCACCGCTACCTGGGCTGGCGCCTGCCGGGCTACCGCCCTGAGCGCGATCTCGGCGGCTACATCTATCTGTTTCTGCGGGGCGTCCCCGGAGCGATCCGCCCACCAGCCGGCCTGACGATGGCGGAGCTTTCGGTGCCCGGCATGTTCGTGGAGCCAGCCCCGCTGGAGCGGCTTAAGGCCCTCGATGCGCTGCTGCGGGAGGGCCAGCAATGAGCCCACAGCCGCCCCTCACTCCCCTGGGCCCCGCCCTGGCCGAAGCCCTGCCCAGGCTCTACGGGATCGGGAGCGATCCGTTGCTCTGCGAGCTGATCGGCGCCCTGAGTGCGGCCCTGGTGCGCGGTGAGTTGCATCTGCCCCTGGAGGGGCCTGCCCCCGAGGGGATCATCAGCGTTGAGCACTGGCCTGAGGGCCACCGCCAGGCCTTGGTGCGCTGCGGCTGGGCTCTGGGGGCGCAGCAGCCGGCAGCACCTGCTGCGCCCCCGGCGCCCAGCGGCGATGCCCCGCCCCCAGTGATGCTGAGCGAGCGGGGTCTGGGCTGGCGCCGCTGGCTGCTGCAGCTGGAGGGCACGATGGCCGAACTGCAGCGGCGGGCCAGGGCCAGCGTGCAGCCTCCCCTGACTGGCGCCCGCCGGAAGGCCGCCGCCGAGCGGGCCCAGAAGCGGGGCGGGCTGGATTCCCGCCAGCAGGCGGCGGTGGTGGCCCTGCTCAGCCAGGGCCTGGTGCTGCTCGGGGGCGGACCCGGCACCGGCAAGACCAGCACGATCGTGCAGATGCTGGCGGCGGTGCTGGAGGAACGTCCCGGCTGGAAGCTGCACCTGGCTGCACCCACCGGCAAGGCCGCCGCCCGCCTGCGCCAGGCCATCGCCGCCGGGGGCTCCACCCTCCCTCCGCCGCTGGCCGCGCAGCTGGCGGCCAGTCCCTGCACCACCCTGCACCGGCTGCTGGAGAGCCGAGGCGACGGCTTCGGACGCCACCGGCAGCGGCCCCTGGCCCTGGATCTGCTGGTGGTGGATGAGGTGTCGATGCTGGATCTGCCGCTGATGGCGGCCCTGCTGGAGGCCATGCCGACCGATGCCCAGCTGGTGCTGGTGGGAGATCCCGACCAACTGGCCCCGGTGGGACCCGGAGCGGTGCTGCAGGAGCTGCAGGCCCCAGCCCGGCTCCAGGAGCTGGGGGATGCGGCGATCGAGCTGATCACCACCTACCGCAATGACGGGGCGCTGGCCCTGGCGGCGGGCCACCTGCGGCGGGGTGACACCCCTGGATTTCTGGACCACCTGAGCGAGCTGAGCAGCACAGACAACCTCAGCTGGTGGCGATCTCCAGTGGGCCGACTGCCCGCCGAGTTGCTGGAGCGACTCAGGGCCCATCAGACACGGCTGGCCCAGCTGGCCGCCAGCTGGAGCGTGGATCCTGAGCGCTTCAGCCGGGAGCTGCTGGAGGAGCTGGAGCACTGCGTGGTGCTGGCCCCCACCCGACGCGGGAGCTGGGGGGTGCAGGCGCTGAACCAACGGCTGCTGGGCGACGACTGGGGCCGGGGACCGGCGTTCTGGCCACCCGGCACTCCGGTGCTGTGCCAGCGCAACCTGCCGGAGCAGGGGCTCGCCAATGGCGATGTGGGTGTGGTGGTGGACAGCGACGGCCAGCGCAGGCTGCTGTTCTGGGGAAGCCAGGACCTCGGCGTCGCCGGGGAGGAAACAAGGCTGGTGCACCCCAGCCGCATGGCCGCCGCCGAAGCGGCTTTCGCGATCACGATCCATAAATCGCAGGGCAGCCAGTACCAGCAGGTGCTGGTGCTGATGCCGGAGGCGGAGGGCCGCTGGGACCGGCGCCTCCTCTACACAGCCCTGACCAGAGCACGGCGGCAGGGGGTGCTGATCACCCCCGAAGGCCAGGGTTGGCTGCCCGATTGAACAAAGGGCAGCCAGACCCCCTCAGGTTCAGCGGATGAACAGCATCTCCTGGTAGGTGGGCAGCGGCCAGGTGTTGTCGTCGACCAGGGTTTCGAGCCCGTCGACGGCCTCGCGGATCTTGTGCATCAGCGGCAGCAGCGTGTCGGCGCAGTGACGCATGTGCGCGACAGGGTCGTGGGGAGGATTCGGCAGGGCTGATTCCAGCGCTGTGCAGTTGGCCAGGAGCTCCTGGTTGAGGCTGGCGATGCGGCCGGCCATGGCCCGATCGGGGGGAAGGCCCAGATCCTCCTGGTAACGCAGGGAATTGGCCAGGTTGCCGAGATACTCCATCACAGCGGGATAGACCTGGATGCGGGCGATCTGCAGGGCCAGCTTGGCCTCCACTTCCACCGCCAGCACGTACTGCTCGGCGTAGACCTCGAAGCGGCTCTGCAGTTCCACCGGGGTGAGCACCCCCGTGCGCGCGAACAGGTCCTTGACGTTGTCGCGCTCAAGCACGAGCAGGGCGTCGGCTGTGGTGGGCAGGTTCTCCAGCCCCCGCTCGTTGACGGCCATCTGGTGCCACTCGCTGGAGTAGCCGTCACCGCCGAAGACGACGTTGCCGTGCTGTTCCATGATGGCCTTGAGGACAGCTGCGGCGGCGTCCTCAAGGCTGGCTCCGGCAGCCATCTTCGACTCCATCTCATCGCAGATGAACTTGAGGGAGTCAGCCATCATCGTGTTCATCGCCACCAGCGGGCCCGCCACTGACTGGTTCGAGCCCACAGCCCTGAACTCGAAACGGTTGCCGGTGAAGGCGAAGGGGGAGGTGCGGTTGCGATCGCCGGGATCCTTGGGAAACTCCGGCAAGGTGTCGACGCCCAGCTGCATCAGGCCACCGTGATCGGTGCTGCCGAGGTTGCCGTTCTTGATCATCGTGAAGACCTCCTCCAGTTGGCTGCCGAGGTACACGGAGATGATCGCCGGAGGAGCTTCGTTGGCACCGAGGCGGTGATCGTTGCCGGCCGTGGCCACCACGGCACGCAGCAGCGGCCCGTAGAGATGGACGCCACGGATCACCGCTCCGCAGAACAGCAGGAACTGCATGTTCTCCTCCGGGCTGCTGCCGGGATCGAGCAGGTTGCCCTGGGTGGCGTTACCCACCGACCAGTTCACGTGCTTGCCGGAGCCGTTGATGCCCTCGAAGGGCTTCTCGTGCAGCAGGCAGTTCATGCCGTGCTTGCGCGCCGTGTTCTTCAGCAACGTCATGGTCAGCTGCTGGTGGTCGGTGGCCACGTTGGCCGCCTCGAAGAAGGGGGCCAGCTCGAACTGGCCGGGCGCCACTTCGTTGTGACGAGTCTTGGCGGGGATGCCCAACCGGTACATCTGGTACTCCACGTCCTGCATGAAGATCTGAACCCTCTGGGGGATCGCACCGAAGTAGTGGTCATCAAATTGCTGACCCTTGGGGGATGGGCTGCCAAAGAGGGTGCGGCCAGTGAGCAGCAGGTCGGGGCGGAGGCTCACGAACGCGCTGTCCACCAGGAAGTACTCCTGCTCAGCGCCACAGCTGGAGTTCACCGGGGCCACGTCGGTGTTGCCCAGCAGCTTCAGCAGACGCTGGGCCTGCTTGTTCATGGCCGCGTTGGAGCGCAGCAGCGGCGTTTTCTTATCGAGGGCCTCTCCTGTCCACGACACGAAGACGGTGGGAATGCAGAGGGTGACGCCATTGGGCGTCGACATCAGGAAGGCCGGGCTGGTGATGTCCCAGGCGGTATAGCCACGCGCCTCGAACGTGGAGCGAATGCCGCCGTTGGGGAAGGAGGAGCCGTCCGGTTCCCCCTGCACCAGCACCTTGCCGGTGAATTCACAGATGGCGGAGCCGTCGCTCTGGGTGGAAATGAAACCGTCGTGCTTCTCGGCGGTGGAATTGGTGAGCGGGTAGAAGACGTGGGCGTAGTAGAGGGCGCCGCGGCTCACGGCCCAGTCCTTCATCGCCTGGGCCACCACGTTGGCGACGGAGACATCGAGCTTGCCTCCCTCCTTGATCGTCTTCTGAACCGACTTGAAGATCTCCTTGGGCAAGGATGACTTCATCTTCGAGAGGTTGAAGACGTCAGCGGCCCAGATCTCATCAAGGGAGGCGATGGGGGCCGTGACCGTCGCTGGGCGCTCCTGGGTGCGCTGAATGGCGGCAAGGCGATTGGTGCTGGGCATCTCAGACCATGTGTCTGCGGGGCATCCAAGACGGCAGCCATGCCCTGAGAAGAAGCCGTTGCTACAGAGACGCCAGGCGACCCCACCGCCATGGGACAGACTGGAGTCATTCCGTGCCCGGTACGCATGATCCGCTACTACCTTCTGCTGCCGGGCCCCCAGGGTGAGGAGCCGACCCTGGGCCGGATGCTGGATGACCGCAGCGAAGCCTGCTTCGACGCCAGCACCACTCCGCCCACCTGGCAGGGCTGCAGCAACCAGATTCAGCGCCGTCTGCACGCCCACGACAAGATCGCCGAAATCAGCCAGGCCAGGGCCCAGGCCTGGAAACCGGCCGCCTTTGGCTGATCGGCCATGGCGGAACCGGCCAGGCGAAGCGAGCACCGCAGCGAACGCCCCTGGGGCTGGTTCGAGACCCTCGCCAGTGGTCAGGGCTACCTGATCAAGCGGCTCTGGTTGCATCCCTCCAGCCGCATCAGCCTTCAACGCCATCACCACCGCAGCGAGCACTGGGTGGTCGTGGAAGGTGCCGGCATCCTTGAGTGCGCGGGCACACTGCTGAGGGCAGCGCCTGGCACGACGCTGACCATCCCCACCCTGGCTGTGCACCGGGCCAGCTCCGGGGAGCAGGGGCTGATGATCGTCGAGGTGCAGCGGGGCGATGCCCTCAGCGACGACGATATCGAGCGCTTCGCCGACGACTACGGACGACTGGGGGGACCCACATCCCCCGGAGCCGTTGGGCCCAGGGGGAGTCGCTGAGGGCGAGGTGTTACAGTTAATACTCACCCTTTAATAAAGGGCAAGGCAGTCTTTTTTCAGGCCCTGTGGCCGCGAGATACGGGTACCTGCCGGCCTGCGTTGAAGGAACTCCCAGGCCAAGGCCCCATCAACTCATCGTGACCCAGTTCAACGCGAGCGAGAGCTTTGCGTGCTCCATCGACCTGAGCGACCATCCCGCCCAATCCCCCATCCAACCCATCGCGAGCGATCCCATCACCACCACCCCCTCCATCCAGCCCGGCACTCTCTCCAGCAGCGTCGATCTGAGTGCCCTTGAAGGGCAGCCTTCGGCCGAAGTCACCGCCGTCGAGTCCACCCTGATTGGCCCCCTTGATCAACCCACTGAGGAGGCTGATCCCCCCCCTGCTAACGGGTTCGCCAGGTTCGGCCTCGGGGCTGAGCTCCTCGCCGCCGTGGCCGATTGCGGCTATAGCGACCCTTCACCGATTCAGAAGGCCGCCATTCCCGAGCTGATGCTTGGCCGCGACCTGGTGGGCCAGGCCCAGACGGGCACCGGCAAGACCGCTGCCTTCGCCCTGCCCCTGCTGGCCCGCCTCGACCCCCAGCAGCGCACCCCCCAGGTGCTGGTGCTCACCCCCACCCGTGAACTGGCCCTTCAGGTGGCTGAAGCCTTCAACGGCTACGCCGCCAAGCTCCCCCAGGTGCGGGTGCTGCCCATCTATGGCGGTGCCGATTTCCGTGACCAGATCGTTCGCCTCAAGCGCGGCGTACAAATCGTGGTGGGCACCCCCGGCCGGGTGATGGACCACATGCGCCAGGGCACCCTCGATCTCTCCGGGCTGCGCTGCCTTGTGCTCGATGAAGCCGACGAAATGCTGCGCATGGGCTTCATCGACGACGTCGAGTGGGTGCTGGAGCAACTCCCCGAGCAGCGCCAGGTGGTGCTCTTCTCCGCCACCATGCCCTCGGAGATCCGCCGGCTCTCGCGCAAGTATCTGCAGAACCCGGCTGAGGTCACCATTCAGCAGAAGGGTGCCGAGAACAGCACCATTCGCCAGCGCCATCTGGTGGTGCACGGAGCCCAGAAACTCGAGGCGCTCACCCGAGTGCTCGAAGCAGAGACCAGCGGGGGCGTGATCATTTTCGCTCGCACCAAGGCGATCACCCTCACCGTGTCCGAAGCCCTGGAGCAACAGGGCTACGACGTGGCCGTGCTCAACGGCGATGTGCCCCAGAACCAGCGGGAGCGCACGGTGGAGCGGCTGCGCAGTGGCCAGGTAAACGTGCTCGTGGCCACCGACGTGGCCGCCCGGGGCCTGGATGTGGATCGGATCACCCTGGTCATCAACTACGACATCCCCTTTGACAGCGAGGCCTATGTGCACCGCATCGGCCGCACCGGCCGGGCGGGCCGCCAGGGCGACGCGATCCTGTTCCTCACCCCCCGCGAACGCCGTTTTCTCGGCGGCCTGGAGCGGACCGTGGGCAAGGCGATCACGCCGATGGACGTGCCCAGCAATGCCGACATCAACCAGAGCAGGCTCGATCGTCTGCGCGAGCGCCTCACCGCCCTGGTGGGGACCCCCCGCTCCAACGAGCAGGAGCTGGCTCTGCTGAGCGAAATCCTGCAGCGGGTGGGCAGCGAGATCGGCACCACTCCCGAGCAGCTGGCCCTGGCCGCCCTGCAACTGGCCGTGGGCGATCGCCCCTTGCTGGTGCAGGGCACCGAAAGCTGGCACCAGGCCGCCCCCAGCCGCGACCGCCAGCGCGGCGGTGACGACGACCGCCGCGGCGGTGATCGCCGCTCCCCCTCCCGATCCGGCGGCGGCCGCCTCGAGGCCTCCACTCCCCCAGATGCCGACATGGAGCGGTTCCGGATCGAGGTGGGCTGGCAGGACCGGGTCAAGCCCGGCAACATTGTTGGAGCCATCGCCAACGAAGCCGGCCTGACCGGTCGCAGCATCGGTCGCATCCAAATCTTTGACACGCACAGCACCGTGGATCTCCCCAGTGGAATGCCCGAAGATGTGTTCACCGCCCTGCGGCGGCTGCGGGTGATGAACAAAGAGCTTCAGATCACCCGGCACCAGTCCTGAGTCAGCTCGAGCCGCCATACCGCCTTGTTTCCGCCCCTATGTCAGCCCTCTCCAGCACCAAGGCCACCGGCCAGCGCAGTCCTTCCAGCTCGGTTGGGATGTTGCTCCGTCTGGCCACGGTGGGGCTGGCGGGCCTGGCTGATCTGACGATGACGGCGGGGCCCGCGGAGGCCGAGGCAGTGCTCAAAGCCTCGGCGGGCGGCAGCCAGCGGGATGAGCAAGTCAGCAAATTCTGTCAAGCCACCGTCAGTGCGGCCTTCCAGGCGGCACGCAAGGTTCAGCCACCTGGGCTTGGGACCTTCGCCTGCTCCTGTTTCCTGGATCAGGTGAACCTTGGGGCGGGCCTTGATGTGGCGCAGAACACCTGCCGCCTACGCACCATCGCCCGCTACAGCCTCTGAAAACCGTCTACTGCCCCTGAATGCCTGGCCTGTGCTCAGAACTCAGGCGCACATCCCGGTGACATAGTCGGTTTGCAATACACTCACCTGGCTCAGGCTGAGCCGTTCCATGGCCGCGATCAGAGTGACCTGGACCTCGGATGTCTCACTGAGCACCAGGGTCTGCAGCAGATCAAAGCGATCCTGGGGGGCGAGCTCGCCGTCCTCACACCAGTCGAGGCTCCAGGGAACAGGGGCAGCCATGGCGTCGGGATCAATGCGTCTTGGTTTCATGACATTGGGACATCCCTCGCCGCCGGCCCCCATTCCTTGGATTTGCTTCCAATCTGCTTTACGCTTCGACATCTAGCCCTGATTCGCCTCACTCTCAGACCAAAGAGGCTGCAGCGCAGGCTTTAAATTGTGCATGAGGCGCAGCAGAACGCCGCCGGCAGGACTCCAGGCGTTTCGCTCCTGTATCATTGCCGCGATCTGCGCATCGCAGGACTGATCTGAGCGGTCCTGAGCTGAAGTCCGTCGCTGCGGCTGGCCCCTTTAAATGGCCTCTGGCCCCACGGGCCGATGCCCAGTCGCCTGAGTTCATGGCCCATCCGAGCGCGCGCAGCCCGATCAACCGCCTGTTGCAGGCCCTGAGGCCCCACCGGCGGCTGGTCTGGCTGGCCTCGATCTGCTCGGTGCTCAACAAGCTCTTCGATCTGGCCCCACCGGTGCTGATCGGCCTAGCGGTGGATGTGGTGGTGCGTCAGCAGACCTCCTGGCTGGCTGATCTGGGGCTGCGCAGCGTTCCCTCCCAGCTCACGGCCCTGGCGGTGGCCTCCTTTGTGATCTGGAGCGCCGAATCCCTGTTCGAATACCTCTACGGGGTGCTCTGGCGCAATCTGGCCCAGACCATGCAGCACGAGCTCAGGCTGGAGGCCTATGGCCACCTGCAGCAGCTGGAGATGGCCTTCTTCGAGGCCGGCAGCAGCGGCCGGCTGATGGCGATCCTCAACGACGACATCAACCAACTGGAGCGTTTTCTCGACCACGGCGCCAACGAGCTGCTGCAGCTGAGCACCACCGTGCTGGCGGTCGGTGCGGTGATGGCGGCCATCTCACCCGGTGTGGCCGGGGTGGCCTTTCTGCCCATCCCGGTGATCCTCTGGGGCTCGATTCGGTTCCAGAAACGACTGGCTCCCCGTTACCGCGAGGTGCGTGATCGGGCCGGCGATCTCAACAGCAGCCTCTCGAACAACCTCGGCGGGATGCTCACGATCAAGAGCTATGCAGCCGAGTCCTGGGAGCTGGAGCGCATCAGCGGTCAGAGCGAGGCCTACCGGCAAAGCAACCAGCGAGCCATTCGCCTCTCGGCCGCCTTCATTCCCCTGATCCGTTTTGCCATCCTTTTCGCCTTCCTGGCGATCCTGGTGATCGGCGGACTGCAGGCCTGGCGGGGCACGATCGCTGTGGGCTCCTACAGCTTCCTGGTGTTCATCACCCAGCGGCTGCTGTGGCCCCTCACCACCCTGGGGCGCACCCTCGACGACTACCAGCGGGCCATGGCCTCAAGCAACCGGGTGTTGGATCTGCTGGAGACCCCCATTGCCATCCCCGGCGGCGAGCGACCCCTGCCCCTGTCCGGTGTGCGCGGCGTCATCGAATTCCGCTCGGTGAGCTTCGGCTATGCCGGCCGGGACCCCCTGCTGGTCGACTTTTCCCTGGCGGTGCCGGCCGGGCACACGGTGGGCATCGTGGGGGCCACGGGCTCCGGCAAGAGCACCCTGGTGAAGTTGCTGCTGCGGCTCTATGCCGTGCAGGCAGGGGAAATCCTGCTGGATGACCAGCCGATTCAGGAGCTGCAACTGGGCGACCTGCGCCATGCCATCGGCCTGGTGAGCCAGGAGGTGTTCCTGTTCCACGGCAGCGTGGGCGAGAACATCGCCTACGGAACATTTGACGCCAGCCCCAGCGCGATCGAGCGGGCCGCTGCCCTGGCCGAAGCCAGTGACTTCATCGAAGCGCTTCCCCAGGGATACGACACCCTGGTGGGGGAGCGGGGCCAGCGGCTCTCGGGCGGCCAGCGCCAGCGCATCGCCCTGGCCAGGGCCATTCTCAAGAACCCACCGGTGCTGATCCTCGATGAGGCCACGGCCGCCGTCGATAACGAAACGGAGGCCGCGATCCAGCGCTCACTGGAGCTGATCACCGCCGAGCGCACCACCCTGGTGATCGCCCATCGGCTCAGCACCGTGCGCCATGCCGATCGGATCGTGGTGCTGGAGCAGGGCCGGATCGTCGAGCAGGGCTGCCACGACGACCTGTTGCGCCGCGGCGGTGCCTACGCTCGACTCTGGCGGGTGCAGGCCGGTCTGCGCGCCGACGAAGCACTCCTGGCCTGAATGCACCAGCATGGGCTGATGTGATCTCAGGTCCCCAACGGCGGCGGGCCCTCGCCCATGGCCCAGACACCCGGTCCCCTCGAGCTGCCGCCCCTGGCCCGGCAAGACCTACTGGAGCTGCCCATCGGCCGGCTGCAGCCCACCCAGCTCTGTCTGGGGCTGGCGGAAGTACGCTCCAGGGCCAGGGATTTCGCCAGGGAATCGGCGGCGGAGCGCAGGCGTTATCTGCGTACCCGACCGGTGCCGGTGGCGGTGAGCAGCGCCGGGGAGCACTGGATGATCGATCGTCACCACCGGCTGCGGGCCCTGATGGAGGTGGATTCCAGCGCCACAGCCTTCTGCGCGGTGGTGCTGGAGCTGGTGGGAGCCAGTCGCGCTCACTGCCTGGAGGAGCTGAACCGCCGCGGTTGGCTGTATCTGCGGGATGGCGAAGACCGGGGCCCTCTACCGCCCGAGCGGCTGCCGATTGACCTGGGCGGCCTGGAAGACGATCCCTTCCGCAGCCTGGTCTGGAAGCTGAGGCAGGAGGGGCTGATCCGCGCCCAGCCCCAGGTGCCCTTCCTGGAGTTTCACTGGGGCCGCTGGTTGCGTCGCCAGGAGCTGCCCGCCTTTGACTCCATGGACCTGAGGCCCGCCCTGCCTGCAGCGAGAAGACTGCTGCAGGGACAGCTGGGCCATGGGGGACCGCCGTCCATCTGAGTGGGTCCAGCCCAGGAACTGGAACAAATCCGTCCGGGCCGAGGGGGAGCGGATCGGCGTGGATGAAATAAGGTTTCATCAATGTGACAAAGGGCCACAACTCTGCTCCTGTCGCCAATGCCTATGCCCAGCGCTTCCTTCCACGCCCAGCAGCCGATGCCCGTCGTTGACACGACCATTGCTCCGCTGTGGTCTTGAAGCGCCAACTCCCCCCGGCGCCCGTGAGTGCTCACCAGGGGTCCCGTCCCCTGACCATCGCCCTGGCGATGCTGATGGGCCTCGCGGGAGGTCTGGCCCTCTCCGGCCCCCTGTCTTCGGTGCTGCCACGCGACTGGGCCAGCCAGACCGCCAGGCTCACCGGCCAGCTCAGCAATCCCTTCGCCGCCTGGGGCGCCAATGGTCGTGATGTGCTGGTGCTCGGCACTGATGTGGGCGGTGGCAACACCGATGTGATGTTCTCGATCCGCATCGAGAACGGCGTCACCAATGTCACCCAGGTGCCCAGAGACACCTACATCGACTCAGCCCGCTTCGGCGGCATCAAGGCCAACGCCCTCTATGCCTACGGCGGAGCCGATGCGGTCAAGCAGGAGCTCTCGGAGCGGATGGGCCGACCGATCGACCATCACCTGCTGGTGAACCTGGGGGCGATCCGGCGCATGGGCGATGTGCTCGGCGGTGTCGAAGTGAACGTGCCCAAGCGCATGTATTACGTCGACAACAGCCAGGGCCTCTACATCGACCTGCAGCCGGGCCTGCAGACCCTCAAGGGCCGAGACCTGGAGGGATTCCTGCGCTGGCGCCATGATGAGGAGGGCGATATCGGCCGGATCGACCGCCAGAAGCTGGTGCTCACCGCCCTGTTCAGCAAACTGACCCGCCCCGAGAACCTGGTGCGGCTGCCGAGCCTGATCGCAGCGGCCGGCCAGGACCTCCAAACAGACCTGGGGCCCATGGAAATCGGCGGACTGATCACGGCCATGGCCACCACCCGTTTTGACGCGGAACGGCTGGGCGGCCGTCCCTTCGATCTCAACGGCATCAGCTACTGGGAAGCCGACTGGCCGCAGCGCAATGTGGAGGCCGTCAACGCCAGCACCGATGAGCCCAACGGCCGCGAGCGGTATCTGTTCTGAGCTGAGACTCAGATTCGAGGTCTCAGATTCAAGGTCCCAGATTCTGAGGCTCAGCCCCAGCTGCTGCTGGGTTGAGTGGAAGCCCCGGGCAGCCGCTCCAGGGCCCGACGCTCTCCGCTGATGGCCTCAGCCAGCAGCACCGCCAGGGCGGGTGCCAGAGCGAACGGGCCGCTGAGCCCCGCAAACAGCCAGAGCCCAGGGGCCCCTGCCACCGGACCCACCAGCGGCGGACCACTGCTGCAGAAACTCACAGGCAGCTGCACAAAGCTGGCGGCCAGCTGCCCCAGGCGGGGGTCGATCCGCCCCAGCGCCTGGCGCAGCTCCAGCTCCAGGGGCGGGGCCTCGGGTGGGGCGCCGCAGCAGCTGCCCGGCCTGATCAGGCTGCTCTGGCCCAGCAACAGGCCCTCGCCCCAGGGGGCCAGACCCGCATCGACAATCCACTCAGGGCGCTGCAGCTGATCCGCCCGTTGCTCAAGAGCCTGGCGCTGGGCGAGCAGCGGCATGAGGATGTCGTTGGGCCCAAAGGATGCGGAGCCGCTCAGCCACTCGCGGCTGAGTGGGCCAGCCTCGAAGCGCAGCACACCGGCCCAGCTCACCCGCAGGCGATCGGGCAACGCCGGCCAGAGGGCCCGGCAGCCGGCTCCAGCGGCCAGCACCACCTGCCGGGCGGGCAGGGCTCCCGCCTGCAGGGGGCCGCAGCGGCCCCTGCGGCGGCGCACACCGGCGCGCTCCAGGGCCAGCGGCAGGGTCAGGGCCAGCCGGCAGCTGTCGACGCGCCCGTACTCCAGCCGCAGCATCCGCCGCCCACCGAAGGCCGGCGAAGGAGCGAGCCGCTCCACCTGATCAGCCCCTAGATGGCGGCGCGCCAGCGCCTCCACCCCGGCCAGGGTCTGCTCCAGGACAGCGCTGCCGCCAGCCGCGGAAGCCGGATCGCCAACCGCCCGATCGGTTTCAGCGGCAGGTTCGGCTAGAGCGGCAGGCTCGGGGTCGGCGTCGCTCCAGTGCAGGCGCAGGCTGCAGGGACTCCAGCCCAGGGGGCCGTGGCGCTGCTCCAGCTGCCGCCAGGCCGCCGGGGCTGAAGCCATCAGCTCATTCATCGGCCCGGAGGCGCCCGCCCACCAGGGAACGCCTCCATAACTCAGAGCGGTGGCCGCATCGCCCTGCCCCGGATCCAGCAGTTCCACCTCAGCGCCGCGCTGGGCCAGCTCCAGGGCCACCAGGGAGCCGGTCAGGCCGGCGCCGATCACCAGCACATCGGCCAAGCGTCAGATCTGCAGGGTGAAGGAGGTGATCACGTTGCGGAACAGGTCCTTCACCTTCGGCCAGCGCAGTTCATTGGTGCTGGCCGCCAGGGTGTAGAGGCGGCCGCGGTCAACCACCACCGTGGCCAGCTCATGGCGGTCACGGTCGGAGAGATGCACCGCATATTCCAGGTCGTAGAAGGTGTGGCCGCCGTCCTGACGCTCACTGGCCTCCACCAGTTCGGCCTCACGGCCGCTGCCCTGCGGGGCAATCACGATGCGACCCAGCTTCTCGCCCACCGCCACAGCACTGCCCAGGGACTCCAGGTCGTTGGTGGCGTTCACCTGCGTGATCACCAGGCTGAGGGTCTCATCGCTGTTGATCAGATCGTGGAAGACCACCTGGGGGCCGTTGCTCACCGCCACCCGGGTCCAGCCGGTGGGATAGAGGAAGGCATAGCGCCCGTCGGGGCTCTGGAAGGAATTCAGCCCGGCCGCCGCCGCGCTGCAGCCGCTCAGCCCGCCCAGCAGCAGCAGGCTGCCCAGCAGCAGGCCGAGCACGCCCCGGAGCCCTCCCCAGCGCAGACCCCGTCGCATGGAGAGAAGCCAGGGGAACGGAGGGCGCAGCGCCATGGGATACCGAGCAAGCGGGAGAGGTGGGGATCACACCGACTCCATTGTTGCCGGTGGCCTCGCTCCTAGATTGACTCCACTTGCGGCGGATTCCTGAGCGGCTTCACCAGGCCCCTGGCGCGGCTGATCGATCAGTTCGAGCGACTGCCTGGCATCGGTCCGCGCACCGCCCAGCGCCTGGCCCTGCACCTGCTGCGCCAGCCCGAGGAACAGGTGCAGGCCTTCGCCGATGCCCTGATCGCCGCCCGCAGCCAGGTGGGTCAGTGCACGCGCTGCTTCCACCTTTCCGCTGATTCCCTCTGTGACATCTGCCTCAATGAGGAACGCCGCAATGGCCAGCTCTGTGTGGTCTCCGACTCCCGCGACCTGCTGGCCCTGGAGCGCACCCGTGAATACAAGGGCAACTACCACGTGCTGGGTGGGCTGATCTCGCCGATGGATGGCATCGGACCTGAACTGCTGCAGATCCAGCCCCTGGTGAACCGGGTGGATCAGGAGGCGATGACGGAGGTGATCCTGGCCCTGCCGCCCAGCGTGGAAGGGGACACCACCAGCCTCTACCTGGCCCGGCTGCTGCGGCCGTTCTGTCTGGTGAGCCGCATCGCCTACGGCCTGCCGGTCGGCAGCGAGCTGGAGTACGCCGATGAGGTCACCCTGGCGCGGGCCCTTGAGGGTCGTCGCCGCATGGAGTGACCGCCATGATTCGCCCGATCAGCCGCTACAGCGCCATCGCGCCCGCCGAGCGGCTGCCCGCCTGGTTGCGCCGTCCGATCGGCAGCGCCTCGGAACTGGAAACGGTGCAGGCCGTGGTCAAGGGGCAGCGGCTGCACACCATCTGTGAGGAAGGCCGCTGTCCCAACCGAGGGGAGTGCTACGCCGCTGGCACCGCCACCTTCCTACTAGGCGGTCCGATCTGCACCCGCAGCTGCGCCTTCTGTCAGGTGGAGAAGGGCCGTGAGCCCGTGCCCTTCGATGCCGATGAAGCCGAGCGGGTGGCGGAGGCGGTGGAGCAGCTGGGCCTGCGCTACGTGGTGCTCACCGCCGTGGCCCGCGATGATCTGGCCGACCACGGCGCCGGACTGTTCACCGGCACCATGGCGGCGATCCGGCGCCGCAATCCCCTGGTGGCCATGGAGGTGCTCACCCCTGATTTCTGGGGCGGTCATGCCCACCGCGGTGAGGGCGAAGCCGCCCAGCGCCAGCGGCTGGCGACGGTGCTGACCGCAGGGCCGGTCTGCTTCAACCACAACCTGGAAACGGTGCAGCGGCTGCAGGGGGAGGTGCGCCGGGGCGCCACCTATGAACGTTCCCTGGCTCTGCTGGCGGCGGCCCGGGAGCTGGCCCCGGGAATCCCGACAAAATCAGGGCTGATGCTGGGGCTGGGCGAATCCCTTGAGGAGGTGGTGGCCGCCCTGGAGGATCTGCGGCGGGCCGACTGCCAGCGCCTCACCCTGGGCCAGTACCTGCGCCCGTCCCTCGCCCACCTGCCGGTGGCCCGCTACTGGCACCCCAGCGAGTTTGAGGGCCTCGGGGCGATCGCCCGTGAGCTGGGCTTCCAGCAGGTGCGCAGCGGCCCCCTGGTGCGCAGCAGCTATCACGCCGCAGACGAGTGATCACCAGGCGACCGAATCCAGCACCGTGGAGCAGAGGCGGTACAGGCGCTCCCCACCCACCGATTCCTTACCTTCGGCCTTGAAGCCTGGCAGTACCGTCTGAATCGAGCGGATGACAACGCTGGGCTTTTCTCCGGAGGCATAGAGCAGACAACTCCAGTGCAACCTGTGCTCAGCAGCACGAATCCAGAGCTGAGAGGCAGCGCTCAGAGCAATCACCACCAAACTGAATGTCGCCGCGATCTGGCAGGGCCTGGAGAACATCGGCTGCGGAGAACGACTCCACCACCATGCCACGGGCCCTCCTCGTGTTAGCGCCAAGGCAACGATTGAGAGGACTGAATACAGACCCGTCCATCATGATTCGGAGAGCAACACATCCTCCGAGTGATGCACATTGAGCGACCTTGCGCAGCAAGCCACCCGCTGCCGTGAAGGAATCTTGCGTTGGACGAAGGCTTGTGTGGAATTGCGCGGAAACGCTCACATTGCGTAGAGTTCGACTTGCGCCAAGAGCTAAAGGCTCGTCTTCAGGCCTCGAGCCTCAGCCCATCGACTGGCTTTGATCTCAACTGGTCGCCACTCTGCTCCCTCCCGTCCCACTCGAATTCCTCCCTATGGCACTGGTCCAGGCACCCGCCTTAGGCATTGACCGCTTCGCCAATGATCGCAACAGGGAAAGCTGGTCGAATGGCTCCGAGCAGGACACCAAAAAGATCATTCGGGCTGTCTATCAGCAGGTACTCGGTCAGCAATATGTGATGGCTAGTGAGCGGCTCAACGGAGCTGAATCCCTATTCCACAACGGTGTTCTCAACGTGCGGGGACTGGTGCGCACTTTCGCCAAGAGCGGTCTCTATCGCTCCAGATTCTTCGAGAACTGCAATCCCTATCGCTTCATTGATCTGAACCACAAGCATCTGCTGGGGCGTGCACCTCAGAACAAGGCGGAGATGCTACATCACTTCACCATTCTGCAGGATCAGGGTTTCGACGCCGAGATCGATTCTTACCTCGACAGTGACGAATACCAGGAGCGTTTTGGCCTTGACAGTGTCCCCTACCTGCACGGCTGAGATTACTCCAAAGGCCACGAGGGGCGTCAGTTCTCCTGGCTGATGCGGCTCGCCCGCGGAGCCGCGGCCTCAGTGAAGGGGGATGCCAGCGGCACCCAGTTCCGCCTGGGCAAGGCCCTGCATCAGGACAGAGCGATGCCGGTGCGGGGTGCCGGTGGCCGCGTGGTGATCGTCTCCACCGAGGGGCCGTTCAAGGCGCTGGTGAGCAGCGAATCGGGGATTTCCTCCAAGTTTGCCCATGAAGCACCCCTGCGGGCCCCATCCCAGGAGCACCGGCTGGACGCCATGCGGGTATCGTCTGGGCAGAACAGCTCCAGCAGCGGCCGGATGGTCACCATCTCCGCCACGGGGCTGGTCAACAATGACTATGTGCGCAGCAGCGCCTACGTGATCCGCGGGCCCCTCAGCCGCATGAACCAGGCCCTGCAACGGGTCAATCGTCTCGGCGGGCGGGTCACCAACGTGACGGTGAGCTGAGGCCAGGCATCCGGGTTCCACCAGGCCATCAATCTTCAGAAAGATGAAACTCCTGGGGGAACCGCCGTGCCTCATCCCATAGTAGGAATGGCACGCCCTGATTGATGGAGGGCTGGATCGCCCGCTGCTTGGTTGCTTTGTCAGAACGTCCATGGCTGTGAGAATCGATCGCGACACCTTCCTGCAGCGGGCGCTTGAGAGGTTCGGCCATCGCTACAGCTACGAGGAGATTGATTACCGCAGCTATCGCACGCCGGTGAAGATCCGCTGCCTGGATCATCCCGTTCGCCTGATCGTGATCACCCCAGAGCGCCACCTGCAGACCACCGGCGGCTGCAAATACTGCCTACGCCGCTATCGCCAGCAGGCCATGGAAGCGGCGGTGACCGTGGCTGCGGGCCCTGGGGACCGGCAACCAGGCGCAACTCAGCAGCCTGGTGCCGCTCAGCCGTGGGCTCAGGCCGAGGTGTCGGCTACGGCCACCGGATCCTGGTAATAGAACCCACCAGCTGGGCCCTGCTGGCTCACCACCGCACAACGGCTGGCGATGCGCCACAACGCCCGGTGGATGGGCGTGGGATCGAAACGCACCAATTCGGGGTAGCGGGCACGAAGCAGCTCATTGCCACGCCAGGCGTTGTAGTGGGGAATCCTGGGATTCACGTGGTGGCAGACGTGGGTGGAGCCAATGCCGTGGTGCAGAAAGTTGAGCAGTGGTCCGTAGGGCCGATCAACCGTCTGCAGGGCCCCCTTGGCCCAGGTCCACTGGGCGGTGGAGAAGTGGGGAATCGTGGTGTCGGTGTGCTGCAGCCAGGTGTATCCCACCAGCCAGGCGTTGATCACCAGGTAAGGCAGGCCATACACCGCCAGCACCCGAGCGGGGGAGGTGAGCACCATCGCCAGGCCCAGGGCCAGCAGCATCACCACCAGGCCCACGTTGGAGAGCAGCATCCCGCGACGGCTGGAGTCGGGGAAGAGAGGCCGGCGACCATTCCGAAAGGGGCTGCCGTGCCAGAAGTGGGAGGTGGGGGCGCCGTGGTCCTCACCACCGGCCACACCGATGAGGAGATAGAGCGGCCAGCCCAGCAGCAAGTGGGTCACCATCGAGAACAGCCCGTAGGCCACAGGGCCCGCACCACTCACCAGGCGCTGCACCCCCTGCGCGGAGGCTGAGCCCGCCCTCGGCGGCACATGGGTTTCACCCCCCTCGAGGTGGTTGCAGTTGGCATGGTGCACCGCATGGCTGCGCTGCCAGCTGAAGTAAGGCACCAGCAGCAGGCTGTGCAGCACGAATCCCACGGTTGCTTCCACCCGGCGGTTGGGGTGGAAGGCCTGGTGACCGCACTCGTGGGCGATCACCCAGCAGCCACCGGCCACGGTGCCGGTGATCAAGGCGTAGAGCAGCCAGAGCGGCGCCGCGATCGGCGTCAGGGGGATCCTGCTGCCCACTCCGTAGGCCAGCAACGAGAGGCCGAGGGAGAGACCCAGGCTGCCCCAGGCCTTGGTGGTGTCGATCTTGAGCAGCTCAGGCGTCAGGCAGGCCAGCAGCTCGGCTTTGGTGGGATATCGGAGCTCCTGCGGAGCGGCTGTCTTCAGGGGACGGATGGAATTCGAGGGCTCGGGGCGGGAGCGGAGAGAGCTGGAACGGATCAAGGACGCTGACGCATGAGTGGAGCGAACGGGCCGGGGGCGCCAGAAGCCGCGTGACCCTAACCAGATCCGCCTGGCCGCCCGGCCGGCCAGCGGGCGCAGGAGAATGCCACTGATGCTCCGCGACGCGGCGATGACCGGCAACCTTCAGGCCATTGGCTTCATGATCAGCTGGGTGCTGGGTTGGGGGATCGGCGGATCGCTGATCGATGCCGGCTTGATCCAAAGCGGCGTGTACTCAATCGAGACCAACCAGCTGGGCACCCTGGCCACCTTCACGGTCTGGACGCTGCTGTGGGGCGGCCTGGGCTTTCGCCTCTACCAACGCTTCACCCGCTCCAACCAGGAGAGCTGAGGGCCAGGCCTGGGCCCTCGCTCAGAGCTCAAGCTCAGCGAGGGAAGTCAGGCAGCGCACCTGCTGGGGGTAATGCTCCCGGCCGAGGCCGTCGGGGAGCAGCACGTGCACCAGGGCGCCCGCGGCCAGGGCTGCTTCAGCGCCGGCGCGGGAATCCTCAAACGCCCAGCAGTCGCTGGCGGCCACTCCCAGCCGCCGGGCCGCCAGCACAAAGATGTCGGGAGCGGGCTTGCCTTCCCCCAGCTCGGGGTCATCCCCGCAGACGATCAGCTCGATCAGCTCCAGCCAGGGGTGGGGGGCGCACTTGATCCCCACGGAGTCGTGGCTGCTGCTGGTGGCCAGGGCCATTGGAATCGCCAGCTCCCGGCAGCGCCGCACCAGCTCAAGTGCTCCAGGCATCGCCCGCGCCCCGGGCAGCAGAGCTCGAGCGATCGGCTGCTGCACCGCCAGCAACTGCTCGGCGCTGGGGGGCTGGTGGCCCGCCGCTGCGATCCAGGCGATCACGCTGGCGGTGTTATCCAGGCGCCGGCGTCCACGCAGCAGCAGCAACTTCTGATCAGTGAGCTCGAGGCCGAATTCCCGTGCCGCCTGCCGCCAGGCCTGGCCGTGCAGGGGCTCAGTGTCGAGCAGCAGACCATCGAGGTCGAACAGACAGGCCGCGGGGCTGTTCATTCCCGCATCCTGTCAGTCCACAATGACCGGGTGTCGCTCCCGACCCGATGAGCCAGGTCACGATCGAATCGGTGCTGCAGGAGGGCCGGGTGTTCGAGCCGCCGGCGGAGCTGGCGGCGGGGGCCCGCATCGGCAGCATGGACGCCTACCGGGAACTGGTGGCGCGCGTCGAGGCCGACCCCGACGCCTTCTGGGGCGAGCAGGCACGGGAGCATCTGCACTGGTTCGAGCCCTTCCACACCGTGCTCGATTGGAGCAACCCACCCTTCGCCCGCTGGTTCGAGGGGGGCACCACCAACCTGGCCTACAACTGCCTCGATCGCCATCTCGATGGCCCGAGGGCCGAGAAGACCGCCCTGATCTGGGAAGGGGAGCCCGGGGACAGCCGCCGCTTCAGCTACCGCGAACTGCACGCCCAGGTCTGCAAGGCCGCCAATGCTCTCAAGGCCCTCGGCATCGGCAAGGGCGATCTGGTGGCCCTCTACATGCCGATGGTGCCGGAAGCGGCCATCGCCATGCTGGCCTGCGCCCGCATTGGAGCGCCCCACTCGGTGGTGTTCGGCGGCTTCTCCGCCGAGGCCCTGCGCGACCGGTTGATCGATGGTGGCGTCAAGGCCGTGATCACCGCCGATGGCGGCTTCCGCAAGGACAAGGCTGTGGCGCTCAAACCCGCGGTGGACCAGGCCCTCGCCGATGGCGCCTGCCCCACGGTGGAGCAGGTGCTGGTGGTGCGCCGCACCGAGCAGCCCACGGCGATGGCGGAGGGCCGCGACCGCTGGTGGCATGAGCTGGTGGAGGCCCAGAGCGCCAACTGCCCGGCGGAGCCGATGGCCAGCGAAGACCGCCTGTTCGTGCTCTACACCTCAGGCTCCACCGGCAAACCCAAGGGGGTGGTGCACACCACCGCCGGCTACAACCTCTGGGCCCACCTCACCTTCCAGTGGATCTTCGACATCCGCGATGACGACGTGCACTGGTGCACCGCCGATGTGGGCTGGATCACCGGTCACAGCTACATCGTCTATGGCCCGCTCTCCAATGGCGCCACCACGGTGATGTACGAGGGGGCTCCGCGGCCGTCGAAACCCGGTGCGTTCTGGGAGGTGATCCAGAAGCACAAGGTGAGCCTCTTCTATACCGCCCCCACGGCGATCCGGGCCTTCATGAAGAGCGGCCGCGCCGTGCCCGATCAGTACGACATGAGCAGCCTGCGCATTCTGGGCACGGTGGGGGAGCCGATCAATCCCGAGGCCTGGATGTGGTATCGGGAGGTCATCGGCCATGACCGCTGCCCGGTGATCGACACCTGGTGGCAGACCGAAACCGGAGGCGTGATGATCAGCCCCCTGCCCGGGGCCACCCCCACCAAACCGGGATCGGCCACCCTGCCGCTGCCCGGCATCGTGGCCGATGTGGTCGACAGCGAAGGTAGAAGCGTGGGGGTCGATGAAGGTGGCTACCTGGCGGTGCGCCGCCCCTGGCCGGGGATGATGCGCACGGTCCATGGCGACCCCGAGCGCTTCCGCAAGAGCTACTGGGAGCACATCAGTGGCGCCGATGGCCGCCCGCTGTACTTCGCAGGCGATGGCGCCCGCCGCGATGCCGACGGCTACTACTGGGTGATGGGCCGGGTCGATGACGTGATCAGCGTGTCGGGCCACCGGCTGGGCTCAATGGAAATCGAATCGGCCCTGGTGAGCCATCCGGCCGTGGCCGAAGCCGCCGTGGTGGGCCGGCCTGATGCGCTCAAGGGCGAGGGCATCGTCGCCTTTGTGACCCTGCAGGCGGGCCTCAGCGGTGACGACGCCCTGGGCAACGAACTGCGCCGGCATGTGGGCAGCGAGATCGGTCCGATCGCCAGGCCCGATGAGATCCGCTTCAGCGATGCCCTGCCCAAAACCCGCAGCGGCAAGATCATGCGGCGCATCCTTCGGGCCTTGGCGGCCGGCGAGGAAGTGAGCGGTGACACCAGCACCCTCGAAGACCGCTCGGTCCTCGACGCCCTGCGGGTCTGAACCGGCCCGCTCAGCAGGGGATGGAGGGGAGCACCAGCAGCACGATCAGCCCGACTGCTCGCCCAGGCGCCACCAACCGTCGATCGCGGCGGCCAGGCGATCAATCTGGCGCTGGCGCTGGGGGTCATCCGCCCAGCTGCCCAGCAGGTTCTGGCGCAGGCCGGCGCTGGCGGGGGTGAGGTGGTCGCCACCCAGCTGCAGCAGGGAGCTGTCGTCACCGGGGCGCTGCTGCAGCACCGCCAGCAGGGGGGGGCTCTGGTCGAGAGCATCGCTGCCGAATCGGATCAGCAGGTTGCGGGGGACGCCGTAGAGCTGGCCCACCAAGCGCAGGGTTTCCTGTGGTGAGGGGCTGAATTCCGTGCGCACCCCCAGCCGAGGCGCCAAGTCGGCCAGCAGAGGGATCGAGCGATCAGCGGAGAAGTTGTTGAAGCTCATGGCCGCCAGGGCACTGCTGCCCCGGCCCCCGTCCGGGGCCAGCAGATGCAGCTTGCACCCGAGGCTGTGGCCCAGGCGCAGCACCGGCAGCGCCGAGGCTGCGCCTGGGCCCTGCCGCGCCCCGCGAAAGGCGCGCCAGGCTTCGGTGGCCTGGGCCTGATGGTCGAACCCCGGCACATAACTCCAGGCCCGCAGGCTGAGCCCACGCCGGCACAAGGCCTCCAGCAGCCTGCGGTAGCTGATCTGGGGGGTGGCCGCCAGCACACTGCCGCCGATGAACTCGATCACACCCGATGACTCGGGCGGATCCAGGCACCAGAGAGGCCCCTGCTGACGCCAGCGACTCACGGCGCTCAGGCCTGGGGAGCCAGCCGCTGCAGGGCGGCCATGGCCTCACGGGCATGGGCCGGCCCATCCAACAGGTTGCTGAACACGTGGCGCACCACGCCCTCGCCATCGATCACATAGGTGACACGGCCCGGCAGCAGGTTGAGCAGGGCGCCGGGCACGCCGAAGGCCTGGCGCAGGCTGTTGCCCTGGTCCACCAGCAGCGGATAAGGAAGCTGGTGCCGTTGGGAGAAGCGCCCGTGGCTGGCAGTGTCATCGCCGCTCACGCCCCAGACCTCAGCGCCGAGGGCCTGCAGAGCGGCGTAATTGTCGCGGAAGGCGCAGGCCTCCATCGTGCAGCCAGGGGTGTCGTCCTTGGGATAGAAGAACAGCACCAGGGGGTGGCCGGCGAGCTGATCACTGCGGCGCGCGCTGCCGTTCTGATCCTTCAAATCGATCAGGGGAGCCTTCTCACCAACCTGAATGGCCTTGCCCACAGGTGCATCAAAAAAACAGTGAAGGCACCCTAGGAGTTTGTTCCGGGGGGCCGTTCCGGCTCAACTCCACACCAGGCGATGCCGGCCAGCTCCGCCAGGTCTCGATGCCAGCTGGTCAGGTCATTTCTGTTGAAGCCCTGGAGCGTGGTGTGGCCGCAGGCACGGGCCATGACCTGCATCAGCGCCACAGTTGCCTCGAAGAAACGGGCCAGGCGATCGGAGGCATGGTCGATGTTCAGCCTCCGCCGAAGCTCCGCATCCTGGGTGGCGATACCGGCCGGACAGTTGTTCGTGTGACAGAGGCGGGCGCCGACGCAGCCGATCGCCTGGATCGAGGCATTCGCCAGAGCGATCCCATCGGCGCCCAGGGCCATGGCCTTGATGCAATCGGCGTGGGTGCGAAGACCACCCGTGATGATCAGGGTCACGCGGCCGCTGGCCTCGCGGCGGTCCAGATGGCGGCGCGCCCGCGCCAGGGCAGGGATAGTGGGAACCGAGATGTGATCCCGGAACAGCAGGGGCGCCGCCCCGGTGCCGCCACCCCGTCCATCGAGAATGATGTAATCGGCTCCGGCGTCGATGGCGAAATCCAGATCAGCTTCGATGTGCTGGGCGCTGATCTTGAAGCCCACGGGGATCCCGCCACTGATCTCCCGCACCCGGTCGGCGAATCGACGGAAATCATCCACCGTGCTCAGATCCGTGAAGGTTGGCGGAGAGATCACCGGCTCGCCCACAGGAACGCCGCGCAACGCCGCAATTCGAGCAGTGGTCTTGATGCCGGGCAGGTGGCCTCCGGCTCCGGTCTTCGCCGCCTGCCCGCACTTGAAGTGGAACGCCTGGACCTGTTCGAGCAGCTCCTCTCGGTAGCCGAATCGTCCCGGGGCAAGCTCATAGAGATAGCGGCTGTTGGCTGCCTTTTCTTCGGGAAGCATGCCCCCCTCCCCTGAGCAGATGCCTGTTCCAGCCTGTTCGGCTCCCCGCGCCAGGGACACCTTCGCCTCCTCGGAGAGGGCGCCGAAACTCATGTCGGACACGAAGAGCGGAATCCGCAGATGTAGAGGCTTGGCGGCCTGCGGACCCAGCACCAGCTCCGTGGCGACCGGCGCGTCGTTCTGCAGTGGCTGCCTAGCCAGCTGGGCCACCAGAATCTGGAGGTGATCCCAGTTGGGCAGCTCCCTGCGGGGAACCCCCATCGCCGCGATCGGCCCCTGGGGCCCCACGTGCTCCAGCCCGTGCTCGGCAAGTTCGTGGATGAGGGTCAGCGCGGGTTCCTCAGCCGTGGGATGGGGCTCCGGCATCAGATCCTGGTCAGGGTCCTGGTCAGGCCGAGTCGGGTCCTGGTCCTCGGGTTCTTCGGGCGATTTGGTTGCACTGGTGAGGGAGACGTTCTGCCCCACCAGCTCGGCTGGCACCTGGGCATGGCTGCCATCGCAATAGGGTGCATGGCCCGTCTGCTTGCAGCGGCAGAGCCAGGTTTCTCCATCGGAGTTGGCCGTGAAGGACTGGGGCGAGAATCCACTGCCCTGGTGGGAGCCGTCGCAGAACGGTTGATCCTTCGAGCGGCCGCAGGTGCAATAGAGATAAGTTTTTCCTTTCTTCAGCTCAACGGCAATGGGTTCGTTGGCGGCCACGACCGGCTTCTCCATCAAGGGCCTCTGCTGGGGGTGGACGGGGAACCATTCTGATCGCACGGTGAAGCTTTCAAACCTGGAGAGAGGAGATTACAGCGCTGATTCAGCCTTTCCCTGAGGACCGTTGGGCTGCCGGTACGGCCGCCAGGAGCAACTGTTCAGCGAAAAGATCGGGGTCGGCAATCGCATCGATCTCTGGTCCGGCATTCCCCATCAACTGGGGATGGGAGTACAGCCTGTCGAGCAATCTGACTAGAAAGGTATCATTGTCTTCCACAAGTCCGGGATTCATCCTTCCCTTGCGGCCGCATCCTGCAGGCCCGCCTGCAACGTCTGGATTTGCTTCGACGAGGCCTCAACCTGGGCTTGCTTCTTATCCAGGATCGCCGCCATGAGTTGTTCGTTCACCTGGCCTTGGTCAACGACACTCCGGTTGGCTCTCGTGGTCATGGGATTCATCTCCAGTGTTTCAACAGCGGAAGCACTCACTCGCACAGCGCAGGGATGGTTCTACGAACCACGAAGCGGGCACGACCCAGACCACGCAGACCAGGGGGAAGTCTTTGCCTAAGCAAGATTTGAGCCAGTCGGATCTGCATGATATTGAGCAGCCAAGCGGGAATGACAAAGACAGAGGGCGAACGCGCCAGCTGACTCATTTATTCGCAGGGCCATGCGCAACCGATGACCGGAGCATATCACGAAGTTCATCCCTGTTAATATCTTAGCGCTACATCTGCCACAGTTCGGGCGTCCTCAGCCTGCGCAGATCCCTTGAACTCACTGATATCCAAGCAGCTGGGACAAATTCTTGACCTACCAGACATCGACTGACTGGTTCAGTGAGTGTCTGAGCCATCGGAACCCCGTCCTGAGGGGTCCCCACAGAAGCGCTCATCGGCCCGGCGAGGGAATGCATGCCCAGCACCAGCGCCTACCCCATGGGCTCCCCGGAACTGGGATCATGGAAAGCAACCACCCGGGGGAGCAGGCCCATGGCAGCAGCGTCGGGATCCCCGCAATCCCCGGATCCAGGGGGCCAGCAGGCCCATTGCTGGCAGCAGACCAGCTTGCTCAGCCTCGTGCCCGACGCAACTGAAGCAAGCCAAGCTGAACTTGAATCGCCTGATCTGGCTGATCCTGCTGCTGTGGTGGTGCCCACGCCCCTGCGGACTCCTTTGCAGACTCCACCAGCCGAGGCCACCGGCCCCGATCTGGCCTGCCCCCAGCGGCTGCTGATCCTCGACACCGAGACCACCGGCCTGGATCCCGAGAGCGACCACTGCATCGAAGTGGGGGCGGTGTTGTTTCATGTGCAAAGCCGCGCTGTGCTCAGCCAGCTGTCGCTGCTGCTGCCCTGCCAGAGCAACGCAGCCGAGGGGATCAACGGCATCGATGCCAGCGTGAGCCGATTGGAGCAGCCCTGGCAGGCGGGACTCCTCTACTTCCAGCAGCTGGTGGCCAGCGCCGATGTGATCGTGGCCCACAACGTGGCCTTTGACAGGCCCTGGTTCGGTCGCGGTCCGCTGCCGGCGATTGAGAAACCCTGGCTCTGCAGCATGGAGGACCTGCGCTGGCCCAGCGAGCGCCGCCTCAAGACCACCCCGTCGGTTCGGGACCTGGCCCTGGCTTACGGCATTCCGGTCTGGGCCGCCCACCGGGCCCTCACCGACTGCATCTACCTGGCCCAGGTCTTTGAGCGCTGCACTGAGCTGGACTCCCTGCTGCTGGCGGGGCTGGAGCCGCGGCAGCTGTACCGGGCCGAGCTGCCCTACGACCAGCGCCACCGGGCCCGCGCAGCGGGATTCCGCTGGAACGAGCCGGTGGCCAAGGCCTGGAGCCGGCGCCTGAGTGAACGGGAGGTGAGAGAACTGGATTTCTCCGTCAGGCCGGTGGAGCCGGAGTCAGCCGCTCGACGGGCTGCCTGAAGCCCACCAGCGCAGGGCACAGCTTGATGCCCACCGGCTCGTATGCATCCGATCACGACTGCATTGTTGAGAAGGGCTGTCAAGACCAGCGGCCAGGCACAAGCTGTGGGCAGCAGCGCAAGGTCTGAGGGCAGCCATGGCGATGGAGCAGCGGGTAGAATCGGCCCCGCCCCAGGGGCGCCGTCAGCAGCAGCAGTTGCGCCGCTGGCAGAAAGCACGCACCTGGGCGCGGCTGATCCGCGAAGCGGAGGCGCTCTGGCGGGTGAACGTGCGCGATCTGCGCCGGCTGGGGGCCCTTGAGCTCGACCAGTTGCTGCAGGAAGTGCCCCCCTCGATCCGTCCTCGGGTGAACCGCTGGCTGGCGGGGTACGGAGCGCTCACCAGGTTGGCCTGAGCATGGGTGGCGGTGCCGCCATCACGGCGGCCCTGCAGTCGTCATCGGCCACCACCGTGGCCACGGTGGGATTCGTTCAAGCCGGGCTGATCAGCTTTCCCAGCTCTCTGGGCATCATCTTCGGAGCCAATGTGGGCAGCACCGGCCTGGGCTGGCTGGTGGCCCTGGCCAGGGGCTCCGGTGCGCCCCCATGCCCCACGATGTCGCCCGGACAGCAGCGCGGCAGGGGCAGGTGGTCTCAACTGCAGGACCCCTTCCACTGATGTCATGACGGGCCTGCTCTGGGAACGCCGCGCACAGATCGGCTGCTGCCTGCTGCTGCAGGGCACCCTGCTGGCCTCGGGCCTGGCCCTGGAGCACCTGCTTCAGCGCAGCGCCCCCTCCCCAGGGGGTGCAAGGGTCGCCACACTCCGTGGATGATGCGCATTGATCCGGGCAGCCTTCGCTCCAGGCGACTCACGGAGAGGCCCGGCGATCTCCCCAGCCAGCTGTTCATCCATGGGGGCAGGGCGCCCACGCGGCTCTCGGTGCTCTGTTTTCAACCCACTGGGATCGAGGAAGTGGAGCTGGCGGGCGCCCGGGATCTTGAGCCGCTGCTCAGTGGAGGGCTTCCGCTCTGGGTGCGCCTGCAGGGTCTGGCCGACACGACTCTGATCCGCACGGTGTTCGACACCCTCGGGGTGCCGGCCCACATGCAGGCTCCTCTGCTGGAGCATCCCCAGCGTCCCCGGGTCGATTCGATCGGTGATGCGGTGCTGACGGTGCTGCACCGCCTCAGCTTCTCCGAAACACCCGACCGCCTGATCGCCGAGCAGGTGGGATTCCTGCTACTGCCCGACCTGCTGATCAGCCTCGAGGAGGTGCCCAGCGCCGGGTCGTTTCCGCAGCTCACCCAGTGGCTCAGGTGCCTGGATCCGGCCCCGACGCGGGACGATCTGGATGACATCCTCCACTTCCTGATCGACGAGCTGCTCGACGGTCTCTTTCCATTGCTGGAACATCTGGCGGAGCTGCTGGAGCAGCTGGAGGAGGCGGCCCTGCTGCGGCCCAAACCACGACTGCTCAGCCGCACGTACCAGATCCGCAGCAGCCTGAGGGACATCCGGGGCCAGGTGTGGCCGCTGCGCCATCAGCTGATGGTGCTGCTGCGCCAGACCCAACGGCTGCTAGGCCCCGACGCCCTGCATGGCTTCCAGGACATGGAGCAGCGGGTGATCCTGATCTTTGAGGCCTGTGAACTCATCCGCCATCAGTGCGATTCAGTGACCGAGGCCTATATGGCCAGCATCAGTAACCGCATGAACCAGGTGATGAAGACGCTCACGATCGTCTCTACCATCTTTGCGCCACTCACCTTCATCGCCGGCATCTATGGCATGAATTTCGTGAACATGCCGGAACTGCACCTGAAGTATGGCTATGGCATCGTTCTGGTGTTCATGGTGCTGGTCGCCCTGGTTCAGAGTTACTGGCTGTGGCGCCGCGGCTGGTTCCAGGACTGGACGGCGCCCCGGCACTGAGGGTCGCAAGGATCGCCCAGGCCAGGCTGCGACGGGCTGGTGTAATCGATCGATTTGTGGAATGCCCGCACAGCGACGAAGATCTACAACACAGCTTCATAATGGCCACCAGCTCCGATGAGGTGGTGGTGAAGAAGTTCGATAGCGCGCTCATCGAGGCCGAGCGTGGCTCAGGATCCAGCGCCGCCAACTCGCCGATGATCTCCCGTTCACCCAGCTCCACGATGGTCTGGTCGTCGATGTGAACGCGCATGCGTCCCTCCACGATCACGTACATCGCCGTGCCAATGTCGCCATGGCTGAAGCGGATGGAACGCCAGGCTGCAGAGGGCACAGGTCAGCAACAAACCGTCGTCGGGGAGCCCCTGGCCACCTCCCACGGGATGCAGGAAGTTCAGAAGCAGCAGCAACCTCTGGCGAACACGATCCAACTCCTGGCAGAAGGCCGAGGACAGCATCAGAGGAGTCTCTGGTCGACTGGATCCGGTTCGCGTGGGTGCCTGGTTGATCCATGGCCAGTCCCTGATGCCGCAGGCGGTGACGCCTACATCGAATTCCAACCGGGGGCTAACCGGAAGTTAACCGAACGGCTGAGGTCAAGGGCCACAGTGACGTGTACGAGCTTTAACCTCATGGCTGGTCTGTCCATTCCGCAACCCCTGAAGCAGCGGCATCCACCGGAACCGGCCAGCTACACGAATCCCCAACGCACCGGCCTGTGCGCCAACGATCCTTTCTTGGCACCTGCCCACATCGCCGATTACCTGAGTGCGCAGTTGGACTGGCTTCGGCGCTCACTGCTGAACATGTCCCGCAACTGCTACTTCTCCTCCGACCGCTCCATCCGCGAGTACGCCAGAACTATCTGGGATGTGCAGCCGCTCCCCGTTTCCATCGGCTGAATCCCAGTCCTCTCCCTTCTCCCGACTCGATCCAACCATGACAACGACTCAAGACGGCGCCCTCTCCACCATCCGGGCCCTTTCTCACGACGGCAACACGCGGCACTTCAATGATGGAGATGTGGTATTTCGCAGCGGCGAATCGGGTGACTGCCTCTACGGCATCGTCTCTGGATCCGTGAAGGTGGACTGGGACGAGGGGCGGATGCAGGAGACGCTCGGCCCGGGACATTGTGTTGGTGTGGGAGCACTGGTCGAACCAGAGCATCTCCGCTACGGCAACGCGATCGCCCTGGGCGACGCCGAGCTGCTGGTGATGAACCGCGAACAGTTCCTCTTCGCCGTGCAGGAACTGCCGGTATTCGGGCTGGAGATGCTCCAGAAACTCGACAATCGCCTGCGCAACCTCAAGGCGCGCACCCACGCGCCGGCAGTGGAACAAGTCAGCGACCCTGAGTTCTGAATCCACCTTTGACCTCACGGCGCCAGGGCGCTGTGGTTGGTCGCCAGTTCCAGCCGCCGGAACAAGGAGCGCGTCTTGTGCTGGTGGCCGTGCATGCGCTGCCGGATGCCGTGATGGGCCAGTTCCTCGAGCACCTGGGTGGCCCAGATGCAGGGCAGATGGGCGGCTTCGCAGAACCGCAGGATTTCCGCCTGCAGCTCTGCCAGCCTTTCCCAGCCGCACTCGATCACCAGATCACCCCGGGCGATCATCACGCCCAACGGCGCGTTGGAAGCCATGGCGCTCAGCAGTATGGCGGGCAGATCGTCGAAGGCCTGGCGCGTCTCGATCTTCAGGATCAGGCCATGATCTGCCCGGTTGAGTTGACAGAGCAGGACGTGAAGCCCCTCCACATCCGCCGGAGATTGCACGTACGAGAAGGTCACGCTATTGGTGTGGCGGGCGACGAATGGCAGCACGGCTCGGTCGCGGTCGCGCTGCGTGAGGGCCGGTAGCACCAGCGCTGTGTCGGGGAGGTTGATGCCCTGATCCGCCCGCAGGCGGCTGCCTCGGCGGCGGGCCTCGGTGATCTCCACCAGCAGGGCCTGCGGCTCCACCGCAACAATCACCCCACAGATGCATCCGTCATCGAAAGATATCCGCTCACCCGGCTTCACCTGGCCGAACACAGCCGGGAGAGTGCCGCCGATCTGCGCCGGGCGCAGCTCAGAGCCTGGCTTACCGGGTGCTGTGGGAAGCGGTGGAAGAACGCATCGAAAGTCGGACCGGAGGTGACTTCTGACAGGAAGATCGACCCACCTCACCCCATGCCCTCAACGCTGCGGCATGTCGATGGAATCCACAGCAGGCAGTGGGATGGGATGAATGACTGCCAGCGAGAGCATTGCCCTGTGGATCCAGCCGTGCAGCCGTCGCAACGAGGTGGTGGGGCTTAGGGATGACGCGGTGGTGATCCGGCTGACGGCCCCGCCAGTTGAGGGTGCTGCCAATGAGTCATTGCGGCGATTCGTCGCCGAGCGACTTGGCGTCGCTCCCAGCAGGGTGGCACTGGTGCGTGGCCAGAGCAGCCGGCGCAAATGGATCGCCGTGGAAGGGTTCTCGGTGGACGAGGTGCGGTGTGCGCTTCTTGGGTTGAGCGGCCGCCAGTGATGAGCAGAGAGTCTCTGAGCTGATGCCCTGCGGCTGCGATCGGCTTGCCGTACTGACACGGCGGGCCGGCGGGGCTATTAATGAATCAGAGGCCTCGACTAGGGCGGTTCCAACCAGTTTCCTGCAACCGGCCCTAGCCCTTGGCTTCTGCGAAGCAGTAGGGCGCTCGACTCGGGGCGCCCTTATCATTGGCCCCTTTCAGGCCGCTGTTGAAGCAATGCCTCAACGCTGGCCACCTTCTCCTCCAGCGTCTGGTCCCGATCGGTGCGGGTGTTGACCTTCACGGTGGTGTAGATGCGGGGGCAGCCCATGGCGTGCACGGCCTGATGGCAGGCCTCGATGGCTTTGAAGACAGGCACCCACTCGCCCTCGATCGCGGTGCCGTTGGGATGCAGCTGGATCTTGAGGCCGGCGTTGAGCAGCACCCGTTCGCAGGCAGCGATGTAGGGCGCCAGGTTGACGCCAACCCCGATCGGTACAACGCAGAGATCGACGATCACCTTCATCGATGTGTCTCCGGAGGCTTCATTAAAAGGGTGCCATCCTGCTGGCCCCCTCTACCTCCCGGCCAAAGAGTCCTCAGGCTTCCCCCGCGGCGCCAAGCCTGCTCAGGTGGCCATGCCTAGCGTTCAGTCAATGCCGCCGGGTGGGCCATGGCCGTGGTGAACCGCTGCGCGGTGGGGATCTACCCCAGCCAGCAGCTGCTCGAGTGGGCCAAGCCTCTGGATCTGGATGTCAATGCGGCCGACGCCAGGGAGCCCTGCCTGTACCTGATCCCTGACTACGCCACGCAAGAGGAGGCCGAAGAAATCCTCGAGGAGGTCTACGAGGCGATCTTTGAAGCCGAGCTCGACTACTGGCATCGCGACACCGGCACCTGGCCGGCGGAGCGCACTGACCCAGTGTTCCGCAAATGGTTCGAGGTGCGCTTCTATCCCCTGATCCAGGACCTGGTGGGCGAGGAACTCAGCGCCACCGAGCTGGATGAGAAGTTCATCGGTGAGCTGCGCACGGCGCTGGAGGGAGTGGATCAACACTCCTGATGGCTATGGCGCCACCTCTTGCTTGAGAAGATCGAGCAGCCGCTCCACCCGGCCTGCCGCCACCTGACTCAGACGTTCGTAGGCTTTTCGCTCCTGCTCCTCGATCTGGACCTGGCTGAGCAGGGAACGTTGGGCTTCCAGCTCAGGCCAATGCGCCAGGACCGCTGGTTCAGCTGCTGGACTATGCGCACCGTGTGTGCCCACGGCGTTCGTTCTCCCTTCTCGTAGCCCAGATCCACCATTCGCTGCAGCCTGTGCCAGTTGCTTGAGCGCTGTCATCGGTTCATGGTTGATCGATTGGATCGGACCGAGGGCCAGCAGAATGCGGGCCATTCGCTGCCGGTTTATGTCGTTGCGCCGGACCGCTTCCATCGGCCTGCTGGCGATGGTGCCGGTGTCCATCGCCGCCGAGGCCCTGCACTGGGGCGATGGCGCCGTGTTCGTGACCTCTGCGATCGCGATCATCCCCCTGGCTATCTGGCTGAGCACCGCCACAGAGGAGCTCTCGATCACCCTGGGCCCCTCGATCGGCGCCCTGCTCAACGCGGTGTTCGGCAACGCCACAGAACTGATCATCGCCCTGGTGGCCCTCAAGGCCGGCCTGGTGGAGATCGTCAAAGCAAGCATCACCGGCACGGTGATGGCCAACCTGCTGCTGGCCCTGGGACTTTCGATGCTTGTGGGGGGCATCGGGCGTAAAGAACAGACGTTCCAGCCGGTGGTGGCGCGGGTCAACGGCTCGGCCATGACCCTGGCTGTCCTGGCGATCCTGATTCCCAGCCTGTCCGTGCTCTCGGGCGGCCATACGGCGGAGAGCACCCAGGGCTTCTCCACCTTCGTGGCCTGGGTGCTGCTGGCGGTCTATGGCCTCACGTTGCTGTTCTCCCTTGGCACTCATCGAAGCCTCTACGAAGTGGCCGCCGCCGATCTGGAAGCCCAGGAGCCCACGGCCCACGGGCAGACCGGTGAAAGCGCCAGCAAGCCGCCGCTGCTGCCCTGGCTGGGGGTACTGCTGGCGGCCACCGCTGTGCTGGCCTACGAATCGGAGCTGTTCGTCGGCGTGGTGGAGGCCGTGACCGAGGGACTGGGGCTCACGGCCCTGTTCACCGGTGTGGTGCTGCTGCCCCTGCTGGGCGGTACGGCCGAGTACCTCACCGCCGTAACCATGGCCCGCAAGAACAAGATGGATCTCTCGGTGTCGGTGTCGCTGGGCTCCACCCTGCTGGTGGCCCTGCTGGTGGTGCCGGTGCTGGTGCTGATCGGGCCGCTGCTGGGCCATCCCCTCGATCTGAGCTTTGATGTCTATGAACTCGTGACAGTGATCACAGCTGTGGTTGTCAGCAACCTGGTCAGTGTCGATGGCCGCTCCGACTGGCTAGAGGGGGTGCTGCTGCTTGCGGCCTACCTGATCCTGGCGGCCGGCTTCTACTTCCAGGCGGCCTGAGCGCCATGGCCGCCACCCCCGATGAACGACCGGTGCTGCCGTTCCGTAGCCGGGCGGCCCTTTCTCGGCTCAAGGAGCTGCCGGCCCTGCAGTTGCTGTTGGCCGTTTTCGTCACGTTGGCGGCCCTGGTCCTGGGCTGGACCTGGCTGGCCCTGCTGGGGGGGCTCCTCACCCTGGTCCTCTCCCTGCTGCAGCTGCTGCCACCTCTGTGGGTGGTGCTGCGCTCGCGGCTCGAGGAACCCGCCACGGTGCAGACCCTGGCCCTGCTCGGTCTGGTGCTGGGGGCGGTGGCGATCAGCTTGGCCCTGGGCTGGTGGGAACCCCTGGCCGCGATCTACCGCAGCGGCGACTGGACCGCGATCGGAGCCGTCGGGGAGGGGGTGATCGGAGCCTTCGGCCAGATCCTGGTGGCCTTCGTGGCCTTGGTGATCGCCTGGCGCCAGTTTGTGGTCGACCAGAGGCTGACCACCCAGCAGAACCGCATCACCCAGGCCCAGACCATCGATAGCTTGATTCAGGGCCTCTCCGAGCTGATCAGCGATGAGGACGGCTTGCTGGAGGATTGGCCCCTGGAGCGCATGCTGGCCGAGGGCCGCCTAGCGGCAGTTTTGGGCAGCATCGACAGCGAGGGCAAGGCCAAGGTCCTGCGCTTCCTCGCCCACGCCCGCCTGCTCACGCCCCTACGCCGGGACCAACGCCTGGGCCGGGCGATTCTCGATGGAGAGGGCAACTACGAGGTGGACCGCCTCGATGGGGTGCCCGTGATCCACCTGAAACAGATGCTGCGGGGGGTGGATCTTTCGGGCGCGGACCTGCGGGGGGTGGATTTCAACGGTGCCAACCTGGGCGGGACCAACCTGCGGGATTCCGATCTGGCGGATGCCAACTTGGCGGGGGTCAACCTCAGTGGTGCCGATCTCGATGGAGCCCGGCTGGAGCGCACGCGTTTCTTTTACGGCACCGCCGAGACAGCCACACCCGCGGATCCACGCATCCCACCGGATTTCCAGTCGGGAGCAGGGTCAGGTGCGATCGTCGAGAACGCCAACCTCTCCGACCTGCGCCAGCTGGACGCCGAGACGCGCCTTTACCTGGCCTCCTGGGGCGGCAGCCGCACGCGCCAGAGCCTTGCCGGCAGCCTCAAGGCCATTCCCAGCAAGCTGGAGCACTAAGAGTTCGCTGAAAACTCGGCCAGCTGAGGCAACCAGGGGCGGAATGTTTTGGGCTTGCTCGTGGCCCATTCTCTCGCCCAAAGCCATTGCTGTCACAAGCTTTTGGGCAGATACTTGGCCGTCTGTGGAGAAGGTGCGGCGTGATCTATGTGCAACAGCCTCCTAGGAGCCTGTTGCGCGTAGATTCGCTTCGGCGATGATGAAGAGGTTCCAGGGGGCGACCCTTTAAAACCATCTCAAGATCATGAAAAACTTTATCGTTACGCTAGCTCCTTGTGTTACTGTCTCTTGCATGACCGTCTTTCCATCACCACCAGCGCAGGCTAACTGCAGCCAGCATAACGGTTACAATGTCTGCATCAATGGCACGAGCTATACAATCGCGAACATCCAAAGTGGTGAGATTGCAATATCTGGAGCCTGCGGAAGTGGTGCACGGTGGCAGGACTACGTGTCATATGGGGAGGCATCCGATTGGCACAGGATTGCGTGTGGGGAGGGTCTCGACCCTTAAACACAAGGATTGCCAATAGCCGGGTCGGTCTGAATACAACACCCATGACGAGGAATAAGGACACCGCGTTTCGTTTCTGAGGTGGCGATCTCGCCGGCATCGGAGACCCGACAAAACTTTCTCCCAACACCCACCCCAATACCTCAACAGCCTGCCTCCCCCTCGGGCGGGATTTTTGGGTAAGCATGAAGGTGGGCGGGCTACGCGCAACAAGCTCCTAGCTCGCATCAGTCCTTGTGCGGCCGCGCATGCTGAGGGGGCCTGAGCGTGTTCCCCTCCTGGGATTAGCGTGGCCTGAAGATGCGCGGCAAGTAGAACAGCCTGCACTTACCCATCAATGGGTGCATAAGTGCACCTCGAATAATCAACAATTTGCAGGGTCTCTGCGGACACGAAAAAGCCGCCGAAGAGGCGGCAGAGCAGGAGAATCTTATCTCGAGCATTGACGAGATCTCCTGAGCCATGGGAGCTTCTGCGGAAGATTCATGCAACAGTTGCTATATGGAAAGAGCGCTGGAGACAACGAAGTAAGTTAAAAGTCAGGCACTTGAGGCCCCACCAAGCATCATTCTTTTCTAGTCCAATCTTTCTTATCAGTTTTCCGCCCATGGACATAGTCATGCAGCCGAAGACATGCTCTACACAAGCTCTGATTGACGACTTGACCCGATTCAGTTCCTTGGCTGCGTCGATGAGCGGATGATTGCGAGCACCTTTTTCATGGATCAGGCTTTCGAAGCCGCCGAGACTCAGAAGATCCTCAAAGCATTCACCTGAATACGCTGAGTCTGCCCAGACATAGTCATGTTCGCTTTCTGGATCCAGCAAGCGTGGAAGCATCTGTATGTCGTGGATATTGGCAGAAGTGACAGCATATCGGCGGATGAATCCATGGTCGACATCGATGCAGAGGCTGTTCTTGTAACCGTAGTAACTGATGCCGTTCTTTTTTGTCCAGCGAGCATCTAAATCTTTCTGCTGCAAGCGATCTGGGTTTTCATCCCAGCCCTCCGGCAGCCTTCTGGCTTTGATTTCTTTGTTCTCCTCGCGGGTATTGCGTTGCTTGGGAACCGGGACGAGAGTCGCATCGATGATCTGGCCACCGCGGGCTTGGAGGCCCTGGGAGCGGAGGTATGCCTCAAACATCTCGAAGAGCTCCTCGATAACTTCCGCCTTGCGCAGACGCTCTCTGAAGAAGGCGACTGTGGTGGCATCTGGAATGCTGTTCATCACACCAAGTCCGACAAACTCCTCAAAGGAGCTCCTGTCATTCACCTGGAATTCAAGCTCTTCATCGCTGAGGTTGAAAAGCTGCTGAAGAACGAGCATCTTGAAAAGGATCAGCAGATCAATCCTCTTGCGCCCTGCATTGGTCTTGCGCTCCTGGACATAGCCCTTGTCAAGCAGTGGGCGGAATGATGCCCAGGGAATTGAATCAGCCAGGCTTTTGAGAACTGGTTTTTTGTCCTGGAGCCTTGTGACTCTTTGCTGCTCCTCGCAGAAGACTCTCTGACCCACAGTTGTCGTGAAAATTGCTCAACCGATGATAATAGGAATCATGCCTCAATCAAGTGTTTTGCTGATTTTTCGAGGTGCCCCACAGTGGATTACGGAGGCATAGTTCAGTCTTCGGGGCCCAGGCTAAGGGTGGAGGGCAACATGATCGGAGTAGAGTATGGAGTCGATGGAAAGGACTAGGAGGCCGAAACCATCCCGGGCAGGAGGGATTCGTAGAGATACTGGCGGCTGTCAGTCTCGATCAACCGCTGGGCATGGGATTACCAGTCGTTCCAGCGCTGATGCATGGCGGCTTCGAGTGCACCATGCAGGCCTGGCAATTCCCTGGCCAGTTCACCATCAAGCTGATGGCCGACGTACTCAGCGAGTACCTGGAGATCATGCAGATCCCCTAAATGGTCCTGGGCCGTGCGCAGGTCCGTGACCCAGTCCCTCAGGCCGGCTCCGGCGAAGGGTTCGAGATGTTCGAGTCGGTAGCGGACGCCTTTGATTGCCTTGCGGAGAACGTGAAGGTCTGAGGTGGATGGCTTTTATTGGACAGATTCGGCCCCTGACATCGTTAACTCCGGGCGGGAGGAACATGGTTTGGTCTCAGTGTAGACCTCATGGGGAGTTTTGCCTCCCAGGGAGCTGTGTGGTCTTACATGGCCATACCTCCAGAAGAAGCGGGCCAGGCTGATCTCGGCTTCCCAGCCATCGCCATAGGCGCGGAGGTAGACCTCCTCATATTTGACGGTGCGCCAGAGCCTCTCCACCAAGATGTTG
>NZ_JAGQBF010000023.1 GCF_024345495.1 Synechococcus sp. RedBA-s | reverse complement strand
TCTTCTGCCGAAGCCTGTGGATGCGCTTCTCCTCATCCCAGAATCCACGCTGTCCCATTCAGCTGTGTTGAACTGAACCAATTCTATAGCATATTTCATAGTCTGTCAGGGAGCGGCGTAGATTTTTCGAGGTGCCCTTCAGCCACTTTTTGGATAAACGACCCCAAGGCCAGGTGAGCCAACGGGAAATCCTGATCGGCTGCAAGATGCAGGCCTCTACACCTTCCGCTTTGCCAATGGCAGCACTGCGGAAGCACGCTACAGCTTCATCTATGTACTGGAGGATGGCGAGTGGAAGATCTCCCACCATCACTCATCACTCCAACCCGAATCGACCGATTGAGTCACCACTGAGATCTTGGCCATGCCCCTGGCTTCATTGATGCGCCGTCTGTTGCTGCTTCTGATCCGCGGCTATCAGACCCTGATCAGCCCGCTATTGGGGCCAAACTGCCGCTTCACCCCCAGCTGCTCTCAATACGCCATCGAAGCCATTGAAATCCATGGAGCTTGGCGCGGCAGCTGGCTGGCGCTCTGCCGGTTGGGTCGCTGCCATCCCCTGCATCCAGGGGGCTACGACCCGGTACCGCCATCCACAATTCAGCCAAAACCGCTGCCGGCAGAAGCCCGCTGACGCGCGCGAGCCGGCACCACCACCGGCCACAGCCACCAACGCCCCTGGGCATCACCAGCAGCCAGGTGGAGTCCATCAGGTCGCCAGGCCAGGGTATTGAAGCCGCAGCCCTGCCCCTCTAGCGGCTGCAACATTTGCCCTTTGCCATCCCAGAGCGCCACGCTGCCGTCGCTTGAAGCACTGGCCAGCAGGGTGCTTCCGGGAGCAAAGGCCAGCGCCTGAACACGCTTTTCGTGCCACAGCAACGGTTCTGGCTGCCAGGCCTTGGAACCCTGCTTCACCTGCGTCCAGAGGATCACAGCCTCACCAGCAGCACTGGCCAGCAGCGGTGCCAGGCGACCCGGCTGATCACTCCAGGCCAGCTGACGCACCTTGGAGGGAAAGCCGCTGAACTGCCAGGGCTGGCCGTGGCAGCCCTGGGGCCACACCAGCAGGGAGCGATCCAGCATCCCGCAGGCCAGATGGTGCCCCGGCCCTGAAAAAGCCAAAGCCAAACCGGCCGAGGCGATGGCATGGCGCAGCGGCAGATCCGCAGCCGAGCTCAGACACGGCTGCCAAAGCACCACTTCACCGTTGCAACTGGCAGCTAGTTGAACCCCATCAGCGCTCCAGGACAGGGCTTGGATGGTGCCGGGCAACTGCAGCGGTGGCTCACTCCATTCGCGACTGGCCCCATCCCAGAGCTGCAGCTCGCGCCCAGCAGCCACCGCCAGTAGCGACCCACCAGGCTGCCAGGCAGCCGCATCGATCCAACCGCCGCCCAGGGGGAGGGGGTCCATGGCCAGCGGCCGCACCCCCGTGCCACCCAGCTCCCAAAGCAGCAGCTCGCCGCCCTGGCCCGCGGCCATCAGGAACTGGCCATCGTCGCTGAAACCGACCACATCAAGGCTGCTGTCACGGTCGCCCCGCAGCAGCTCCTCACAGCCGGCGCGGAAATCGATCATTAACAATTCACCACCGGCGCTGGTGATGGCTAGAAACTCACCATCGAGCGACCAGGCCAGGGCCGAGATCGGCTGCTCCAGATCGCCGCAGAGCCGTTCGCTCACCAGGGTTGCCTGAGCCATCGCCTGCTCAGGCCACACACGCCAAGAAGCTGGTTCGCAGCGCCTCAGCATCGAGATCGCGGCCGATGATCACAAATTCGCTGCGGCGCCGTTCACCGGCTTTCCAGGGGCGATCAAAATCGCCATCAACGAGCATGTGCACCGACTGGAGCACGTAGCGCTCATCCTTGCCAGCCAACTGGATGATGCCCTTCATGCGGAACAGATCCGGCCCACGGCTGCTCACCAGCTCCGAGATCCAGCTGCCCAACTTCTCCATGTCCATGGGCCGCTCCTCCACCAGGGCCACAGAGCCCACGGCATCGTCATGTTCATGGGCGTGCTCATCCACCAGGAACCCAGGATCGAGGCCTAGGGCCCGATCAAGCTCGAAGGCCTGAACGCCCAACAGCTCCTGCATCGGCACATCAGCGTTGCAGCTGGTGAGCAGGCGAGCCATTGGGTTGATGGCGCGCACCCGCCGCTCGATCGCGGCGCGCTCCGCGTCGCTCACCAGATCAGCCTTGTTGAGCACCAGCACATCTGCGAAGGCCAACTGCTCCTGCACCTCCTCCGTATCCCAATGCAGCTCAACGTGCTTGAGGTCCACCAGGGTTACCACCGCATCAAGCCGCAGCTCATCGCGCAGGTCTTCATCCACAAAGAACGTTTGAATCACCGGGGCCGGATCGGCCAGGCCGGTGGTTTCGATCACCAGGTGGTCGAAACGATCACGCCGCTTCATCAGGTTGCCGATGATCCGAATCAGATCGCCGCGCACGGTGCAACAGATGCAGCCGTTGTTCATCTCGAAGATCTCCTCATCGGTATCAACCACCAGCTGGTTATCGATGCCAATCTCGCCGAACTCGTTGACGATCACCGCCACCTTGAGACCGTGCTCGTGGGTGAGAATCCGGTTAAGCAGGGTGGTTTTGCCGGCACCGAGGTAACCAGTGAGCACGGTCACTGGCAGGCGCTCGGCGGCGGGAACAGGGCTGGAGAAGGCCATGGCCAGGGAGGAGCCGGAGCCCCATATGCTGAGAATGGTTCTCGTTTTAGCAGGTTGCGCACCTGGCAGTCCACCCATGGCTCAGCACTCCTATCCCCCCGATCCGGACGTCATGCCCCTGGGGCCCCGGCAGCGGGCCTTGCTGGCCGTGCTGCAGGAGGCGAATGCCGAGCTGAGCGGCCAGGAGCTGCATGAACGCCTCAGGCAGGGCTCGCAACGGCATGGGCTGGCCACCGTGTATCGGAACCTGCGGCTGCTACAGCGTTCAGGCCTGGTCCGTTGTCGCAAGTTGCCCAATGGGGAGAGCGTCTATGCCCCCCTGGAGCGCGATGACCATCACCTCACCTGCGTGAGCTGCGGCCACAGCGAACCGTTGCCGATCTGCCCGGTGGCAACGGGTGGCCTCGGACTGAGCAAGGTGTTGCTGCAGGGATTCAAGCCTCTGTTTCACACCTTCGAGATCCACGGCCTCTGCCTTTCCTGCCAGCAGAGTGAACCCTTGTCCCATGGCTGATCTTGTGATCGTCGGGGCCGGACCCCAGGCTCTCACCCTCAGTTGTCTGTTGCTGCAGAAACGGTCGCGGCTGCACCGCCGCCTCCGGATCGTGGATCCCAGCGGCCGCTGGCTGAGCTGCTGGCAGCGCCAGATGGAGCGCTACGAGATTCCCTGGCTGCGATCACCCTCGCCCCATCACCCCCATCCAAACGCCCATGCCCTGCGGCGCTTTGCCCACAGCCAGCAGCGCCATCGGCAGCTGGAAGGAGCGTATGGCTTGCCGCACACCGATCTTTTTGCTGCCTTCTGCCGCGAGGTGATCGCCGAGTTTGCGCTGGAGGGGCGTGTGCAGGCGGCGAGCGTCGAGCACATCAGGCTTCCAGCGAACGGCAAGGGCCCGCTGGAGCTATCGCTCAGTGATGGGACCACAGTGCAGGCCGGGAGGGTGGTGATCGCGACGGGCAACGGAACCCCGCAATGGCCCACCTGGATCAAGGCCATCGCAGGCGAGGCCCCGGCAGACGCGCTGCAGCACAGCGATGGGATTGATCTGCCTGCGCTGCGGCTACGCCCTGGTGAACGAATCCTGATTGTCGGCGGCGGACTCACCAGCGCCCATCTCAGCCTCGGGGCGCTGCGGCGCGGCGCAAAGGTGCAGCTGCTGTGCCGCCGCGGCCTGAAACAAAAGCCTTTCGATGCCGATCCTGGCTGGCTGGGCTCCAAATACCTCAAGGGCTTTCATGCAGAACCCTGCATGCACCGCCGCCGCCGCCTCGTCCTGGAGGCACGAGACGGCGGTTCGATCACGCCAGAGACTGGGGCAGAACTCAGAGAGGCCCAACGACGCGGCAAACTCCAGCTTCATGAACACTGCGAGGTGCAGGCCGCACATTGGAGTTCCGGTGAGTGGGACATTGTCTGCGGCGGAGGCCAGAGGCTTTCAGCGGATCGAATCTGGCTCGCCACGGGGCATCGGCAGGGCGTCAGCCAGCACCCGCTGTTGCAGCAGCTGCATCAGCAACTGCCGATTGAGCTGGTGGATGACTGGCCGGTTCTCGGGCCAGATCTGCGCTGGCCAGGAACCCCTGTGCATCTGATGGGCGGCCTCACTGCCCTCCAGGTCGGCCCGGCGGCCCGCAATCTCTTCGGCGGACGCGAGGCCGCCCAACGCATCTGGCGAGCTGTGGTTAAGCATTGATTGACGGCCACCACTCGGCAGGGGAAAGCCCCGGGGGACCCGCAGGCCCAGGGCGTCAGAGCACCGCGACGGCGCCGAACTTGTAGCTTGCGCGCCAGCTGATACGCCCGCTGGGGCTGAATGAAGCGTGGTTTCTTCACGGTGCGGCCACGATGGCCAGTGAAGACTGTGATGCGCTTGGCATATCACCTTCTAACAACCAGATACAGAAGACGGGAGCGGGGGTGGCTTGTCAAGACAATGAGTCCTTGCCCGCTTCTGATCTTGAGCGTTAGATCCACAAGCGTAAAGAGGCTGACTCCGAGCATCACGCTCCACACCTCTCAGCGAGTTGAATAGCCAGCAATGAAGTGGGCGATTCAATTTGCGCTGAAGAGCAAGGGAGGTAGACTTCCAAATCATTATCTTTTCGGTTCCAATGCGTGCTCCACTCGCCTTTGCCGCCGCTGGCCTCTTGGCGATCAGCCTTCCGGCAGCGGGCGCATTGGCCCAGGTGGCGATCGAGAGTCAAAGGGTCACGTTTCGAGCCGGAGCGGATTCCACCCTGCTCACGGGCCAGCTCAAGGGAGACCAGACCATCGACTACAAACTGCGGGCCGGCGCCGGTCAGACCCTGACGGTGGAACTCAAGGGTTCCAACCCGCAGAACTACTTCAACGTGCTGGCGGCGGGCACTGACACTGCTGTGTTCATCGGCAGCAGCTCCGGCAACCGCTTCAGTGGGCTCCTGCCGAGCGATGGCGATGTGAGGGTGAGGGTGTACCTGATGCGCCCGGCGGCGCGCCGCAATGAAACCAGCACCTACAGCCTGAAGGTGGGGATCGGCGGTGCTCCCCTCGCCCCCGTGTCCGCTTCCCGCGATGCCCTGATCCCCGGCACTCCGTATCACGCCTCTGCGGCTGTGCCCTGTGTGTCCGGGAGCAGCGGCAAAGGCTCCAGCTGCAAGGCCTCCGTGATCCGCCGGGCCAACAACAGCGCCACGGTGGTGGTGACGATCCCCGGGGGCCAGAAGCGGCAGTTCCTGTTCGTGAAGGGCAAGGCCGTCGCTTCCGATCAGCCCGAGAAGCTTTCGGTGCAGCGGCGCGGGGATGTTTCGGTGCTCACTCTGGGGGAGAACTTCGAGCGCTATGAGATTGTCGATGCCTTTGTGGTGGGGGGCTGAGGCCTCTGACTCCATCGCTGGATCTCGCGATGAATCGCACCGACCTGGGCCTGTCCCTCCTGCTCCTTTCGATAACGGGGGCTCCGGTTCTCGCCATTCCGCCGCCCCCACCCGACGACGTCCGTGTGGTGAAGGTGCGGGATGGCAACACGGTCGTCGTCACCCCTTACGGCGATCCGTTCACGGTGCGGCTGGCCTGTATCCATGCCCCGTCACTCCGTCAGGGCAGAGCTGGCCAGGTCGTCAAGGTAGCCCTGGAGAGGCTGCTCCCGCCCGGCGCCTGGGTGACGCTAACGACACGCAGCAAGGCCGCTGACGGAGTTGATCTGGCTGAGATCATTCCGGTTGGCTCTACGGTGCCGGTCAACCTGAGCCTGGTGCAAGTCGGCATGGCGGCGCTGGATCGCCAGGCCTCGAGCCCGTGCAACCAGGTGAGCTACAGAGAGGCGGAGTTGGGAGCCCGAACAATGCGACTCGGACTCTGGGGGCCATCGCCGGACACCCCATAGATGCGGTCCTAAGCCAATAGTTCTTGCACGAAGAGTGGAGCGAACTGATGATCATTCTGCGAGCAAGTAGAATGTCAGGGCATTGCGATGGAGCCCTTTGTTTACTTCATGGCCAGATAAAGTGAATTGCTCTCAACCCTAGAATCTGCGCAGCCCATCCGACTCATCGCACTGGCCGCGCTTGGCAGCTCGATTGCCTTGGGCCATGGCCTCTCTCCTGCCTTGGCTGAGCGGGCGGACACCACCACCAACGATGAGTTCCCCTCCGGGTCGAGCGCCAAGCGACTGTCCGGCAAGATCAAGGGTGATCAGCGTGCCCGTTACATCCTTCCTGGCAAGGCTGGCCATAAGTTGAGTGTGGAAATCAGTGCGAGCAATTCCCGCACCTTCTTCTCGATCAGCCCTCCAGGAGGCGGCACGGATCTTTTCCTCGGCGAAGATGCAGGCACCCTCTATGAGGGCAAGCTGCCTAAATCAGGTGGCTATCTGATTACGGTGTATCTGGGCCGGGGGCCCGCCAGTGAAGGTGCGGCCTCCAAGTACGACCTCACCATCCGTGATCTCGGCAAAACCGGTTCCAGCTCCAGCAGTGGTAGGTCACCCCGAGGCGATGATCTGGCCGGCGGTCCGGACTTCTGGGAGGTCACCAATTTCGACACCCCCTACTACGGGCTGTCCAGTAAGCCTGCTCTGGGGTCCACCTTCGTGGCTCGCGTTCGCAAGGGAACGGTGTTGAAGAATCTCGGTTGCGAGATGCACAACGGTGATCGCTGGTGTCGCGTTCAGCTGCGGGATGACCCACGGGTGGAAGGCTGGGCCAGGGGCCAGTACCTGCGAGAATTCAATCGCTAAATCTGCTTCCCTGTGATTGATCAGGCTGGGCGAGCAATCTCGTGATCGTTTCCCAGCCATTCTGCCGACTAATCATCATGTCAGAATTCGCTTGAGGACTTCATAGGCCTTTCGTTTGGGTCCTGCAGAGTGGTCAGGCGGTCATTAGAGAAGGGACGCCTCAGAAGATAACGATGATTCTGATCCAGCAAACCAAGATGACCCCAGGCTCCCCAGATCAGCGCTCTCATTGAGCCAGGGATAATTGCCTGGTTTATCATTAATTAGATAACATCGATGGCGCCAAGCAGCCGATGGCCCTTTGCCGCTCGATCTTCCAGGGCTGGGCCCTCCGGCAGCGCCGACTCCTGATCACTGGCCTGGCGTTGCTGTTGATGCTGGTGGCCCTGCCGGCCCTTGCGGCGGAGTCTGCCGGCCCTGCCACCACCCCTGAAACCGCCCAGGTCGTGGCAGGCAGCTTTCGGTTCGCCCAGGTCCGCATTCTTGGGGTGCCGGTGATCAACGTGGCCTCTCGGAGCATGGTGGGCCCGGATGCCGGGCCGGATGCCGCCGAGCGCGCCCGGGTGATCGAGGGCAACCTGGAGCTGCTCTACCGGCCCCAGCAGCCCTGCACCCCCGGGGAACGGATCGGCGAGCTGCTGCTGGAGCGTTCCAGCATCGGGGCCTCGGAAGCGGTCTGCGACCCTGATCACCTGGGGCTGCAGGGTGCGCCGGCCGCTTTGCGCGTTGTGGTGGAGCGCCAAGCAGGGGGGCTGAACGAGTTGGCGGCCGTGGTGCCGGGCCGCTCCACCCCTTTCCCTCTGCTCACCGTCACCGCCGCCGACGCCCAGCTGAATGGCATGACGGCCGAGCAGCTGGCGGAACACTGGCGTGGCCGGCTGGAGCGCCGGTTGCGCCGTGCTCGTGGGATCTACGCCAGCGAGCAGATCGATGGTCGAATGAGGATTGCCAGCCTCGTTGCCGGGCTCCTGGCTGGGGTGCTCGTCCTGGCCGTCTGGCTATGGCGCCGCCTCCAACGCCAGCTGCCTCGCCTCCATCGTGAACGTCTGACCTCAGTGGGCCGCTTCGCCGCCGCCCGTTTCCATCTGGTTCAGAGCCTCAGCCGGCTGCTGATGGCTTCAGTGCTGCTGCTGGGCGTGGCGATCAGCGCCGTGGTTCTGCTGGCCTGGCCGGGCCAGGTCGCGCCGGCGATCGATGTGTTGTTTCAACCGTTGGTGGTGATGTTCAAGGCCCTGCTGCTGGTGGCCTTGGCAGCCCTGCTGCGGGCCGTCTTGGGGCTGCTGCTGAGCCAGTGGGCCACCAATGTGTTCGTGCCGCTGGCCTCCCAGGCCCGCCGTGAGCAGCGCTACCGCAGCCTGCTGCGGGTGCTGCGCCGTCTGGTGGATCTGGGCTGCCTGCTGCTGTTCGGCTTCTGGACGGTGATGGGAATTCCGGTGTTGCGGGACCTTTCCAGCAATGCCCTGCTCGCCAGTGGCGCCGTGCTCGGTGCCTTGGCCCTGGTCTTTCAGGGCCTTCTGCGGGATTTTGTCACCGGGCTGGTGCTGCTGCTCGACGACCGCTATGCGATCGGCGACACCGTTGAGATCGGCGGGCGGCTTGGCGAGGTGATCGATGTGGGGGTGCTGAGCACCGAGCTGCGCTGCCGGGACCAACGGGTGGTGGTGGTGCCGAACAGTGGCTGTGAGCAGAGCGTGAACCACACCAAGTTGCGCTCAGGCGCGGAGGTGTCGCTGCTGCTACCCAGCAGCAGCGATCTGTCCCAGGCGCTGGAGACGATTGGTGCTGAGCTGGTCGCCTTCGCCGCTGATCCCGTCTGGAGGGCGCTGCTGCTGGAGCCGCCCCGCCTGCTTGGCGTGGAGGCCATGACCGCCGACGGCCTGCTGGTCGGCGTCCTGCTGATCACCGAAGCGGGCCGGCAGGGGGAGGCCCGGCGGGAACTGCTGGCCCGGCTGGTGCAGCGGCTGACCCTGACGACCTGACTCAAGACAGGTCACAGGCCTCCAGATTGACATCACTCGGCGTGGCGCATTCCCATCCAATAGCCAGATGCAGAAGGAGGGAGGTATTGTTATTTCATCGCTTTGATAAGAGCCTGCTCGATTCTGACCTGGAGCGTTGACGGCGACTCCATGGAGATGCGCTACACCGTTGAAGTTGTTTGATGTTTGATTTCCAAAGATCGCGGAGGAAGTCCTGATATGCCCCTCAGAGTCGTCCTTAGGAATGGACGTGCCTGGTCATTCTGTCGCCATCAGTGCATACCTCCATGGTGCATGCGCTTGTCTGGAAACTGAAGCGGCAGTGCGGTGATCCCGACGCGCCCTCACCTGGTTACATCCGCTCCAGCGTCGGGATGCCCAGCAGGCCCAACCCCAGCCGCAGCGTGTCGGCGGTGAGGCGGCAGAGCGCCAGACGTGAGCCCCGGGCCGGTTCATCAGCCTTGAGCACCGGCACCTGGTCGTAGAAGCGGTTGAACACCTGGGAGAGCTCAAAGAGATAGGAGCAGAGCCGGTTGGGCAACAGTTCCTCCTCCACCTCGGCAATCACCGTATCCAGCGCCAGCAGCTGGCGCGCCAGGGCCCATTCCTGGGGTTCGCTGAACACCAGGGGATCAGGGAACATCCCGGACGCATCCCCTTCCCCCACACCCACGCCCCCCTTGCGAGCGATGCCGGCGATCCGCACCAGGGCATAAAGCAGGTAGGGGGCCGTGTTGCCAGAGAGGGCCAGCATGCGATCAAAGCTGAACTGGTAGTTGGTGTTCCGGTTGGTGCTCAGGTCGGCGTACTTCACCGCCGCAAGACCCACGGTGGTGGCCACATGGGTGACGAACGCCTCCTCTTCCTGACGCTCTTCCTCCGCCAGGCGGCGGCGCAGATCCGCCTCGGAGCGCTCCACCGCCTCATCGAGCAGATCCTTGAGCCGAACCGTGTCGCCGGAGCGGGTCTTGAGCTTCTTGCCGTCGTCCCCCTGCACCAGACCGAAGGGCACATGCTCAAGCCGGCCTTCCTCGGGCACCCAGCCGGCTCGGCGCGCCACCTGGAACACGGCGGCGAAGTGGCTGGCCTGGCCCGCATCGGTGACGTAGATCAGCCGACGGGCGCCATCCCCCTCGGGCGGCGGCGCGAAGCGATAGCGCAGGGCCGCCAGATCGGTGGTGGCGTAGTTGAAGCCACCGTCGCTCTTGCGCACGATCAGCGGCAGCGGCTGGCCGTCCTTGCCGCTCACCCCCTCGAGGAACACACACTGGGCGCCGGCATCGGTGACCAGCAACCCGGTGGCGTCGAGATCGCTCACCACCTGCTCCAGGTGGGGGTTGTAGAACGACTCACCCCGCTCGCTCAGGCGGATGTCGAGGCGGTCGTAGATCTGCTGGAATTCGCGCCGTGACTGCTCGCACAGCAACAGCCAGGCCCGGCGGCTCACCGGATCGCCGCTTTGCAGCTTGACCACCTCCTCACGGGAGGTGGCCTGGAAGGCCTCATCGGCATCGAAGCGGGCCTTGGCCTGGCGGTAGAAGGCCACCAGATCGCCCAGATCCACCGCATCGGCGGTGGTGAGCGCCTCGGGAGCCACCTGCTTGAGATGGGTGATGAGCATGCCGAACTGGGTGCCCCAGTCGCCCACGTGGTTGAGGCGCAGCACCGGGTGGCCGCGGAACTCCAGCACCCGCGCCAGAGCGTCGCCAATGATCGTGGAGCGCAGGTGCCCCACGTGCATCTCCTTGGCGATGTTGGGGCTGGAGAAATCCACGATCACAGGCGCGCCTGCAGCCTCTGCCGCGCCACCGGCCGCAGCGCCGCCCACCTCCGGCACCCCCAACCGCGCAGTCCCCAGGCGGCTGCGCAGCTCCGCCGCCAGCTGCTGGGGGCGCAGGGTGAGGTTGATGAAGCCCGGTCCTGCGATCTGGGCGGGCTCGCACAGCGCTACGAACGCCGCATCAGCGGCCAGCTGCTCCACGATCGCGCCGGCGATGGCCCGGGGCGCCTGCTTCAGTGGCCGGGCCAGGGAGAGAGCACCGTTGGCCTGAAAATCACCGAATTCCGGCTGGCTGGCGGGCGCCAGCTGCGGATCGAGGGGGGCACCGGCCGCCTGCGCCGCCGCCACCTGCTCGGGGAAGGCCCGCTCCAAGGCCGCGCGCAGCTGGGCGTCGAGGGCGTGGGCGATGCGAAGCATGGCTGGGGGGTGCGGCCGGACTGCCAGGGGAGGGGAGGGATCCGGCTTCGATCATCCCTCCTGAGGGTCGCCTCCCTGGAGCGGAGGCGATCAGGCGCTCAGCCCCAGCTCCTGCTCCATGCCGGCGAGCACCACGTCGGCCACCAACTGGATGCGGTAGCGGCAGGCCTCGGTGACGCTGCAGTCGAAGCGGCCGTGCTCCCAGTACTTGTTGCTGCCCGCGCCACCCCCGCAGAGGCCGAAGTAGGCGCAGTCGCGGCGGCAGAGGTCCACGCCGGCCTCGATCTCGCGCCACACCCGTTGGAACTTGTCGGTATGCATCGAGGCTTCAAGGCTGCCCTGAAGCACGTTGCCAAAGATGAAATCACCGTAGTCGGCGGTAGCCACCGCCAGCAACTCCGGATCGAAGCTGGTGAAATTGCCCTTGGCATCCACGTTCACGATCGCGAAAGGGGTGTTCATGTCGGTGCTCTCCATCCGGCTCTCACCGCAGGCCAGGCTGGTGATGCCATCGAACTCGCGCAGGTTCAAGCGACCCGGCTCGGCCCGTTGCCGCTGCCAGAACCGCTCCATGAAGGCGCTGTAGCGGCGCTCACCATCGGGGCGCTCAAGGGTGGAGCGCAGGTTCTCCCCCTCGGTTTCCTCCATGTTGAAGCCCACGTCGCCGATGCCGTGGGCCGTGAAGAAGTCGTAGAGGGCATCGGCCTGATCGAGGGCATCGGCGGTGAGCACGCAGATCACCTCGAAGGGAATGCCCCGGCGCTGCAGGGCCGCGATGCCGCGCATCACCGCCCCATGGGTGGGCAGGCCCGTGCGGGTGCGGCGGTGGGCGTCGTGCAGGGCCTCGGGCCCATCCATGCTCACGCCCACGTGGATGTCGTTGCGCTCGAAGCAGTCGCACCAGGCGTCATCGATCACCACCGCATTGGTCTGCAGCGATTGCACGATCGTGGAAGGCGACAGGCCGTGGCGCTCCAGGGCCAGGCGGATGCGCTCGGTGGCCGCGTCGTAGAAGGCGATCGGCATGGTGAGCGGTTCGCCCGCATGCCAGAGCAGGGTGAAGCCACCGTTGAAGAACGGGCTCTCAAGCACCCGCTCCAGGGCGGCATCGAGGATCTCCAGCGGCAGCCGGCTGCGGTCGTCACGGCTGGGCAGATAGCAGTAGTCGCAGTCGAGGTTGCAGAAGGGTGTGGGCTGCACCACCAGCAGCCGCAGCGGGCCGGCCTGCGTCCGTGGAGACTCGCTCACCAGTAATTGCGCCAGCCGCCGTTGCGGAAGCCGCCATTGCCGAAGCCGCCATTGCGGAAGCCACCGTTATAGAAGCCGCCATTGCGGAAGCCGCCGTTGAAGAAGCCACCGTTGCGGAAGCCACCATTGCCCCAGCCGACCCGGGGACCATTGACGAACACCCTGGCCTGCAGGCCGTCAGCGGGCGTTTCCACCTGGGCTGGGTCCGCTCCCTCCTGATCCCGCACGGCGGCGGCGATGCGGCGCAGGCGCGCCTCAATCGCGTTCTCCTGGGGAGGGGGCTCCGAGGACGGCGGCGCCGAGGCCGATGCGGCCAGGGCCCTCCCCAGGCCAGGGTCCAGGGGCAGCGATGCCGCAATCAGCAGAATGCCGAAGAGCCGGGAACGAGTGAAGAGGGCCATCGGTGCAGGGCAGGGGCGGAGAAGGAGAAAGCGAAACGGCTGGGCGGTTCGGGCCACCTGAGCGGGCTAAGGAGCGGCAGGACTGGCGGAGGGCGCACCCGCCTGAGCCGGCAGAGGGCGCAGGGCCTCCACACCCAGCAGCACCGCATCGAAGTAGTTGCGGATCTGATCCGGCGTGCGGTTGAGCGCACTTCCGGGCCCCACCCAGCGATCGATGGAGCTCACCGCCTCGGGCTGGCCATCGAGGTAACCCTGCAGCAGCCGTGCAATCGCCAGATTCACCAGGTTGCGGAAGGCGGAGTCGTTCTCAGGAATCAGGCAGGCCACGGCATAGCGCTCGTAGGGATCAGAGGGGGTCTGAGCCAGAGCGGCATCCTTCCCTCCGGCGACAAGGCCCGCCAGGAGGGTGCTGTCACCGATCACCCCATCCACTGAGCCGCCCCGCAGTGCTGCCACCGCCTGGGAGAGATCCGCAAAACCCACGGGCCGGGCCGCCGGCTGGAGGCCCTTCAGCTCTGTTTCCCCCAGAGAGTTGGCGACCACACCGATGCGCCTCCCGGCCAGCGACTGGGGCGATCCATCCAGACGACCAGCGGGCGCCAGCAGCCGCAGACCGGAGAGCCCGAACGGCAGCGAATAGTCGAGGGTGATGTCCCGCTCCCAGGTGAACGGCACGCCACAGGCAAGATCGGCCTTGCCACCCACCAGCCGCTGGCCCAGATCAGCGGGGTCGGTCACCGGCTCGAAGCGGAGCCGCACCGGACGCCCCACGGCCACGGCCAGCTCAGCGGCGATCCGATTGGCCACCTCCATGGCGTAGCCCACTGGCCGCCCCTGGCCGTCCAGGGAGAGCAGGGGCGCCTGATCGGGGAGCCCCACCAGCACCAGCTCACCGCTGCGGGCGACCCGGTCGACGACGCCCTCAGCACGCGCCGAGTCCGCTGGCATAACAGCAGCGAGCAGGGCCAGGCTGGAGGGCAGGAGCCAGGCGTACGAGTGGGAGGGGAACAGTCGCGTCACAGAAGGTCGCCAGGCAGACCATCCGCAATCTGGACATGCCCAGCGCATTTGGCTAGCCACCAGGCCGAGAGAGCACAGCTTTGTGATGAAGAGCTTTGAGATGAGACGTCTGGGGAGAACGGCCTGGATGGCACCAGCGTCCGCCCTTCGGTTGGATCTACTTGGGCGCTCAGGCCAGCACCGGGGCGTAGCGCATGCTCAGATCCAGCCAGGGACTGCGGGTAACCGGGGCGCTGGTGGAGATGAGATCGATGCCGGTGGCGGCATAGGCCCTCAGCTGAGCTGGATCCACCCCGGACGCCTCCAGCACCACAGCCGAGCCCCGCCCCACTGCCTGCTGGCGCAGCTGCGGCACCAGCTCCAGCAGGGCCTCGGGCGTGAAGCCATCGAGCAGCACCCCGTCGGCACCGGCACCCACGGCCTGAGCCGCCTCGGCTGCACTTTCCGCTTCCACGATCACCCGCGCCGGCCAGGGCGCAGCGGAGCGCACCGCAGCAACGGCACAGGCCACTCCTCCAGCCCAGGCCAGGTGGTTCTCCTTGAGCATGGCGGCGTCATCGAGGCCGCAACGGTGGTTGATGCCGCCGCCGCAGCGCACCGCATATTTCTCCAGCAGACGCAACCCGGGGGTGGTCTTGCGGGTGTCGGCCAGGGCCACGCCGCTGCCGCTCAGCTCCGCCACCAGCGCCGCTGTGGCGGTGGCGATGCCGGAGAGGCGCATGGCCAGATTGAGGGCTGTGCGCTCCCCCGCCACCAGGGCCGTCGCCGGACCGGCCAGCTCCAGCAGCCGTTGATCGGGCTGCACCGGCTCCCCATCGGCCACCAGCAACCGCACCTGCACCGAAGCATCCAGCAGGCGAAACAGCGGCTCCACCAGCAGACCACCGCAGAAGATCCCCCCACGCCGGGCCGTCCAGCTGGCCCGGCCCGGCCGGCCCAGCAGCGCCGCCGCGCTGAGGTCGCCGCGGCCGATGTCCTCCGCCAGCCAGGAACGCAGCAGGGGCTCCAGCTGGGGCTGGCTCAGCAGGGAGGCGGCGGCGACGGCACTCGCGGGGATGGCCAACGGCAGCACGGGCGGGCGGTCTTGCCCCCCCATCCTGACCGCCGGGGCGGCCGACTCACTTGCCGATGCAGAAACGGGAGAAGACCCGATCGAGCACTGCCTCGTTCACCTCTTCGCCGGTGATCTCACCGAGGCTGCGGGCGGCCTGGCGCAGGTCGATGGTCCAGAAATCCCAGGGCAGCCCGGCGGCCGCCGCCTCAAGGGAGCCGGCCAGGCTCGTGGCCGCCGCCGCCGCCAGGTCCCGCTGGCGGGCGTTCAGCGCCACCTCCAGCCCCGGAGCGAGGCTGTGGCCGCAGCGGGCGAGCAGAGCGACGGCCAGCTCCTCGAGGCCATGGCCCGCCAGGGCACTGATCACCACCTCCACCTGGGCGGGGGTGTCGCCGGCGGCCCGGTCGGCCTTGTTGCCCACCACCAGCGATGGCACCGCGGCGGGCAGCTGGGCGTGGAGCTCGCTGTCGGCGGCGGTCCAGCCCTCTCTCAGGTCCACCAGCAGCAGCACCGCATCGGCGGCGGCCAGGGCCTGGCGGCTGCGCTCGATGCCCAGCCGCTCCACCGGGTCGTCGGTGGCGCGGATGCCGGCGGTATCCAGAAGGGTGAGCGGCACCCCCTGCAGCACCAGTTCGCTCTCGAGCAGATCGCGGGTGGTGCCCGGCAGATCGGTCACGATCGCCCGCTCCCGGCGGCTGAGGGCATTGAGCAGGCTGGATTTGCCCACATTGGGGCGACCGATGATCGCCACCTTCAGGCCGTCGCGCAGCAGCTGGCCCACCCCCGCCTCGGCCACCAGCCCCTGCAGCTCCTGGCGCACCGCCTCCAGCTCCGCCACCAGGGCCTGGGGATTGAGGGGGGGGAGGTCCTCTTCAAAATCAACCCGGGCCTCCAGCTCCGCCAGTTGATCCAGCAGGCGCTCGCGCAGGGCGCTGATCCGCCGCTGCAGGCCACCGTCGAGACCCGCCAGAGCCAGCTGGGCCGCCCGCCGGCTTCTGGCGGTGATCAGCTCACTGATCGCCTCGGCGCGGGTGAGATCAAGGCGGCCATTGAGAAAGGCCCGCTGGCTGAATTCCCCCGGCCGCGCCCGACGGGCCCCGCTGGCCAACACCAGCTCCAGGACACGGGCCACGGCGATCAGGCCGCCGTGGCAGTGCAGCTCCAGCACGTCCTCGCGGGTGAAGCTGCGGGGTGCCTTCATCAGCAGCAGCAGGGCCTCATCCAGCCGTTCACCACTGGCGGGATCACGCACATGGCCGTAGAGCACCCGATGGCTGCCCCAGGGCTGATCGCCTGGGGCGTCAAAGAGCTGGCGGCCGATGGGCTCCGCCTGGGGTCCGGAGATTCTTACGATCGCCACACTTCCCTCTCCGGGCGCCAGCGCCGTGGCAATCGCAGCAATGGTGTCGTCCGAGTCCAAGCAGCCCGACGGTCAGGGACCCGCCAGTCTGGGTGGCGGCGTTGGTGGGCCGCAGCCAGCAGCAGGTTCCGGCTCTGGATCCGCCGGCTGTGGGAGCAGGAGGGACGCCACGGCCAGCGTGCCCGCGGTCTGGCGGCCGGCGTGTTCTGTGGCTGCTTCCCCTTCTTCGGCCTGCAGACCCTGCTGGGGGTGGCGCTGGCCAGCCTGGTGAAGGGCAACCCCCTGCTGGCGGCCACCGGCACCTGGATCAGCAACCCCCTCACCCACGTGCCCCTCTACTGGTTCAACTACCAGCTGGGCAGCTGGTCTCAGCCATCGTCGGTGTACTCAGCTCCACCGTGCTGGGGAAGATCAACTGGCGCTGGCTGGAGCGTCAGCCGCCGAAGCCAGGGCAGAGCATCAGATCGATGTGACCGCCGCTGGGCTGGCGCCACTCACGGAACTCATCCGCCAGAGCCTTGTGCTCACTGCGCTTCTGGACTGCATCAAGGGCCTGAAGCCGTTGATGCACCAGATCCAGGGTGTCGTCAATCAGTTGGGCGGCTTGTTCGGAGGTCATGGCCACACATGCCAGCAGAAATTCGGTGGATGAATTCAGACAGATTCCTTCTGGGGAAGCTGTAGCGCCGAGCACCCGGATCCAGTGCTGTGGCTGGATCCGCACCGGTCCAGCCAGTCGTGCTGAGGCTGCCAGTCGTCGCGCTCATCGATGGGCGCCCAGATCCTGATCAGCGATGGCTGGTGGCCGGATCGAGTGGGACGCTGGTGCAACACTCGGAAGCCCTTGGTTGGTCACACCCTAGAAACGGGGCGCGAGGGCAGGCAGACTGCGATCTGGATCACCTCCAGCACTTGACCCGACCACGCATCGTGCTGACCGGGCTGTGGTGGCTCACCCTGATTGGCCTGGCGGTTCGTGTCTGGCGAGCCAGCACGATCGCCGGCAGCTACGACGGCGAAATCGATTCGCTGCTGGTTCTCGCCCAACGGGGCCTGCGCGGGACCCTGCTGTACCAGGACAGCTACCTGCGCCAATGGCCGATTGCCCAGTGGCTGTACATCCCGTCGGCCTGGCTCGGATCGATCCGGGTCCATCGCCTGCTGGTGCTGGGCCTCGACCTGTTGGCGGGCCTGCTGATGGCCCGGGCAGTTCGCAATTGTTCAGCGGCTGGCCTCATTCCCCTGAAGCCCCGCTCGCTCGTGCCGCTGGCCAGTGGGGTGCTGCTGGTGGTGCTGGCCCAGAAGCTCCCTGGCGGCCTCGCCGGCAGCCTGCACCAGTTCGCCAACTTCTTTCTGGCCCTTGGCCTCAACCAGCTCAGCCTGGCCGCAGCTGGAGAGGGCTCGCTCAGCAGCCGCTCTCGCTGGCGGCAGCTGGTGGCCACCGGCAGCTGTGCCCTGCTGGCGGTGGCCTGTTTCTTCACCCTGATCTATCCCCTCACCCTGGTGGCCGCCCTGGTGCTGGTGCACCACCGTCACCCCGCCGTTATTGCCAGGGCCCTGATCACTGGAGTCGCCCTGGGCTGTGCCCTGATGATCGTTCCTTATCTGGTTGTGGCCGATGGGCTCGCCCTCTTCTTTGCGGGAGCGGTGGCCCTGCCGCTGGAATGGGCCAGCCAGCAGGCCTGGTGGGGAGAGAACGTGGGCAACCTGTTCAGCGAGCTGGCCCGCATGCCCCTGGCGGGTCTGCCCATCTGGAGCCTGGCCCTGATGCCGAGCGCTGGCCTGCTGCTGATCGCCAGGCGTGCCTGGAGGAGCGAGCCGCGGCCTCAGGAGCGGCTGTTGCTGGTGCCCGGCCTCGCCATCCTGTTTCTGCTGGAGCTGGTCTGGTCGTTCCAGCGCAGCGATTTCAACGGCCAGGACGGCCAGTTGATCGTCGTTCCTCTGGTGCTGGTCATGGCTGCGGGGATGGCCGAGCTGGAGCGGAGCAGTCGCCGATCGCTGCGCATCGCTGCCTTCAGCGGCAGCTTGATCCTCTCGCTGATCCTGTTCAACAACATCGCCATCGCCGAGGTGTTCGGCTCACCGTCGCGGCCAGCGAAGCTGGTGCGGGCCCTGGAGCAGGACCGCGCCGAGCTGCGCCGCTACTTCAGCGGCCTGCCCGCAGCGGAGCGGGGTTTCACGGCGCCCCAGGACCCCGCCCTGCAATGGCAACTGCGGGTGCCGGCCACCACCGTGGGCATCGGCCCCAGCTGGAGCCTCAACCCCCAGGGACTGAGGGCGTCGTGGGCCACCCGCACCATCGGCCTGCCGGTAGGTCAGACCCAGATCTGTGAGCAGCTGCTGCAGAGCGCCAACCACCACCTGGTCTGGACCCGCACCGACCCCGACGGCCCCAATACTGAGGCTTTTCTGCAGCAGTGTCTGAAGCAGGACATGGCTCGCTGGCAGGAGATCAGCGGGAAGCTGGGGCTGCGCACCGGTGAGTTCAAGCTGTTTCGCCGCGAGGGCGGCATCACTCCGTTTGCGGCCCCTCTGCCTTGAGCCGATTCCCAGCGTGTCCGGAGCTTCGCTGATCGACCAACATGCAGCGCAGACGCAGGCCATCACTCTGAGCCCACCCATCCAGAGATCGCATGGCCGATGGCTGGGGCTACTGGCCATCACCTGGCTACTGATTCTGGTCGGGCTTGGCCTGCGGGTCTGGAATGCTCCCAGCAGCGTGGGGAGCTATGACATTGATATCGACACGTTCTTCTTTCTCGGCTGGAAGTTAACGCAAGGCAGCCTTCTCTACACCGAGCACTTCGATTCGAAGTGGCCGATCGTTCAGTATCTCTTCGTTCCATCCGCCCTGCTGGGTTCGATCCGCTCGCACCGGATGCTCGTGTTCCTGCTCAATGCCGCCACGGCACTGGTGCTGGCCCGCAGCGTCGCAAGCCTCGGGCGCAGCGGCTGGATCGCCGCGGCGCCGCGGTTCCCCCTGCCCTGGGTGGCCGCTGCGCTCTATCTCCTGCTGAGCCAGAAACTGGTCGGCGGTCTCTCCGGCCACATCCATCACTACGCCAACACGTTTCTGGTGCTCGCCCTCGCCTGCCTCAGCCGCGAGTTGGCCCGCCGTGCGGATCAGCGGACGCCGCCGAGAGCGGCCCGAGGCTGGCTGGTGGCGGCCGGGTTCTGGCTCTTCCTGGCGGCCGCCGTTCGCCCCAACCTGATCGTTCCGCTCCTGCTCACCACCCTGGCCGGCCAGCTGTGGCGATTCGTCAGTGGCCGGCGCAACGGCCTGGCCACTGACGCCCTGGTCATGGAGTGCCTGGCCATGGCCGGTGGCGGACTGCTCGGTGCCCTGCTGACCTTCGGCCCCTACGCGTTCGTTCCCGATGGCCCGGCCAGGGTCTGGGCCGGAGCGGTCGCAGTCCTGCTGGAGTGGAGCGGCCAGGCGATGCAGGACCAGGGCACGACGCTCCACTTCCTGCGTCAGATGTCGGTGGTGGGCATCGCCGGCATTGAGGTCTGGATCCTGATGATCCTGCCCCTGCTGGGCCTCGCCGGCTGGGTGCGCCGGGTGAAGGGCCACGGCAGCGGCGGCCGCCTTCTGCTGCTGCCGCTGCTGGCCACGCTGTATCTGCTGGGACTGGCGATCTCGTTCGAGCACACCCATTACTGGGGGCACTACGACCTGATGAGCGTGCTTCCTTACACGCTGTTGATCGTCAGCGGCATCGGCCTGCTCGATGCCCAGCAACGGCAGGCACGCAGCCAGGCTTTCTCTGCGGGAATCGTTCTGGTGCTCTCGCTGATCCTGGCCTACAACATCGTGAGCGCTGAAATCTGGTCGCCCTCGGCCGCGGGCCAGCGCAGCAGCAGGCTGGCCGCCACCGCCCGGCTTGCGGGCGAATGGAGCCTGGTGCGGAACCACCTGGCAGCGCAGACGCCGGACCGGCGAGGATTCATCTCCCCCCAGGACTTCTCACTGCACTGGCAACTTCACCAGGACGCCTCCACAGTCGGCGTTCATCCCAGCTGGAGCCTGGAGCCCTATGGCCTGAGCGCCTCCTGGGCCACCCGCCGCCTGGGCCTCGCCATCACCGACGCTCAGGCTTGCGACCAACTCGTCGCTGCCGGGAATCACACGATCGTCTGGAAGGACACCGACCGCGGCGGGCGCCATTCGGAGAGCTTTCTGAGGCACTGCCTGGCCACCAGTACGTCGCGCTGGACAGAAATCACCGCCAGGGTCGGCCTGAGCGGGGAGGACTACAAGCTGTTTGAACGGCAACCCAGATCCGCGGCAGACACCCCTGATCAGCCGATGCCGGTGCGGCAGAGGTCGAGCACATCGGCCATCGAGCGGATCTGATCCATGGTGGTGACCAGCTGGATGGCACTGGCGAGCTCCACCTTGAGGTCGATGCGGGCGGGTTTGCCGTAGGCCGTGCGCACCCGGGCGTCACTGACATTGATGCGGCCGTCGGAGAGGCGCGTGAGGATGTCCTTGAGCACACCGACACGATCGAGCACCTCGATGCGGATCTGCACCGGATAGCGCCGACGCTGCTGGTCGGCCGCCGGATTCCAGCGCACCGGCAACCGGCGCTCCACCGGCACGGTGGCCACATTGCTGCAGTCCTGGCGGTGAATGGTGATGCCGTGGTTGCCCAGGGCGACGCTGCCCACGATCGCCTCACCGGGGAGGGGGCAGCAGCAGCCCCCAAGCCGATACTCCAGGCCCTCGAGCCCCAGGATCGGGCTGCTGCCGGTCCCCGCTGCAGACGGCAGGGGCAGCATCGGCTGATCCGAAACGCTGCGGGCCAGGTCTTCGTTGCTGAGCACTGGAGCCGCTGCAGCGGTGCTGAGACGAACCTCCTCGCGCAGACGGTTGATCACCTGCTGCAGGGTGACGCCACCGAAGCCGAGGGCCGCCAGCAGATCCTCGGTGCCCACCAGATTGCAACGCCGGGCCACCTTGGCAATGGCCTCGCCATTGAGCAGGGCATCCAATCCCTCGCGCCCCAGCTCCCGCTCAAGCATGGCGGTGCCGCGCTGGATGTTCTCCTGACGGTGGCTGCGTTTGTACCACTGCCGGATGCGGTTGCGGGCGGTGGGTGTCGCCACGAAGTTGAGCCAGTCGAGGCTCGGATGGGCCGACTTCGCCGTGATGATCTGCACGAAATCGCCGTTGCGCAGCGGCGTGGCCAACGGGCAGAGGCGGTCGTTGATGCGCACGCCCTGGCAGTGGTTGCCCACCTCCGAGTGGATGCGAAAGGCAAAATCCACGGCGGTGGAACCCTTGCGCAACCCCAGCACATCCCCCTGGGGCGTGAACACGAAGACCTCCTCATCGAAGAGGTCTTCTTTGATCGAGGCAAGGTAGTCACTACTGTCCTCACCACCATCATCCTGCTGCCAATCAACCAGCTGGCGCAGCCAGTTGAAGCGATCGGCGGCACCGACCGAGGCGGGGGAGCCCCCCTCCTTGTACCTCCAGTGGGCGGCGATGCCGTACTCCGCCACCTGGTGCATCTCGGTGGTGCGGATCTGTACCTCGATGGGCCGATGGCGGCCGATCACGGCTGTATGCAACGACTGGTAGCCGTTGGGTTTGGGCAGACCGATGTAGTCCTTGAAGCGGCCAGGGATGGGGCGGAAGGTGTCGTGAACCACCGCCAGGGCGCGATAACAGCCCTCGAGGTTGGGCGTCAGGATGCGCAGGGCCGCCACATCGAAGATCTCGTGGAAGGCCTTCTGCTGCATCTGCATCTTGCTCCAGATGCCATAAAGATGCTTCGGCCGGCCGGTCACCTCACAGTCGTGCAGGCCAGCGCCCTGAAGCCGTTGCATCAGCAGGGCCACCGTGGCGGCCAGCCGCTCCTCACGGTCGCTGCGCTTACTGGCCACCTGCTGCTTGATCTCGCCGTAGGCCTCGGGCTCGAGGATCTTGAAGGCGAGGTCTTCGAGTTCCCACTTGAAGCGGCCGATGCCGAGCCGATTGGCGAGGGGGGCGTAAATCTCGCGGGTTTCACGGGCGATCCGCTGCTGCTTCTCGGGCTTGAGGGCCCCGAGGGTACGCATGTTGTGCAGCCGGTCGGCCAGCTTCACCAACACCACACGGATGTCGCTGGCCATGGCCAGGAACATCCGCCGCAGGTTCTCCGCCTGGGCTTCGGTGTGGTTGGTGAAGTGGATGCCCCCCAGCTTGGTGACCCCCTCCACCAGCGCCCTCACCTCGGCACCGAAATGCACCTCCAGGTCCTCGGCGCTGACATCGGTGTCCTCGACCACGTCGTGGAGGAAACCGGCAGCGATCACCCCGGCGCTGGCACCGATGTCGCGGAGCAGATCAGCGACGGCAATCGGATGAATGATGTACGGCTCGCCGGTGGCCCTGACCTGGCCGTCGTGGAGCTGGAAGGCAAAATCAAACGCCGCCGCCAGCAGGGCTTCGGGGTCGGTGGGGCAGCTCTCGCCGGCGCCGGGGGGCACGTGGCTGATGCAGATCCTGAGCCACTCAGGCAGCTTCACCCCGTAGTCGTCGGGGGAGCGGATCGGTCGCCGTCTCAGGGATGGGGGCGGGGTTGGGTCCACCACCAGCCCGGCCCCCAGGCTCTCGCCCGCAACGTTGTCCCTGATTCCAACGGCGGTATCGAGCATCACCAGACGCTGCTGCACCCATCGTATGCAGATCACGCAACAAAACCACGGTCGCCGTCGCTATAGCCCATGGTGGGGCGGAACGACTTGATCCGCCGCGTCCCATGGCCGACAAGGGTGCCGCCGAGCCGGTACTGGAGATCAGCGACCTGGTCGTGAGCTATCCCGGGGCCAGCGGGGCCCCCACGCTGGATGGCCTCAACCTGCGCCTCGGCCCCGGGGACACCCTCGCCCTGGTGGGGCCGTCCGGTTGCGGCAAGAGCACGGTGGCGCGGGCGGTGCTGCAGTTGCTGCCCCCCGGCAGTCGCTGCAGCGGACGCCTGCGGCTGGCGGGCGAAGACCCCCGCAGCCTGAAGCGTCCGGCCCTGCGCCGGCTGCGGGGGGAGGCCGTAGGGCTGGTGTTCCAGGACCCGATGACACGGCTGAACCCGCTGCTGCGCATCGGTGAGCACCTCAGCGACACCCTCTCGGCCCATCGCCCCGGCTGGAAGCGGGCCCAGGTGCGCCAGCGGGCCCAGCAGCTGCTGACGCGGGTGGGCATCGGCCCGGATCGCTACGGCAGCTATCCCCATGAATTCAGCGGCGGCATGCGCCAGCGGCTGGCGATCGCCATGGCCATGGCCCTGGAGCCGGCGCTGGTGATCGCCGATGAACCCACCACCAGCCTGGATGTGGCCGTGGCGGCCCAGGTGATGGCCGAGCTCACCGACCTCTGCCGAGAGAGCGGCAGTGCCCTGCTGCTGATCAGCCACGACCTGGCCATGGCCGGGCGCTGGTGCCAGCGGATCGCCGTGCTCGACCACGGGCAGGTGGTGGAGGAGGCCCCGGCCATCAGCCTGCTGAGGGCTCCGCAATCACCGCTTAGCCAGCGGCTGGTGGCGGCGGCCCGTGCCCGTGAGGGCAGCCACACCCCCGGCGGCAGCGAAGCGGCGCCTCTGCTGGAGCTGGAGGAACTGCGCTGCTGGCATCCACTGCCTTCACCGCCCTGGCGGCAGCGCTGGCTCAAGGCCGTCGATGGGGTGAGCCTGCGCCTGGGGCCGGGCGAAACCCTCGGGGTGGTGGGTGCGTCGGGCTGCGGCAAGAGCACCCTCTGCCGCGCCCTGATGGGCCTGACGCCCGTGCGGGGCGGCCGCGTGCGCCTGGAGGGCCGTGACCTGCTGCGGATGGGTGGGGCGGAGCGGGCCCGGGCCCGCCGTCACCTGCAGATGGTGTTCCAGGATCCGCTGGCCTGCCTCAATCCGAGCATGACGGTGGGGGAAGCGGTGGCGGACCCCCTGCTGATCCATGGCCTGGCCAGCCGCGCAGAAGCCCGCGCCAGGGCCCGTGAGGGGCTGGCCACTGTGGGGCTGGAGCCTCCGGAGCTCTTCGAAAACCGCCTGCCGCGCCAGCTCTCCGGCGGCCAGCAGCAACGGGTGGCCATCGCCCGCGCCCTGGTTCTGGAGCCGAAGGTGCTGCTCTGCGATGAGAGCGTGAGCATGCTCGACGCCGAAGTGCAGGCGGAGGTGCTGGGCCTGCTGCGGCAGCTGCAGAGCCGCCTGGGGCTGGGGCTGATCTTCGTGACCCACGACCTGGCGGTGGCCAGCGGCTTCTGCCAGCGGCTGATCGTGCTCGACGGGGGGCGGATCGTGGAGGAGGGACCCGCCGGGCCGATGCTCGAGCATCCCCAGGCCCCGATCACCCGCCAGCTGGTGGAGGCCTGCCCACGGTTGCCAGCACCCGCCTGAGCCATGCCCGTCGTGCGACCAACCCCAGGGCGCAAGATCCCGGGCCTGCTGATGCTCTTCCTGCTGGCCAACACGATCGGCATCGGCGTGGCCGTGGCGATCTGGATCTACGGACTGGAGATCCAGGCGGTCAATGCCCTGCGCCTGCAGCTGGCCAGCCACCTGCCCCGCTGGTTCGTGCTGCCGCTGATGGGCGTCCTGGGGGGCGGCATCGCCGGAGCCCTGATCAGCGGTGTGGAGCCTGGAGCCAAGGGGTCGGGGATCGTGCAGGTGATGCTCTGGCTCCAGGGGGTGCCGGTGCCCATGGGCTGGCGGGTGGCGGTGGTGAAACTGCTGGCCAGTGGCTTGGCGATCGGCGGCGGCATCCCGGTGGGGCCGGAAGGGCCATCGATTCAGATCGGGGCTTCTTTGGCCAAGGAATCCGCCGATCAGCTCTCAGCCAACAACCGGCAGCAACAGGTGGCGGTGGCCATCGGCAGTGGCGCCGGCCTGGCGGCCGTGTTCCACTCCCCCCTCGGCGGCGTGATGTACACGATCGAGGAGTTGCTCAAGCGCTCCGACGTGCGCACCAACGCCATCGCGGCCTTCGCCAGCTTCGCCACCATCGCCTGGACCCGCCTGCTGTCGGCGGCTCCGGTGGGACCGGCCTGGCTGCGGGAACTGCTGCCGGTCATTCCCTATCCCAGCGGCGTCGAGGAGTTCCGCCTGGTGGATGTGCCGATCCTGCTGCTGCTGGGGGTGCTGGCCGGTGGCCTGGCGGTGCTGTACCAGCGGGGGATCCTGCGGCTGCGCCTGGCCCTGAGGCCCCTGAGGCTGGAGGCCTGGCAGCTGCTGCCGCTGGTGGGTCTGGTGATCGGCATGGGCTGGTCGCTCTTGCCCGGCAGCTTCGACAACCCCGACCGCCTCGACTTCGACGCCCTGCTGGGGTTGAGCACCTCCTCCACCGCCCTGCTGGCCCTGGGGGTTCAGGGGATCGGGACGGCCGTGGCCGTGGCGGCAGAGGCCCCGGGCGGCTTTCTGGCACCGGCGCTGGTGGTGGGAGCCTCCCTGGGCACGCTGGTGCAGCAGCTCTGCCTGCTGCTGTTCTCCTATGCCCCGGCCACCTTGCTCTTCGCCGGCGGCGGCGCCTTCCTGGGGGCCCTCACGCGCACCCCGCTGACGGCCATCCTGCTCACCTTCGAGCTGAGCAAGAACTACGCGCTGCTGCTGCCGATCGGCTTCGCGGTGCTCACCGCCATCGCCGTGGCCGACCAGCTCGAGCGTCTCACCCTCTTCGATGTGATGCTCGCAGAAGCCAACCCGGGCTCCCGCTGAGGCCACCCGGGACCCGGCTGGCCTCAGCGGGAATCAGCTGGCTGGGCTGAAGCGCTGGCGCAGGACGGTGAGCAGGGCGTCGAACACCGGTGGCAGCGGCGCCTCGAAGGCCAGCCGCTCGCCGCTGATCGGATGATCAAGGCCCAGGGCCACCGCATGCAGGGCCTGACCCGGCAGCTCCAGCGGCAACTTGCGGCAGCGGCTGTAGGTGACATCACCCACGATCGGATGGCCGATGTGGGCGCAGTGGACGCGGATCTGATGGGTGCGGCCGGTGTCGAGGCGGAAGCGCAGCAGCGAGTAGTCGCCGAGGCGCTCGATCAGGGTCCAGTGGGTGCAGGCGAAGCGACCCTTCTCCTCGGCCACCACGGCGTACTTCTTGCGATCAGCGGGATGGCGGCCGATGGCCCCCACGATCGTGCCGCTGGAGGCCGTAGGCGCCCCGTGCACCACCGCCAGATACTCCCTGGAAGCCACCCGCTTCTGGATCTGCACCTGCAGCCGCACCAGGGCCTCCTGGCTCTTGGCGACCACAATGCAGCCGGTGGTGTCCTTGTCGAGGCGGTGGACGATGCCGGGGCGCATCTCACCGCCGATTCCAGGCAGATCGGGGCAGTGGTGCAGCAGGCCGTTCACCAGCGTGCCGTCGCGGTTGCCCGGTGCCGGATGCACCGTGAGGCCGGCCGGCTTGTTGAGCACGATCAGGTGGGCGTCCTCATAGAGCACATCCAGCGGGATCGGCTGGGGCAGCAGGTAGGGCAGCGGCTCAGGCGGCGGCATCCACAGCTGCACCTCGTCGTGGAGGCGCAGGGGAGTTTTGGCCCGGCCGGTGACGCCATTGACGCGCACGTAGCCGGCGTCGATGAACTTCTGGATCCGGGCCCGGCTCTGCTCCGGCCGCTGGGCCACCAGCCAGCGATCGAGCCGCATCGGCAGCGGCTTCGGGTACTGGAGCGTCAGCAACTCGCCCACGCCTTCACCGAAGCCCGTCATGCCGGATCAGGGGGCAGCTCCAGGGCGATCGAACCGAGGAGCGAGCGGCGGAAATCATCGAGGAGGCGCTGGGCCATGCGGGCGGTGTCGCCGCTGGTGTGGCGGGCGGCGGCGGCCTCCAGCCAGGTCCAGCCGTCCATGGGCGAGGGCACCGGCACGCCGTAGCGCCCCAGCACGCCGCCGGAGGAGATGCCCGCCGCCGGGTGCTGCTCCAGGGACTCCAGCAGACGCAGGAACGCCACGGCCACGGCCTCGCCGTCGTAGGCGGCCTGGCCGATGTCGTCGCAGAGGGCCAGCAGCAGGGCGGCGCGCTGGTCATCGAGCCGTGGCGGCAGCACCCCAGGGGCATCGAGCAGATCCAGCTCCTGGCCCAGGCGCACCCAACGCAGGGTGCGGGTGACCCCGGCGCGGCGGGCGCTGTCCACCACCTTCTGGCGCACGAGGCGGTTGATCAGGGCTGATTTACCCACGTTGGGGAAGCCGAGCATCAGGGCGCGCACCGGCCGCGGTCGCATGCCCCGACCCGCCCGGCGGGAGTTGAGTTGCCCCCCGGCGCGGATTGCCGCCTCCTGCAGCTGCTTCACGCCCGTGCCCACCTTGGCGTCGCACCACCAGGGGGTCTCACCGCGCTCGCGAAGCCAGTGGTCCCAGGCCTGACGCGCCGCTTCGTTGATCATGTCGCGGCGGTTGATCACCAGCAGGCGCGGCTTGGCCTTCATCCAGCGCTGCAGGCGGGGGTGACCGGTGGCCCGGGGGATGCGGGCATCGCGCACCTCGATCACCAGATCCACTTTGGCCAGCTGGGTGAACAGCTGCCGTTCCGCCTTGGCGATGTGCCCCGGATACCACTGGATCGCGGGGGCCGACAGGCTGAGGCCCTCCGCGGCGGGCGTGGCGATCCCTTCCATCAAGGCACCACCAGCACGGGGCAGGGGGCCAGCTGGATCACCCGCGAGGCGGTGCTGGGCTGATCGGCCTCCATGGACAGGCCACGGGTGCCCATCACGATCAGGTCGGCATTGATCTCATCGGCCACATCACCGATCACAAAGGCGGGCCGCCCCTCCCGCTCGATCACCTCACAGGCCACACCGGCCTGCTCGAAATGGCCGCGGGCCTGCTCCAGCAGCCGCGCCACGGCGGCGGCATCGTGCATCACGCCCTCTTCGGCCTCCACCACGGAGAGCACCACCAGGCGGCTGCCGTGCTGCTGGGCCAGCTTCAGGGCAACGGCCGCCGTGTCCATGGTCTGGCGGCTCTGGTCGATCGGAAACAGAACAGTGTTGAACATGGGTCGCCATCCAGTGGTCGCCATCGCGGCGCGGGGGTTGCACAGAACGCGCCGCCCCGCTTGTCCTAGCGCCCTCCAGGGCCTGGGGCTGAAGGCTGCGGGTTAATCTCTCCCATCCTCAATCTCCTCGAACCCCATGGCGAAGCGATCCCTGACCAGTCTGTCCGCTGCCGATCTGCAGGGCAAGCGTGTTCTGGTCCGGGTCGACTTCAACGTACCTCTTGAAGACAGCGGCGCCATCAGCGACGACACCCGCATCCGCGCGGCCCTGCCCACCATCAACGACCTCAGCGCCAAGGGCGCCAAGGTGATCCTCGCCGCCCACTTCGGCCGGCCCAAGGGCGAAGTGAACGAAGCGATGCGCCTCACTCCGGTGGCCGCCCGTCTGAGTGAGCTTCTGGGCAAGCCGGTCGTGAAAACCGACAGCTGCATCGGCCCCGACGCCGAGGCCAAGGTGGCGGCCATGGCCGACGGGGATGTGGTGCTGCTGGAGAACGTGCGCTTCTTCGCCGAGGAGGAAAAGAACGACACCGAATTCGCCAAAAAGCTGGCGGCTCTGGCCGAGGTATATGTGAACGACGCTTTCGGCGCCGCCCACCGGGCCCATGCCTCCACCGAAGGCGTGACCGAATACCTCAATCCCAATGTCGCCGGTCACCTGATGGAGAAGGAACTGCAGTACCTGCAGGGCGCCATCGATGAGCCCAAGCGCCCCTTGGCGGCGATCGTGGGCGGCTCCAAGGTGAGCAGCAAGATCGGCGTGCTCGAGTCGCTGATCGACAAGTGCGACAAGGTGCTGATCGGCGGCGGCATGATCTTCACCTTCTACAAAGCCCGCGGCCTGTCGGTGGGCAAGAGCCTGGTGGAGGAAGACAAGCTCGAGCTGGCCAGAGAGCTCGAGGCCAAAGCCAAGGCCAAGGGAGTTGAGCTGCTGCTGCCGAGCGATGTGGTGCTGGCCGACGCCTTCTCCCCCGATGCCAACAGCCAGATCACGGCGATCGAGGCCATCCCCGATGGCTGGATGGGCCTTGATATCGGTCCGGATTCGCTCAAGGCCTTCCAGGCCGCCCTGGCCGACTGCAAGACGGTGATCTGGAACGGCCCGATGGGCGTGTTCGAATTCGACAAGTTCGCTGCCGGTACCAACGGTGTGGCCCACACCCTGGCCGAGCTGAGCGGCAAGGGCTGCTGCACGATCATCGGCGGCGGTGATTCAGTGGCGGCGGTGGAAAAGGTGGGTGTGGCCGAGAAGATGAGCCACATCTCCACCGGCGGTGGTGCCAGCCTCGAGCTGCTGGAGGGCAAGGTGCTTCCCGGCGTCGCCGCCCTCGACGACGCCTGAAGCCACTCAGATCTGATCGGCCGGGCCATCACCGCGGCGGCCTTTGGGGGCCGGCAGTCCCAGCCGTTGATACAGGGCCTGGGCCTCCTGGCGGGTCCGGGTCATCAGCTCACGCCTGGCCAGGCGTTCCGTCTGGCGGCAGCTGCTGAGGGCCTTGAGGTCCTTGGCCTCACCCAGGCAGCGCTCCCCCTTCTGCAGGATGGCGATCTGGTCGCTGTGGGCACGCATGGAGAGGGTGCGCTGTCCTTTGAACAGCTCGCTTTCCTGGTTGGGGGTGAGCTGGATGCGGGCTGGAGCCGGCCGGGTGCTGGGGGCAGCGCCGGTCTGGGCCTGGCCTGAGCCCACCTGCAGCAGCATGGCGAGGGCCACGGCGGCGGGTGGGATCAGCGCAAGCTGGGCATTGCGGAGGAATGACATGACGGGCACGTTTGAGACTCAGCCATGTTCTCGTGGCCGGATCACCAGGGTCCAACTGAACGGGCGGAACTGATGACCAGTTCTTTCGTGGCCTTTCTCGGGCTTGGGGCCCTGGGGGCACCGATGGCAGCGAGGCTGCTGGCGGCGGGCTTTGGCGTCACCGTTCATAACCGCACAAGGACGGCAGAGGAACCGCTGGCGGCCGCAGGGGCAGGCAGGGCCGCCACAGCGGCGGCAGCGGCGGCCTCAGCTGAGCTGATCGCCCTCTGCCTCAGTGATGACACCGCCGTTGAGCAGGTGCTCTTTGCGCCAGGCGGGGTGGCCGAGGGCGCGGCCCCAGGTTCGCTGGTGATCGACTTCTCCACCATCGCGGCGGCCACCAGCCAGCGCCTGGCTGCCCGCCTCGGCGAGCTGGGGGTGGGCTATCTCGATGCTCCGGTCACCGGCGGCACCGAGGGGGCACGCGCCGGCACGCTCTCGCTGTTGGTGGGTGGCCCCAGCGACCAGCTGGAGCGGGCCCGGCCGCTGCTGGAGGTGGTGGGCAGCCGGATCAGCCACTTCGGCCCGGTGGGATCCGGCCAGCAGGTGAAGGCCGTCAACCAGATTCTGGTGGCCGGGAGTTATGCGGCCCTGGCCGAAGGACTGGCGCTGGCCAGGGCCCTGGGGCTGCCGCTGCGGGAGGTGTGCGCCGCCCTTGAAGGCGGTGCCGCCAGCTCCTGGGCCCTGCAGCACCGCGCCGGCCAGATGATCGAGAACAGCTACCCGCTCGGCTTCCGTCTGGCCTTGCACCGCAAGGATCTGGCGATCGCCCTGGAGACCGCCGCCGCCGCGGGAGTGGCCCTGCCGATCAGCGCCAGCGTGGCCGGAATCGAAGATGCGCTGATCGCCGCCGGCCACGGCGATGACGACGTCTCCGCCCTGGCCCGCTGGTTCAGCCCGGATCAGGCCCGAGGCGCAGGGCCGCTCAGGGGGTGAGTGCGGCCTTGTCGGCCACCACCCGCACCCGCTTGGTGGTGCTGATGATGCCCTTGGGGTGCACCAGCAGCACCGCCCAGGTCTGGCTGCCGGGCTGCTGGGGCGCCTGCACCGATTTGAACAGGCCGCCTCCGCCGAGGGCCGCCAGTTCCAGTTCAGGGGTTTCCAGGGCGCTGATCTGTTCGGGGGTGATCGCGGCGATGCCACCAGCGGCCACCTCGCCATCGAGCGGTTCATCGAAGACCACATCCACGTCGTAGCGCTGGCCCGTGAGCACCGCGTCCGGGATGATCACGCTCACCGGCAGGTTCGCTTCACCGCTGCGCAGGGTGGTGGTTTCGCGGATCAACTCCTGGCCGTTCAGCCGCGAGCCGTTGGCGCTGAGGGCCAGCAACTGGTCTGCCTGAAGGCTGTAGCGGAATGGGCCTTCGGAGCGACTGCCGCTCACCGCAATCGCCACGGTGGGGCGGCCATCCCGCAGGGGGGTGCCTTGACTCACCCGCCAGCGGGCATCCGGGAAGCGGTCGCGCAGGATCTTGTAGCGCTTCTCCAGACGGGCGGGATCCAGGCCGGGGCCAGACTCCACCAGGGCAGCCAGACTGGAGGCCTGGCCGCTGTTGAGCGCCGCCTCCAGACTCTGGAGTAGGGCCGGAGTCGGCGGAGCGGCCTTGGCCGCCGGCAGCGCCGCTACCACCGAGGCTGCGAGCAACGCGGCGAGGAAAGGGCGGGACTGCGGCATCGGGGTCAGCCATGGCGGCCCTTTTAAGTTAGGCCCGCCCCGGTAGCGCGCCGCGCGCATCAGCGAAGCTCCATGTCCAGGCTCCTGATCGCAGCCAGCGGCACCGGCGGGCATCTGTTCCCCGCCCTGGCGGTGGCGGAAGCCCTGCCCGACAGCTGGCAGGTGCAGTGGCTGGGGGTACCCAACCGCCTCGAGCGCGAGCTCGTGCCCAGCCGCTACCCCCTGCACACCATCCGAGCGGGGGGACTGCAGGGCAAGGGGTTGCGCAAGCTCTGGCAACTGCTGCGCCTGATCGCCTCCAGCGTGGCGGTGCGGCAGTTGATCCGCCGGGAGGGCATCGACCTGGTGTTCAGTACCGGGGGCTACATCGCCGCGCCGGCGATCCTGGCGGCCCGCTGGTGCGGGGTGCCGGTGGTGCTGCATGAATCCAACGCCATCCCAGGCCGGGTCACCCGCCTGCTCGGTCGGCACTGCAGCCGGGTGGCGGTGGGGCTGCGGGAGGCGGCGGAGCGGCTGCCCCAGTGCCGGCCCCTGGTCACGGGCACACCGGTGCGTGCTGAGTTCCTGCGGCCAGCGCCCCTGCCCGCTTGGGTGCCCGATGGAGACGGCCCCCTGGTGCTTGTGATGGGCGGCAGCCAGGGAGCCCTCGGCCTCAACCGCATGGTGCGGCCCTTGGCGGCGAAGCTGGCGGCCGCCGGCTGCCGCGTGGTGCACCTCACCGGCAGCAGCGATCCCGATGCCGGCAGCCTGCGCGTCCCCGGTTACACCGAGCGGCCCTTCAGCGACGAACTGCCGGGCCTGCTGCAGCACGCCCAGCTGGCCATCAGCCGCGCGGGGGCCGGCAGCCTCAGCGAACTGGCCGTCTGCGGCACGCCCACGATCCTGGTGCCGTTCCCCCAGGCCGCCGACCACCACCAGGACGCCAACGCCGAGGCCGCCGCCGCCGTGGGGGCCGCCGTGATCGTGTGGCAGCACGCCCCTGAGCACCATGCCCTGGAGCAGGCGGTGTGGCGGCTGCTGGGTCCGCGGCTGCGCGGTGCCAGCGGCTCCCTCGACCCCCTGAACACCCTGAGGGCGGGCATGGAGCGCCTGGCCGTGCGTGATGCCGATCAGCGGCTGGCGGAGCTGCTGATCGAGCTGGCTGGCTAGCGGCTGATCTCCTGCCGCAGGGCCCGCAGCAGGCGGCGGTTGTTGCGCCGGTCCTGCAGAGCCACCCGCAGCCAGCGCTCCCCCAGGCCCTCAAAGGAGCGGCAGTCGCGCAGCAGCACCCGGTGGCGGCACTCCAGCTGCTCGCGCAGGTCCACCAGGGAGTGGTCTGAGCGCAGCAGCAGAAAGTTGGCGGCAGACGGCAGCGGCGTGAGGCCTGGCAGCTGCCGCAGGCGCTGCTGCAGCCAGGGGCCCTCCGCCGCCACCCAGCGCTGCACCCGCTCCTGCCAGCGCCGATCGCCCACCAGCACCTCCCCCACCGCGGCCGCCAAACCATTCACCGGCCAGGGGTCGCGCCAGGCGGCCCAGCGCCGCAGCCGGGCGGGATCGGCCACGGCATAGCCCAGGCGCAGGCCGGCGATCGCCAGCAGCTTGGTGAGGCTGCGGATCACCACCAGGTGGGAGTGGCTGGCCACCAGCGGCAGCAGCGACTGACTCTCCCCAGCGGGCACCAGGGGCAGGAAGGCCTCATCGACGATCACCAGCGCGAAGCGCTCCAGTAGGGGCTCCAGCGAGGCGCGACTCCAGAGCTGGCCCGTGGGGTTGTGGGGATTGGTGATCCAGAGGGCCGAGTCGGCACCGGCCGGAGGCGGCGGCAGGGGCTGGGGCCAGGCCACGGTTCCCGGCTGCGGCAACGCCAGCGGCCAGGCGCTCCAGGCACCGCCCCAGCAGGCCAGGGCCCGGGGGTAGTCGGCGAAACCGGGTGTGGGCAGCAGGCTGGGGCCCGCAGCGGCCGCATCGCGGGCCAGCCAGGTGAACAGCTCGGCGGCCCCGTTGCCGGGCAGCACGGCGGCCGGATCGAGCTGGTGGTGGGCGGCAATGGCCCGGCGCAGCCGCAGCTGCTCGCGATCGGGGTAATCCCGCAGGGGCGAAGGCCGGCCTGGTGGCGTGCTCAGCACGGCCTGCAGCACCCGCCGCACGGAGGCCGGAGGGCCGAAGGGCACCAGGGAGGCGCTGGCATCAAGCAGATCGGCAGGGCGGCAGCCCAGCCTCCGGGCCACGGCCTCCAGGTTGCCGCCATGGCGCTCGGGTGACAGCAGATCCGGAGGGACAGCGCCCATGCCAGCACCAGCAGGCCCTCCAGCGTGGACCAGCCAGGAGCCCAGCGGCTGGTGCTGCCGGCAACGACCCATTGGTGAGGAGCTCGCCATAATCAGCGCCTCGAAAAGAGAGAACGGTGGGCAAGGGCTGGGGCACGGCAAAAGGGTTGATGCTGGGCCTCACGGCGGCAGCGACCCTGCTGGCTCCAACGGCACACACCGCCCCTTACTGCCTGGCAGAACAGCGTTTCTTCAGCCAGGGACCGCAACCGCCCGACGCCTCGGTGGAGCGGGTGAACGGGCTCAACATCCAGAACTGCTCCAGCGGCCAGCCCTGCCTCAACCAGCTGTTCGCCGGGATGGTGGGCCTGGAGCCCTTGCCGGCCGCCTACGAATGGAAGAAGATCGGCCGTCGCCTGTGCATCGAGCCCCGCGATCTGAAGGCGTCCCCTGCGGCCGCCCGCTGAGTCCAACCCCATCACCCCCTCCGGCATGGCGCCACAGCTGCGATTCCATGGCCCTCTACTGAGGGGAGCCCTGCTGCTGGCCACCGGCGCCCAGCTGCTTGGCCCAGCGGTGCACGCCGCCGAGGCCGACGATGTGATGCGTCTGCTCGACAAGAAGGCCTGCTCCAGCTGCCGGCTGCAGGACGCAGATCTGGTCCATGCGGACCTGCGCGACGCCGACCTGAGCAAAGCCCAGCTGCAGCGGGCCAACCTCAGCCGTGCCCAGCTCGATGGCGCCAATCTCCAGGGGGCGAATCTCACCTTCACCTCGTTGCTGGGGGCCTCCCTGCGCGGCGCCGACCTGCGGGGTGCCCAGCTGGAGGGCACCGATCTGCGCGAAGCCGATCTAAGCGGCGCCTTGCTCGATGTGGACGGCTTGGCCCGCAGCCACTGGAAACGGGCGGTGGGGGTGAATCCCAGCGCCAGCAGCTACGCCGATCTGCACAATTCCGGCGTGGAGGCGGCTCTGCAGGGCCGGGCGGGCGAAGCGGAAACCTATTTCAACCAGGCGATCCTGAAACAGCCCGATGCGGCCATGAGCTGGCTGGCGCGGGGCATCAGCCGGGCTGAGCAGGCCAAGCGCGAGCAGGCCGCCGCCGACTTCACCTACGCCGCCAGCCTGTTCGAGCAGCAGGGCAACACGGTGGTGGCCAAACAAGTGCTGCAGGGCGCCGAACAGCTCAAGAAGAACCCCCAGGGCGGCGCCGGCGGCAATGGCTGGGGTGGCCAGTTCATGCAGAGCGCCGCCTCGATCTTCCAGCAGCTGGCACCACTGGCGATCAAATACTTTGCTCCGCTGGCCTTTTGATCACTGGAACTTTGGTCTTTGGACTCAGGGGCTGTAGATCAGACGGCGGGCATCCTGGGTGGAGGGGGTGTAGCCGTAGCCGTAGGTGCCGCCCTGCTCGTCATCAATGATGCGGGGAGTCACGAGGATCACCAGTTCGTTCTTGAGGCGGGAGCCGTTGGTCTTGCGGAAGAACTGACCCACCAGGGGCAGATCACCAAGGATCGGCCATTTCGACACTTCCTGATTGTCATCCTCGGAGATCACACCGGTGAGGATCAGGGTCTGACCATCGCGCACACGCACGCTGCCGGTGTCGAGGCGGCGCAGGCGCAGGATATCGATATCGCCGCAGCCCGGCACTGGCTGCCGGTCCACCACACCGGAAATTGCCGGAGAGAGCGTGAAGGTGACGAAGCCATTGTCGTCGATTTTTGATATTCGCGCCCCAAACGTGAGGCCAGCCGTGCTGAACGTGGGCTCGCAGCTGGTGCCCACATTGGCGGTGTTGGTGACTTCATAGGCCGACACCACCTGGCGACCCACGGTGACGAACGACTCATTGGCCCGTGAGCGGCCGATCGTGGCGGGGCTGAGGCCAGAGGTGTCGCCAGCCTGCCCACCAAGACCACCTCCTCCAACATTGGCGCCGCCCTCGATCAGCTCAGGATTCTCACTGAGAATCAGGGTGGGGCTGGCCAGCACCTTGGCATTGCGTGACACGATCTGAGCCTGAAGGAAGCTGAAGAATTCGTTGTCGGGGTAGTTCAGACCGGGGTTGCGACGGCGTGAACCGGAATAATTCTGGAAGGAATCGGTCACCGTGTCCGAACCCGAACGTGAATTCCTTGAGCCCGTGTTGCCCGAGCCCGACTGACTGGTGGAGCCGGAATTGCTAAAGCCGCCGCGGCTGCGAGCGATGTTCACACCGCTGTTCACTTGGGATGAAACGATCTGGGAAATTCTGGACGTGAGGTCGTCGGTGATGGTGCGAGTATTTTCTCCGATTGGGACGATGCGATATTCCGTATCGGTGACGGTGATGAAGCGATCTCCAGGAGTGGCCGCTCCGGGATTGAAATTAGGATTGGGGATGAACCGTTCCACCTCAAAGGGGTCAATACGCGTGCCAGTCTCACTGAACAGCTGACGGTTCACATCGCTGATCTGACTCTGATCCAGCGAACGGCCGTTATTGAGCGAAAGCGTGAGATCTTCGCTGAACGATGAATCACTTCCAGACCCCGAATTGTTCTGCGATTGAGAATTGGAGGTGGAGCCCGAATTGGAGTTGTTTCCGGTATTTCCCACTGTGCGCGAGGAGCTGCCAAAGCTTTCCCGGGTGTTTTCAGGCGAAAAGTCTGCTGCGTTAGCCGGCAAATTACGCCCAAAAGCTGCCAGCAACCTGCCGCCATCATTCACGATGAAGTTATTCCCAAAGCGGAAGGCGAAGCTATTGTCGATCTCGGTGTCGTTCGTGAGGGTTACATCGAGAATTTTCACCGACAACGCCACCTGGCGCTGACGCAGATCCAGCTGCTTGAGGTATTGCTCGCCGATGGCCACCAGCGCAGGCTCTCCCACGATCGTGATCGTGCCCAGGCGTGGATCGGTGGTGGCGCGCAGCCCCACCAGGGGGCCGGTTGATGCTCCGAAAGCCTCCACGGTCTGCTGAGTGGAGGTGGTGCTCTGGGAGGTGGCGGTGAGGCCGGTGCCGGCAGGCTGAGCCCCCAGGGGAACACCCTGGGACACGGCCGTGGTGACCGACGTGGTTTTGGTGACCTGGGCCCCGAGGTTGGCGAGGTAATCCGCCGCTGAATTGGGTGACACCTGGTTGAGGCGGTACACCTTCGACATCTGCGGGCCGATCGTCTTGCCCAGCACATCGGATCCCACCAGGATCGTGTTGCCCTCTTTACGGGCCTGAAGCCCGGAGGAGAGCAGCACGAAGTTGAATGCCCTCTCATAGGGCTCGTTCTGGAACGCCACCGTCACCGGGGCGGGCGCCTGCTTCATGGCGGCCGCGGAACCCAGTCCATTCGCCATCGAGGCATCCGAGAAGGCGAAGCCATACCCCCCCATCTGCGCCAGCACCATCAACACATCGCGCGGGTTGGCGGCCCGAGTGGTGAGCGTTACGGGAGGGCCGTAGAGGCTGAGGTAGCCGCGGTTGCGGATCGTCATCGTGCCCACGGCGATGTCGCCCGAGGGGGGAGCCACCGCCCGGGGCCGCAGGGGCGGCACAAAAGGCATCGTGGGCACCCGTGCCGGCGCGCGCAGATCCACTCGAGCCGTCTGGCTCACGGGAAGCTCCGGAGCGTTGAAGCGCACCGTGAGATCACGGCCGTCGCTGCTCACCAGCGGTGTGCCCAGGTTGCGCCCGGGCATGGGCGTCACCTTGAGCTGGAATTCCGTGCCGGTGCCATCGAAGGTGATCGAATTCACGCCGGCGTCAGTCATCGAGAGCGACTGGCGGCCGGCCTTGAGCCCGCGGATCTGCGAGGTGCGCAGCTCGCCTAGCCACGTCTGGCCCTGCATCTGCTGGCGCAGGTCGCTGCCGGTGCCCGCGTCCTGGATCACCAGCTCCAGGGCATCGGGCAGGCGGCGCAGCTTCAGCTGCAGTCCGTCGGAGCGAATGGCTGCCTGGGCCAGCACTGGAGCCGGGGTCACCGCCAGTGGCAAGGTCGCCAGCAGGATGCTGCTGGTGGCCAGCCACAGTCCGCCGCGGAATCCAAGACCAGCTGAGCCCATCAACGCATCCATCACGTCGGGATGGTATGGGGTGTGTTCTGTAAACACCAGATGACCAAATGCAACTGTGGCCCCTGCCTGCTCATTGGGGTGGAGCCGGGGGTGCCGGGGCAGCGGGACTGGCGGCAGGTGGTGGTGCCGCGGGCGGAGTGCCGGCAGGCGCTGGGGCCGTGGCTGCCGTAACCGCTTTGACAGCGGGCTTGAGGGCAGGGCCCTCGCCGTAGAGCGCCAGGTTCAGCTTCAGCACCACCTTGGGAATGGGCGGCACTTGTCCCCCGGGCCTGTTGGCGACCGGCTGGGCCTGGGCGCGGATGGCTTCCAGGTCGAGGTTGAGATCGCTCTGGGCCACCAGCAGGCTGAGGCGCTCCAGGCGGCGCAGGAACACCAGCAGGTTCGGGTAGCGCCCGCGAGCGCTCAGTAGCAGGGTGGTCCTGCGCAGGCCATCGGCCTCTAGGGGGTCCGGTGGAGGTGCCGCTTCCTTCTCCTGGCCGCCGGGAGCTGGCTTGCCCGCAGCGGCCGGGGCTGCTGCTGCCGTGGGCGCCACAGGCTCGAACACATCGAGCTGCACGCCGGTGGCCGTGGCCTCGCGGTTCAGCTGGGCCAGGAAGGTACTGATCTGACCACTGCCGGCGATCAGCTTCAGCAGGCTGGAGCGCTGACCCTCCACAGTCTTGACCTGATCGAGCTGGCGTACCCGCTGGCCCCGCAGCAGTGGCAGCCGTTCGTTCATGCCCCGCAGCTCATCGAGCTGGAGTTGATCCCGGCGCAGCTGACTCCAGGGCTGAAACACCCCCACCACGCCCACCAGACCGGCCAGCACCAGACCAGCCGCCACGGGCAGACCGATCAACAGACCGTTGCGCAAGAGCAGAGACCGGGGCGGCGCGCCCTGCTGAAGGTTGGTCATCGCAGCAGGCCCTCCTTCTGCAACAGCTCCAGACGGCGGGCCATGCCGCCGGCACCCAGCTCCTGCAACTGCTTCAGCTGGGCTGTGCTGGCCGGCGGGGGACGGAAGGCGGCACTGAGCTCAAACTCCACCAGGCCGCTCTCCGGCCCCTTGTTCGGCTGGTTGGGATCGGTGTCGGTGCGGATCGCGCGGCTGAGGTTGACGCTGGCTGGATCGGTCAGCTCAGACGTTTTGAGGCGCAGCACCAGGGCATTGATCCGCTCGAACGCACCGGGGTCAGCGGTGCGGCCCTTGAGCTGCAGATCGTCCTTGCCCACCACCACCGATGTGAGCTGCAACTCGGCCGGTGTGCGGCCGGCCAGGTCGGTCATCAGGGCAGAGCCAGAGCGCACGGCCACCAGTCCATTCACCAGCTCAGCATTTCCTTTGCTTTTGCGCTCCAGGTTGCCCTGATCGGCAGCCAGTTCGGCCTCGAGTGTCTCCACCTGGCCCCGCACCGGCGCCAGCCGGGTGAGCTCCTGCTCCAGCAGCAGCCCCTGCAGCTTCAACAGCAGCGTCACGCCAATGGTGGAAAGCACGATGGCGCCGCCGATGGCCGATCCGATCAACAGCAGCCGCCTGGCGTCGGGCGGCCTGGGCGGTTCCGCAGGCAGACCCAGCTCCAGCCGCCGTTCCCGCAGCAGGTCAAGACCAGGAAACATCGGGCTCATCGCGCCGCCTCCGCTTGCATCAGTCCATGGAGGCTGGCCAGGGCAGAACCTGGCGGTGGCGGCTCATCGTCGTCGTCCGGGGGCAGGGCGATCCAGCCAAGGGCCACCGGATCGAGGATCTCCACAGGCCAGTCGCCCCTGCCGCGCAGCTTGTCAGCCAGCAGGGGCAGGTCTGGACTGGAGCCCGTCAGCCAGAGGCGAACACCGATCACGCCTGGATCCCGGCCGCGCCAGTAGTCGATGCAACGCTCCAACTCATCCTCGAGGTCGGACAGCGACCCTTTCAACTGATGGCCGTACTCCGGCACGCCGTGGCGCAACAGGGTGAGCCGCGCACCCCGCTCTTCCAGCACCACCAGCACCTCGAGCAGATCAGGCTCGGCCCCGTCGAGCAGGGGGGCCAGGGCCCTCAGTTCGCACACCTGAGTCGCTTCCAGCCGCTCCAGCTGCACCCCGGCAATGTCGAACACCTCAATCCAGCTGAGCACCCGCTGGCGCGGGACACTCACCAGCAGCGAGGAGCAGGCCCCAGAGTCCTGCTGGCCAGCACCCTCCAGCGGCAGGAGGCTGATGTAGGCCTGGGAGAGGTCATAGGGAAGCCCAAGGGTGGGGTCGATCTGGCGCAGGGCCTCGTCCGCTGACTCGGGCCAGTCGTCGAAGGGCCACTGCACCACCCTCCAGGCACAGGCGGCGGCGGGAAGCACCGCCAGCACCTCAGCGCCCACCAGGCCCAGTTCCACCAGCAGATCCCCGATCAGATCGCCGAGGGCCATCACCTGCTGGGGATCACCGGCGGAGCAGGCCCCCTGCGGCAGGGGCACCCGCCTCAGCAGGTCCAGTTGAACCGGCTGGCCCCGTCCCTTGGTGGTCAACACCGTGACCGCGTCATCCTCAAGAGCCAGCCAGACCCGGCGAGGAAACAGCCGGACCTTGAGGGGTTGTAGCTGTTCCTGCACGCCGGCAAGGACCAATCGTCACGTCCTGGAAACCCGCTGCAGCGTATTGGCCTCACGCCGTTTGCGCACCTCCGCGACGCCCCGTCTGCAGAGGGGGACAGGACCAGCACTCAGCGCCAGGGCAGACCACTGCCCACCACCTCACTGAGGTGGCTGCAGCCATGACGATCGAGCTGATCGCCGAGGCCCTCGAGAATCGCCGGCACCAGGCCCGGACCCTGGTAAATCCAGCCCGTGTAGAGCTGAATCAACGAGGCTCCCGCCGTGATCCGCTCCCAGGCGGCCTCGGGGGAATCGATTCCGCCCACGCCGATCAGCGGCAGGGCTGGACCAGCTGTGACCCGCAGGCGCCGGATCACCTCCAGGGCGCGGCCGCGCAGGGGGGCGCCGCTGAGGCCTCCGGCTTCCTCGGCCAGGGTCCGGCCGGTCTGGGGCAGGCGGCGGTTCTCCAGCCCCAGCCGGTTGACGCTGGTGTTGACCGCGATCACGCCGGCGAGGCCCTCCTCATAGGCCAGGCGAGCAATCGTGTCGATGGCGTCGTCTTCGAGGTCGGGGGCGATCTTGACCAGCAGGGGCGGGCAGGCCGAGAGGCGCCGCAGGCGCTCCACCAGGCGGCGCAGCTGCACGGCGTCCTGCAGGTCGCGCAGTCCGGGGGTGTTGGGTGAACTGACATTGATCACCACGTAGTCGGCCAGCGGCGAGAGCAGCTCCAGGGAGGAGGCGTAGTCGTCGGGGGCCAGCTCCAGGGAGGTGATCTTCGACTTGCCCAGATTGAGACCCAGCACCGCAGGCCGCTGGCCCGGCAAGGGCAGGCGCTGGCGCTCCAGGTTGCGCTTCACCCCCTGGGCGCCGTCGTTGTTGAACCCCATGCGGTTGAGCGCGGCCCGCTCCTTCGCCAGACGAAACAGCCGAGGTCGCGGGTTACCCGGCTGCGGGTGCCAGGTGATCGTGCCCAGCTCAGCAAAGCCGAAGCCGAACAGATGCCAGATTCCCGCCGCCACGGCGTTCTTATCGAAGCCGGCGGCCAGACCCAGCGGATTGGCGAAGCGGCAACCGAAGAGGGTCTGCTCGAGGCGATGGTCACGCCGTTGCAGCTCAGCGCCGAGGCCCGCCAGGCTGCCCGACACCAGGGGCCAGTCGCGGCGCAGGGAGGCCTGAGCCAGGGCGGCGAGGGTGAGGCTGCTGAGCTGCTCGGCGTCAGCCCCCTCATCGCTGGCCAGCAGCGGTCCCACCCAGCGGCGGTAGAGCGAGCCCGTGCTGGTGCCGGCTGCGGCAGCTGAGGAGGCGCGCTCTGATCGCTCCAGAATCATGGGGACTCCTGCAGGACGGGCTCGGCGCGCTCCAGCCGCCAGCGGCCCTCGCTGGTTGGACTCACCCGCCAGTCGCGCCAGATCCAGGGGCCCTGCCGCTCCTGCAGGCGGGCCAGGGGCTGCTCCACCAGGCGGGCCAGTTCAGCGGCCGTGAGGGCATAGCCGCCGCTGGCGAGGCGATCGGCCACCTCAAGGCGGGTGAGCAGCTCGCCGAGCGCCGCGGGGGCCGGCTGATCGAGACCGCCACCATCCTCTTCAGATCCAGCACCTTGAGAATCAGCAGCTCCAGAACCACCACCCCTGGACTGGGCCAGCTCGGGGAAGAGGCCGCGGGAGTAGGCCACGGCGATCGCATCGCAGCGGTCGTTGTCGGGATCACCGCTGTGCCCTTTGACATGGGCCAGGCTCAGGCCCGGCAGGCGTGCCCGGTCCAGCTCCTCCCAGAGGTCGCGGTTGAGCACGGGTCCGCCGGAGGCGGTGCGCCAGCCCTTGCGCTTCCAGCCCGGCAGCCACTTGGTAAGGCCATCGATCAGGTAGCGGCTGTCGGTGCGCAGGCGCAGATCAGGGTGAAGCGGGAGCGTCTTCAGCTCCTCCATCAGGGCCAGGGCGGCGGTGAGCTCCATGCGGTTGTTGGTGGTGGCGGCGGCTGCCCCCCCCAGCTCACGCACGCTGCCGTCCTCGAAACGCAGCAGGCAACCCCAGCCCCCGGGGCCGGGATTACCACGGCAGGCACCATCACAGGCGGCCGCCACCACCCGCGGCGGTTCAGCAGCCACTGGGCAATCCGGGCATTGTTCGATAGACAGTGGTGCCGTAGACCGTGGTGACGATGTTGGAACGCATGAAATCCACCATGCAGCGAACCTACCTGGCCCTTGCGGGGGCTGGTCTGGCCGCCACCACGCTCCAGGCCGTCACAACGCCCCTGGCGGAGGCGGCCGGGGTCTTCGACAGCCAGTCGGTGGAGGCCTCGCGGTTTGCGGTGCTGGCCAAGCCGGTGGGCTTCGCCGACTGGTCGCTGCTGCTGATCGAGCAGGCGGCCAATGGCCAGCCCTGCTGGCAGGCCAGGCCCGACGGCCTGGTGGACGCCTCCATGAACCGCTTCGACTCCAAGGAGATCTGCACCAGCTACGCCGGCAGCAACGCCTATTCCCTGCGGGTGGCTGGCCAGGATCTGGCCAGCCGCTACCGCCTACGCCTCAGCCAGGTGGGCAACGAGCTCCAGCTGCAGGCCATGACCCCGTCAGACACCACCCTGCTGCTGCTGGGCCGGGGCCAGGTGAACCGGCGTGATCCCGAGGGGTTCGTGCCGATCAAGCTCGAGAGCGACTGGCAGCTCAACCGCCGCGTCTTCGGCCAGCAGACCCTCAAGCACATCTATTTTGTCGCCAGCACTCCCCTGGGGCAGCTGATCGCCCAGGCTGGGGGTGGGAACCAGCAGGCACAGCCCAGCGGAGGCGGGGCGCCGGGCAGCCTGGGACGCGCCCTGGGCAGTTTGGCCAGAGGCGGCGAGCTGCCCAGCGGTCCGGTCGCCCTGCAGGTGATCCCCTTCCGGGAGTGACAGTCGACACAGCGGCCCTGGCCACTGGCACCCTCTGGATCCGGCCCGTACTCTTGACTCGTGTGAGGAGTGCAGAACGCTCTCCCGGGGTCGAAACGAGGACAGACTCCCGGCATCGTTCCACCTCAAAAGCCTGCCTTCGGCGGGCTTTTTTTTTGGCCACTGCCCCTCAGCCCGAGGTCCTGCCAGCCACCTGCAACCAACTCGGCGGACCCGTTCCCGGCCATCAAAAAGCCGGCCCCGTGAGGCCGGCTGCGCTGGGCGCTGGGTCAAGGAAAGAAGCTGGCGGAGGGCAGAGCCTCCGCCGGGCGCCATCACTTGATGGTGACTTTGCCGCCCACTTCTTCAATCGACTTCTTGAGGGCTTCGGCTTCATCCTTGGTGATGCCTTCCTTGACGGCCTTGGGGGCTGCTTCAACGAGGGCCTTGGCTTCGCCGAGGCCGAGGCCGGTGGCCTCGCGGACGGCCTTGAGCACCTTGATCTTGGAGGCGGCATCGAAGCCGTCGAGGATTACATCGAACTCGGTCTGCTCTTCAACGGCCTCGGCGGCAGCGGCGGGAGCCGCGGCCATCATGACGCCGGCGGAAGCGGCGGCGGACACGTCGAAGGCCTCTTCGATCTGCTTAACGAGCTCGGAAGCTTCCAGCAGGGTGAGGGTCTTCAGTGACTCGAGAATGTCGTCAGTTTTGGTGGTCATGGTTGAGATTCAGCAACAGAGATCTGTGGAAAATTGAACCGGCAGAGCCGGTGGATTTCGCTGGGCTCAGCTGGCGTCGCCGCTGTCGGCGTGCTGCTGGAGGGCCCGGGCGAGACCGGAGGGAACTTCGTTGATGCCAACAGCCAACTTGGTGGCCACCGCATTGATCGCACCGGCGATCTGGGCGATGAGCACCTCCTTGGAGGGCAGCTCGGCAATGGCCTTGATGTCGTTCTGGGAAAGGAGTTTGCCTTCGTAAAGGCCTCCTTTGACATCCGACTTCTTGGTGTCCTTCTGGAAGGACTGAACGGCCTTGACGGCACCACCGACATCGCCCTTGATCAGGACGAAGGCGTTGGTACCGGTGAGCAGGGAGTCGAGTTCCGACCAGGCGCTGTTTCCATCAATGGCACGGCGCATCAAGGTGTTTTTGGTCACCTTGCAAATGCCGCTGTTGGCCTGCAGACGAGTCCGCAGATCAGACATTTCCTTGATGGACAGGCCCTTGTAATCAAGGACCAGCGCCATTTCGGCCTCACCGAGGAGCCCCTTGAGCTCATCGATGATCTGTTGCTTGCTCTCCAGCGTGCGGCCCATGGGTTTGGTACGGAGTTGGGGGAACAAGCCGGGACGCGGCCGCTGCTTCCTCAGCCGGTGTGAACCGGTGGGAAGCCCCGAGGCCGCTGAACGGTGATCCGCCCGGAAAATCCGAACCGAAAAAAGTCGCGTGCACCTCGGCAGGGTTTATGGAACTGGGGCTACTGGAGTCTCCACCGAAGCGGAGACCCTCAAGCCACAGCACTGACCTGCTGTCTTGGGCCGGGCGCGTGCCCGATCCTTCAGCCTACATGGCAGGCCGCCGAATCATCCCGCCGTGCTGAATCAGCCCTCCAGCTTGATGTCCTGCAGAGCCGTGACATCAACGGCCACCGACGGGCCCATGGTGGAGGTGAGGTAGAGACTGCGCCAGTAGCGGCCCTTGGCTCCGCTGGGCTTCTGGCGATCGATCGTTTCCTGCAGAGCCTTGAGGTTCTCCAGCAGATCGTCGATCGAGAAGCTGGCCTTGCCGAAGCGCACATGCACGATGCCGGTACGATCGGCGCGGAATTCCAGCTTGCCCGCCTTGAATTCGTTGATGGCCGCCGCCAGGTCGGTGGCCACGGTGCCGGCCTTCGGGTTCGGCATCAGACCGCGGGGGCCGAGCACGCGGCCCAGCTTGGCCACCTTTGGCATCATGTCCGGCGTGGCGATCAGCAGGTCGAAGTCCATCTGACCGCCGGCGATGGCCTCCACCAGCTCGTCGTCACCGGCGAGGTCGGCGCCGGCCGCTTTGGCTTCGGCCACCTTCTCGCCCCGGGCGATCACGGCGATGCGGATGGTCTGGCCGGTGCCCTTGGGCAGGGCCACGGTGGTGCGCAGCTGCTGGTCGGTGTACTTGGGATCGATGCCGAGGCGGGCATGGACCTCGATCGTTTCATCGAACTTGGCGTTGGCGTTGGCCTTCACCAGCGCGAGCGCGTCGAGCGGCGTGTACTCGCGCTCCTCGACGGTCTCGAGCAGGGCGGTGAAGCGCTTGGATTGTCTGGGCATGGGTTTCAGCGGGGTTCAGGCGACAGACGGTCCGTGGCTGGGGCTGGGCCCGGGGCCAGCGGCGACTGTCTCCCCCGGATGGGGTTGAGTGGTGGTTGAAGCGGAGGTGGCGGAGCTGAGCTCCTGGGCCATCAGTCGCTGATGGCGACGCCCATGTTGCGGGCGGTGCCTTCGATGATGCGCATGGCCGAATCGAGGCTGGAGCAGTTGAGGTCGGGCAGCTTGGTGCTGGCGATCTCCTGGAGCTGGGCACGGCTGATGGTGCCCACACTGCCCTTGGCCGAGGTGGCGGCACCCTTGTCGATTCCAGCGGCCTTGGTGATCAGCACCGAAGCCGGCGGGGTCTTGGTGATGAAGGTGAAGCTGCGGTCTTCGAAGACCGAGATCTCCACCGGAATCACATAGCCGGCCTTCTCCTGGGTGCGGGCGTTGTACTCCTTGCAGAACGCCATGATGTTGACCCCGTGCTGGCCGAGGGCTGGGCCCACCGGCGGTGCGGGGTTGGCTTTGCCGGCATTGAGCGCCAGCTTGATTACGGCAACGACTTTTTTGGCCATCGGCTGGTCTACGGAGGGAAGCGCTGCGGATCGCCTGACCCTTGGGTCGAGGCTTTGGGCGGCGGCGCCGGAACGGTGCCGCCAGGTTGGGCCACCCTCCGCAGGGAGGCGGCCCCGTGGCGATCAGCTTTGCTTGCTGATCTGGGCGAATTCGAGTTCCACCGGGGTTTCCCGGCCGAAGATCGAAAGCAGGGCCTTGAGCTTGCTGCGCTCGCCCGAGACCTCGATCACTTCGCCCTGGAAGTCCTTGAAGGGACCGGCGATGACCAGGATCTGATCACCTTCGGCCAGATCGACCTTGACGACGGGCTTCTTCTCGGCGGCGCGCTTGAAGATCCGGTCGACCTCCTGGCGGCTGAGGGGCCTGGGCTTGATATGGCCGCGGGCCCGGCCGGTGGAGCGGCGCTCCTCCTGGCCCACGAAGTTGATCACATTCGGTGTGCTCCGCACCGCCATCATCGTGTCCTCATCGAGCATCATCCGCACGAGCACGTAGCCGGGGAAGACCTTTTCTTCGGCGGCCTGACGGCTGCCGTCTTTCTTGAGCTTCACCGCTGGGGTCTGGGGAATCTCGATCTCGAGGATGCGGCTGTCGACCCCGAGGGTGATAGCACGCTGCTCGAGGGTGGCCTTCACCTTCTTCTCACAGCTGGAGGCCACCTGCACCGCATACCAGCGGGCCACCATCGGCTTGCCTTCGCGCTCCGCGGGGGGCGCATCGAGGGCGAGCACGTCCACGGTGGCGGCGGCCTCAGGGGCGTCGTCGAGGCTAGCTGCGGTGGCGAGATCGGCTTCGGACACGGGGACGGAGGAGTGGGTGCTCGGAACGAACGGGACGGGAAGGGCCAAGGAGCCGCCGCCTCAGGGAAAGACCTGGGACGACGCCCAGCTGTAGAAGCGATCGACGGCGGCAATGGTGGCGGCCGAGAGGCTCACCATCAAAATCACCGCCACCGACTCACTGAAGAGCTGCTGACGACTGGGCCAGACCACCTTGCGCAATTCCTCCAGGGTGGAGGAGACAAATCCACCGACACCAGCCTTCTCAGCAGGCTTGTGAGCCGGCTCAGGGATGTCGTCAGGGGTGGTGGTGGTGCGGCTGGGAGAATCCAAGGGCGCGGGCGCACCGGACGGCAAGGCGTTCCGGCAAACGAACACCCTAACGGACACCCTTTCAGCGCTTACTCCAGGGGCAGGAAGCGCAGAGTGTCAGCGCCCCCCGGGCCGGCGGGATCGCCGAGACACACGCGCACGCCATGGGCCGTGCGGAAATGGTCCTCCAGCAGCTCGGTGGCCAGGGGGTTTTCGATGCGGCGGCGCAGCACCCGGCGCAGGGGCCGGGCCCCGAATTCCGGCTCGTAGCCCAGCTCCGCCAGCCGGCTCACCACGTCTTCATCGATCTCCAGCTCCAGCCGCTGCTCCCGCAGCAACGCCGCCAGCTCCGCCACCTGCAGGCGCACGATGCGTTGCAGATCGCTGGGCGCCAGGGGGCGGAAGCGGATCACCTCATCGATGCGGTTGAGGAATTCCGGCCGGAACTGGGCGGAGAGGGCGTGCTCCACCGCCGCCTCCAGGCCTGATTCATCGCCGCTGCGGGCACTCTCGAGGATGGCCCGGCTGGCCAGGTTGCTGGTCATCACCACCACGGTGTGGCGGAAATCGACAGTGCGGCCCTGGGAATCGGTGAGGCGGCCGTCGTCAAGCACCTGCAACAGCAGGTTGAACACCTCCGGGTGGGCCTTCTCCACCTCATCGAGCAGCAGCACCGCGTAGGGGCGGCGGCGCACGGCCTCGGTGAGCTGGCCGCCCTCCTCGTAGCCCACGTAGCCGGGGGGCGCCCCCACCAGCCGGGCCACGGCGTTGCGCTCCATGAATTCGCTCATGTCGAGCCGCACCAGCGCGTCCTCCTCATCGAAGAGGGCGGCGGCCAGGGCCTTGGCCAGTTCTGTCTTGCCCACGCCGGTGGGGCCGAGGAAGAGGAAGGAGCCCACGGGCCGGCGCGGATCCTGCATGCCGGCCCGGGCCCGTCGGATCGAGGCGGCCACCGCCGTCACCGCCTCGGGCTGGCCGATCACCCGCTCCGCCAGGCGCAGCTCCAGCTCCAGCAGCTTCTGACGCTCCCCGGCCAGCAGCCGCTGGATCGGGATGCCGGTCCAGCGGGCCACCACATCGGCGATGTCGCCCTCCTCCACCTGCTCCCGCAGCAGCGAGAGGCCTCCGCGCTGGTCGTCGAGGAGTTCCTCCTCCAGGTCGGCGCGGCGTTGCTGCACCAGCTGCAGCTGATCCACCTGCAGGCGGGCCGCCTCCTCGAACTCACCATCGCGCTCGGCCTCGGCGATCGCCAGCCGCAGCTCGTCGTCCTGTTGCAGCAGCTCCCGCAGCTCGGCCAGCTGGTCGCGCTCCGCCTGCCAGCGCCGCTGCAGGTCCTGCAGGTGCTCCAGGGCGGTGCGTCGCTGCTCCTGCAGCGCCACCCGCTCCTCCTGGGAGGCGCCCTCAGCACTGAGCAGGGCCAGCTCGATCCGGCGCAGCTCGAGTTCGGCGGCCTCCACCACCTGGGGCTTGGAGGTCACCTCCATGCGCAGCTGGGCGGCGGCCTCATCGATCAGATCAATGGCCTTGTCGGGCAGGCAGCGGTCGGCGATGTAGCGCTCGGCCAACCGCACCGCCGCCTGCAGAGCTCCATCGGTGATGGTGACGCCGTGGTGGAGCTCATAGCGCTCCTTGAGGCCCCTCAGGATCTCGAGGCTCACCTCCTTGCTGGGTTCACGGATCACCACCTGCTGGAAGCGGCGGTTGAGGGCGGGGTCCTTCTCCACCGTGCGGCGGTAGTCCTCCGGGGTGGTGGCTCCGATGCAGCGCAGCTCACCCCGGGCCAGGGCCGGCTTGAGGATGCTGCCGGCATCCGCGCTGGAGCGGTCGGTGCTCACCACGGTGTGCAGCTCGTCGATGAACAGCACCACGCCGCCATCACTGGCGCCGGCGCCACGGCCCTGTTCGGGCTCCTTCACCTCCGCCAACACGCTGCGCAGGCGTTCCTCGAACTGACCGCGGAACTTGGCGCCGGCGATCAGGGCCCCGAGGTCGAGGGCGATCAGGCGCAGACCTTTGAGGGAATCGGGCACTTCACCGCTAGCGATGCGCTGGGCCAGCCGCTCGGCGATGGCGGTCTTGCCGACGCCCGGCTCACCGATCAGCACCGGATTGTTCTTGCCGCGACGGGAGAGCACCTGGATCAGGCGGCGGATCTCGGTGTCGCGGCCGATCACCGGATCGAGCAGGCCGGAGCGGGCGGCGGCGGTGAGGTCGCGGCCGTACTGCTCCAGGGCGCTGGGCTCGGCCTCCAGGGTCAGCTCCATATCAGCGCCTGGGGCTGGTGGCACCACGGCTGGGCTGGGGGCCGGAGCCGGCCCCCAGCCC
>NZ_JAGQBF010000022.1 GCF_024345495.1 Synechococcus sp. RedBA-s | reverse complement strand
AATAAGCAGTGAAGCTTCAGCGATCGAAGCGTTGCTTCACGCGGGTAGCTTTCCCCACACGGTCGCGTAGGTAGAAGAGCTTTGCACGCCTTACTTTACCGCGACGCTCCACCTTGATCGCGGCCACCTGGGGGCTGTGCAGCAGAAACACCCGCTCCACTCCCACGCCCTGGAAGATCCGGCGCACGGTGATGGTTTCATTCATGCCGCCGTGGCGCTTGGCGATCACCACACCCTCGTAGGGCTGGATGCGCTCCTTGTTGCCCTCGCTGATGCGCACGCCCACGCGCACGGTGTCGCCCACGTAGATCTCGGGCAGATCGCTCTTGAGCTGCTCGGCCTCGAAGGCCCGGATCAGCTCCTGGGCGCTGAGCTTGCCGGTGCGAGCCGAGGACCCAGCGGGCTTCTCCGCCACAGCCGTTGGGGCCGAGGTCTCGGCAGTGCCGGTCTCATCCACGCTCGTTTCTTCCATGTTGAGGTCGTCTGTCGGTTCCGCCATCAGTTCGGCGCTGTCTGTCTTGTCCGTGACCAGCCCAGAAATGGGATTGCCCGACCAAACAACCACTGTAACGGCTCATGTTCCCCCCTCCCCAGCGCCCTGCTTGGGCTCCTGCCGCCGCCGCTGCCGACTCCAGCCCTGCAGCGCCAGGCCCGTGCCGGTGATCAGCATCCACAGCAGCCCCAGGCCATTGAGGGCCACATAGATGGTTTCACCCACGGGCCCGAGCCACTCGCCCTCGTGCAGCACCATTAGCCCATGCACCTGGTCGCGGCTGAGGCCGCCCCAGTCGCGCAGCAGGCGGTAGCCCATGCCGCTGCAGACCGTGATCAACAGCGGCAGCACCACCAGCGGCCCGATCAGGGCATGCCAGCGGCGCAGCCGGGCCAGCAGCTGCATGGTCGACAGCCTCGATCAGGAAAGTTGATAGCTTGAAGCCTGGATTGCCCGGGCCCTGTTCCATGAATCTTTTTGCTGATCTGCTGGCGGGCACCCCGGGCCGGGCGGCCGCCAGCGCGGCTCCGAAGGCCCAGTCGGCCACCACCAGCGCCGGTCCGCGCATCCAGAAGGGTCGGCGCGGGGTGGAGATCAAATCGGCCCGTGAGATCGAGGTGATGCGCAAGGCCAGCCGCATCGTGGCCACGGTGCTGCGCGAAATCATGGAAATGGCGGCCCCGGGCCTGAGCACCGCCGATCTCGATCGCCACGCTGAAGAGCGCATCCGCGCCATGGGCGCCACCCCCAGCTTCAAGGGCTATCACGGCTTTCCGGCCAGCATCTGCTCGAGCATCAACAACCAGGTGGTGCACGGCATCCCCAGCGCCAAGCAGGTGATCAAGGCCGGTGATCTGGTCAAGATCGACACCGGCGCCTACTTCGAGGGCTACCACGGCGACAGTTGCGTCAGCATCTGCGTGGGCGAGTGCTCCGAAGACGCCACCCGCCTCAGCCGCGTGGCCCAGGAATCACTGATGCAGGGACTGAGCAAGATCAAGGCCGGCAACACCCTGCTCGACATCGCCGGCGCCGTGCAGGACCACGTGGAAGCCCACGGCTACAGCGTGGTGGAGGACTACACCGGCCATGGCGTCGGTCGCAACCTGCACGAGGAGCCGTCGGTGTTCAACTTCCGCACCGACGACCTGCCCAACCTCAAGCTCCGCGCCGGCATGACCCTGGCGGTGGAGCCGATCCTCAATGCCGGCAGCAAGGAGTGCCGCACCCTGCGCGACCGCTGGACGGTGGTGACGGTGGATGGAGCGCTCTCCGCCCAGTGGGAGCACACGATCGTGGTCACCTCCGACGGCTGCGAGATCCTCACCGACCGTGACTTCTGAGCTCAGCTGGCGGCCCGGCTGAACAGGCGTCCATAGAGGTGCCTCAGGCCCATCTGCACTGGCACCAGCACCAGCGTGATCGGATTAGGCGTGACGATGATCAAGCCGAAGCCCCTGCGGGCCTGGGCGATCACCTGGCCGGCCACGAAGCCCGCGCCCATCACGCCGTAGGGGTTGAGGGCGGAGCGAAACGGCCCCAGCACCAGCCGCCGGATCCGGCAGGGATTCTCGCCCTGGCGGTCGAGGGCCCGCAGGCTGAGCAGCTGGCCCAGCAGCCGTTTGCTGATCTCATAGAGCGGGCTGAGGGCCGGCAGCAGCTCCGCCTCCGAGGTGTTCACCCACACCTCCCGGCAGGGGCTGCCGGCGGGCCGCTCCGGCAGGCGCAGGAACAGCTCCAGCAGGCGCCAGGCGCTGAGGGCGTTCACCTCCAGGCTGCGCTCGATCGCCGCCGCGCTGCGATCGCCGTAGACGTTCACCCCGTGGTTGATCACGAGAATGTCCACCTCCCCCAGGCAGGCCTCCAGCGCCTGCTCCTGGCCGCAGCACCAGCTCAGGCCGCGCAGGGGGATCGTCTGGCCCTCCCCGTCGCTCAGGGCCACCGGCTCAGAGGCGGTGCTCAGGGCGATCAGCTGGGCCCCCTGGCCATGCAGGGCGCGCAGCAGGGCTGTGCCCAGGGCCCCACTGGCCCCAGTCACCGCGATGGTTCTTCCCCGCAGGGGCAACAGGGCTGGCCGCGGGGCTGGCCGCGAAGCGGACGCCGTTGCTGGGGTTGGTGTGTGTTGACCTGACACGGCGCTGTCCGGGATCGGGCATTCTTTCGGTTGGAATCATCCGCGACTGGCCCAGGTCATGGCCCCATGGCCAGGTTCCAGCCACCCCCGGCCAGCCCCAGCTGCGCTGCCTCCCCATCACCGACTGCCTGCCTTGGGCCTGTTGTCCTTTTTTGGTGCCACCCCCAGCCATGACCCCGCTCAGGTGGCCCTCTATGCCCCCTACTGCGACGGGGTGCTGCGGGAAGCCTGGTTGATTCAGGCCCTCGACCTGCTGGCCATCGGCGAGTTCGAGGGGGTGCGGCGCCTGCGGCCGGAAGGGGAGCATCCGTTCCGCCTGACCTGGCAGGCGGGGCTTGCTCCCCAGGAGATCAGCCACTGTGAACTCCGCTTTCCGGCCGCCGCCGAGCTGCTCTATCCGTTCGATCTGCCCACCCATGAGTTGGTGCGCTGGTTGATGGATCTGCTGGAGCATCAGGCGCCCCACGACTTCAACGATCCCCGGCGCGATCTGCCCGAGACCTTCTGGCGCTGGCTGCTGCTGGGGGAGTCTCCCCAGGCTTCCAACCGGAGCATCGCCTCCCCCGGCGGATAGATTGACGGCCCAGTGCCCAGCCCAGAGGCCATGCCATGAGCAGCACCTTGCTGATCGGATCCTGTGATCCCTTCAGCGGCAAGTCAGCCCTGGTGCTCGGCCTCACCCGGACCCTGGCTAAGCAGGGTCTTCCCGTGCGTTACGGCAAGCCCCTGGCCATCAGCGTGCGGCCAGCCCGCGAGGGGGAGAGCCCCTCCCAGGGCCGCCTCGACGATGACGTGCGCTTCGTTGGCAACATCCTCGGCCTGCCGGAGGAGCACCTGCTGCCCTCCCTGCATCTGCTGGAGGCCTCCACGGCCCAGGAGCGGCTGCTGAGCGGCAACCTGGAGCCCGGTGAGGGCTTCACCCGCCTGCGGGAGCAGCTGGCGGCCTACCCCGATGGCCTCACCCTGCTGGAGGGCACTGGCACCCTCAGCGAGGGCCTGCTCTATGGCCTCAGCCTGCCCCAGCTGGCCCGTGGGCTGGAGGCTCCGGTGGTGCTGGTCCACCTCTGGGAGGACAGCCGCAGCGTCGATCAGCTGCTGGCGGCCCGCAACCTGCTGCAGGACCAGCTGGCCGGGGTGGTGCTCAACGCCGTTGATCCCGACGATGTGGACCGCCTGCTGGCGGACGTGGTGCCGGCCCTGGAGCAGTTGGGACTGCCGGTGTTCGGTGTCCTGCCCCGCAGCCCGCTGCTGCGCAGCGTCACCGTTGAAGAACTGGTGGACCGCCTTGAAGCCCGGGTGCTCTGCTGCGCCGAGCGGTTGGATCTGCTGGTGGAAACCCTCTCGATCGGCGCGATGAACGTGAACTCCGCCATGGAGTTCTTCCGCCGTCGCCGCAACATGGCCGTGGTCACCGGTGCTGACCGCACCGACATCCAGCTGGCGGCCCTGGAGGCCTCCACCCAGTGCCTGATCCTCACGGGCGCCGGCGAGCCCCTGCCCCAGCTGATCAGCCGCGCCGAGGAGCTGGAGGTGCCGATCCTGAAGGTGGAGCAGGACACCCTGACCACGGTGGAGGTGATCGAGCGTGCCTTCGGCCACGTGCGCCTGCACGAGACGGTCAAGGCCAGTTACGCCATCCGCCTGGTGGAGGAGCACTGCCGCTTCGATCGCCTCTTCGAGCGCCTTGGACTGGTGGTCAAGGCTTGAAGCCAGTGCCCCGCAAGGGCGCTGCTAGTTTCCCCCCATCGGATGCATACACGAGGTGACCCGGTTCCTTGATCTGCCGGCCCTCGACCGGATTGACACGCTCGCCCAGGAGCTGGCTCTGCTGCAGGATCGCGGCAAGCGTCGCATCGCCATCCTCGGCAGCCGCCACGTGCCGGCCGTGTCGATCCACCTGGTGGAACTGGTGGCCCGCTCCCTGGCCCAGGAGGGTCACAATCTGATCACCTCCGGCTCCCAGGGGGTCAACGCGGCGGTGATCCGCGGTGTGCTCAGTGTTGATCCGGCCCGGCTCACGGTGCTGCTGCCCCAGAGCCTGGAGCGGCAGTCGAGTGACTCGCGCGAGCTGATGGAGCGGGTGCTGCACCTGGTGGAGAAGCCCGAGCACGATGAGCTGCCCCTGCCGATGGCCAGCAGCCTCTGCAACCAGGAGATCATCGGCCGCTGCGACCAACTGATCTGCTACGCCTTCCATGACAGCGAGACCCTGCTTTCCAGCTGCCGCACCGCCGAGGACATGAACAAGGTGGTCAGCCTGATGTTCTTCGACTGAGGGCGGCGAGCACCTGCAGGCGGGTGCCTTCCCGTCCCAGCACGGTCACCTCCTCCCCGGCCTTGGGCCCCGGCCCGTTGCCGGGCTCCAGCAGTTCGGCCGCCCAGCTCTGGCCCTGCCAGCGCACCCGCCCCCGGCCGCGCTCGTCGAAGGCCTGGATCACCTCGGCCCGCTCGCCGCCGGGTTCACTGAGGGCATCGGGTGTGGGCCGTCCCCGCAGCGACCAGCGCCGCAGGCCGCCGTAGCCCCCCAGGAAGAGCAGGCAGAACAGGATCAGCTGCAGGGCCGCCGCCAGGGGCAGCAGGGCGGTGACGGCCGAGAGCAGCAGCGCCGCCACCCCGCCGATCAGGAAGCCATCGACACTGGGGAAGAGCAGCTCCAGCAGCAGCAACACCCCGCCACCGGCCAGCCAGATCAGGGGATGCATCAAGGCCGTGCGGTTCCTTCCAGTCTGCGGCGGTGGCCTCCCTAGGGTGATCCTGGCTCTGGCTGGGCCGCTGTTCCCTTGCGTGCCTTGCGGCGCCTGCTGCCATGGAAGGTCTGCTCTCCATCCCCGCCCTGGTGCTGCTGGCCGTGCTCGGCGCCAGCGGCGTGAAGGTCACCAGCGGTGGCCGTTCCCTGCTGGTGGAGCGCCTGGGCCGCTACGACCGCGAGCTGAAGCCGGGTCTCTCCTTCGTGTTGCCGGGCCTGGAGCGGGTGGTCAGCAATCAGTCGATGAAGGAGCGGGTGCTCGACATCCCACCCCAGCAGTGCATCACCCGCGACAACGTCTCGATCACCGTTGATGCGGTGGTGTACTGGCAGCTGCTGGAGCACGCCAAGGCCCATTACTCCGTGGATGATCTGCAGGCGGCGATGGTGAATCTGGTGCTCACCCAGATCCGCGCTGAGATGGGCAAGCTCGACCTCGATCAGACCTTCACCACCCGTCAGGACGTCAACGAGACGCTCCTGAGGGAGCTCGACCAGGCCACCGATCCCTGGGGCGTGAAGGTGACCCGCGTCGAGTTGCGCGACATCATGCCCTCCCAAGGCGTCCAGCAGGCGATGGAGCAGCAGATGACGGCCGAGCGGGAGAAGCGGGCGGCCGTACTGCGCTCGGAAGGCCTGCGGGAGTCGGAGGTGAATGCGGCCAAAGGCCGCGCCGAGGCCCTGGTGCTTGATGCCAAGGCCCAGCAGGAGGCGCTGTTGCTCGATGCCGAAGCTCAGGCCAAGCAGCAGGAGATGCTGGCCGTGGCTCGGGGCCGGGCGGCAGCTGAACTGGCCCGCCTGATCGATGCCAGCCCGTCGGGTTCCGAGGCCCTGCGCCTGCTGCTGGCCCAAGACTGGATGGCCATGGGCGAGGAGCTGGGCAAGGCCCCCGGCGGCAGCGTGTTGATGGTGGATCCCCAGAGCCCAGCGGCCCTGCTGGCGGCCCTGCGCGGGCTGCAGAAGGGCTGAGCGCTCTGCCGCCGTTGCCGGAATCTCAGCTCGCCAGCACGGCCTTGAGGCCCTCCATGTAAAGCACGGCCGTGCAGGACAGGCTCACCGCCCAGCAGAGGGAGCGCAGCAGCGGCTGGTTGGCCACGTAGGCGCCGATGTAAATCAGCCTCAGCAGCGGTTGCAGCAGGGCCGCCGCCGTCAGCAGCGGGCCGGCGGCCCCGGCCTGCAGGCAGAGCAGGCAGGCCGGGGCGTGCAGGGTGAAGGCTTCGAAACTGTTCTGGTGCGCCCAGCTGGCCCGCTGCCCCCAGGCCGGCAGCCGCTCGAACATCGCCCGCGGCGCCGCCAGATCCTCGGGCGTGAAGTTGGCGTTGGCGCGTCCGGCCCCCAGGGGCACCAGGCTGAGAATCACCACCGCCCCCGAGAGCAGCAGGGACCAGGCCAGGGCGGGCGCGGCGGCGATCAGCAGGGTGGGCATCGGCTGGGCAGAGCGGGGCGGTGCCCCTTTTCTAGGATTGGACCTGATCCGAGCGCAGCCGCTGCCCATGGCCGACACCTACTCCTTCGACGTGGTCTCCGATTTCGACCGGCAGGAGCTGGTAAATGCCATCGATCAGGTGCGGCGCGAGGTGGGCCAGCGCTACGACCTCAAGGACTCCAAGACCGAGATCGAGCTGGATGACGCGAGCCTCACCATCACCACCGCCAGCGACATGACCCTCGACGCGGTGACCGACGTGCTGCGCCAGAAGGCCACCAAACGCCAGCTCTCGCTCAAGATCTTCGACTTCCAGACCCCCGAGCCCGTGGGCGGCAACCGCCTCCAGCAGGTGATCAAGCTGCGCAAGGGTCTCAGCCAGGAGCTGGCCAAGTCGCTCAGCAAGACCGTGCGCGATCAGATCAAGAAGGTCACCGTGGCGATCCAGGGCGAGAGCCTGCGCATCACCGGCAAGAACAAGGACGACCTGCAGCAGGTGATCCAGCTGCTGCGCGCCGAAGATCCCGAGGTGCCACTGCAGTTCGAGAACTACCGCTGAGGCCTCTGGGTGAGCGCAGCGCAGAGCGAGACTCCCCAGCCGGGCCCCCAGCCAGGCTGGAGCTTCTGGATCGATCGGGGCGGCACCTTCACCGATCTGGTGGGCCGCTCCCCCAGCGGCCAACTCGTGGTCCGCAAGGTGCTCTCGCAGCAGCCCGGGCGCTCCGGTGATTTGCCTGCTGGTCTGCCTGGTGATCCCGCGGTGGCGGCCATGCGTGAGCTGCTGGGGCTGGGGCCCGCTCAGCCCATTCCCGCCGGCGCGGTGCGGGAGGTGCGCATCGGCACCACCGTGGCCACCAATGCCCTGCTGGAGGATCGCGGTGCCCCCACCCTGCTGTTGATCAGCTGCGGCTTTGCCGATGCCGCCTGGATCGGCGACCAGCACCGGCCTGATCTGTTTGCCCTGCAGGTGGAGCGGCCGGCCCCGCGCTACCGGCGGGTGCTGGAGGTGGAGGGGCGCCTGGCGGCCGATGGCTGTGAGCTCACGCCGCTGCGGCTCGACGGGGCGCTGGAGCAGGCTCTGCACCAGGCCCGCCGCGATGGTTTCAGTAGTTGCGCGGTGGCCCTGCTGCACAGCGCTCGCCATCCCCGCCACGAATGTCAGTTGGGCCAGTGGCTGGCGCCGTTCGGGTTTGATCAGGTGGTGCTCTCCCACCAGCTGGGCCGGCGGCCGCGGCTGGTGCCCCGGGCCCAGACGGCTGTGGTGGAGGCCACCGTGGCACCGGCCCTGAAGGCCTATCTGGATCAGCTGATCGCCGAGCTCGGGCCCCACTGCCGCCTGCGGGTGATGCAGTCGAGCGGCGGCCTGGTGGCCCCGGAGCTGCTCAAGGCCAAGGACACGATCCTCTCCGGGCCGGCCGGCGGCATGGTGGCGGCCGTGCGCCTGGCGGGGGGGAGGGGCACACCGATCGTGGGCTTCGACATGGGCGGCACCTCCACCGATGTGTTCCATGGGGAGGCCGGCGGTCCGGCCCCGGGCTGGGGGCGCCGCCACGACACCGAGATCGCCGGCCTCACCCTGCAGGCGGAGATGCTGCCGATCCATACCGTGGCGGCCGGCGGGGGGTCGCTTGTGCACTTCGATGGCCAGCGGCTGCAGGTGGGGCCCGCCTCCGCAGGGGCCGATCCCGGCCCGGCCTGCTACCGGCGCGGCGGCCCACTCACGATCACCGACGCCAACCTGCTGCTGGGCCGCCTCCAGCCCGAGGCGTTTCCGGCGGTCTTTGGCCCCGATCGAGATCAGGGCCCCGATCCTCTGGTGGTGCGGCAGGGCTTCCAGCAGCTGGCACAGCAGGTGTCCCAGGCCAGTGGGGCCTCCACCACGCCGGAGGCCCTCGCGGAAGGGGCCCTGGCCATTGCCATTGAGCGGATGGCGGAGGCGATCCGGCGCATCTCGATCCAGCGCGGCCACGATCTGCGTGGCGCCACCCTCGTTTGCTTCGGCGGGGCCGGCGGCCAGCACGCCTGTGCCCTGGCTGAGCGGCTTGGCATGGCCCGGGTGCTGCTCCACCCCCTGGCGGGGGTGTTCTCGGCCTACGGCATCGGCCTGGCCGACCAGCGCCTGTTGCTGGAGGAGCCGGTGCGTCGTCCCCTGGATCAGCAGCTGGTGGAGCAGTTGCAACGCCAGGCCTCTGCCCTGCTGGAGCGGGGTCAGCGGGACCTGGGCGCCGAGGCCCGCGCCGAGGTGAGTGTGGGCGTGCGGCTGGCGGCCAGCGAGCTCAGCCTGCCCCTGGAGCTGCAGGAGGCCGGGGCCCTGCGGAGCCAGTTCGAGCGAGACCATCACCGTCGCTTCGGCCACAGCCCCGACAACGCCGAGCTCCTGGTGGAGTGGCTGCTGGTGGAGGTGGTGGCGGCTGCCGATGCCGGCGAGGTTGAGGCTGCCGCCGCTGAGATCGGCGTAGTACGCCGGCTGGATGGAGCCGCTGCAGCTGGCGAGCAACGACTGATCCCGCTCCACTGCGACGGCGCCTGGCGATCCGGTCCACTGCTCCGCCGCGAGCAGCTGGCGACGGACCAGCGGCTTGACGGCCCAGCGCTGCTGGTGGAGGCCACCGGCACCATCTGGCTGCCCCCGGGCTGGAGGGCGGAGTGTCAGGCCGATGGCTGCCTGCTGCTCAGTCATGGCTCAGCTGGGCTGCAGCCAGCTGAGCCATCAGCGCAGCAGGGGACCACCGTGGATCCGGTGAGCCTGGAGCTGTTCAACCACCGCTTCAGCGCCATCGCCGAGCAGATGGGGGTGCGCCTGCAGCAGAGCGCCCGCTCGGTGAACATCCGCGAGCGTCTCGATTTCTCCTGTGCCCTCTTCGATCAAGCGGGGGAGCTGGTGGCCAACGCCCCCCACATCCCCGTGCACCTGGGCTCGATGGGGGCCAGCGTGGCCGGCCTGCTGGCGGCGGTGCGCCGGGGGGAGCGCCCAGCCCTGAGGCCCGGCGACGCGATCGTCTCCAACGACCCCGCCAACGGCGGCACCCACCTCCCCGACCTCACCTTGATCACCCCGATGTTCGTGCCCCGCGAGGGAGCGGATCCAACGGACAGCTCCGGGCCGGCGCCCCAACCTGATGGGTTCGTGGCCTGCCGCGGTCACCATGCCGATGTGGGCGGCATCACTCCTGGCTCGATGCCCCCCTTCAGCCGCTGCCTGGCCGAGGAGGGCCTCCTGCTCGACAACGTGCCCCTGCTGCGCGATGGCGTGCTGCTGGCCGACGACTGGAGGCGGCGGCTGGAGGCCGGTCCCCATCCCGTGCGCAATCCGGAGCAGCTGCTGGCCGACCTTCAGGCCCAGCTGGCGGCCAATCAGCTGGGGGCCCAGCTGCTGCTGGAGCTGGGCCGGCGGGAGGGCGTCCAACGGCTGAGCGCCTTCATGGCCCATGTGCAGGACAACGGCGCCGAAGCGGTGCGGCGGGTGATCGATCGGCTCGAGCCGGGCGCCTTCAGCCTTCCCCTCGATGGCGGCCTGCGCATCCAGGTGGCGGTGAGCATCGATCGGGCCTCCCGCCGGGCGCTGATCGATTTCAGCGGCACCTCCCCCCAGGACCCCGGCAACCGCAATGCCCCCCTGGCGATCACCCGGGCGGTGGTGCTCTACGTATTCCGCTGCCTGGTGGGGGAGTCGGTGCCGCTCAATGCCGGCTGTTTCCGGCCGCTGGAGCTGGTGGTGCCACTGGGCTGCCTGCTGCGCCCCGGCCCCACGGCCGCGGTGGTGGCCGGCAATGTGGAAACGTCACAGGCGATCGCCAATGCCCTCTTCGCCGCCCTCGGGGTGATGGCCGCCGCCCAGGGCACCATGAACAACCTCAGCTTCGGCAACGAGCACTATCAGTACTACGAGACGATCTGCGGCGGCTGCGGCGCTGGCCGCGGCCTCGATGGCCGGGGTTTTGCCGGTGCTTCGGCGGTGCAGAGCCACATGACCAACTCCCGCCTCACCGACCCCGAAATCCTCGAGCAGCGCTTTCCGGTGCGGCTAGAGGAGTTTGCTCTACGGCGCGGCAGCGGCGGCGCGGGCCGCTGGCGGGGCGGGGATGGGGTGGTGCGGCGGATCCGCGCCCTGGAGCCGATGACCGCCTCCCTCCTCTCCAGTTCCCGCCAGGTGGCTCCCTTCGGGCTGGCCGGCGGTAGCGCGGGCGCCTTGGGCCGCAATCGGCTGATCCACCGCGATGGCCGCGAACTTGAACTGGGCGGATCGGCGCAGCTGGAGCTGGCCGCCGGAGATGTGCTCCTGATCGAAACCCCTGGAGGCGGAGGCTATGGCGGCCTCTGAACGCCGCCGGCGCCGGCGGCTCAGGCGGCTGATGGTGGCTGAAGGGCCCCTGCTGGCATTGGCGTCCTTCACCGCGTTCACACTCCTGCCGCTCTCAGCGGCGGCCAATGTGCTCCAGGAGGCCAGCCAGCGCTTCCAGCCGCAGTGGTCGGCGGGGGGGATGGTGGCCAGCCAGGAGCTGGAGGCCTCCCGGGCCGGCCGTGATGTGCTGCGGGATGGGGGCAATGCCGTCGATGCGGCGGTGGCCACCTCCTTCGCCCTGGCGGTCAGCCATCCCCAGGCGGGGAACCTCGGTGGCGGCGGTTTCCTGGTGCTCTGGCAGCCGGAGCGGCTCAGTCGGGGGCGGCCGCTGGGGCCCCAGGAGCGGCGGGTGGGTCAGGGCCGGGCCGTCACGGTCAACTTCCGCGAGAGCGCTCCCCTGGCGGCCGGGCCCGATCTGCTGCTGGATGCCTCCGGGGCGGTGGATCGCCGCAAGGCCACCCGCAGCCTGCTCAGCAGCGGGGTGCCCGGCACGGTGGCGGGGCTGCTGCTGGCCCACCGCCACTACGGCCGACTGAGCCTCGCTCGGGTGATCGCCCCCTCGATCCGCCTGGCGGAGCAGGGGGTGGTGGTGAGCAAGGCCCTGGCCGATTCCCTCGAGGCCGCGGCCCCCCTGTTGCGGGCTGATCCCGAATCAACGCGGCTGTTCCTGCGCCCCGGTGGGCGTCCCTACCGGCCGGGCGAGCGCCTGCGTCAGCCCGAGCTGGCCGCCACCCTGCGCCGCATCGCCGCCCAGGGCGAGCAGGGCTTCTACCAGGGGCCGGTGGCCGAGGCGCTGGTGGCCCTGATGCGCCGCAGGGGAGGCCTGATCAGCGCTGACGATCTGAGCGGCTACCGGGCCCGGCTTCAGCCGCCCCTGCTGGGGGACTGGCGTGGCCATCCCGTGATCGCCATGCCCCCGCCCAGCTCCGGCGGTGTCAGCCTGATCCAGCTGCTCAACATCCTGGAGGGCTTTGATCTGGCGGCCCTGGGCCTCAACAGCGCCGCCGCCCTGCATCCGATGGCTGAGGCGATGAACCTGGCCTTCCGCGACCGCAACCGCTGGCTGGGCGATCCACGCTTTGTGGCCATGCCCCTGGAGCGGTTGCTGAGCCAGGGCTATGCCGATGAGCTGCGCCGCACGATCCAGGCCGGGCGCCACCGGCCGGCGCGGGAACTCGATGCCCCCCCCGGGGCCCGCGCCGCCGAAAGCCCCAACACCACCCACCTCTCGGTGATCGACCGCGACGGCACGATGGTGGCCACCACCACCACCCTCAACTTCCCCTATGGCAACGGTGTGAGCGTGCCGGGGGCCGGCTTCCTGCTCAACAACGAGATGGACGATTTCACGGCCCTTCCGGGGGCCGCCAACGCCTTCGGCCTGGTGCAGGGAAAGGCCAATGCGATCGCAGCGGGCAAGCAACCGCTGAGCTCGATGGCGCCCACCCTGGTGCTCACCCCCGCCGGCGGACCGCTGCTGGCCAGCGGCAGCCCCGGCGGCAGCCGGATCATCACCACGGTGCTGCAAGTGTTGCTCAATCGCCTGGAGCACGGTCTCAACCTGGCCTCGGCGGTGGCCGCCAGCCGGATTCACAGCCAGCACTGGCCGGATGAGCTGGCTGTAGAGCAGGGCTTCAGCCTCGACACCCTCCAGCTGCTGGTGGCGATGGGCCACCGCTGGCGGCTGGCTCCGGCCATGGGGGCGGCCCACTCGCTCGAAGCCCTCCCCGGCGGCGGAACCCTGGGGGCGGTGGACCCGCGGCGGGCGGAGGCGGCCCTGGCGGGCGAGTGAAACTGGGGGCATCCCCGCGCCCATGCCCCGTCGTGCCCCTGCCTTCTGTCCCCAAGGCCGTGCTGTTGGCTGAATTCACCCATGCGGAGTGGATGTGGAGCGGCGGTCTGATTGAGATCAGCCTGGTGCTGGCGGCCCTGCTGGGGGCCGTCTGGCTGGTCAATCGCCGCAGCTGAAAGCCGCTCAGAACCTCATTCCCTGACCGCGGCCACCCCAGCTCCACCGGGCCTCCGAAGCTGGATCCATTGGCAGGACGGGCGAGCGCCCATGCTCGAGCTTCTTCCACCCCTCAACGACCGCAACCTTCCCTGGATCGACACGATTCACCCGATCGTGGTTCATTTCGTGATCGCGATGGCCCTGATCGCGTTCGTCTTCGACGTGATCGGTCGCCTAGCGGGCAAGCCCTCGCTCTATGAGGTGAGCTTCTGGAATCTGCTCTTTGCCACGGTGGCGATCTTCATTGCGATCATCTTCGGCCAGGTGGAGGCGGGGCTGGCCAATCCCTACGGCGCCTCCCGCGAGATCCTCAACCTGCACAGCACCCTCGGCTGGGTGCTGGCCGGGGTGCTCTCGGTGCTCACCGCCTGGCGCTACGTGATCCGCAGCCGAGACCCGCTGCAGCTGCCCCTGGCCTTTCTCGGGGCGGGCAGCCTGCTTAGCGCCCTGGTGGTGGTGCAGGTGCTGCTCGGCAACCAGCTGATCTGGGTCTATGGCCTCCACACCGTCAAGGTGGTGGAGGCGATGCGCGCGGGGCTGGTGTGATGGAGCTCGGAGCCAATGATCTGCCCTACCGGCTGCCGATCCACCCGAACCTGGTCCATCTCACGATCGGCCTGTTCGTGATCGCCATCGCCTTCGATATCGCCGGAGCGCTCTTTCCCTTCGAGAGGCGGCTGTTCCGCTTCCTGGCCCTGCCGGTGACCCGCTCCGGTCTGCACGATGTGGGTTGGTACAACCTGCTGGCCTGCTGCCTGATCAGCTTCTTCACCGTGGCGGCGGGTTTTGTGGAGATGCAGCTGGCTGATCCGCTTCCCGGGATCACCAGCAGCTTCGCCATGGGCAGCACCGCCACCATGCTCTGGCATGGGGCCGTGGGCGTGGCCCTGCTCTTCGCGATCGTGCTGATGACCGTCTGGCGTGGCTTTCAGCGCTTCCGCTGGCGCCGCGAGATGGGTCGCCAGGTGCAGTGGAGCTACCTGCTGGTGGGGCTGTTGGTGTTTGCGTTGATGGCCTGGCACGGCACCCTCGGCGCCCAGCTGGGGGTGGAGTTCGGCGTGCATGTCACGGCCAGCCAGCTGCTGGGCGAAGGTGCCAGCCTGCGCGAGGCCCTGCCATGACCTCCACCCCGCAGCGCTTTTTTTGGCCCCGACTGATCGGCCTGGCCCTCTGGCTGGTGCTGCTCACCCTGCTCAGCCTTTGGATGGGGGCCCAGGTGCCCCGCTGGTTGCCGGTGTCGGCCTCGTCGGCGGCTCCGCTGGTGGATGGCCTCTTCGGATTCGAAACGGCCGTTGCCACCTTCGTGTTCGTGGGGGTGGTCTCGGTGATGGTCTGGGTGATGCTGTTCAACCGCGCTGAGAAGTACGACATCAGCGATGCGGAGCCGATCGAGGGCAACACCACCCTGGAGATCATCTGGACCGTGATCCCCCTGGTGCTGGTGATGGGCATTGCCGCCTACACGATCCAGGTGAACCGCGAGATCGGTCTTATCGGCCCCATGGACCACTCCCATGCCCCAGCCAGCTCCGCCGCCGGCGCCTCCGTGCCAGGGGGTGAGGTGCAGGTGATCGCCCGCCAGTGGTCGTGGGAGTTCCGCTACCCGGTGGCCGGGGTGTCTTCCACGGAGCTGCACATGCCCATCGATCGCCGCCTCGGCCTGCAGCTGGAGAGCAAAGACGTGATCCACGGTTTCTATGTGCCGGCCTTTCGGCTCAAGCAGCAGGTGATCCCAGGCCGCTCGATCACCCTCTTCATCACCCCCACCCGCGAAGGCCGCTACCGCCTGCGCGACTCGGAATACAGCGGCACCTGGTTCGCCGCCAACCAGGCCGATGTGGTGGTGGAGAGCGAGGAGGCCTACCAGGACTGGCTGCGGCGCGCCTCCCGGCTGCCGCTGCAGCCCGGCCTCAGCGAGGCCTCACGCGAATACGCCCAGCAGCTCAGCGGCGAGCGCGGCAGCGGCTACGCCACCATCGCCCCCGCCCCGCCGCCGCTGGTGAATGTGCCCGGCTCCAACACCCTTCCCCACGACGGCTGATCCCATGACCTCCACCGCCGGCGTTGACTCACGCATCCTCAAGGCGCCCCATCCGGTGCCCGGTGCCCCGGACAACTGGAAGCGCTTCTTCAGCTTCAACACCGACGCCAAGGTGATCGGCATCCAGTACATCGTCACTGCCCTCTTGTTTCTGCTGGTGGGCGGTCTGCTGGCGATGATCATGCGCGGTGAGCTGATCACACCGGAGGCGGATCTGGTGGATCGCACCGTGTACAACGGCCTCTACACGATGCACGGGACGATCATGCTCTTCCTGTTCATCTTTCCGGTGCTCAACGGGCTCAACAACCTCCTGATCCCCTGCATGATCGGCGCCCCCGACATGGCCTTCCCCAAACTCAATGCCGCCGCCTTCTGGATGGTGCCGGTGTTTGGGGTGATCCTGATGGCCAGTTTCCTGGTGCCGGGAGGGCCGGCCTCATCCGGCTGGTGGTCGTACCCGCCGGTGAGCCTGCAGAATCCACTCGGGCACCTGATCAACGGCGAAGCCCTCTGGATCCTGGCGGTGGCGCTCTCGGGCATCTCCTCGATCATGGGTGCCGTCAACTTCGTGACAACAATCCTGCGCATGCGCGCCCCTGGCATGACCCTGGGCCGCATGCCGATTTTCTGCTGGACGGCCCTCTCGGCCCAGACGATTCAGCTGATCGGCCTCCCTGCCCTCACCGGTGGTGCCGTGATGCTGCTGTTCGACCTGGCGGTGGGCACCTCCTTTTACCGGCCTGAGGGCGGCGGTGATCCGGTCCTCTATCAGCACTTCTTCTGGTTCTATTCCCACCCCGCCGTGTATGTGATCATCCTGCCGGTGTTCGGGGTGTTCTCCGAGCTGTTTCCGGTGTACGCGCGCAAGCCCCTATTCGGCTATCCCTTCGTGGCCGGGGCTTCCCTGGTGATCGTGGGGCTGAGCCTGATCGTCTGGGTGCACCACATGTTCCCCAGCGGCGTTCCCCAGTGGATGCGCGATGTCTTCATGGTCACCACCATGCTGATCGCGGTGCCCACCGGCATAAAGGTGTTCGCCTGGCTGGCGACGCTGTGGGGAGGGAAGTTACGCCTAAACACGGCGATGCTGTTCGCCCTCGGTGGCCTGTTCAATTTTGTGTTCGCAGGCGTCACCGGCATCATGCTGGCCACGGTGCCTGTGGATATCCACGTCAACAACACCTATTTCGTGGTAGGCCATTTCCACTACGTGATCTATGGTGCGGCCACCATGGGTGTCTACGCCGCCATCTATCACTGGTTCCCTAAATTCACCGGACACATGTATTATGAGGGTCTGGGCAAACTTCATTTCCTGCTCACCTTTGTGGGCACCAACCTCAACTTCTTCCCGATGCATCCCCTCGGCCTGATGGGCATGCCCCGCCGGGTGTCGTCCTACGACCCGGAATTCGCCTTCTGGAATGTGATCGCCAGCCTCGGTGCCTTCCTCCTGGGGGTCTCGATCATTCCCTTTCTGCTCAACCTGGTGAGCTCCTGGGTACGGGGGCCGAAATCACCGGCCAATCCCTGGAATGCCATCGGCCTGGAGTGGCTGCTGCCCTCACCACCGCCGGCTGAAAACTTCGAGGAACACGTGCCCACGGTGATCAGCGGCCCCTACGGCTATGGCACCGGCCGGCCGCTGGTGGAGCACCAGGATGAAATCGAGCGCGCCCTTCTGCAGGCCTGAGCCATGACCATCAGCCCTCCACTCGATGCCCCCCCGACCCCCCAGGGCCAGGGTCATCAAGCGGCTCACGCCAACCACAGCCTCACCGGCTTCATCATCTTTCTCTGCTCTGAGAGCGTCATCTTTCTGGCGTTCTTCACGGGCTATGCGGTGCTGAAGCTCTCGGCCCTGCAGTGGCTGCCGCCAGGGGTGGAGGGGCTGGAGTGGCGCAGCCCCCTGCTCTACACGCTGGTGCTGGTCTCCAGCAGCGGCACGGTGGCCCTGGCTGAGCGCTGCCTCTCCAGGGGCCAGCTCTGGGGCTTCCGCGCCTTCTGGCTGCTGAGCATGGCAATGGGGGCGGTGTTCCTCTATGGCCAGGCGATCGAATGGCGTTCGCTGCCTTTCGGGATCACCAGCGGCAGTTTCGGCAGTTGCTTCTACCTGCTCACCGGCTTCCACGGCCTGCATGTGCTCAGCGGCATCCTGCTGATGGCGCTGATGCTGCAGCGCTCCTTCCGCCCGGCCAACTACGCCGCTGGTGAGCAGGGGGTGATCGCCACCTCCCTGTTCTGGCACTTTGTGGATGTGATCTGGGTGATGCTTTTCCTTCTCCTCTACGCCTGGTCATGATCCTCGACGACCAGCACCACGATGTGATCGTGATCGGCTCCGGCGCCGCCGGAGGCAGCCTGGCCGGAGCGCTGGCTGCCAAGGGGCGCTCGGTGCTGCTGCTGGAGCGCGGCGGGGTCATGGACCTGGCCGATCAGAACGTGGCCAGCGTCGATCTGTTCCGAAAAGACCGCTATCACCCTGGCGACGACTGGTTCGGCCCCGATGGCGATCCCTTCTCCCCCCAGACGATTTACGCCCTGGGCGGCAACACCAAGATCTGGGGCGGGGTGTTGGAGCGCATGTGGCCGCGGGAGTTCGAAGGCTTGCCCCTGCAGGAGGGTGTCGCCCCCGCCTGGCCGCTCAGCTACGACGAGCTCGCCCCCTGGTACGACCGTGCCGAGGCCCTTTACCGCGTCCATGGCCGTGCCGGCACGGACCCGCAGCAGCCGCCGCGCAGCGGCCCCTATCCCTATGAGCCGCTGCCGCTGGATCCGATCTTCGAGCCGCTGCGCCAGGGCCTGCAGCGCCAGGGCCGCCATCCCTACGACCTGCCGCTGAGCTGGTCGGAGCAGCCGGAGGATCCCAGTGGTGACGCGGAACTGTTCGGGGTGCAGCCGGCCCTGGAGCATCCCGGCACCCGCCTGATCAGCAACGCCCGCGTCACCCGGCTGCATGTGGATCCCAGTGGCCGCGAGGTGAAGGGGGTGCAAGCCGAGATCGATGGTCAGAGCTGGCTGTTCCGGGGCGATCAGGTGGTGTTGGCCGCCGGTGCGGTGAACACTCCGGCCCTGCTGCTGCGCTCCCGCAGCTCACTCCACCCCCACGGCCTGGCCAATGGCAGCAACCAGGTGGGCCGCCACCTGATGAAGCCCCAGCTCACGGCGATCCTGCAGCTGGCCCGCGAACCCCACAGCGGCCGCTTCCCCCGCAGCCTCGGCGTCAACGATTACCTCTGGGGCGATCAGAACGTCAGCTTTCCGCTCGGCCACATCGAAACCGGTGGCGGGGTGTTGCAGGACGCCCAGTTCGCCGAGTCACCGCCGGTGCTCTCCCTGGTGACGCGGCTGCTGCCCAACACCGCCCTGCAGCAGCTGGCGGTGCGCTCGATCTGCTGGTGGGCCATGAGTCCGGTGCTGCCCGACCCCGAGAACCGTATCGAGCTTCGCGGTGAGCGGCTGAGCATCCAATATCTGGCCAACAACCTCGAAGCCCACGACCGGCTCGTTTACCGCTGGCTCTCGGTGCTCAAGGCCGTGGATGCCGATCCGCTCACCCCCGAAGTGCGCCCAGCCCCCTTCTATCCCCGCGGCGAGGCGCCCCTGGCGGTGATCGGCCACGCCTGCGGCACCTGCCGCATGGGCGATGATCCAGCCACCTCCGTGGTCGACCGCGACGGCCGTGTCCACGGCCTGGCCAATCTGACCATCGCCGATGCCAGCGTCTTCCCCAGCTGCCCGATCGTCTCGCCCGGCCTCACCGTGATCGCCAATGCCCTGCGGGTGGCGGAGCGGTTCTAAGCTTCCCCCATCAGGGATCTGGAGGATCGAACACCCATGGCCGAACGCGGATTCACCGCCAGTCCCATCCTGGCCAGTGCCATCGCCGGAGCGGTGATCGGTGCTGCCGGTCTGGCCTGGTGGCTGCTGGCAGAGGCCGAGAGCCGCCGCCTGGCCCAGCGTCAGCGCCGCACCCTCACCCTTTCGCGCCTGCAGGGGGGCTCCCGCGACAGCGACGACGGCGAGCGGCGGCCCCTGCTCAAGCGCGAGCTGCAGCACAAGGTGAACGAACTGAATCGGGCGATCGAAGACGTGCGCCGCCAGCTGGAAACCCTCAGCCCCGAAGCCTGAGCCGCGGCAGCACGCCTCGGTAAGTTGCTTCCGGTGCCACTGAAGGGTTCATGCTCCGTTCCGCCGCTATCACCGCAGGGGTTCAGCGTTCTCCCAATCGGGCCATGCTGCGGGCCGTCGGTTTTGGCGACGGTGATTTCAACAAGCCGATCATCGGCATCGCCAACGGCTACAGCACGATCACGCCCTGCAACATCGGCCTCAACGATCTGGCCCGCTGCGCTGAGGAATCCGCCCGCCTGGCGGGGGCCATGCCGCAGATGTTCGGCACGATCACCGTCAGCGACGGCATCTCGATGGGCACCGAGGGGATGAAGTACTCCCTGGTGAGCCGCGAGGTGATCGCCGATTCGATCGAAACCGCCTGCAGCGCCCAGAGCATGGATGGCCTGCTGGCCATCGGCGGCTGCGACAAGAACATGCCCGGCGCCATGCTGGCGATGGCGCGCATGAACATCCCGGCGATCTTCGTGTATGGCGGCACGATCAAACCCGGCAAGCTCGGCCCCTGTGACCTCACTGTGGTCAGTGCTTTCGAGGCGGTGGGCCAGTTCTCCGGCGGCCTCATCAATGAAGACGAACTGCTGGCGATCGAGAAGAACGCCTGCCCTGGAGCCGGAAGCTGCGGCGGCATGTTCACCGCCAACACGATGAGCTCCGCCTTTGAGGCCATGGGCCTGAGCCTGCCGGGCAGCTCCACCATGGCGGCCGAGGATCCCGAGAAGGCCGAGAGCGCCAGCCGCTCCGCCGAAGTGCTGGTGCGGGCGATCGAGGCCAACATCTGTCCCCGTGATCTGATCACCCGCGAGGCGATCGAGAACGCCATCAGCGTGATCATGGCGGTGGGGGGCTCCACCAATTCGGTGTTGCACCTGCTGGCGATCGCCAGCACCGCCGAGGTGCCGCTCACGATCGATGATTTCGAAACCATCCGTCAGCGGGTGCCGGTGATCTGCGATCTCAAGCCCAGCGGCCGTTTCGTGACGGTGGATCTGCACCGCTCCGGTGGCATCCCTCAGGTGATGAAGCTGCTGCTGGATGCGGGTCTACTGCACGGCGACTGCCGCACGATCGAGGGCCTCACGCTCAAGCAGGTGCTGGCCGACGTGCCCAGCGAGCCCCCGGCCGATCAGGAGGTGATCCGGCCCCTCTCCAATCCCCTCTATGCCAAGGGTCACCTGGCGATCCTCAAGGGCAACCTGGCCACCGAGGGGGCCGTCGCCAAGATCAGTGGTGTCAAGACCCCGGTGATCACCGGCCCTGCCCGGGTGTTCGAGAGTGAGGAGAGTGCCCTGGAGGCGATCCTCGCCGGTGGGGTCCATGCCGGTGATGTGGTGGTGGTGCGCTACGAGGGGCCGGTGGGCGGGCCCGGCATGCGCGAGATGCTCTCTCCCACGGCCGCGATCGTGGGTCAGGGGCTGGGGGAATCGGTGGCGCTGATCACCGACGGCCGCTTCAGCGGTGGTTCCTATGGCCTGGTGGTGGGCCATGTGGCCCCCGAGGCCGCCGTGGGCGGCACCATCGCCCTGGTGCGGGAGGGCGACAGCATCACGGTGGATGCGCACCAGCTGCTCATCCAGCTCAATGTGGACGCGGGCGAGCTGGAGCGGCGCCGGGCGGCCTGGGCGGCACCCGAGCCCCGCTACCGCAGGGGAGTGCTGGGCAAGTACGCGCGGCTGGTGAGCAGCAGCAGCCTGGGGGCCGTCACCGATCAGGACTGAGCAGGGCTGAACAGGGCCCGCAGCCGCCGGGCCAGGGCCTCCAGCGCCGCACCGGCGGGCGGGCGCTCGCAGCGCTGGCCGCTGTCGCCATCCATCCAGACCGGGTGATGGCCCTGCCAGAGCATCGGTTGATCTGTTTGCTCGGGCCAGCTCAGCATCAGGTGCAGATCTTCGCCGCTGCGGTAAAACTCCAGCTCGATGTCGTTGAGCTCTGTTCGCTCGCCATCGGCCCGGCGGCAGAGCAGCCGCAATGTGCATTCATCTTTGCCTGGCTCGGCCTCAGGCCTCGCCGAGATCAGCTCAGGTGCGCCGGAGTTGATCACCACAGCGTGCCGGTTCGGCTTCATGCAGAGATCAGCCGCTGCCGCCACCCGACTGAGCAGGTTGCTGGGGCCGGGCCCATCAACGGCTGCGCTGAGGCTCTCCACCTCAGGGAACGGCCCGGATCGCTTCCACCTCAAGGCGCAGGGCACCGGCGCGGAAGCCGGGGTTGGGCCGGCCATCGTCACCGAATCTGGAGTGCAGGATCTGCAGCCGCGTGATCCGGCCGCCATCAAAGCGCAGCAGCGGCAGGGTCATGGGCTGGGCTCGCAGCGAGGGTTTCAGCTGGCTGAAGGGGATCTCCACCGTGGTGGGGCCCTCAGGGCTGGTGGCGAACTCGCTCACCCAGCGCAGCCCCCCCGGGATCAGCTCGGTGAGGCCGGCCACCCCATCGGCGCAGGCCACCGCCAGCTTGTAGCGCCGACCATCGCCGCGCAGATCGAGCTGCAGCGCCCGGTAGGCGCTCAGATCCAGGGGCGGCGAGAACAGGGGGGAGCGGCAGCTGACGAAGCCGCCGCCGGCTTCGACCACCTCCGCCTCCAGCACCAGCCCTGATGGTCCGCTGCGGCAGACGCCGCTGCTGCTCCCGCCCATGATCGTGTCGTTGAGGGCCAGCCAGCCGCTGAAGCCATCACCGCTCACCACTAGCAGAGGTGCCACCATCAGGGCCAGTTCGATCACTCCTCCAAGCCTGCCGCAGCGGCGGCATCGGCGAGGATCAGTACCGGCTGACGGGGGCTCACCAGCCGGGCCGGGGTGCGCTCGGGTGATTCGTCGGGATCCAGCAATCGGCGCAGGGCCTGCTGCTTGCCCGCTCCGCTCACCTGGAACAGCACCTGGCGCGCCGCGCTCAGCACCGGAGCGGTGAGGGTGACGCGGGGTAGCCCCTTGCCTTCGCTCACCGTGGCCTCCCGATCGTTCACCGCCAGGGCGGGAGTGCCTGGAAAGAGCGAGGCCGTGTGGCCGTCTTCCCCGAGCCCCAGCAGCACCAGATCGAAGACCGGTGGATCCCCGGGGCAGGTTCTGGCCACCAGGGCGGCATAGGCGGCGGCACTGGCCTCGGGGCTCTCCAGATCGGTGGGCACCGGCTGGAAATGGGCCTCGGAGCCAGGGCCCTCCGCCAGCAGGGTCTGGCGCAGCATCAGGGCGTTGCTGGAGGGGTCGTCGGCAGCCACCCAGCGTTCATCGCCCAGCAGCACATCCACCCGTTGCCAGGGCAGCCGCTCCCTCGCCAGCAGCCGGTAGGCGGCGGCGGGGGTGCCACCGCCGGCGAGGGCGATCTGGGCCCGATCGCGCTGGGCCAGGGCCAGATCGATGCAGGCGGCGATGGTCTCGGCGGTGCGCCGGGCCAGTTCCTCGCCATCGGCGGCCACTTCGAGCCGGTAGGTGGCCGGTGGCTGGCTGCGCATCACAGCCACTCGGTGTGGAAGCTGCCGTCCCGGTCCACCCGCTGGTAGGTGTGGGCGCCGAAACAGTCGCGCATGGCCTGCAGCAGGTTCTGGGGTAGGCGCGCCGTGCGGTAGCTGTCGATGTAATCGAGGGTGCTGCTCAGGCAGGGCACGGGAATGCCGGCCAGGGCCGCACCGGCCACCACCTGACGCAGGCCGCTCAGGCGCGTGTTCACCTGCTCGGCGAACCAGGGGTCCACCATCAGGTTGGCCAGATCCGGATTGGTGTCGTAGGCGTTCTGGATGCGCTGCAGCAACTTGGCGCGAATGATGCAGCCCCCCTTCCAGATCTGGGCGATCGAGGAGAGGTTGAGGTTGTAGTCGTGCAGGGCGGAGGCCTCCACCATCAGGGCCATGCCCTGGGCGTAGCTGGCGATGCAGGCCAGAGTGATGGCATCACGCAGGGCCGGCATGCCCTCGGAGGGTTCCCCCAGAGACACCGCTGCGGCCGCTGCCGGGGCATCGATCACGCTGGCCGCCGCCAGACGCTCGGTGTGCAGGGAGCTCATCACCCGGCCATTGAGCGCCGCGTAGATGGTGGGCACCGGCACTCCCATCTCCAGGGCGCTGACCACGGTCCACAGACCGGTGCCCTTCTGACCGGCCACGTCGAGGATCTTCTCCACCAGATCACCGCCATCCTCGGGATCACGGGTGCGCAGGCAGACCTCGGTGATCTCCACCAGATAGGAGGAGAGCTCCTCGAGCTGGTTCCAGCCGTCGAACACCTGGGCCATCGCCAGGCCATCCATGCCGGCGCAGCGCTTCATCAGGTCGTAGGCCTCCACCAGGATCTGCTCGATCCCGTACTCAATGCCGTTGTGGACGGTCTTGACGAAATGGCCGGCACCGCCGGGGCCGATGTAGGTGACGCACGGGCCGTCGTCGACCTGGGCGGCCATCTTGCGCACCAGCCCTTCGATGGCGTCGTAGGCGGCCTTGGTGCCGCCGGGCATCATGCTCGGACCCTCCAGGGCCCCCTTGGCGCCGCCGGAGACCCCCATGCCGATGTAGCCGAAGCTCCGGCTCTCCAGCTCCTTCACCCGCCGCTCGGTGTCGGTGTAGAGGGAGTTGCCGCCGTCGATCAGCAGATCGCCGTCCTCCAGCAACGGCGAGATCTGGGCGATCATGGCGTCGATGGGTGAGCCCGCCTTGATCATCATCAGGATGCGGCGGGGCCGCTCCAGGGCGCCGACGAACTCCTCAAGGGTGTGGGCGCCGATGATGTTCAGCCCGGCGGCCCGCCCCTTGAGGAAGTCTTCGGTCTTGGCGTAGGTGCGGTTGAAGACGACGCTGGAGTAACCGTTGCGTTCGGCGTTGAGGACCAGGTTCTCGCCCATCACTCCGAGGCCGATCAGGCCGAAGTGTGCTTTGCTCATGAGAAGTTGGCGTGCAGGCCGTTCGGCTTCAGTGTGGCCTTGCGCCTGCCCGAACGCCGTTGGCTCGGGCTCTCTGTCAGCAAGCGCTCAGATCACGGTGCCGTTGGCGATGGTGGCGTTCTTCTCCACAACCACGATGCCGTTGCGGATGTAGAAGCCCAGCTCCGGGCGATCCGCCTCCTCAATCCGGTCCTTGTTCACGATCGTGACGTTGCTGCCGATGCGCACGTTCTTGTCGAGGATCGCTCGCCGCACGGTGGTGCCACGACCCACACCCACCGGAATGCCGCCCCGTTCGCGCAGCACGGCCCGCTCCTCGGAGGATTCAAAGAAGTCGGCACCCATCACCAGGGTGTCCTGCAGCACCACCTCCCCTTCGATCCGGGAGCGCACGCCGAGCACGCAGTGGTGAATGCTGCAATTCTGCAGCAGGGATCCTTCGCCGATGATCGACTGGGTGACCTGGGCCTCCAGCAGTTTGCTCGGGGGCAGGTAGCGGGGCCGGGTGTAGATCGGGAACTTCTCGTCGTAGAAGGAGAAGGCGGGCCTGGGCTGGTCGGTCAGGGCCAGGTTGGCTTCGTAGAAGGCCCCGATCGTGCCGATGTCCTCCCAGTAGTCGTCGAACAGGTAGGCCCTGAGGTTGTCTCCCTGACCGAGGGCGGTGGGAATGATCTCCTGGCCGAAATCAGTGGAGCCGGGGTTCTGCGCCAGCAGATCGAAGAGGGTGTTGCGGCTGAAGACGTAGATGCCCATCGAAGCCAGGTAGGGCCTGCGGGCGGCTTCGGCTTCCGCCAGCCCCAGCTTGGCGGTGTCCACCCTCATGGCCTCCAGGGCTGCGCCCTTGGGTTTTTCGGAGAACTCACGGATGCGGCCATCGAGGTCGGTGCGCATCAGCCCGAAACCCTCGGCCTGGGCGCCATCCACCGGCAGGGCTCCCACCGTGAGGTCAGCGCCCGACTGGATGTGGTGATCGACGAAACGGCTGTAGTCCATCCGGTAGAGCTGATCACCGGAGAGGATCAGGTACTGATCCACGTCCCATTCCTGGAACAGCCACTGGTATTTGCGCACGGCATCGGCGGTGCCCTCGAACCAGCTGGGGCTCTCGGGGGTCTGCTGGGCGGCCAACACTTCGACGAACCCCTGGCCGAAGCCTGCGGAGAGGTTGTAGCTCTGGGTGAGGTGGCGGTTGAGGGAGGCGCTGTTGAACTGTGTCAGCACGTAGATCTTGTTGATCCCCGAGTTGATGCAGTTGCTGATGGGAATATCGATCAGGCGATACTTGCCGGCGAGCGGTACAGCCGGCTTGGCCCGCATCTTCGTGAGGGGATAGAGACGGGTGCCGGCGCCTCCGCCGAGAATGATCGCCAGAACCCGCTTCATCACTGCCCTCCGAGACTGCTGCCGTCAGCGTGGGAGCACCGTACCGGATCGGGGGCCTTGCAAAGCTCGCCAACCCTTGGCTGAGACCAAAAACGTGGATAACCGCTGTAGCCCCAGCGACATCAACCCTCGTCGTCCTCGGCGTCGAGGGCAAACAGCTGGTGCAGCACCTGCATCGCCTGATGGCGCTGCTGGCGGGGCTGGGGCGCCCGCAGGTTGGTGACCGGGCTGTGCAGGATCTTGTTGATGATGCCCTTGCTCAGGGCCTCCACCACCTTGCGCTCCCGCACCGAGAGGTCGGGGCCCATGCGGCTGAGGGCCTTCTGCAATTCCTGCTCGCGGATCTGCTCCAGCTGCTGGCGCAGGCGGTTGAGGGTGGGCACCGCCTCAAGTCCATCCCACCACTCCAGAAACTGACGGGCCTCCTCCTGCAGCAGCCCCTCGGCTTCGGCGGCGATGTCGCGCCGGGCCTCCTGGTTGCGGGTCACGACCTCCTGGAGGTCGTCGACGTCGAAGGAATCAACCCCGGCGAGCTGGCCCACATCGGCGCTGATGTTGCGCGGCACACCGATGTCGATGAGCATCAGCGAGGAGCGCCGGTTGAGGCCTTCGAGCCGCCCGGCGTCGATGATCGGCTCCTCCGCTCCGGTGCTGGTGAACACCAGGGAGCAGGTGCTCAGGCAGTGGTCCAGGTCGCTCAGGGGGCGGCACTGGACAGGGAACTCGGGAAAGTCGGCGGCGAGGGCCTCGGCTCGCTCGGCTGTGCGGTTGAGCAGCACCAGGCCGCGACAGCCCTTGGACTGGAGGTGCTGCAGCAGCAGCCGGGCCATGCGCCCGGCCCCCACCACCGCTACCTGCTCCTGATCCAGCGGCACCAGTTCGTCGAGGCCGCGGGCCTGGCCCACCTTGAGCTGGGCCAGTTCCACGGCGGCGGAGCTGATCGAGACCGCTCCGGTGCCGAGGTTGGTTTCGCTGCGCACCCGCTTGCCGGTGCTCACCGCCTGGTTGAGCAGACGGTTGAGGATCGGTCCGATCGAACCGTGTTCCTGGCCCAGCCGCACCATCTTCTTCACCTGGGAGAGGATCTGGCCCTCCCCCAGCACGAGGCTGTCGAGGCCAGCGGCCACCCGCAGCAGGTGCGCCACCGCTTCCTCGTGGTGGTAGGTGAACAGATGGGGCGTGAGCTCACCGAAATCCAGCCCGGAGTGCTGGCTCAGGAAGCTGCCCACGGCATGGATCCCCTGCTCGGGGCTGCGCAGCAGGGTGTAGATCTCGAGCCGGTTGCAGGTGCTGAGGATGGAGGCCTCGAGTATCTGGGAGTCCCCGCGCAGATTCTGGAGAGATTCCTCCATGGTCTGCTCGGGGATGCTCAGTCGCTCCCGGATCTCGACCGGAGCCGTGCGGTGGCTGAGGCCGACGACGGCGATGTGCATGGGGGGCGGCTCAGCGCAGGGCGACGCTGAGAGCGCCGGGCTTGATGTGCACCGTATCGGTGAAGCGGGCCGACGAGTCGAGCGAGCTGATGATCAGGCTGCTGGTGCGGGTGCAGTCGCGCTCGAACACCACCCCTTTGAACAGCAGGCCGGGGGTGATGCCGCTGCCGGCGAACACCACGTTCTCACCGGAGGCCAGCTCCTCGGCCTCATAGACCTTGTCGATGTCGGTGATGCCCATCGAGTTGAGCCGCTCGATGTTGCCTTCCTTGGTGTAGTCGGCCCACTCGCTGGTCTGGGCGATGGCGGGGTCGTACACCAGCTGGCCCTGGAAGTGGGCGCCGAGGCAGCGCAGGGCTGCCGCGGAGATCACCCCTTCGGGGGCGGCGCCGATGCCCATCAGGCAGTGGGTGCCGGTGCCGGCGAAGCCACAGGCGATCGCGGCCTGCACGTCACCGTCGCTGATGGGCTTCACCCGGGCGCCGGTGGCGCGGATCTCGGCGATCAGGTCCTTGTGCCGGGCGCGGTCCATCACCACGATGACCAGATCGCTGGCGGGCATGCCCAGGCAGGAGCTGAGGATGGCGATGTTCTCAGTGGCGCTCTTGCGAATGTCCACCTTGCCCTTGGCCGCCGGGGGGGCCGCCAGCTTCTTCATGTAGAAGTCGGGGGCATTGAAGAGGCCGCCGCGGTCGGAGGCGGCCAGCACGGCCATCGAACCGTCCTGGGCGTTGGCGCAGAGGTTGGTGCCCTCGCAGGGATCCACGGCGAAATCGACGCCGGGGCCGGTGCCGCTGCCCACCTCCTCGCCGATGTAGAGCATCGGCGCCTCATCGCGCTCGCCCTCGCCGATCACAATCCGGCCCTGCATGGCGATGGAGCCCATGCGGGTGCGCATCGCCTCGACGGCGGCGGCATCGGCCTCATCTTTCTTGCCGAGCCCGGTGAGGTGGGCGGAGGCGATGGCGGCCTGCTCGACGACTTCGAGCAGTTCCTGAATGAGGGTGCGATCCACGACGGTCCGGCAGGGGGGAGAGAAGGCGTCAGCAGAAAGACAGGCAGACCAGCTGCGGCAAGGTCTTTCCGACAAGAAGCGGGCGCCACTGTATCAGCGCCGTGTGAGCCGCCTCACCGTGCGTTCCTACAATCGCTGAGCTCCCTTGCCCCCGGTGGCCCCAACCATGAGCACGAAGCCTCTGGTGATCGCCCCGTCGATCCTTTCCGCTGATTTTGCCCGCCTCGGTGACGAGGTCAGGGCCGTAGACGAGGCTGGAGCCGACTGGATCCATGTCGACGTCATGGATGGCCGTTTCGTTCCCAACATCACCATCGGCCCGCTGATCGTCGAGGCCCTGCGCCCCGTCACCAGCAAGCCCCTCGATGTCCACCTGATGATCGTGGAGCCCGAGCGCTATGTGGGCGATTTCGCCAAGGCCGGCGCCGACCACATCTACGTGCAGGTGGAAGCCTGTCCGCACCTGCACCGCAACCTGGGCCAGATCAAGGACCTGGGCAAAAAAGCCGGCGCCGTGCTCAATCCCGGCACTCCCCTGGAAACACTGGAGTACTGCCTCGAGCTCTGCGATCTGGTGCTGATCATGAGCGTCAACCCCGGCTTCGGCGGCCAGAGCTTCATCCCCTCGGCTGTGGAGAAGGTGCGACGCCTGCGCCGGATGTGCGATGAGCGCGGTCTCGATCCCTGGATCGAAGTGGATGGGGGTCTCAAGGCCACCAACACCTGGCAGGTGGTGGAAGCCGGCGCCAATGCCATCGTGGCCGGATCGGCCGTGTTCAACGCCCCCGACTACCGTGCCGCAATCGAGGGCATTCGCCACAGCCGCCGCCCTGAGGCCGTGCTGGCCTGAGCGGCGGCTCAGAGTGATTGTTCGCGCAGCAGGACTGGAGACCAGGTTTTGCCCTGGTCTCCTTTTTTGATGGTCACCTGTTTAGACGATCCCTGGTGCTGATCGGTTGAGGGATTGGAAGGGCTCAGGCCCCCAGGAACCAGCCGTAGCTGTGCAGGCCGACGCCCAGCAGGTTGACGCCGATGTAGCAGACCACGATCACCACTAGCCCCGCCGCCGCCACCAGGGCGGGACGGCGCCCCTGCCAGCCCCGGCTCAGGCGGCTGTGCAGGTAGGCGGCGTAGACCAGCCAGCAGATCAGGGCCCAGGTTTCCTTGGGGTCCCAGCTCCACCAGCTGCCCCAGGCTTCATTGGCCCACACCGCTCCGCTCACCAGGCCCACCGAGAGCAGCAGGAAGCCCACGGTGATCGTGCGGTAACTGAGGCTGTCGAGCTGCTCGCTCACCCCGATCGAGACACTGCTCAGGCGCAGTTCGCCCGCCTCAGTGGCCAGCTTGGCCTGGCGGTAGCCGCCGCTGCCGATGGAGCTGCTGCGCAGTTGCAGGTCCTGGCCGCGATCGGTGAATAGCACCGCCACCGAGAGCAGCGATCCCACCAGCAGAGCGGCGTAGCTCACCATGATCACGCTCACGTGCATCACCAGCCAGCTGGAGCGAAGGGCCGGCACCAGCGGTGAGGCCTCCTGGAGCCGATCGGGCAGGGCGAAGCTGGCGAAGGCCAGGCAGCCCAGGCCCATGGGCGTGGCCGCCGCGGGCACCAGCGGACTGGGCCACGAGCGCTCCACCAGCAGCTGGGTGAGGGTGCAGGCCCAGGCCAGGAAGCAGAGGGATTCGTAGAGGTTGCTGATCGGGAAGTGGCCCGACTCCCACCAGCGCAATGTCAGCTGGGCCGTGAGGCTCAAGTTGGCGGCGGCCACCAGCAGGCGCACGGGGCTGCTGGAGTGGCCGCCACTGAGGCTCCAGAAGGCCAGGGGCAGAGCCACCAGCAGCAGGGCGAAGGCCAGCAGGCCGAGGGAGAGAACCGGGTCGTTCACTGCAGCGCGCTCTAGGCGGGGCGGATCTGCCTGCCAGTCTGCCTGCAGGCCTGGCTGGACGGGGACCGGTTCAGCGGCTGGCCTGGCGCAACAGCAGCAGGCCCAGCAGCAGGCCGATCAGCACCGGTGACCAGGCCGCCAGCAGAGGCCCGAGGGTGCCTTTCACCCCCAGGGAGCTGAAGATGAACGACATCAGGTAATAGGAGAAGATCAGCAGCACGCTGATGCCGAACCCCTGGCTGCGGCTGGTGCGGGCATTGGGCCGGACCCCGAGGCTGCTGCCGATCAAACCGAACACCAGGCAGATGGCCGGGAAGGCGAATTTTTCCTGGATGCGCACCCGCAACCGCCTGGATTCCTTCTGATCGCCGGCTTCCCTCAGCAGAATTTCTGCCCGCAAGGCCTGCGACACCGACATGTTGGCCGCATCCTTGGGCAGGGCCGCCAGCTTCAGGGGGCCCTGGTCGAGTGGATAGAGATAGCGATCAAACTTGGCTGAAGTGGTGGTTTCGCTGTCGCCCACCAGCACGATCTGCCCATCAAGGAATTCCCACATTCCCGCCTGTTCGTTCCAGATGCCCTTCTTGGCTTTGAGGATCTGGGTGCCGGTGGGACGGCTGAAATCCAGCACCGTCACCTCCTCCATTTCCCCAGCCTTGAATTGGCGTGAATAGAAGAGTTGGGAGAGGTAGCGTTCGCTGCCGCTTTCATCCAGCTTGCTGGGGCGACGGCTGAAGCGCGAATAGATGATGTTGCTGCCCTTCTCCGCCGCGATCGCCTTGCCCAGGGCCTGATTCAGTGTGTTGGAGGCCTCCAGATTGGCGCTGGGAACGATCAGGTCGTTGAACACGAAGGTGAGCAGGCTCATCAGCACGGCCACGATCAGGGCCGGCAACACCATGCGCCAAGTGCTCACCCCCACGCTGCGCAGGGCGATCAGCTCACTGTTGCTGGAGAGGGTGCTGTAGGCCAGAAGAGTGGCCATCAAGGTGGCCATCGGAAAGGAGAGCACCAGGAAGCCGGGCATTCGCAGGCCCAACACCTGCAGGGCGGTGACCATCGGCAGCCCCGATTCGGCCACCCGCCGCACCAGCTCGAAAACCACCCCCACCGAGAGCGACACCGCCGTGAAGGCGGCAACGCCGAACAGCAGAGGACCGAGGAGCTCGTTGGTGAGCCAGCGATCCATCAGGGGCAGCCGCTGCCAGGAGAGCGTGAACGGCCTCAGCAGCCGTTGCACCGCCGCCGGGCTGGCCTGTGACTTGGTGGTTGCGCTCACAGTTGAAATCCCTCTCCCAGATAGTGACGCCGCACCTGGGGGTCACTGGCCACCTCCGAAGAGGGACCCGAGGCCAGAATGCTGCCTTCGGTGAGGATGTAGGCCCGATCGGTGATCGCCAGGGTTTCGCGCACGTTGTGGTCGGTGATCAGCAAGCCCATGCCCCGCTGGCGCAGGCTGCCGATCAGGGCCTGCAGATCAGCCACCGCCAGGGGATCAACGCCGGCGAAGGGTTCATCCAGCAGCAGATAGCGCGGCCCCTCGCGGCCCACCGCCAGGGCGCGCGCCACCTCACAGCGCCGCCGCTCACCGCCCGAGAGCTGGTAGCCCCGCCGGTCCTGGAACCTGCCGAGATGAAACTCCTCGATCAGCTGCTCCAGGCGCTGACGCCGCACCCGCAGCGGGGTGCCGCTCTGTTGCAGGGCCAGCTGGAGGTTCTCGCGGGCGGTGAGCTGGCGAAAGACACTGGCCTCCTGGGGCAGGTAGCCGATGCCCAGTCGTGCCCGCTTGGGCATCGGCAGGCCTTCGACCCGGCGTCCATCCAGCAGCACCTGACCCCTGTCGGGTCTGAGCAGACCCGTCACCAGGTTGAAGGTGGTGGTCTTGCCAGCCCCGTTGGGCCCCAGCAGGCCCACCACCTCTCCGGGTTCCAGCTCCAGGCTCACCTCCTTTACCAGGGGGCGACCGCCCAGGCTCACGCTCACGCTCTCCAGAGAGAGACTCATCGCGGCGGGGCGGTGAGGGGCTGCAGGGGCGCACCCGGCGGCTGAACCCGGGGGGTGGTCTGAATCAGCAGTTTGCTGAACACCTGCTGGCCCTCCAGGGGCTGGGCCAGGGCCCGCTCCCTCTCCACCAGGTAGGTGACCCGATCGGCCCTCAGCAGGTTGCCGTCCTCCTGGACCACATCCACATCACCGCTGAGGATGATCATCCCCTCGCGGGTGAAGTACTGGGCCTGGCGGGAGGTGGCCACCACCCGCTGATCGGGGTACACGATCCGGACATTGCCGGTGGCGGTGATGATCCCGGTCACGTTGTCAGCCTGCTGACTGTCGGATTCAATCGTGACCTGGCCGGTGGGTGCCGGGGCCGCCGCTGCTGGTGCCCCTGCTGGTGCTTGCTCCAACGCCGGACCGACCTGCTCACCAGGCCGGATCGGCTGGGCGTGGCCGCTGGCCGCTGACGCCAGCACCATGGCGCTGAGGGCTGCTCTCAGCAGCCTTGGACGTCGCCAGCGCAGGGGGCCCGACGACTGGAGGGGGTTCAGCTCGACAGTGCTCGGCATCTCAGCGGTAAGGGTGGATCTGAAACCCAATTTCAGTGGGCAATCTACGGGCAGGTTGCCGGTTGCCCCCCTGAGAGCCACTGCTCAGGCCTGCGGCCGCAGCTCTGGAAGGGGCAGTCCGGCCGGGTCAGCGCCGGCCTGGAGCGCACTCAACCGGACACTGCTGGCCTGGCGCAGGTGGTCGAGGTCAAGGCCGAGGGCCTCAGGACCGCTGTGGGCCAGACGGCCCAACCCTTCTCCCAGCAACACCGTGGCGCCATTGCGGTTGCCGCTCTCTAGGTGGAGGTGGGCCACGGCGATCTGGAGAATCCCCTGGAGTACGGGTCGATCCGGGCCCAGGGTTTCATGCCACAGCTCTTCAAGGCCGTCGTGGCAGCCATACCACTGGCCGCCATTAAAAAGGACGACCGCCTGCCGGAAGCGGGGGTCGTCCTCAAGGGCCTCGATCAACGCTTGGCGGGCTTCTTCGACGGCAGCTTGCGCAGCCGGATCGATTCCGGCGTCACCTCCAGCATCTCGTCGGGACCGATGTACTCCAGGGCCCGCTCCAGGGTCATCTGGATCGGCGACTGCAGGGTGTCGAGCACCTCAGCACCGGCCGAGCGGATGTTGGTCACCTGCTTGGCCTTGCAGACGTTGAGCTCGAGATCGGGCGGACGGTTGTGCTCGCCGACGATCATGCCCTTGTACACCTTGGCGCCGGGGGTGATGAAGAACTGACCGCGGTCTTCGGCGCCCTTGAGGGCATAGAAGGTGGCGGTGCCCTCCTCGTAGGCAATCAGCACGCCATTGCGGCGCGCTTCGAAATCCCCCTGCATCGGGCGGTACTCGAAGAAGGAGTGGCTCATGATCCCCTCGCCCCGGGTGGCCCGCACGAACTCACCCCGGAAGCCGATCAGGCCCCTGGCCGGCACCACGAACTCGAGCTGCGTGCGGCCATCACTGCCGGTTTCCATGTTCTGCATCTCGCCCTTGCGCATGCCCAGCTTCTCGATGCAGCTGCCGACGGCATCCTCGGGGACATCCATCACCAGGGTCTCCACCGGTTCGCAGGGGGTGCCATCGATGGTGCGGAAGATCACCTGGGGTTGCGACACCTGGAATTCGAAGCCTTCCCGGCGCATGGTCTCGATCAGGATGCCGAGGTGCAGCTCACCGCGGCCGCTGACGGCGAAGCGGTCCGGAGAGTCGGTGTCCTCCACCCGCAGGGCCACGTTGGTGAGGAGCTCCTTCTGCAGGCGATCACGCAGCTGGCGGCTGGTGACAAATTTGCCTTCCTTGCCGGCGAAGGGGGAGTCGTTGACCACGAAGGTCATCTGCAGGGTGGGTTCATCCACCCGGATCAGCGGCAGGGCTTCGGGGTGATCGGGACAGGCGATGGTCTCGCCGATGTTCACCTCATCGAAACCGGCCACGGCCACCAGGTCACCGGCGCGAGCCTCGGGGATCTCCACCCGGGCCAGCCCTTCAAAGCCCAGCAGCTTGCTGATGCGGCCGCGCTTGATGGTGCCGTCATCGCGGATCAGCGCTGCGCTCTGGCCGGCCTTGATCGTGCCGTTGTGCACCCGGCCGATCATGATGCGTCCGATGAAATCGGAGTAATCGAGCGTGGTCACCTGCATCTGCAGGGGCTTCTCGGGGTCGCCCACCGGAGGCGGCACGTGGCGCAGGATGGCGTCGAAGAGCGGCTTCATGTTCTCGCTCTCGGTGGCCATGTCGGGCTTGGCGTAGCCGGCCATGCCACTGCCGAAGAGATAGGGAAAGTCGCACTGGTCGTCGTCGGCGCCCAGCTCGAGGAAGAGATCCAGCACCTTGTCGACGGCCTGCTCGGGGTCCACGCGGGCCCGGTCGATCTTGTTGACGAAGACGATCGGCCGCAAACCCTGCTCCAGGGCCTTCTTGAGCACGAAACGGGTCTGGGGCATCGGCCCCTCGTTGGCGTCGACGATCAGCAGCGCCCCATCCACCATGCCCAGCACGCGCTCCACTTCACCGCCGAAGTCGGCGTGGCCGGGGGTGTCAACGATATTGATGCGGGTGCCTGCGTAGGTGACCGCCGTGTTCTTGGAGAGAATGGTGATGCCGCGCTCACGCTCCAGTTCGTTGGAGTCCATAACACAGATGGGAACGGCTTCGCCTTCGCGATAGATGCCGGACTGTTGAAGCAGGGCATCCACCAGGGTGGTTTTGCCGTGGTCCACGTGGGCAATGATCGCGATGTTGCGGATCGATGCGCACTGCTTGGCGCTCATACGGGATCTCTCGCTTAATCTTGTCGGCAGCAACCGAGACCGGTTGCAACAATCCATCACCTTATCGCAACACCACCTAAAGGCCCCTGCTTTCATCGGTTAAGGGAAGCCTGGGCCGCTGCCGCGACCCAGCCAGGGTTCGATCAACGGCTCAGTCAACGGCTCAGTTGCCGGGCCGGTTCGAACAGGCGCAGGGCCTCCAAAGACCCCTCGTAACGCCAGTGCCAGGGCTCATAGCTCACCCCCTGGCTGTTGCCCCTGGGAAACGACAGCTGGTAGTGGAAGCGATTGGCATGGGCCTTGAGCCAGCGGAAAGCGGGGGTGCGATCGAATCCTTCACCCAGGTGGCTCTTGGGGCTGGTGCCGTCACCGAGATCCACCGCATAGCCGGTGCTGTGCTCTGAGAACCCCGGCGGTGCGCTCACCTGGGCCCGCTCCTGGGCACTCTGGTTGCGCTCGGCCTTGACGTCGAAAAAAATTCTTTTCTGTAACTCAATGGATCGAAAGGCGCTGAGCAGGCGCAGATCCACTCCCTCGGCGGCGGCGGCGCGCTGCATGGCCAGCAGGGCCTCGGCGGCCTCGGGCTTCAGCTTCAGGCCTGGGGCCACCGCCACCAGGGTGCCGCTGGCTGCTTCGGGGTAGGGGAAGTGAGCCAGCAGGCGGCCGTCGGGGCTGGTGCGCGCCTCAAGACCGGGCAGCCCCTGCGGCGCCAGCTGGCGCCGCAGGGGCTGAAGGAAGAGCAGCACCCCACCGGCGGTCAACAGCAGCAGCACGGCGGTTGTGGTGGCCACGGGTTTGAGCAGGCCCCTGCGGCCACCGCCCTGGGGCAGGGAGCGGCGTGCCACCGGCAGATCGTCGCGCTGTTCGTTGCCCTTCAGGCGCGGCGGCCTCCGCGGTGGCACGCAAGCTCGTAACAAACTTCGACACAATCGTAGGGGCCGACCCTGACTTGATCAGCATTGCCTTGGGCGTGGGTGTTAGCTTCGCGCCCAAGGATCATTCCAGCGGAGCAGGTTTCAAGATGTTGCGAGTCGCAGTGGTGGGTGGCGGCCCGAGCGGTTCCTGCGCAGCCGAAGTGCTAGCGAAGGCGGGAATAGAGACCTGGCTCTTTGAGCGCAAGCTTGACAACGCCAAGCCCTGTGGTGGTGCGATTCCCCTCTGCATGGTCGAGGAATTCGATCTGCCCGAGTCGATCATCGACCGCAAGGTGCGCAACATGCGCATGATCTCCCCCTCCAATCGTGAGGTGGATATCCATCTTGAAAACGAAAACGAATACATCGGCATGTGCCGCCGGGAGATCCTTGATGGTTTCCTGCGCGATCGTGCCGCCGAGTTCGGGGCCAACTTGATCAATGGCCTGGTTCAGTCGATCGACACCGGCAACGCCCGTCAGGGTCCCTACACCCTTCACTACGCCGACTACTCCGGCGGTGGTCCCACCGGTGAAATCAAGAGCCTCGAGGTGGATCTGATCGTGGGTGCCGATGGCGCCAACAGTCGCGTCGCCAAGGCCATGGATGCCGGCGATTACAACGTGGCCATCGCCTTCCAGGAGCGCATCCGCCTGCCCAAGGAGGAGATGAGCTACTACGAGGATCTGGCCGAGATGTATGTCGGCACCGATGTCTCTCCCGACTTCTACGCCTGGGTGTTCCCCAAGTACGACCACGTGGCGGTGGGCACCGGCACCATGCAGAAGAACCAGGCGCTGATCAAGAGCCTGCAGAAGGGCATCCGCAAGCGCGCCAGTGCTCGACTGCTGCGCGGTGAGGTGATCAAGGTGGAAGCTCACCCGATTCCCGAGCACCCCAGGCCCCGTCGCGTCGTGGGCCGCATGGCCCTGGTGGGGGATGCCGCTGGCTACGTCACCAAGAGTTCAGGGGAAGGGATCTACTTCGCTGCCAAGAGCGGCCGCATGTGCGCCGAGCAGATCGTTGTCGCCAACGCCTCTGGCACCAAGATCCCCACGGAAGCCGACCTCAAGGTCTACATCCGCAAGTGGGACAAGCAGTACGGTGCCACCTACAAGGTGCTGGAAATCCTCCAGAACATCTTCTATCGCAACGACGCGGCCCGCGAGGCCTTCGTCGAGATGTGCGACGACAAGGATGTGCAGCGTCTCACCTTCGACAGCTACCTCTACAAGCGGGTGGTGATGATGAATCCCTGGCAGCAGATCAAGCTCACCCTGCTCACCCTCGGTGCCGTGCTGCGCGGCAATGCCCTGGCTCCCCAGTCGTACAAGCCTGTGCCAAGCGTGGTGCGCAGCCCCGAGGAGATGGAAGCCTGGCTAGCCGCCCTGGCCCAGGACTCGGAGCAGCAGCAGGGCGTGGCCAAAGTCAGGCCAGAGCCTGCAACCAAGCCCGTGGTCGTCGCTCCCCAGGCGAGCGAGGAGCGGGAGCCCGCGCTGGCCGCTAAGGGCTGAGTGCCCTTAGCTGCTGAGTTTGCTGAAGTCGGCCAGCACACTGGCCTGGTTGCGCAACACCGCCAGCAGGTTCAGCCGATTGCGGCGAGCCGCCAGGTCGTCACACATCACCATCACGCTGCTGGCGCCATCGAAGAAGGCGGCGAGGGCTTCAGCTCCCTCCGCAAGCCTGTGGGCCAGCTGGCGGTAGCGGCTGTCGCCATCGGCCATCGAGAGGACCGGCTCCAGATCCTGCAGCACCTGCAGCATGCCCCCTTCGCTGGGGGAGCTGAACAGGGCCGGATCCACCACACCCGCTGGGCTGAGCACATCCGCCGCCAGGTCTCCTTTGACGGCTAGCCGTGCCGCCCTCTGCACCACGGCCTGCACCGGTGCCAGCTGGCCATCGCTGCGCAGCTGGGCGAGCAGGGCGAGGCGCTGGCGAGCGTCGATCGGATTGCTTAGCAGCCGCCCGACGGCCACCCCATCGCCGGCCACGGCCTGGACCAGGTCGGCCGCGAAGCCCTCGTCATCCAGCAGTGACACCATGCGCTGACGCAGGGCCTCCATCAGTTCAGCGCCCAGAGCGGTGGCATTGAGCTTCAACTCGGGCAACAGCTGAGCCCAGTGGTCACAGGCCTGCTGCAGCACACTGACCAGATCCAGACTCCAGCCCCGATCCCAGAGGATCTGGATGAGGCCGTTGCCTGCCCGGCGCAGGGCATAGGGATCGGAGGAACCGCTGGGCCGCTCCCCTTTGGCGTAGATGCTCAGCAGCAGCTCCAGCCGCTCGGCCAGGGCCACCACCGCGCCGGCATCGGAGCTGGGCAGCTGATCCCCGGCTCCCCGCGGCAGGTAGTGCTCCAGCACCGCTAGGGCCACGGCCCTCGATTCCCCTTCTGCCAGGGCGTATTTGGCCCCCATCACCCCCTGCAGTTCGGGGAATTCCCCCACCATCTGCGAGACCAGATCGTGCTTGCACAGGTGGGCGGCCCGTAGGGCTGCCTCCTGCTGCTCTGGCGCCAGGGAGAGGTGCTGCAGCAGCAGATCGCTCAGCCAGCGCAGGCGATCACTGCGATCCAGCAGGCTGCCGAGCCCTTCGGCAAAGGTGACGCTGGCGAGGCGCCCCCGCCGCTGCTCGCAGCTGATGGCACGATCGGCCTGAAGAAAGAACTCCGCATCAGCCAGCCGGGCCTTGAGCACCCGCTCATTGCCCCGCCGCACCGAGGCGGCCGCCTCGGGCAGGCCGTTGCCGATGCAGAGGAAGCGGGGCAGCAGGCTGGCCTGGGCCGAGAGGGCGAGGGGATCTTCCGCCGCGTCCAGGCGGCGCAGGGGGACATAGCGTTGGTGGCTGCGCATCACCGTGCTCAACACCTCCGGCGGCAGGTCGAGGAAGCGGGGCTCCACCGATCCCTCAATCAGGCTGGGGCTCTCCACCAGATCCACCAGCTCCTCGAAGAGCTCCTCGGGGAGATCGGGCCGGGCCTGGGCGGCGCTGGCGGCGGCGAGCACCTCCTGGCGGATCCAGTCGGCCCGCTGCTGCCGGTCCACGAGCACGCCGGCCCTGGCCAGCAGTTCGCTGTACTGTCCGGGATCGGCCAGGGTGATGGTCTGTTTCGACAGGCGGTGGCCCCGGCTGATCCGGCCGCTGCTGATCAGAGGGTCACTGCCCTCCAGCTCCAGGGGGATCACCTGTTGATCGAGCAGGGCCACCAGCCAGCGCACCGGACGGCTGAAGCGCAGTTCCCCTTCCCCCCAACGCATGAAACGCCTCCCCTGCAGGGCGGCGATCCAGGCCGGGATGCGCTCCGCCAGCACCTCCTCACTGGCCCGGCCCCGCTGCAGGAGGCGGGCGAAGACGAAGGGCCCCTTGGGGGTGTCCCGCAGCTCCAGGCTGGCTGGATCGACGCCGCAGCGGCTGGCGAAACCGATGGCGGCCGGGCCCGGTTGCCCATCCACAAAGGCCTGGCCCCCCGGGGGGCCTTTGCGCTCCTCGGCCAGGTCCTCCTGGCGCAGGGGAAGATCCGCCACACGCACCACCAGGCGCCGCGGCGTGCTGGTGACCTCCACCAGGCCGTGGGGCAGGCGATGGGCGGCCAGGTCGTGGTGCACCTGCTGCTCCAGTTGAGGCAGGGCCAGGCGCGCGAAATCGGCCGGCAGTTCTTCGGTTCCGATTTCCAGCAGGAACGTGGCCACTTGCACAGCTCAGCAGCTTGTGACTGTATTGAAAGCCCGTCAGCCTCACCCTGCTTCGCTACCTTCGAGAGACGCTGGTGCCCTTGTTGTGACCCTCACCCCCGAACGTCATCGCCAGTCGTCGGGTCCTGGCCACAGCAAGGTTGACTCCGAGGCTGCGGATGCAGCCACTCGATCCTCTCCGGCCGCCACCGGCAGTGCCGCCGCCGCCGCGATCAAGCCGCCCAGCAAGTTCGAGCGCCTCAAGGCCGCCAGCGACTACCTCAAGGAGCCCCTGGCCACTGAACTGGAGAACGACAAACCCTTCTTCACCGATGGGGCCGTTCAGATCCTCAAGTTCCATGGCAGTTATCAGCAGGACAACCGCGACAACCGCCAGAAGGGGCAGGAGAAGGACTGGCAGATGATGCTGCGTCTGCGCAGTCCTGCTGGTCGCATTCCGGTGCCCCTCTATCTGGCGATGGATGACCTCGCTGACCGCCTCGGCAACGGCACCCTGCGGCTCACCACCCGCCAGGCCTTTCAGATGCATGGCATCGCCAAGGCCGACATCCGCGAGGTGATCGGCACGATCGTGCGTTCGATGGGCTCCACCCTCGCCGCCTGTGGTGACATCAACCGCAACGTGATGGCGCCGGCCGCACCGTTCGAGAAGGGGGGATACCCCGCCGCCCGGCGTCTGGCCGATGAAATCGCCGACCTGATCGCTCCGCTGGCGGCCGAGGGGTCGTATCTGGATCTCTGGGTGGATGGCGACCACAGCTACCGCTTCAAGCCCGCGGCGGCCGTGAAGCGCGCCCGCCAGCGCCAGGCGCAGGGGGCCGGATACAGCGGTGATCCCAACGAACCGCTCTACGGGGGTACCTACCTACCCCGCAAGTTCAAGGTGGCGGTGACGGTGCCGGGGGATAACTCTGTGGATCTGCTCACCCAGGACATCGGCCTGGTGGCCTTCACCGACCCCTCCGGGCGCCTGCGGGGTTGCAACGTCTACGTGGGCGGCGGCATGGGCCGCACCCACAACAAGGAGGAGACCTTCGCGCGCACCGCCGATCCCCTCGGCTACGTGGCGGCGGAGCATGTGCTCGATCTGGTCCAGGCCATCGTGGCTCTCCAGCGCGACCACGGCGACCGGGAGCAGCGGCGCCACGCCCGCATGAAGTATCTGATCCACGATCGCGGGGTCCAGTGGTTCCGCCAGGAGCTCGGCCACTACCTCGAGGCGCCGATCAAGCCCCTGCGGGCCGAACCCAAGCCCCGCCTCGACGACTACCTCGGTTGGCACCGCCAGAACCGTGGACTCTGGTTCGTGGGGCTGCCCCTGCTCTGCGGCCGGCTGGAGGGTGAGCGTAAGCGCGGCCTGCGCCGCCTGGTCGAGACCTACCAACTGGAGGCGAGGCTCACCCCCAACCAGGATCTGCTGCTCTGCTCGATCGGCACCTCCCAACGCAGCAGCGTCAAGGAGGCCCTCGCCGCCCTCGGTTACGAGGCGCCGGAAGCGCCGTCGTTGCTGTCGCGCCATGCCATCGCCTGCCCGGCGCTGCCCACCTGCGGCCTGGCGATCACCGAATCGGAGCGCATCCTGCCGGCGGTGCTCGAGCGCCTTGAGGCCCAGTTGCAGCGCCTCGGCATCGAGCGGCCGTTGCTGCTGCGCATGACCGGCTGCCCCAATGGTTGCGCCAGGCCTTACATGGCCGAGGTGGGACTGGTGGGCAGCGGCGTTGAGCAGTACCAGCTCTGGCTGGGCGGCACCCCCAACCTCACTCAGCTGGCGGTTCCCTACCTGGAGCGCATGCCCCTGGCGGATCTGGAGGCCACCCTTGAGCCCCTGCTCCTGCTCTGGAAGAACGAGGGCGGCCGCCAGAGCTTCGGTCAGTTCGTCTCCGGCCTCGGGGCCGAGCGGATTCAGGCGCTGCTCCCCGCCGAGAGCTGATGGCGGCGTCCGTTCGGTTCTGGTGCGGGCAGCTGCTGGGCAGCGCCAGCCTGGCCCTGGTGGTGATCAGCTCCTGGAGCCCACCGCTTGGGGCCCGCACCATGGCGCCGCCGCCGAAAACCCCGGTCAAGATCTATCAACCCGACGGCGACACCTGCCAGCCGGAGCGCCTGCTCAAGGCCTATCAGAACCAGCTGCGGCAATTCGCGGATCAACCCCCGCAGGTGCTGCAACGTCTGCGCCAAATGCAGCTGGAGCTGGGGGAGGCCAGCTTGAAGCGCTGCGCCAACGAGAACCGGATCAGCCGCGAGGAAGCCGATCGCATCTGGCGGGAGTTGCAGCGTCAGCCCGTGCCGGGGTCCCAGCCGCCGTAGATCGCGGCCTCTGCCCCCTGCCGCCAGGCCCAGAGCTGATCGCCGTGGCTGAAGTGCCACCACTCATGGGGGTGCTGAGCAAAGCCGGCTGCCGCCATCACCTCGCGCAACAGGCTGCGGCGCCGGTGCCATTCCTGCTCCAGCAGGGGCTCAAGGCTGGCCTCCAGGCGTTTGCTGCGTCTGGTGGGGTCGTAGTGATCGGGCTCCGAGACCGCTCCGATGGCATCGATCTCCCCGCCCAGATCCAGCGGCTCGCCGCCTGAGCTGGCCAGGGTGAGATCCACGGCCCCACCGGTGCTGTGGGGTGGTGGAGTGGCCGGATCCGGGCTGGGAGGCGCCCAGAAGCGGCCCACGTCGGCGATCACGGCCTCCAGCTCGGGGCCACTCTGGCGAGGGTCCAGCCCCAGCCGGCGGCATTCGCTCTCGATCGTGTGCTCCACCATGAACTGCTGCACGCGCACGGGCCGCCAGCCGTCGAAGATCGCCAGGCACCAGTCGCTGTGCTGACGCTGCAGCTCCCCCTGGGCCCGCAGCAGGCGTTCCACCACGCCGCTGCGCAGCTGGAAGGGGCTGCAGCCGTCGCCGTAGGGAGCCCCCAGCGACGCATAGGGGTGGGGCTCAAGCCGCATCAGCTGGCCGGGTAGGGGAATCAGCGCTTCGGCTGAGTCCTGGATCGGGATCGGGCTCCAGGGCCTGAGCGGGCTGGGGCTCACGCGCGGGGATGGCGGGGAGAGCTCAATTCAAACTGCTGGCCTCCACCTGCCGCTGCCGCTGCTCGGCCAGGGCCTGGCGCAGGCCCGGATGGGCTTCGAGGCCAGGGTCGAGCTCAAGCAGCCGTCTGGCCAGCGAGCGGGCCTGCTCCAGCACGTCCCCATCGTCGCTGAGGCTGGCCAGGGCCAGGTCGGGCAGCCCCGACTGGCGGGTTCCCAGCACCTGGCCCGGCCCCCGCAGCTGCAGATCCAGCTCAGCGATCTCGAAGCCATCGCTGGAGCGCACCAGCAGCTCCAGCCGTTGCTGGGCCGGTCCGGCCTTGCCATCGTTGATCAACAGGCAATGGGAGGCCGCCGCTCCGCGGCCCACCCGGCCGCGCAGCTGGTGAAGCTGTGCCAGCCCGAAGCGCTCGGCGTGCTCGATCACCATCACGCTGGCCTCCGGTACATCGACCCCCACCTCCACCACGGTGGTGGACACCAGCACATCGCAATGGCCGCTGGCGAAGGCGTTGATCGCCTCTTGCTTGCGGGGGCTCGGCATCTTCCCGTGCAGGAGGCCCACGCGCAGGTCCGGGAAGATCTCCTCCTGCAACTGCCGGTGGACGGCCACCGCCGAGCGCAGATCCAGTTTCTCCGACTCCTCCACCAGGGGCAGTACCACGTAGGCCCGTTGGCCCTGGGCCACCTCCGCGCGGATCAGCTCGTAGGCCTCCCGGCGCTGGCCGCCCCGCAGCAGGCGGGTGCGGATGGGGGTGCGCCCCGGCGGCAGGCCATCGATCTGACTCACCTCCAGGTCGCCATGCACCGAGAGGGCCAGGGTGCGCGGAATCGGTGTGGCGGTCATCGTCAGCAGGTGGGGCTGCAGTCCCTTGCCCATCAGCCGGTCGCGCTGGCGCACGCCGAAGCGGTGCTGCTCATCCACCACCACCAGCCCGAGGCGGGCGAAGGCCACCGGATCCTCCAGCAGGGCATGGGTCCCCACCAGCAGCTGCAGCTGGCCGTTGGCCAGGTCCTGGAGCAGCTGGCGCCGCCGCGCCGGCGGGGTGGATCCCGTGAGCAGGGCGGTGCTCACATGCAGCTGGCTCAGCCACTCCCCCAGCTTGCGGGCGTGCTGTTCGGCCAGCACCTCCGTGGGGGCCATCAGGGCACCCTGGCAACCGGCTTCGATGGCCACCAGCAGGGCGGCGATGGCCACCACGGTCTTGCCGCTGCCCACATCCCCCTGCAGCAGGCGGGCCATGGGCTGCTCCTTCTCCAGATCCGCCTGAATGTCGGCCAGCACCCGCCGCTGGGCCTCGGTGAGCTGGAAGGGCAGCAATTTCAGAAAGGAGGCCATCAGGCTGCCGGCTCCCTGCGGCAGCCGCAGGGGCGGGGCTGGCCGCCGGGTGAGCTGGGCGCGCCGTTGCAGCAGGCTCAGCTGTAGCAGCAGGAATTCATCGAAGACCAGCCGGTGGCGGCTGGCCCTGAGCTGGTCACGGTCGGCGGGATCGTGCAGCCCGCGCCAGGCAGCGGCTCGATCCAGCAGTCCCTCCTGCCGCCTCAGGGCCGCTGGCAGGGGATCGCCCCAGGCGGCGGCGGCGGCCAGCACCGTCTGGATGGCCTGGCGCAGCCGTTCGGCTCCAAGCCCTTCGGTGAGGGCATAGACCGGCACCAGCCGTCCGATCTGGCGGGAGCGCACAGGCGTGCTGGGGGAGTCGACCACCTCCAGAAGGGGATCGTGGAGGGTGGGGCCGTAGGGGGTCTCGCGCACCAGACCACTGGCGGCCACGCTGCAGCCTGGCGGGAACTGCCGTTGCTGGGCTTGGAGCCAGCCCGGTGAGCTGAAGCGCTGGCCGGCGAAGAATTTGCTCAACCGCAGCCGCCCGCTGATGTCGCGTAGGTGAAGTTCCAGGATCACCAGCCGGGGGTTGCGGGGGCTGGCGAAGGCATGGGAGCGCTGCACCGTGGCCACGATGGTGGCGGTGCTGCCCGGCACCAGCTCCTGAATGCGCACGAGATTGGCGTAATCGAGGTAGTCGCGGGGGTAGTGGCGCAGCAGGTCACGGGCCAGCAGCAAGCCCAGGCCCGCCAGGCGGGTGGCGGTTTTCGGCCCGATCCCCGGCACCTCCCCCAGGGGGGTGTCGGGCTGGATCGGACCCGCCCCCCGGCGGGCCGCCGCTCGAGCGCCAGCGGTGGCCGCCACCGCTGGTGCCAGCTTCAGCCGTGGGGGGGCAGGCGTCCGGGGTGGATCCAGGCTCTGGCGCAGGTCGTGCAGCCGCTCCCGGCAGCGCCGAAGCAACGACTGACGCTGGGCCAGGGGCAGGTCGTCGTAGCGGGCGAAGAGCTCGGCCAGGGCGGCCAGGGCCGGCGCCGCCTCCGGCTGCCGAAGGATCAGCCCCTCGGGGGGCTGGCGGCACTGGCGCTCCAGGAAGAGGTTGAACTTCTCCCGTCGCCCCTGCAGATTCTCAAAGCCGCGTTCCACCTCCAGCTGTAGCGCCTGCTGCAGGGTGGTGATCCAGCTCCCATGGTCTGGATTGATCCCGGCTTGGCTGGTTCCGACCTGGCTGGTCCCGGTCTGGCCGATCCCGCAATTGGCAGCAGGGGGATCCGCCGCCGGGTTCAGGCCATTCCCTCGGGGGTGGATTGGCTGTCCTGCATCCACTGCTGTTCCGCTTCCAGGGCCAGGGCCCGCCGCTGCCAGTGGCGGTACTGCTGAGCCATTTTGCGCACGCTGGCGCGGCGCTGCTCCAGCCGTTTGCGGCAGGTGCGCAGGCGGGGTTGCTCGTACTCCAGGTCGCTGGTGCGCAGCAGCACCCCCAGGGTCTGCACTTGCAACGGTGTATCGGGGCTGCCGAAGGGCAATTGGATGCGCAGCAGGTTGGCTGGTGCCGGCAGGGCATCGAGGTTCCCCTCCAGTACGGCGTCGAGCAGGGAGAGGGGCAGCAGGCTGCGAGCGAGCCCCAGCTTGATCAGATCCAGGTTGATGGCGTGGGAGAGGTTGCGCAGGCGCCGCTGCAGGGCACGGTCGAGGGCCTGCCACCACTCCAGCAGCTCCAGGGGCTGCTGGGGCACAAGGCCCTGATGGCCATCGGCGTCATCGCACTCAGCCGGCAGCGGTTCGCTTGTGTTGTCTGCAAACAGCTGTCCTGGCCCGAGACTCGAAGCGCGGCGTTCCGGGGGCACCGCCATCACCAGCAGAGCCCGCAGGATGTCGGTGGGATCTTCGCTCTCAGCCCCCTCGCCCTGCTGCTCCTCCTCCCCTGCGTCGTCGTCGGCCAGGTCGCCATCGTCGGGGTCTTCGCCGTCGCCATCCCCGTTAATGGGCATGTCGCCGGCCAGTAGATCCTCACTGGGATCCAGACTGGAGTCCAAGGTTGACTCCAGCGTCGACTCCTGTGGTGAACCCACCAGGCCGCTGAGGCCCGCCAGGGATGGCAGGCCCGCGGAGAACAGCTCGGCGGAGAGGGGCAGAGTGAGATCGAGCCGGATCGAGCCCTCAGCTTCCTCGCGCTCCTCCTCGTCCTCGTCCTCGTCGTCTTCGTCCGCAGACCCGCCTGTCATCTGCGCCAGGGCCTCGGCCAGGCGGCGCTGGTCCTGCTGTCCCTGGCGCCTCTGCTCGGCCTGCACCTGGCGGGCCAGCACCAGCAGCTGCTCCAGGGTCAGCAGGCAGCCACAGCGCTGCACCAGCTGGGCCAGGCGCCGGGGCAGCTCCTGGCGCTGGCGAGCATTCAGCTGCTGATAGCGCTCCGGCACCACCTGAGTGGCCACATGAAAGACGGCCTGCTGAACGGCGTCCCCGAGGCCGTCGCGCAACACCTGCAGGTAGAGGGCCAGGTCGTGATAAAGGGCCTTGTGGCCCTCCCCCAGACTGCAGCGAATGCGCTCCAGGTGACCGTGGGCTTCGGACAACGCGGTGGCGTTGGTCTCCAATCGGCTGAGGCGGAGGGACGGAAGGGGAACGCCGGGGGCGCTCAGGCCGCCTTGCCGGTCATGGCGGCTACTTCGGCAGCGAAGTCGGCCTGCTCGACCTCGATGCCCTCACCGAGGGTGTAGCGGGTGAAGCGACGCACCTGAATATTCTCGCCGATCTTGCCGGCCACCTGCTTGACCAGTTCGGCCACGGTGATCGAGCTGTCCTTGATGAAGGGTTGCTCCAGCAGGGCCAGTTCCTTGAGCCGCTTGCCGATGCGGCCCTCGACAATCTTTTCTTTCATTTTATCGGGTTTGCCGGCCAGGTCGTCACGACCCATCTCGATCTGCTTCTCACGATCGGCGATGGCGGCAGGAATCTCCTCGGTGCTCACGTACTCGACGTTGGGGCAGGCGGCGATCTGCATCGCCACGTTGCGCAACAGCTCCTGGAAGACATCGCCGCGGGCGACGAAATCGGTTTCGCAGTTCAGCTCCACCAGCACACCCACCCGAGCACCGGTGTGGATGTAGCTGCCGATGGCGCCCTCGGCGGCGGTGCGGCCGGCTTTCTTCTCGGCGGTGGCGATGCCCTTCTGGCGCAGCCACTCGGCGGCCTTGCCCATGTCGCCGGCGGATTCGCCCAGCGCCTTTTTGCAATCCATCATGCCGGCGCCGGTTTTCTCGCGCAGTTCCTTGACGAGCTTCGCTGAGATCTCAGCCATGGGAGGGGAAAGGAGGAAGGGGAGGGTGGAAGGAGGGGATCCGGGGCCCCGAACAGCTCGGAACCCCAGGGGGAGTGGTCAGGCCCCAGGCCCGAACTTTGAAAGAGAGAGGCTTCAGGCCTCGTCGTCTTCGGGGTGTTGCTCCTGACCGCTGTGGCGACCTTCGTTGATCGCATCAGCCAGGCGGCCCAGCACCAGCTGCACCGAGCGCACGGCGTCGTCGTTGCAGGGGATGGGCACGTCGGCCAGGTCAGGGTCGCAGTTGGTGTCGAGCATCGACACCAGGGGGATGTCGAGCTTGCGGCACTCGAGCACCGCGTTGTTCTCACGGCGCTGGTCCACCAGCACCACCACATCGGGCAGACGGCGCATCGACTTGAGGCCGCCGAGGTACTTCTGCAGACGCTCCAGCTCGCGACGCAGCACGGCGGCTTCCTTCTTAGGACGCATGGCGATGGCGCCGGAGCTCTCCATCCGCTCAAGGTCCTTGAGGCGATCGATGCGGGCGCGCATCGTGCTCCAGTTGGTGAGCATGCCGCCCAACCAGCGCTGGTTCACGTAGGCGGCGCCGCAGCGGCTGGCCTCGATGGCGATCACCTCGGAGGCCTGCTTCTTGGTGCCCACGAAGAGGAAACGCTTGCCACTGCGGGAGGCATTGCGTGTCCACTTGTAGGCGTTGTTCATGCAGACGGCGGTCTGCACCAGATCAATGATATGAACCCCGTTGCGCGCGCAATAGATGTAGCGCGACATCTTGGGATTCCAACGACGCGTCTGGTGCCCGAAGTGGGCGCCAGCCTCCATCATCTCGGTGAGTGTGACAACAGCCATGGTTAGGAAGGGTTTCGGGTTCGCCTCCACCTGCCAGGGATCAGACGCGATGACCCGCTATGGGGATCACCGGTGCCGACTGAGCACCCGAAACGGACAGGTGTGCGGTGTATTAGGGGACAAGCCAAGCTACCAAACGGTCAGCGAAGGCCCTCGGCGCGGGCCTCGCGGTAGAGGGCCCGCACCCCCAGTCGGTTGAGCGGCAGGCGCAGCAACTCCATGGCCAGGGCGTTCTTGCCGCGGCGGATCAGCCAGGCCAGCAGGGGTCGCAGCGTGCGCTCATTGACCAGGCCCCCCAGGGTGAGCAGCTCCCAGAGCAGCCGGTGCCACCAGGTGAACTGAATGATGAAGCGCACTCGCCGGGTGGGGTGCTTGCGGTAAAAAACCAGCCCCATGCGTGCCCGCTCCTGCTCGATCCGCACCAGATCGGGCAGTTGCTCCAGGCTTAGGGCAGGGTGCCAGTGGTAGCCCACCGCAGCCGGGCAGCGCACCAGCTCCACCCCCAGGCGACGCAAGCGCTCCCCCAACTCCAGGTCTTCCCAGCCGTAGAGGCGGAAGCTGGTGTCGAACAGGCCGGCGCGCTCCAGCAGCTGACGATCGATCGCCACGTTGCCGGTGGCGAAATAGGCCCAGGAGTGATCGCTGAGCTTGTGGGGTTCGCTGGTTGGATCCTCGAAATTGGCCGTGTTGATGACGGCGCCATAGGTGAAGCAGAGCCGGTTGCCACTCTGCTGCCAGCGGGCCTCGAGGGCCCGGGCATGCTCCAGCAGGAACGTGCCGGTCACCACCAGATCGCTGTCGATGAACACGATCACATCACCGCGGGCATGGTCGACGCCACGGTTGCGGCCCTCGGCCGGTCCGCCGTGGTCCTGCTCGACCAGGCGCACATGGGGGAAGCGCTCCGCCTCCTGCCGCAGCCACTCGGCGGTGCCGTCGGTGGATCCGTCATCGACCACCACCACCTCGTAGTCCTGCAGGGGCGGCTCCAGCCGCTGATCCTCCAGGGCCAGCAGGGCCTTCTCCAGGATCGGTCGGCGGTTGTAGGTGGGGATGACGACGCTGGGAACCATGGTTCGGCTGCCGGGGGGTGATGGGGCTTCAACATGAAAAAGGGATCCCTCCCTCGGGATCCCCACGCCCGTCAGGCGCCACGCTCTGGCACCTGGAGAGCGACATCAGCGCCTGGCTCAGTCGGCGGCGCCGCCGTTGTTGGCGGTGCCGGTGACGCCGTTGCCGGCCCCTTCACCACGGCCGTCGTTGCGCAGCTTGCGCTTCTTGAACTTGCGGGCGTAGGAGCGGTTGCGTTCCTGCTTTTCCTTCTTCAGATTCCTGCGTTTCGCCATCTAGTTCTTCGGGCCCGTTGGTGTGATTCACCAGCCTACCAAGCCCGATCGATGTCCTTCACAGGGCCGGCTCAGGCTCGGGCACCGGCGCGGCGATCAGGCGGCCGTCCTCCATCTGCACCAGCCGGTCGGCCACATCCAGGATGCGGGGGTCGTGGGTCACCATCAGCACGGCGCAGTGCTGCTCCCGGGCCAGGCGCTTGAGCAGATCCACCACCTCGCGGCCGCTCTGCTTGTCGAGGGCGGCGGTGGGCTCGTCCGCCAGCAGCAGGCGGGGGTGGGCCGCCAGGGCCCGGGCGATCGCTACCCGTTGCTTCTGCCCCCCCGAGAGCCCATGGGGCAGCTTGTCGAGATGGTCGCCCAGGCCCACAGCCCGCAGCCACTCGCGTGCCTGATCCCTCCGGGCCCGATAGCCGAGGTTGGGCAGCAGGTCGGAGCCCATCTGCACGTTCTGCTCGGCGCTGAGGCAGCGCAGCAGGTTGTGGCCCTGAAAAATCATGCCGATGCGCTGCCGTAGTTGCTGCCGCTGCCGTCGGCTGGAGCCGTTCAGGTCCTGGCCCAGCACCCGCACATGGCCCTGCTGCACCTGGCGCAGGGCCCCCACCAGGGTGAGCAGGGTGGTCTTGCCGCAGCCCGAGGGTCCGGTGAGCAGCACCACCTCTCCGGGCTGAATCGTCAGATTCACCTGCTGCAGCACCTGACGGCGCATCTCGCCGCTGCCATACCAATGGCAGAGCCCCTCCACTTCCACCATCGGCGGCGTGGAGCCCCCTGGGACGGGGCGGGCTGAAGGGGGTGAGGG
>NZ_JAGQBF010000021.1 GCF_024345495.1 Synechococcus sp. RedBA-s | reverse complement strand
CGGAACAGCAGGTTGGAGTGGAGCTGCTCCAGCAGCAGCCTCTCGGAGCGGATCCCATAGAACGCCTGAGCAGCGAGGCCAGCAGCAGTTGCTCCGGTGGAACCGATGGTCGTCCTTCTGAGGCGTACAGCCTGCAGAAGGTGGGATTGAGCCGATCAAGAGCCTGGTCCGCCAACTTGCGGATCCGCCGTAGCGGATGGCTGGTGGGGATCCGCTCCTCGATCGAGACGTAGGAGAACAAGGAGCCGCTGCGCTCCTGTTGGCCTCGCATCAACGTCTGTGCAGTTGATCCATTTTCGCAGAGCTGGCCGAGTTTTTCAGCGAACTCGTAGCAGGCTTTTCAGCTCGGGGATCCAGCAGGAACTCCGTGCGCCCATCGCTCAGATCATCTCGTCTCTAGCAGTACAAACATGCTAGAGCTCAGTTAGCGCAGATCTGCCCTGGCAAGCCAGATTGTGCACCAGCAGGGTCGCGGGGTGAATCCGGAAAACCCTTGCTGTGACAGAGAAAAAAGAATGGAGCCAAGCGGATTCGAACCGCTGACCCCCTGCATGCCATGCAGGTGCTCTACCAGCTGAGCTATGGCCCCATGTGTTGACCAAACAAACCGAACGCTGGACGATCGGCCGGGCCCTGGAGCCCTTGTTTTGACGCTTGATGAGCTTACAGCCCAGCGGTTCAGCGGTTCACACCTGGCGCCAGACCGCCACCATGCGGCCCTGGACGGTGACCTGCTCGGCCTCCAGCTCGATCGGGGCGTAGGCGGAGTTGGCGGCCTCCAGGCGCACCTTGCCGCCCTGGCAGCTGAAGTGCTTCAAGGTGGTGCCGCTGCCGGCCACATGGGCGGCCACGATCGTTCCGGGCCGCAGGCAGGAGGGATCGCTCACTGGCTCCATCAGCACGATGTCGCCATCGTCGATGTGGGCCTCCACCATGCTGTCGCCGTTCACGGTGAGGGCGAACAGACCGCGGGTGTCCAGCAGTGGCGCTAGATCGAGGCGCTCGCGCACGTCGTCGAAGGATTCGATCAGGCCGCCGGCCGCCACCGAGCCCAGCACGGGAATCCCCCCGGCGGCTTCGGCCCCCAGCACCTGCAGGGTGCGGGCCTGACCCTCCTGCCAGGTGATCCAGCCCTTCTGCTGCAGGTGCCGCAACCGGCTCTGGATCGGCGCGGGCGAACGCAGACCCATCGCCTCCATCATCTGGCGGATCGAGGGGCTGTGCCGGTGCTGCTGGATGTACTGCGCCAGCCAGTCGTAGAGCTGCTGCTGGGCGCTGGTGAGGTCGTGGCCGCTGGGGGCGGCTGGCCTGGAGGAGACGATCACAGGCAGTACGCATGAACCATGACCCCAGTGTTCCTGCAGTCGTGCCGGTTGTCTACCCCTGGTGCGCGGCTGGGCGCTTCAGAGGCAGGGCGTGGCGGGATCTGCCAGCAGGGCCGCCAGCAGGGCCTGCTGCACATGCAGGCGGTTCTCGGCCTGATCGAACACCCGGCTGGCGCTGCCTTCAATCACGCCGGCGCTGATCTCCTCGCCGCGGTGGGCCGGCAGGCAGTGCAGAACGATGGCGCGGGGATCGGCCTCGGCCAGTAGCGCCTCATCGACGCAGAAGCCCGCAAAGGCCTGCAGCCGTTGCTGCTGCTCCTGCTCCTGGCCCATCGAGGCCCAGACATCTGTGTAGAGCACCTCGGCGTCGCGCACCGCCGGCACCGGTTGATGCAGCACTGACACCGTGGCGACGCGGCCCGCCAGCGCCTGGGCCTGGGCGAGCACGGCGGGATCGGGGGCAAAGCCCTCGGGGCAGGCCACGCGCACGTTCATGCCCAGCAGGGCGCCGCAGAGCATCAGCGAGTGGGCCATGTTGTTGCCATCACCCACGTAGGCCAGGGTGAGGCCCTTGAGGGAGCCGAAGCTTTCGCGGATGGTGAGCACATCGGCGAGGGCCTGGCAGGGATGCTCCAGGTCGGTGAGGGCATTGATCACCGGAATCGAGGCCCAGTGCGCGTACTCCACCAGCTCCTGCTGCTCGAAGGTGCGGATCGCCAGGGCATCCACGTAGCGGCTGAGCACCCGGGCGGTGTCGGCCACCGGTTCGCCGCGACCCACCTGGGTGACGGAGGGGTTGAGATCGAGCACCTGGCCGCCCAGGCGGCCCATGGCCACGGAAAAGCTGACGCGGGTACGGGTGGAGGCCTTGGTGAAGATCAGCCCCAGCGCCTGGCCACTCAGATCCAGGCGCTGGGCGCCGCTCTTGAAATCTGACGCCAGGTCCAGCAGTGCCAGGGTCTGCTCAGCGCCAAGATCCGCTGAAGACAGCAGGTCCCGGCCGCGCAGGTCAGCAAGACCGGGATAACGCTGGCTGAAGTGCGGGCCCATGACCCCATTTCAAAGAACCCTTATCGGGGACAACGTGCCCCCGCGTCAAGGGGCGGCTCAGACGGGAGAGAGCACCGCTTCGCTGGGAAGGGTGCTGGAGGCCAGCAGATCTTTGAGTTCATCACCTTCGATCACCTCCTTGTCGAGGATCTTGCCGGCGATGTCTTCGAGCAGAGCGCGGTTGCCGTGCAGGATTGCCAGGGCACGGTTGTGGGCCCGGTCCACCAGGCCGCGCACCTCCTTGTCGATGGCCTGAGCGGTGGCATCGCTGACCGAGCGGCGTGGGTTGTTGCCGCCGCCCAGGAAGCGATTGCCCCCCTGCTTGTCGTAGGCCAGCGGACCGAGGGTGTCACTCATGCCGTAGGTGCCGACCATCTGCTCGGCGATGTCGGTGGCCCGTTGCAGGTCATTGGAGGCCCCGGTGGTGACCTCACCGAAGACGACCTCCTCGGCGCTGCGGCCCCCCAGCAGGGTGGCGATCTGGCCTTCGAGGTCTTCCTTAGAGTTCAAGAAGCGCTCCTCAGTAGGCAACTGCAGGGTGTAGCCCAAGGCGCTCATGCCCCGGGGCACGATCGAAATCTTGGCCACCTTGCTGCCGCCTGGCATCAGGTGTCCCACGATCGCGTGACCCACCTCGTGGTAGGCCACGACGCGCTTTTCGTCGTCCTGGAGCACGCGGCTCTTCTTCTCAAGACCTGCCACCACGCGCTCGATCGCCTCGTTGAGGTCGGCTTGCTCCACTTCGGTGCGGTAGGCCCGGGCCGCCAGCAGGGCCGCCTCGTTCACCAGGTTGGCCAGGTCGGCGCCGGCGAAACCACTGGTGGCCTGGGCGATCTTGTCGATGTCGATGCTGGCGGCCAGCTTCACTTTCTTGGCGTAGATGTCGAGGATCTTCTTGCGGCCCGAGAGGTCGGGGCGATCCACCAGCACCTGGCGGTCGAAGCGGCCGGGCCGCAGCAGGGCGGCATCGAGGGTTTCGGGCTGGTTGGTGGCGGCCAGCACGATCACCGGTTTGTCCTGGCCGGTGAAACCGTCCATCTCGGTGAGCAGCTGGTTGAGGGTCTGCTCCCGCTCGTCGTTGCCGCCCACCACGCCCATCGAGCCGGAGCGGCTCTTGCCGATCGCATCGAGTTCGTCGATGAAGATGATGCAGGGAGCTTTTTTCTTGGCCTCTTCGAACAGATCGCGGACGCGGGCGGCGCCGGCTCCGACGAACAGCTCCACGAACTCCGAGCCGGAGATGATGAAGAAGGGCACGCTGGCTTCACCGGCCACGGCCTTGGCCAGCAGGGTCTTGCCCGTTCCAGGAGGACCCACCAGCAGCACGCCCTTGGGGATGCGTGCACCGATGGCGGCGTAGCGCTCGGGGGTTTTGAGGAAATCGACGATCTCGTTGAGTTCGGTCTTGGCCTCATCCACGCCAGCCACGTCGGCGAAGGTGACGCGCGATTCCTCATCGGGCACGTAGACCTTGGCCTTGGATTTGGTGAAGCTCAGCGCGCCTTGGGCGCCGCCACCACCCATGGCCCGGCGAGCGAAGAACTGGAGCACCACGATGAAGATCAGCGGTGGCACCACCCAGCTCAGGAGCGTGGTGAAGAAGTTGGGACGCTTCGGCGGTGCTGCGGCGAATTCCACCCCCTTCTGCTCCAGGCGCTGGGGCAGCTCCATGTCGAAGATTGGCGTGGTGGCGAGCACCGAGGGGGCACCCTCCTCGGCGTCGGTGATCTCGTAGCGGATCTGATCCTGGGTGATGTAGGCCCGCTTCACGTGGCCATCATTGACCTGATCGATGAAGAGGGAGTAAGGCACCCGGGGCACCTGGGCGCCCTGATTGGGCAGGAAGTTGCTCAGCAGCAGCAGCACCCCGAAGCCGATCAGCACCAGGTTGATGATTCCGAAGCGCCTGTTCGGGCGGTTGTCGTCCTGGCGTAGAGCCATGGTTGCGGGCGCGGCAATGACGCCAAACTAGGCGGCGCGCTTCTGGTGGTGACCCGCGGCGCGGGGGTGAGAACCGAACGTCACCTCATCCCTAGCCTGGATTTCACCCCACTCCTGGTCGCCATGTGTGGTCGCTTCTGCCTCACCACCGAGCTGGATCAGCTCCTGCCGAGGCTGGGGGGGCGCCTGCCGGCGGAGCTGGAGCGCCACTACGCCCCCCGCCCCCTGATCCAGCCCGGGCAGCCGGTGCTGGCCCTCTGCCAGGAGCACGGGCAGATCGCCAGCGCCCTGATGCTCTGGGGTCTGCTGCCGGAGTGGGCTAAGGATCCCCTCAATGCGCCGCGGCCATTCAATGCCCGCAGCGAAACTGTCGCGGAGAAGGCCTCCTTTCGTGGCGCCTGGCGCCACCGCCGCTGCCTCCTCCCTGCCGATGGCTTCCTGGAGAAGGGCTGGCTGATTCGCCGGCTCGATCGCCAACCGTTCTGGCTGGCCGGGATCTGGGACCGCTGGATCGGTCCCGATGGCAGCGAACTGGAGAGCTGCTGCGTGCTCACCACCAGCCCCAACGCCCTGGTGAAACCCCTGCACCAGCGCATGCCGGTGCTGCTCCCCGATGGCCTCGAGCAGGCCTGGCTGGCCCCGGCCGATGGGGCCGGCCTTCGGGCCCTGGAGCCGCTGCTCTCGGGCTGGGATCCCAGCGGCTGGGAGGCGCTGCCGCCGCAGCGGTCCCGGGAGCAGCTCTCTCTCTTCGCCTGAACGGCTGGCCCCTGCTCGTGCTCACCACTCTGTTCGTGGGTTGGAGCGTGCTGCGTCTGGCGGGATTTCTGGCGGAAGAACAGCAGGTGAACGGGAGGGTACTGATGGGGGCTGCCTCGGGATATCTGCTGTTGGGCCTGACTGCCGGCCTGTTGTTCACGGGTCTGGAGACGATCCAGCCCGGTAGTTTCTCCAGCCTGCAGGACCCTGGCGCCTGAATCCGCCGGCGGGCCTCCACCTGGGTTAGTACGGAAGTCAGTTGAATCCTCTTCCGTGGGCCTGCATCACCTGGACGCCTTCCTGCTCCATGCCCGCAGTTCGGCTTCGCTGCAGGAGCGCCTGCAGCAGCCCCTCGATCTGGAGGCCTTCCTGCAATTGGCCCGCCAGGAGGGATTCCCCGTTGAGGAGGGCGACGTGCTCGCCGCCCAGCAGCGGGAGGAGGGCCAGCTGAGCGATGAGGAGCTGCAACAACGGGCCGGCATCGAAGCCAGGCGGCTGCGCACGTTCATCCCCGGCTGAGCCGCCAGCGCGGAGTTCAGTCCGGCGATCAGCGCAATCGCTCCTGCCCGTGGCCGAAGGGAGCACGGCTGGGCTGAGGCTGCTCGCTCAGCCAGGCCAGCAGTGCGCTCAGTCCCAGCAACAACGCCACTGGCAGCAGCCAGCTGCGGCTTTGGCCCCGGCGGCCATCTCGGCGGCCACCTCCCAGCAGGGCCAGGCGGCGAAAACCACCGGCGCTGGGGGTGGCGCCTGCACCCAGGGGCAGGCTGCAGCGGCCGCAGACCATTCGACCGGCGAGGCTGCGGTCGCGGCGAACTTCCCAGCTTCCGCAGCGCGGGCATGACATCAGCCCCTCATTTCCTGGTCATTCCTGCCGGTTCCCGGTAGATGGCCAGAGCGGCGAGCACCCCGCCGGAGAAGCCGCTCACGTGACCGATCCAGCTCACACCCGCTGGAGTGAAGAAGGGCAGCAGGCCGGGCAGGAAACCGCCGTAGCTCATCAGGCTGAACAGCGAGAGCAGCAGGGGCAGCGGGCGCCGCTCCAGGAAGCCGATCACCATCAGGTAGCCCACCAGAGCGAAGACCACGCCTGAAAGCCCATGGCTGCCATTGCTTGAGAACAGCCAGACCGGGACTGCCATCACATACACCCCCACCCACACGGCCAGGTAGTCGTGCCAGCTCTTGAGCAGCACCAGCCAGGAGAGCGGCAGGAACCAGAGGCTGTTGCCGAGCAGGTGGCCCAGGTCGGCGTGGCTGAACGGGGCGGTGAGCACCCCGAGGAATGAGCCCCCCGGCAGCATTGGCAGATTCCAGTTCCCAGCGAAGACGATCTGATCGACCAGCTCCTGACCCCAGGCCACGGAGAGAATCAGCAGGGGAATCACGGCGGTGCCGCCGAGCCGGCTCAGGAGGCGATCCAGGCCACGGCGCTGCCGAACGGGTGAGGGGTTGGCCATGCTGACCATTGTTATGGCCAGGGCCATCAAATGGGGATCAGCCAGCCGTCGAGCGACCGCCAGCCGGACCGGGTCTGTGACTATCCGCGACCACCGGCGCTGGTGCCCTCGGAGGCCTGGATTCAGGTGCGGGCCCTGGGGGAGCTGCTGGCGGACACCCGTCGCTCACTGATGGTTCTTGAAACCTTTCATCCGCCCACCCCATACCTGCCCCCGGAGGATCTGCGCCTGGAGCTGCTGCAGCCCGCCGCCGGGCGCAGCTTCTGTGAATGGAAGGGCCTGGCTCGCTACTACGACGTGGTGGTGGGAGAGCGCCGCCTGGAGCGGGCTGTGTGGTCGTACCCCCAACCCACGCCCGCTTTTGCCGCCATCTCCGGCTGGTTCGCTGTCTATCCGGCCCTGATGGACGGCTGCTGGCTGGACGGGGAAGTGGTGATTCCCCAGCCCGGCGGCTTCTACGGAGGTTGGATCACCTCACAGGTGGAGGGCCCTTTCAAAGGGGATCCTGCCCACTCCGAGTTGATCTGAGTCGGGCCGAAATCAGCCTGAAGCTCAGGCTGCGGCTGCTGGCGGCACACGGCAGCCGATCTGGATGCGACCGGAGTCGAGCAGGCGGCCCAGCTTCAGGGCTGTGGCCTCCTCCTGACGGTTGAAGGCCTTTTGCTGGGCGGTGACCCAGTTAATCTCCCCCACCGTGATCACACCGGTGCTGAGGCTTTCGAGGAACAGTTCACCCATGCCCATGAGGGGTCCAGCGAAGTTGTTCCATCGAAGCTATCTGTGTTGTCGGCTTCAGCCTTGGGATGCCACAGCTTTTTTAAGGGCCGAGCCCCAGGGGATGGGCGAAAGGGTTTCGCTCTCCCGGTTCCAGAGCACGTACTTGAAGCAGCGCGGGATGTCGGCGATGGTCAGGCGCGTGGCCCCTGTCAGCAGGGCGGCATTGCGCTCCTGGCAGGCCCGAAGGTGGTAGTTGGGGATGCGCTCGCAGAGGTGATGGATGTTGTGGCAGCCGATGTCGGCGGTGAACCAGTTGAAGATTCCGGGCAGCACCAGCAGGCTGGTGCCGGCGATCGCGCCCTCGAGCGGGTCCCAGCCTTCGCTGCGGTGGGCGTAGGAGCCCTCGAAGTTGTGCTGAACGAAAAAGATGCAGATGAACAGGGCGGCCGAGGCTGCCATCACGAGCGAGTAAAGGCTCCAGAACAGGCCGGCGCCGATCCAGCGGGAGAGCAGCACCCAGCTGGCCACCACGCAGATGTTGTTGAGCAGCAGGTCGATGAATTCAGCGCCGCTATACCAGTGCTTCGACTGGAAGGAGCCCACCAGCTGGGGAATGGGGGTTCTCCAGTTGGCCCGCAGAGTGCTGGCGGCATGACCGAGGAACTGAATCGATCCCAGCAGCAGCGCCAGCCTGGGCTTGATCACCAGGTAGAAGAAGCCGCCCGGGAAGAGCATCAGCGGATGGCGCAGCAGGCGGTAGAACCACTGGGAGGTGGGGCCCAGCTGCTGGTACTGCTCCACGCTGATCAGAGCCGAGGGGCCCCGGTAGAGATCCCAGTTGCCGTTGTGCTTGTGGTGATAGGCATGACCCTGCGACCAGGGGTATTGGGGAATGGCGTTGACCACGCCCAGCAGGAAGCCCGCCGCCCTGTTCAGCCGTTTCGAGCTGAACAGGGAGTAATGGCCGCAGTCGTGCATTAGCGAGAAGCAGCGGCCCGAGAGCAGCACCAGCAGCACCAGCAGCGGCGGAGTGAGCCAGAGCGACTGCCGGGCCACAGCCACCGTGACGGCCCAGAGCAGCAGATAGGCCCCCACCGTGCTCAGGATCTGCCAGCTGGCCAGGCGATCGTCGCTGGCCATGAAGGGCTTCAGGACGAAATCGCCGTAGCGCAGTCCGCCTGCGGGCCCATTGGACCGGGGCTCGGGGTGCGGACTCTCGAGCAGAGCGGAGGCGTGCAGAGTGCTTGTCCCAATTGGATTCGACTGTAGGTAGGGGGCAGAGGGTCCCAGTGCCACTCCCTTAAGTCATTCCGCTCTTTTCGGCCGATTTCGTCACGTCTCAGGAAGTCCGCTGGTCCGTCAACTCCATTCGGGTGCATGGTTGGCACCAGCACCGCGTCTGATCAAGACCCATGAACGACCCCAACGGCTCGGCCTGGCAGCGGCTGAGCCACTCCGCCCTACTGCGCTTCCTGTTGCTGCTGGCTTGCGGCTGGGCGGTGGTGCAGCTGATCGACTACTTCCGAGCAGTGCTCACCGTGTTCATCGCGGCGGCGGTGCTGGCGGTGCTGCTTGATTATCCGGTGCGGCGGCTGGTGCGCCTGGGTTGTGGACGGGGCCTGGCGATCCTGATCACCGTGCTGGCCGGCCTGGCTGTGGCCAGCCTGTTCGTGGCGGTGCTCGGTTTCCAGTTGATCAACCAGGGCAGCAGCCTGCTCAATGATCTGGTGCTGGGATTGCAGCGTCCGGATCTGCCCTTTCACAGTTATCTGAAAACGATCGAGATCTCGAAGGTGCTTGAGCTACTGCGCGCCAGCCTCGGCACCGGCCTCGGGGTGATCGGCGGTGCCTTCACCAACGTCTTCGGTGGGGTGTTTCTACTTGTGATCGTGGTGTACATGCTGATCGACAACGGGGCCACCTGGAGCCAGGCCCTGCGCCTGCTGCCTGAAGACGTGCGTGGCCGCTTCGATCGCAGCGTCCAGAAGAACGTGCTGGGTTTCCTGCGCGGCCAGATCACGCTGATGATCTTTCTGAGCATCAGCAGTTTCCTGGTCTTCGCGTTGCTGGGGGTCAAGTTCTCGCTGGTGCTGGCGATCGTGGTGGGGGTGCTGGATGCCATCCCTGGCATCGGCGCCACCCTTGGTGTGATCGTTGCCTCAGGCCTGGTGTTTCTGACCCAGGGCCAGTGGCTGGCCCTGCAGGTGGTGATCGCCTCGGTGGTGCTGCAGCAGATCCAGGACAACGTGATCCACCCACGGGTGATGGGCCGGGCCCTGGAGATCCGGCCGGTGGTGCTGTTCTTCGCTCTGTTCGTGGGCGAGCGGCTGGCGGGGCTGCTGGGGGTGTTCCTGGCGATTCCAATCACCGGCATGATCCTGGGCTGGGGCAAGGAAGAGGGCGACGAGGCTGGTGAGGCCAGCCCGCCGCTCCTGGCGGAGGCCCCCCAGCAGCCAGCCGCGCCCTAGTGCAAGGACTACAAGCATCGGGTCCTACCCGCGATCTCCCTGTCCGTGCCCAGCTTTGATCGCCGCGCCACCCTGCTGGAGCACAGTGCCGGCCTCTGGGAGGGCACCTTCATCCGCCTGGATGGCCAGGGACTGGAGAGCGAGCGCTTCGGCACTCTGCTGGAGGTGCAGGACATCGGCGGCCAGATCGAAGCTGCCCTCACCTATCTGAACACCGGCAAGGGGGCCACGATGCGCTTCGCCGAGCTGCCGGAGCTGATGGCGATCAGTCCGGAAGGGCACTGGAGCCTCGGCCCCGACAGGACCGGTCCCTGGCCCGCCGTGATGGAGCTCTGCCTGGTGGATGGCGACCGCCGCCGCCGCCTGGTGGTGCGCCACAGCGCCGAGCGGCTCGAGAGCGTGGTGCTGGTGGTGGAAGCCCGCCCCGGGGTGGTGGACCCGCCTCCAGCGGCGCTCCTGCGGGCCAGGCTGCTGCCGGATGGTGATGGCTCAGGCCGCGGCTGCTGGCAGCTCAGCGACAACCTCAGCCTCAGCACCGCCCTGGAGCGCCGCTCCGGCCAGCCCCTGGCGGTGAAACTGTGCTGGCAGCCGCAAACTGGGCGGCAGCTGGTGCTGGAGCGGGCCTATGGCGCCCATGGCCTGCCCCAGGCGCAGCCGTCGCTGGTGTGAGGCAGGCTCAGCCCACCTTCACGCCCTTCCAGAAGGCCACCCGGCCCTTGATCTCACTGGCAGCCTGCTTGGGCTCGGGGTAGTACCAGGCGGCGTTGGCGTTCACCTGATCCCCCACCACCACGTCGTAGTAGTGGGCTTCCCCCTTCCAGCCACACACACTGCGGTGCGATGAAGGCCGCAGGTGCTCACTGATCAGCGCTTCAGCCGGGAAGTAGGCGTTGCCCTCCAACTTGACGATGTCGTCACTGGTGGCGATCACGGCGTCGTTCCAGCGGGCTTCCATGATGGTGGGGCGGAGGGTCCTTCATCCTGCAGCCCCACGGATGCGGGTTTGGCGCTCAGCCGGCTGACGCTCCCCGAGCACCGCCTTCAGCCCTGCAGGGCTTCGGCTCCCGCGATCAGCCGCTCTCGGGTGGCGGCATAGATGGATTCGGCTTCTTCGGGGCTGCGGCCGATGCAGGTCATGCCCAGCTTGCCGAATTCCGAGAGGCAGCCCAGCAGGTGGAACACGCTGCCGTGCAGGGCGGCGGGATCGAAGTGCAGGCCGGCGGCGGCCACGATATCGATCAGGTCCACTGGCAGCAGGCCCCGCAGCCTCGGGTCGCAGAGGTTGTCAGTGGCGGCGTAGAACAGCGACTGGCCGGTGGGCGAGCGGAACAGGCCGCTGCTGGCATCGATGTGGCCGTTGGTGGCATAGCGCAGGGCCATGTAGGGGTGGGTGGTGCCGCCCTTGCGCAGGTTCACCTCGATCGCCTGCAGATCCCACTGATCCCCGAAGCGACGCGCCACGAAATCGACCGCGTAGCGTTCCAGGGCCCCTTCGGCCGCCAGGGCCTGGCCCACCGCCAGCCCGTGGCGCATCAGCTCGGCCCGGTAGGCCCCATCGGCGGGGAAGTGGCAGCCCAGGTAGGTCTGGGAGCTGACGCCCCCCAGCACCTGCTCGTGGGTGGAGAGCACCTCCACCGCCCCGCCCGGGTGGATCATCCCCTGCACGCTCGGTGAGGCCAGTGCCTCGCCCCCCTGCAGCCAGGCCTCCACCAGGGCCCCCTGCTGCTGCAGCAACTGGCGCCATTGGGGGGGTGGCATCGCCAGAGTTTCCAGCGCCTGCCGCAGTCGCCCTCGGCGCTCGCGGCCGCTCAGACCATCCAGTTGCAGGGGCGTGAGTTCCAGGGGGGCGTTGCCTTCACCGCTGAAGCCCTGGTCCAGCTTCACTACCACCCGGCTCAGCTCGGGGTGCGCTTCCCAGAGCTCGGCGCTGGCCTCCGCGAGCGCGTCGAGGTCGTAGATGAGGGGGCTGCCGGGGGGATGGGGCACGGCGCAGCGGCGGAAGAGCTCGCGGCTACCGGCCTTGCCGCCCCAGTGGCTCAGGGCCGGATCGGTGCCCAGCAGTGGCACCTGCAGCCGCTCTGACAGCAGCTTTTCCTGCTCGGTCACGTTGAAGCAGGTCATGAAGCTGCGCCCGGGCCGCAGGCGCTCGCGGATGCGCGCCAGCAGTGCCGGCCGCTCCAGCAGCTTCTCAGTCAGCGGCCGGGCGGAGGAGTCGTCGGTGTCGAACAGGTGCAGGCGCCGGCGGGCGTGAGAGGCGGGTACCCCCGGCAGCAGCTCCAGCACCGCATCCACCACCAATTCAGGCAATAACTTGCTGGTGAGGTACACCGCCCGCACACCGGGATCGCGCAGGCGGATCAGCGAGAACAGCTGACGTTCCTCGTAGTGGTGAGCGCCTGTGACCAGCGCCATCTGGTGATGGTCAAGACTCAGCGACGGCACCACCAGCAAATCCCAGCCCTCGCCCGTGCCCTCGCGACCACGGATCTGATCGCTGTCGGGGTGGAACTCTCCCCATTCCGGCCGCAGCAGAGACTGGAGTTCGGCGAAGCTGAGGGGCATGGCGGGCTCAGGTCTGGATGAGGGTCTGGGTCGGGAAGGACATCGCGGCCTGATGCTTCTCCACCACCTCACCGATGCGCAGCAGCAGCTCCTGCTGCAGGTCCCAGGCGGTCGTGATCTCGCCGCTGGCCACATAACAGAGCAGCCGCAGGTTCAGCCTTGATTCGCCATAACCCACGAAATGCACCGCCGGGGCCTTCTGGTGATCAACCAGTGGGTGCGCCTTGAGCAGCTCCCGCAGCTCGGAGATGATCGGCTCGATCGCGGCCCGGTCGTCGTAGCGGAGGCCGAAGTCGATCCAGACCCGGCGGCTGTCGATCCGGGCGATGTTGACGATCGGCTTGATAGTAAAGATCGAGTTGGGAATGAAGATCGGCTGCCGCTCCGGATCCCGTAGCTCGCTGTAGAACCAGCTGATCGCCTGCACCGTGCCGTTGAGATCTTCTGAGGGAATCCGGATGGAATCCCCCACCACGAAGGGCCGGTTGATGTAGAGGCTGATGCCACTCAGTCCGTTCTCCACGATCGTGCGGGCCCCGAAGCCCAGGGCCGCGGCACCGAAGCCGCCGGCGGTGGCGATCAGGGCGGTGGGGGTGCCCAGCAGCCGCAGCAGTTCCATGCCGATGATCACCACCACCAGCACCGTGAACAGCTTGTCGCTGAGATCGAAGAGGAACAGCCGCTCCCGATGGGGCAGTTTCGGGAACACCTGCTGCGAGTAGCTGTCGGCCTGACGCCAGATCTCACCCTTCCAGCGCAGCAGGGTCCAGATCAGACCGATGAAGATCAGCTCATCACGCACCTCGGCGCCGCCCCTCGGCAGGGGCAGCACGTCAGGGCCCAGCAGGGTCAGTAGCCACCAGGCGCCGAAGCTCACCAGGATCGTGACCGTGAGGCTGAGGCGGCTGCGCAGCACCAGGACGCGCCCCAGCGACCCAGCGGTCAGCCGGCGGCCCAGGAGCTGGAGCACCAGCCCGACCGTTGCCGCCAGCAGACCCCCCACCAGGGGAATGGACAGGCGCAGGGCGGAGAAATCGAGCATGACCGAATTTAAGGACGGCCTGCCCAGACCCTTCTGCCCCTTCAGTCGCTCGGTGCGCTCAGCTCCCAGATCAGATCGTCGCCGGAGCGGCTCAGGGCCTGCTCCAGCCAGGGGGGCGCCATCGCCATCGAGCTCAGCTGCAGGTCGCCCACGGGCGTGCGGGCGGCGACGCCCCCCAGCAGCTTCGGGGCCATCACCGCTGAGAGGCGCTGAACGCAGCCCTGCCGCAGGGCCGTCGCCGCCAGGGCCGGACCGCATTCCCACAGCACCTGATTGCAACCGCGCAGTGCCAGGGCCTCCATCAGCTCCAGCGGTTCGCAGCGCTTCAGCTCAAGCCGCTCCACCCCCAGCCCATCCAGCCGCCGCCGTTCCTGCTGGGGCGCTTCGGGACCATGGGCCACCAGGGTGGGCGCTGCGGCCTGGTCCCAGAGCCGGGCGTGCTGGGGCAGTTCCAGAGTGCGGCTGATCACCACCCGCAGGGGCTCTATCGCCCGCTGGCCCCGGCTGGTGAGCAGGGGGTCATCGGCGCGCAGGGTCCCGCCCCCCACGATCACCGCGTCGCAGCGGGCCCGCAGCCGGTGCACCCAGTCCCTCGAGGCAGGAGCACTGATCCACTGGCTGGCTCCGTTGGGTAGGGCTGTGCGTCCATCCACGCTCATCGCCCATTTGAGAAGGCCCAGGGGCCGGCCCGTGCGCAGCCGATGGCAAAACGAGGCATTGAGGCGTTCAGCTTCCATCTGGCGCACCCCCAGCAGCACCTCAGCTCCGGCCTGGCGCAGCGCCTTGATGCCCGAACCCGCCACCCGCGGATCGGGGTCCTCCATCGCCACGATCACCTGACGGATCCCGGCGGCGATCACGGCTTCGCTGCAGGGGGGCGTGCGGCCGTGGTGGCAACAGGGCTCCAGGGTCACCACCAGGGTGCCCCCCCGGGCCCGCTCTCCCGCCTGGGCCAGAGCCCCCACCTCCGCATGGGGCCGGCCGGCGGCGGCGTGGAAGCCCTCCCCCACCAGCAGGCCGCTGGCATCGAGCACCAGCGCTCCCACCAGGGGGTTGGGGCTGGTGCGCCCCATCGCCAGGGCGGCCAGATCCAGGGCCCGGTCCATCCAGGGGCTCCAGGGGCTGGGGGAGGGAGAAGGAGCCTGGACGCTCAAGCCGGAGCTCCGCCCAGGCTGCGCCACTCCGCCACCACGAACGGAGGAACCGGCAGCTCGGTGAACACCCCCGGCAGCCGCAGGCGCAGCGGCCGGTTCTGGCTCAGTTCCGCCAGCAGGGGGGCCAGATCGAATTCGGCGGCGGCGGAGCGGCCGTCGCCAGCCAGAGACGGGCTCTCCAGAGTCAAATCGCTCAGTTGCCACTGGAACGGGCCCGAGCGCACCAGCAGGGGGGTGGGGTGATCCAGGCGCACCTTGCCGGGGTAGCCCACCACCCGCAGACGCAGAGGCGCTCCGGGCGCACCGTCGCGGAAGGCCACCAACTGCCAGGCCTGATCATCGAGATCGCGCAGGCTCACCAGGCTGCGCAGCACCGGGCTGCCGGTTTCGCTGGGGTGCTCGTGAAGCTGCGCCAGCGCCGGGCTGGTGGGCGAGACCAGCAGGCAGCCCAGCACCAGCCCCAGGGCCAGCAGCAGCCGGCCGGCGCGGCGGATCAGCCGCCTCATGGTTCGCGCTCGGCGCCGGGGATTGGCTGCCAGTCGGTGTGGGTGGCCCAGAGGGCCCAGATCGCCATCGCCCGGAGGTAGTGGCAGGCCCGGAACGTGCCCACCGCCGTGATCGCCTCCGGAGTGCGGAACTGCAGCCCCCCCGCATACACCTGGCCCACCACGGCGCCGGTGATCGCCAGGGCGGTGTCGGTCTGGCCCATCAGGCGGTAGTAGGCCGCCAGGCCGAAATTGATGCCAGTCCACACCTCCAGTGGGTGGGTGCCCTTGGGGTCGAGCGGCGTGCCGTCGCGGCGCAGGCCGTTGGCCACCCCCAGGCGCCCGCCTTCGAAGCGCTCGAAGCAGGCCTCACGGATCGCCTTCAGCGAGGAGAGGGCCCGCTCGTCGCTCACCACCGGCGGCAGCCCCAGCAGGCGGGCGTAGAAATCGCCGCAAAGCTGGTCGGCCATCACCACCGGGGTGCCGCTGCCGGCATCGATCCGGTAGTACTCCCCGTTCCAGAGCAGCCGATCGAAATTCGCCCGTGACGGCTCCAGCCAGCTGCCGAACTCCCGCTGCTCGGCGCCGGTGTCGAGGCCGAGGTCGAGCTGCAGCCGCTGGGCCATCGCCAGGGCCGCCTCCAGCGCCGCGATCCAGAGGGCACCGCAGTAGGCGCTCACCCCCTGCAGGGGCCAGTCGTCGAAGGTCTGATCTGGTGCGCCGCCGTTGTCGGGCAGGCCGTCGTCGTTGATGTCGAACTGCTTGAGATAGCGAAGCGACTCCACCACCGCCGGCCAGCAGTCGGCCAGGAAGCGCAGATCTTCCCCCGATGGGGAGAGCCTGAACAGGCGCCACACCTGCAGCACGAAGTCGGAGGCCAGGTCCTTCCAGAGGTTGCAGTCCTGATACGCGGTGTAGTTGGTGGCATCGAAGGGCCGCTCATTCGGCGCGCCCAGGTCGTGGGGGGTGGCGCCGGCCACTTTCCGTGCCGCTTCTACCCGGCCCCGGCCCTGGGTGAAGTACCAGCCGATCGGCCGGGGGGTGGCATCGGCGGCGGGGATGGCGCGGGCGAAGCTGCGCAACACCGCCTTGTCCAGTTCGGGCCAGAGCTGCAGCAAGGCGAAGGAGCCGTACAGCCGCACGTCCAGGCTTTCGTACCAGGCGTAGTCGAGGCACTCCAGCACCCCGAAGCGGCCCACGGGATCGGTGGAGCTGGCGGCGGTCCAGAGGCTGCCGCCGCTGCAGAGGTCGTAGAGCTCGTTGAACAGGGCCATGCGCAGCGGCTCGGGCAGATCGCTGCGCTCCAGCACCGGCTTCTGCCAGGCCTCGATCGCGTCGCGCCACTGGCGCCAATCGCGCAGGGCCTCGGCGGCGATGGCGGCGGCGCTGCTGCCCGTGGCGCCGAAGAAATCCGTATAGCGGCGCAGGGCGGCCGTGCCCGTGGCGAAGGCGGTCACGGGTAGGTCCCAGCTGATCACCACCGGCAGCTCGATCTCGGCGCCTGGCTCCAGCCTCAGCCGCAGGGCGATGGAGGCGCTGGCCTGCTCGCAGCCGGTGCTGCGGCGATCGTTGTTGCTGTCGGGGATCGAGCCGTCGCGGCTGAAGGCCTCCCAGATCTCGCCGCCATCACCAGTGGGGTCCCAGCGGCTGCAGCGCATCACCTCCACCCCCTCGAGCTGGTCGGGCACCGCCAGGCACCACTGACCCTGCCCCTCGGCGATCGGCTGGCTGGGTGATCCCTCCAGCAGCACGCCCTTGAGGCCGGGTGCATCGATCCAGCGGTTGCGCTGGCCCACTCCCGCCCCGATGGCGGGCACGTAGTTGTGCTCCGGGCTGCCGTCATCGCGGAACTCCACGGCGGCGCTGGGGTCGGTGTTGGTGAACCAGCCCACGGTGTTGCGCCAGCTCAGCAGCAGCGAGAGATCCAGGGGCTTCTTGGTGGGGTTGGCCAGCCGCCAGCGGAACACCGCCACCGGATAGCTGGTGCGCTGGTAATCGCCGGGGAGGATCGGGCTGAAGGCCTCGCAACTCGCCTCGGCGCGGAAGTCGGCCTGGTAGTCGAACCAGTGCAGTGGGTAGCGGGCGGCGTAACTGCCGGCTGTACCGCTGCCTGTCTCCGTGCTGCTGGTGTCGCCCTCCAGCCACTGCCAGCGCCCCAGGGGACGCACGCCGGCCTCCGGCCGCGAGTCGTCGCGCTCCGGCGCCAGGGCCAGGGCCCGTGCCCGGCTGCTGCTGCCGTCGCGCTCGTAGAGGGCGAACTGGCAGTCGGGCAGGACCCCGAACCAGTGCTCACCGCCATCGAGGTGCCAGAGGTTGAAGTTGCCGTCGGGGCCGCGGCCGATGCAGCCCGCCCCGAAGCCCCCGAGGGGAGCGCCGTGGTTGGGGCCGTCGTCGAGGTTGCTGGCGTAGCGCACCGTGTAGGGAGCCTCCCAGCCCTGGCCGATCGGCCGCTGCCAGCTGGCGGGAGGGGCCTGAGCGGGCCGTCCGGCGCCGGGGCCGCGCAGCAGCGAGGAGAGGGCGGACAGGCCGAACGGAGCCATGGTGCTCATCGAGATGGGGCCAGCTTGTCAGAGCTGGCCGGCACTGCTGGTGGCGGAGGGAGTCAGTCATCGCCCTTGGCTGGCGCCGGAAACCCGCCGTTCACGTCCTGGTCGACCAGGGCATCGAGGGTGACGGCGGAGCGCACCAGGGCCTGGTAGCGCTGCACGACGCGCCGGTTGCGCTCGATCCAGTTGCCGGGGTCGCCGCTGGGCAGGGCGGTGCCGTCGCCGGCGAGAAGTTCGAGATCCTTCTGCTGGGCCAGCAGGGTGAGCACTAGCTCGTGGATGCGCTGGCGGCGGTCGCTCATCGCAGGGTGGTGGACACTCGAGGGGCCATCCTCGCGCCCAGGGCCAGGGTTTGCAGTTCGCGTTCGAGATTCGGCGAGAAGCCGGCATCAAGGCTCTCCGATCAACGGCCGACCGCCACCGGTTGTCGATGCGCGATTGCGCTGCCGTAGAGCGCGAGGTACTCGGCGTAGTTGTCCCAGCTGATCGCCGGGATAGCCGAGCTTGCTGGGTGCCGGCCTGGCGATCCAACGCAGGCAAAGGCCTGCTGGATTGGCTTCCAGGGTGGAGCTCTGCTCCAGGATGAAGCTCAGGCCGAGGGATGAGAGGAACCAGCCGCCGTAACCATGGGGGGCATTGTGGAGGGTTCCAGCCAGCCCGGTGGCAGCTTATGGGGGTTTATGGCTCAGCCATAATTAAAAGACTGGCGTAAACCCCCCAAAACCTTGGCCGAGGTCTTCCACCGCCCCTATCTGAGGTGGGGGTCATGGGTCAGACAGGGCGTTCAAGGCGCTGCAGGCGCAGTTCACTCACCGAGGCGATGGCCTCGAAGTCGGCGTCGAAACTCACCAGCACCGCGTTGTGGTGCAGAGCCACGGTGGCCACCAGGAGGTCGAGGCTGAGCACCGTCCGGCCGATCTGGCGGCAGGCCTGGCCCAGGTCGATCGCCCGCTGCCACAGATCTGCCGGGGTGGGGAGCGTGGGCAAGGTGGCGAACTGGGCCTCCAGTTGGCGGGTCTCGTCCGGCCGGGCTGAACGGAGCAGCTCAAAGCGCACCGGTTCCGCCAGGTGGGCCTGAGGGTCCAGCACGAAGGGCGCGATGAACTGCTTGAGGGGGGCCGGGCTTCTGGTGCGGGTGAAATCGATCCAAAGGCTGGTGTCGAGCAGCAGGGTCATGGGGCGAACTCCTGGTCTCGCTGGCGCTCGTGCTCCTGGTCGGCCTCGTAGCTCTCCAGCTGCACGCCCCATTCGCCGCTGAGGAATCGCTGGGCGATCTGGGCGCGATGGCGCTGCTGCAGGGCCTCCTCCATCAGGCGGCGGATGGCGGGCCCCTTCTTGCGCTCGCCCGTGAGGGTCAGGATTTCGGCCATCTCAGTATCCGAAAGCTCAACAGTCACTTTCATGGTTTCGGCTTCCGCAAGTCGGACTCTGGAGTCAGCATGACAGGACTTGGCGTCGCTTGCCGACGGTCGTTCCTTGGATTCGCATGGCCGTCGAGGGCTCCAGGTCCACCGGTTCGGATCCTCAGACGGAATGGTTGCTCGAATTCCCCACAGGCCCGCTGGGATTCGGTCAAACCATTGTTGATGCACGCCAGCTGGAAATCCTCGCAACACCCTGGGGCTCCTTACGCGTGATCACGCCAACCCTCTTCGTGATGGATCGGCTGGCGGCCTTCTGCCACTGGGGTGATCGCCAATGTTGGGATCAGGCGCTGCTGGTGGTTCGGTGTCGCCCTGTGGACTGGGCGCAGCTTCAGGCATGGGCATCCAGGACAACGTTGGGCCCGGACTGCTGGAACTATTCCTAATCTCGCCCTATCCCGTCGAGGCCAGCCCATGGCGAGCGTGCAGGAGATCCGCCAGCGGCTGCGCGGCCAACGGATCGAGGCCTTGCGCAGCAGCATCGAGCCCCTGCTCGCCGGACGGACTGGAGCCCAGGTGTGGCTGTTCGGCTCCTTGGCTCGTGGCGACTGGGATGCCCGCTCTGATGTGGATCTGCTGGCGGTGGCGCCTTACCAGAGCGCCGCTGACCAGCTGGCCGATGACCTGCTGGGAGCAGGCCTGGCCGACGACGTGATCGGAATCAGCCAGGGCCGCTGGCTGGAGCGCCAACGGGGCGACGATCCCTGGTGGCGCGGCATCTGCCGCGATGCGATCCGCCTGCAACCGACCCAGAAGCCATGACAGCGAGGGAGGATTCCACGCCAAGGCCTGCTATCACTGCTCCCAGGCTGCCGAAAAGGCCCTCAAGGCGGTGTTGCTGGCCCTCGATCAGGAGCCGGAGCGAACCCACTCGATCGAGCGATTGCTCTGCGCCCTGGAGTTGCTTGGCATCGAGACAGCCCAGTTGCGCCAACTGCCGCTGAAACCTCTGCAGCGGATGACCACCGCCAGCCGCTAACCGGATGGCGATGAGGCGCCGGTGGATCTGTTCGACGAACGGGATGGGGCGCTGGCCTTGGAGGTGGCCAGGGCCGTGGTGGGCTTCGCGGACCGGCAGCTGGGAGAGCTTGTTCAGCCTGAATCCTCCTGAAGCGCCTGATCCGGGGCAGGTGAGCAGGGGCACGCCGGAGGACAGGGCGGTCACCGCTGTGGCGCCGGAGCCGTAGGGGCTGGTGTCGAGCAGCAGATCGGCAAGGGGGCAGGCCTGATCGAAGGCGGCGCTCTCCAGCTTGGGGCTGAACACCAGACGCTGGGGTTCCAGGCCAGCCGCCGCCAGCCGGGCGCGCAGGCGCTCCTCCACGCGGCGGCCCGCTCATGCCTGCGGTAGACGTTGTCGCCGATCACCCCGAGGCTGCCCACCTGAACCACGGTGAAGGGGGCGGGAGTGGGTGGCATCGCGGTTGACCCCTTTGGGTCGCTTGGCGTCATGCCTTCTCAGCGATCTGGAGCGGCAGGGTCTGATTCAGGCGTTTGAGTTCACCCATGAGCTCAGTTGGAAGACCCTCAAAGACTTTCTCTCCTCCCGTGGGGCCGTGGAGCTGTTTGGTTCCCGCGACACCACCCGAGAAGCCTTTGTCCAGGGATTGATCCGCGATGGCGACATCTGGATGGCGATGATTCGCCACCGCAACCTCAGCACCCACACTGACGATGAGGCCACCGTGCAGGAGATCGTGTCGGCGGTGACCAGTCGCTATCTGGACGCCTTCCAGGAGCTGGAAGCCTGGCTGGCAGAGCGGGCTGTTCAGCCATGACCTTGCAGATCTCTATGGCCAGCCACGGTTTGCCCGCCGCCGCCTTGGCGCAGATCTAGGCCACTCTGGACGCGTTCCCGGCGATCGAGCTGGCCACCCTCTATGGCTCGCGTGCCCTGGGCCGCCATCGGCCCGGCTCCGATATTGATCTCACCCTCTCCGGGGCCGATCTTGATGCCCTCACCCTGGCTCGCCTCGATCAGGCCCTCGATGATCTGTTGTTGCCCTGGCGCTTCGATCTGTCGCTGCGGGTATCGCTGCAATCCCCTGAGCTGATCGATCACATCGAGCGTGTTGGCCAGGTGCTCTACCGGCGAAATCCGGGAGGGGCGGTCGCTGCAGGATTCCCGATTCGGTCGAAGCCAGTCATCTGCTGATCACGGTCCAAACGATCCAGGGGGCGGAGGCATGGGGTCTCTCGATTCCTGCAGACTGCACGTCTCAAATCGGCTGACACTGGATCAACGGTTGAGGGAGCAGCATGGCTCCAATCGCAATGGGCACCCTGGGCAGCGAGCCGGCAGCTACCGAGCGCAGCGAGCCGGCAGCCAAGCAGCGCGGCGTGCTGGAGGTGATCGGTACCGACGCCGCCGGCGTGGCGGGCCTGACGCCCCGCAGCCTTGAGCTGCTGAGGGGCGCCAGGCTGGTGCTGGCGCCGACGCGGCTGCTGGGGGACCTCGCCCCCTGGTGGCAGCAGGAGCTGGCGGCCGGCCGGGTGCCGGCGGGATCGGAAACCCCCGAGCTCCTGGCCAGCGACAGGCCTGAGCTGATCATCGGGCCCCTGGAGGAGTCCCTGGCGGCGGGCCGACCGGCGGTGCTGCTGGCCAGCGGCGATCCCCTCTGGTTCGGCATCGGCCGGCTGCTGCTGCAGCATGTCCGCCCGGATCAGCTGCGCTTTCATCCGGCCCCGAGCTCCCTGCAGCTGGCCTTCGCGCGCCTTGGCCGCCCCTGGCAGGACGCCGCCTGGGTGAGCCTGCATGGCCGCGATCCAGAACCGTTGGCGGCGGCGCTGCAGAAACGACCAGCGGCCCTGGCGGTGCTCACCGACCCCGGCCGCGGCGGCGCCGAGGAGGTGAGACGGATCCTTGCCGCCTCAGGCTTGGCAGCGGCCTACGGCTTCTGGCTGTGTGAGCGGCTGGGCCATCCGGCCGAGCGGGTGCAGCGTCTGGCGCCTGACGCACCGCTTCCCGCCGACTGCGATCCGCTGCACCTGGTGCTGCTGATCGCCGAGCCTCCGGCTCCCCCAGCCGATCCCGCGGCTCTGCCCCTGTTCGGCCTCGACGACGGCCTCTTCCTTCAGCACGACGACCGCCCGGGCCTGATGACCAAGCGGGAGGTGCGCATCCAGCTGCTGGCGGATCTAGAGCTGCCCGCTGCCGGCGTGCTCTGGGATGTGGGGGCCGGGGTGGGCTCAGTTGGGCTGGAAGCCCTGAGGCTGCGGCCGGCCCTTGCGCTCTGGGCCCTGGAGCGGCGCGGTGGCTCGGCGGCCCTGATCCGCGCCAATGCCGAGCGTCTCGGTGTCGAGCCGGCGGGGGTTCTCGAAGCTGACGCCCTCAGCGTTCTGGATGAGGACGGCCTTCCCGATCCCGACCGGGTGCTGCTCGGCGGTGGCGGCCGTCAGCGTCTGGCGCTGCTGGAGATCGTTCTGAGGCGCCTGCGGCCCCTCGGCCAGGTGGTGATTCCCCTGGCCACCCTCGAAGCACTCGCCCAGTTGCGCCCGCCGCTGGAGCGGGCGGGGCTGAGGGTCCAGGTGAGTCAGCTGCAGGCCTGGCGCGGCGCTCCCTTGGCCGAAGGCACACGCCTGGCCCCGCTCAATCCCGTGCTGGTGCTCAAGGGGCGCCGCGTCGATTGAGCCAGTGGATCGGCGCCGGGGTACCCACAGCAAAGCCAAGGCGGGCCGCCTCGCCGGCGTCCAGCTCCACCACCCCATCGGCGGGTTCCACCGGCCCGTAGCTGCGGCAGGGCAGACGCGGGCAGGGCTGGGCCGCGGCTTCGATGGCGATCACCTTGCCCTCGCGCAGAAAGATCATGTCGAGCGGGGTGATGGTCTGGTGCATCCAGAACCGTGCCGGCTCGGGTGGATCGAAGCGAAACCACATGCCCCGCAGGGGCCCCAGCGGCGGGCGTTGCATCAGGCCCAGGCTGTACTGGCGCTGGCCCCTGGGCACCTCCAGCTGGATGCAGCCGCCGGTTCCCTCCAGGCACCACTCCGCCTCCAGCGGCAGCACCTGGGGAGGGGCCTGCGCTCGACTCTCCGCGCCAAGGGCCCGGGGGGAGCCCAGGGCGAGGGCCCCCAGCACCAACCCCAGCGGCGCCAGCAGAGCTGCCTGCGCTGTTGGCAGCAGCCTGGAGTGGGTCATGGGGCTGGGCGCTCCGGGCGGGGGGCACGCTCGCACAGGCAGTAGCCCCGCCCGCGCACGGTGTGGATCAGGCGCCGCTCGCCGTTCTCTTCCAGCTTCTGGCGCAGATAACGCACGTACACCTCCACCACGTTGCTGGCGGCCCCCTGCTGGTCGTTCCACACCTCAGCGAGGATCTGCTCCCGGCTGAGCACCATCCCCGGCTGTCGCATCAGCGTGAGCAGCAACTGGTATTCGCGGGCGGTGAGCGCGAGGGGTCGCCGGCCCCGCCGCACCTCCCGGCTGGCAGGATCCAGGCTCAGGTCGGCGAGCTGCAGGGGGGGCATCTGGCCGCCGCCGCCAGCACGGTGATCACCGCGGATCTGCAGTAGCAGGCGCAGGCGCATCAGCAGGTCGCTGCCGCCGGCGCTGGAGAGCCAGAAGTCGTCGGCGCCGGAGCTGAAGCAGCGGGAGCGAGCCTCGACGCTGTCGCAGACCAGATCCAGCAGGATCGGCACGTTCTCCAGGATCATGCGCAGGGCCGGAATCGTGGCCACGCCATCGGCTCCTGACACCAGCACCGCCGCCGGCGGATCGGGCAGGGCACCCACCGGGGCTGTGCGGTAACCGGAGGCTTCCAGCCGCGGTGCCATCGCTTCGGCCTCCTCCCCCACCAGCAGGATCAGGGGCCCACTCATGGACGCGCACCGGCACCGGGGCCGTCGCGGCCGCCGAACTCGCCGTTGTCGGGCTTGGCCACATGGGGCAGTCCCCAGCCCAGCTTGTTGCGCAGCACCTGGAAGAACTCGTGGTCCTGTAGCCGCACGAAGCGGGCGGGGTGAGGGCTGCGGCGGATCAGCACCCGATCTTCCGGCCACACATAGCAGCCGGCGCTGCCGTCCACCACCATCATCAGCCGCTCGGGCGTGGCCGGAAACACCGTCACCGGCTCCTGGTCGCTGAACACCAGGGCGCGGGAGGCGAGGGAATGGGGGGCGATCGGGGTGAGCTGCAGCACCGGGCAGTCGGGGGTGATCACCGGCCCGCCGGCACTGAGGGCATAGGCGGTGGATCCGGTGGGGGTCGAGAGGATCACCCCATCGGCGGAGATGTCCACGGGCACATGGCGACCGATGGCGATCTCGAAATGGCACATGCTCGTGAGCGGTTCCCGGTGCAGAGCCATCTCGTTGAGGCAGAGCACTTCCCAGCGCCTCTGGTCGCCCCGCATCACGCTCACCACCAGCATCGTGCGCTCCTCCACGCTCCAGCGGTCGCTGAGGAGCTGCTCCATGGCCCCATCCAGCTCGCTGAGGTAGGCCTCGGCCAGAAAACCCAGGTGGCCGGTGTTGACCGTGAGGATCGGCACGCCGATCGGTGCGGTCTGGCGCGCGGCGGAGAGCACGGTGCCGTCGCCCCCCAGCACCACCGCCAGGCTCATCTCCGGGTGGAAGCTCTCGGGCACGCAGGCGCTGAAGCCGCGGCTGCGCAGGTGGTGGTCGGGATTGGCGAAACCCACCATCCCGCCTGAGCTGCTCACCCTGAGCACGCTGGTACCGGCCGCTTCAAAGCGGCTCTGGATCAGATCGGCCGTCTTGACGGCCAGATCCTTGCCGTCGTTGACGATCAGTCCGACGCAGGGCACCGGTCGGAGGCGAGAACCTGTTGAGTGTATGGGGAGCCTTCCTGCTGCGGCCCGTTTGACATCAGAACTGCTCCAGGAAGCGAAGATCGCTGGTGAACAGCCGGCGGATGTCGTCGATGCCGTGGCGCACCATGCAGAACCGCTCCACCCCCAGGCCAGCGGCAAAACCGCTCCAGCGCTCGGGATCCAGCCCCAGGCCCTCCAGCACCGCCGGATCCACCATTCCGCAGCCCATCACCTCCAGCCAGCGCCCCCGCCACTGCACATCCACCTCCGCCGACGGCTCTGTGAAGGGGAAGTAGCTGGCGCGGAAGCGCACCGGCAGATCACCGAAGAACTGCTGTAGGAACGTGGTGACGGTGCCCCGCAGGTGGCTGAAATCCAGCCCTTCATCGATGGCCAGCACTTCCACCTGGTGGAACACCGGCGAGTGGGTGGCATCCACCGCGTCGCGCCTGTACACCCGCCCGGGCGCCACGATCCGCACCGGCGGCGGGTTGCTCTCCAGGTGGCGGATCTGCACCGGTGAGGTGTGGGTGCGCAACAGGCGCTCACCGGGCAGATAGAAGGTGTCCTGCATGTCCCGCGCCGGGTGGTGCGGCGGGATGTTCAGGGCGGTGAAGTTGTAGTAGTCGGTTTCGGCCTCCGGCCCCTCCTCCACCCTGTAACCCAGCCCAGCAAAGATGTCGACGATCTCCTCGATCGTGCGGATCAGCGGGTGGCGGTGCCCCACCGGCACGTAGCGGCTGGGGGTTGTCACATCCAGCCGTTCCCCCGCCAGCTTCTCGGCCATGGCGGCGCCCCGCAGCCCCTCCAGCCGCTGGCCCAGCAACGCCTGCACCTGCTCCTTGAGCACGTTGGCCCGCTGACCCACCACGGGGCGCTCGGCCGCTTCCAGCTTGCCCATGGCCCCCAGCACCGCGGAGAGGCGGCCCTTCTTGCCCAGCAGCCCCACCCGCAGTCCCTCCAGCTCCGTGCTGCCGCTGGCGGCGGCGATGGAGGCCGCCGCTTCGGCTTCAAGGGCGTCGAGCTGGTCGGTGAGCTGCTGGAGGCTGATCGTGGCGCTCACGGATCGGGGGCGTTGGCTGTCGACTGTACGGAGCAAGCCTGCCTAAGTTGCCGCCAGCGCCCCTGCCCCTGCCGCTCCCGATGCCCAGCCTGCGGATCCTGATCAGCAACGACGACGGGGTATTCGCCGAGGGGATCCAGACCCTGGCGGCCGAGGCGGCGGGCCGTGGCCACACCGTCACGGTGGTCTGCCCCGACCAAGAGCGCTCCGCCACCGGCCATGGCCTCACCATGCAGACCCCCCTGCGGGCGGAGCGGGCCGACCGGCTCTTCGCCGCCGGGATCATCGCCTGGGCCTGCAGCGGCACCCCCTCCGACTGCGTCAAGCTGGCCCTCGGCCGGCTGCTCGATGCCCCGCCCGATCTGGTGCTCTCCGGCATCAACCACGGCCCGAACCTGGGCAGCGATGTCTTCTATTCCGGCACCGTTTCAGCGGCGATGGAGGGCACCCTCGAGGGGCTGCCCGCCCTGGCGGTGAGCAGTGCCTGCTTCGACTGGCGCCAGTTCGGCCCGGCCGCCACCCTCGCCCTCGATGTGGCGGAGGCGGCCATGGCCGGGGCCTGGCCGGAGGGGCTGCTGCTCAACCTCAACGTGCCGGCCCTGCCGATCGAGCGGATCGGTTCCCTGCGCTGGTGCCGCCCGGCGGTGCGCCGCTACCGCGATCAGTTCAATCAGCGCACCGATCCCCGCGGGCGCACCTATTACTGGCTGGCCGGTGAGGTGGTCGACGACCTTGAATCCGCCACCGCAGGCCCCCGCGACTGGCCCACCGATGTGGCCCAGATCCATGCCGGCGGCGCCGCCCTCACACCGCTGCAGCCGGAGCTGTTCTGGCGCGGTGGCCTCGATCAACTGCCGGTTCAGCTGGGGCGGTGAACCCGCTGCAGTAGCCAGAGGCTGATCCACAGGCCGATCAGGTGGGCGAACAGCACCTGGGTGTTGCTCAGCACCGAGAGCATCTCGAGTGAGGTGATCGGCAGCCCCATCAGGCCGCCGCGAGTGCCGGGCGGCACCGCCAGCTGCGCCCCGAAGAAGCCGGGCACCTGCATCGAGGCCTGCACGAACAGGCTGCCGGCCAGGGCCTGATACCCCACCGCCGCCAGGCTGAGCCCTGCCAGATCGGCCAGCACGCCCCGCTTGATCAGACGGCTGGTTTCGCCGCGGCCAGGACGGGCGGGGCTGGCCAGGGCCCGGCCGCAGCGCACCACCAGCCAGCTCTGCCACAGACACCAGAGCAAGACAAAAAAGGAAAGGGTGGTCAGGGACAGGCCAGGGCCGAGCCCGAGGGAGCGGGCACTGTTGGCCGCCAGGCGCCCGCCGATGTTGTTGAAGGCCAGCACGCCCACCACCACCACGCCGAGGCACAGCTGAGTCCAGAAGCGGATCCAGCCCACCCGGCGCAGGGCCGCTGACACCAGCTGGAGATCGAGGCGGTCAACCATCGGAGCGCAGAACCGTGATCAGAGCTCCTCAAACTTGCCATGGCCCGTAGTGGCGGCGGCTCCTTGGCTGGAACCCCCATGGAAGGATGGTTTCCAAGCCGGGCCCCGTCCGATTCCTTGATTCCCCTGCGCTCCCCCCAGGAGGCGACGCGGCCCACAGCCGTCGCCCTGGGCAGTTTCGATGGTCTGCACCAGGGGCACCGCCGGGTGATCGCCGCCGTCGCTGCCGCTCCCACACCCGGGCTTGTGCCCACGGTGGTGAGTTTCTGGCCCCATCCCCGGGAGCTGCTCTACGGCGAACCGCGCCTGCGCCTCGATCTCCCGGGCGAGAAGCTGGCGCTGCTGGAGCCCTACGGCATCCGGCAGCTGGTGCTGGTGCCCTTCACCCGCCAGCTCTCGCTGCTCAGCCCGGAGGCCTTCATCGAGCAGGTGCTGGTGGGGGAGCTCCAGGCTCGGGAGGTGGCGGTGGGCGAGAACTTCCGCTTCGGCCACGACCGAAGCGGCGACACCACCAGCCTGCGAGAGATCGGCGAACGCCATGGTCTACGTGTTCTCGTCTCCTCGATGCTCTGGGATGGCTCCGAGCGCATCAGCAGCAGCCGCATCCGCCGGGCCCTGGCGGCCGGTGCCATCGATGAGGCCAACCGCCTGCTGGAGCGCCCCTACCGCTTCAGCGGCCGGGTGGTGCGCGGCCGGGGGCTGGGCCGTCAGCTCAGCTGGCCCACGGCGAATCTGCAGGTGGACGGCCGCAAGTTTCTGCCCCAGGAGGGGGTCTATGCCGCCTGGGTGCGAACCACCTCACCCACCGATGGAGGCGGCGCGCTGCAGGCCTGCGGCACGACCATGGCGGCGGTGATGAACCTGGGTCCGCAGCCCACAGTGGATCCTCTGGCCCCTTCGGCGGTGGAGGTGCACCTGCTGGATCGGGACATCGAGCTGGTGGGCCGTGACCTTGAGGTGGAGCCGGTCCAGTTGCTGCGCCAGCAGCAACGCTTTGCCGGCCTGGAGGAACTCAGCCGCCAGATTGGTGTGGATGCGGCCCTGGCCCTCCGCTTGCTGGAGAGCCGCTCAGCCGGGGGGGTAGGCGTTGCTCAGACCCCAGCCGATGAAGGCAGCAATGCCCCCGAGCAGCAGAATTCCTGAGATCAGCACCAGCATCGGGCTGTCGCCACCGCCGAATTCCATTGCCGCCCTGCCCTGGAGTGGCCTTCACCTTACGCAGGTTCCGATCCCGTGAATGCCGCCCTGACGACACCTGAGCCGGCCGTGCTGCGCCTGCTGGACGCCAACCTCGACCGCGCCCGCGAGGGCCTGCGGGTGCTGGAAGACTGGTGCCGCTTCGGCCTCGACCGCCAGGATCTGGTGGCCCGGCTCAAGGACCTGCGCCAACGGCTGGGCCGCTGCCACCTGCCCGCCTACAAGGCTGCCCGCCACAGCGCCAGCGATGGGGGAGCGGGCCTGGCCCACCCCGCCCAGGCCAAGCGGCTTCAGCCGGTGCAGGTGGTGGCCGCCAATGCAGGCCGCGCCCAGGAGGCCCTGCGGGTCCTGGAGGAGTTCGGCCGCGCCGGTGATCCGCTGCTGGCCGCCGAGGCTGCCGCGATCCGTTATGCCCTCTATGACCTGGAGGTGGATCTGATCCGCGCCTGTGGAGCCGCCGCCGGCCGCCGCGAGCAACTGCTGCGCTGTCACCTCTATCTGATCACCAGCCCGTCGCCCCGTCTGCACGAGACCGTGGCCGCGGCCCTCGAGGCGGGGGTGCGCCTGGTGCAGTACCGGGCCAAGCAGGCCGACGACCTGGAGCGCTGGCGCGAGGCCCGCGCCCTGCGTCAGCTCTGCGCCAGTTATGGCGCCCTCTTTCTCGTCAATGACCGGGTGGACCTGGCCCTGGCGGTGGAGGCCGATGGGGTGCATCTGGGCCAGGGGGATCTGCCCCCGGCTCAAGCGCGTCGCCTGCTGGGCCCCGATCGCCTGATCGGTCGCAGCACCCAGCGCATCGAGCAGTTGCGCCAGGCGGTGGCTGAGGGCTGCGACTACGTGGGCGTTGGCCCCATCAACGCCACCCCTACCAAACCCGGCCGTGAGCCGGTGGGCCTGGCCTACGTGCGCGCGGCGGCGGCCGAGAGCCCGATTCCCTTTTTCGCCATCGGCGGGCTCGATCTCACCCGGCTGCCGCCGGTGCAGGCCGCAGGCGGCAGCCGGGTGGCGGTGGTGCGGGCCATCACCGAGGCGAGCGATCCGGGCGCGGCCAGCCGCCAGTTGCTCGCAGCCCTGGGGGAGGAGGCATGAGCGACCAGCAGGGGCCAGGCGCCAACCTCACGATCCAGCTCAACGGCGACGCCCGCAGCTGCCCGGCGGGCCTGCCGCTGCTGGAGGTGTTGCGCCACTTCGGCTACGAACCGCGGCTGGTGGTGGTGGAGTTCAACGGCGACATTCTGCCCCGCACGGCCTGGGCCGATCAGGCCGTTGGTGGGGACGCCGTACTTGAGGTGGTCACCATCGTGGGGGGTGGTTCCTAGATTCGCTGCACTTGCTTCGGGTGACACCTGTGTCCCCTCGTCCCTTCCCAATCGCTTTCGCCAGGATGCGCCGGCTTTCTCTGCTGGTTCTGATGCCGCTCCTGACCAGTGGCCTGCTGTTCTTCTCTTCGCCGGCCCCCAGCTGGGCCGCCCGCGGTGGTCGTATCGGTGGTGGAAGTTTTCGCTCGACCCCGTCCATGCCCCGCAGTTACAGCGGCGGTGGTGGCGGCTACCAGGGTGGCTATGGCGGTGGGGGTTATCGGGGTGGCTACGGCGGAGGGATCGGCTTCCCCTTCCTGATTCCCATCTTCGGCTTCGGGGGCGGCGGCCTGTTCGGCTTCCTGATCATGATGGCGATCGCCGGTTTCCTCGTGAACGCCCTGCGCGGCGGTGGCGGTGGCATGAGCAGTGGCGCCGGTTCCCTGGCGGCGGCCCCCCGCGCCGATGGGCCGGTGACCATCGCCCAGTTGCAGGTGGGTCTGCTGGCCTCAGCCCGCGAACTTCAGGATGATCTGCGCCGTCTGGCCGCCACCGCCGACACCACCGGCAGCAGCGGCCTGCAACGGCTGCTGCAGGAAACCAGCCTGTCGCTGCTGCGCCAGCCCGACCTCTGGGTCTACGCCAACAGCGAACTGGGCCAGGTGCCCTTCGCCAGCGCCGAATCCACCTTCAACCGGCTCTCGATGACCGAACGCAGCAAGCTGCGCAGTGAGGTCACCTCCAATGTGGGCGGGCGCCGCTTCCAGGATGAAGCCGCCGCCAGTGGCCCCACCGATGCCACCAGCGACTTCATCGCTGTCACCCTGCTGGTGGCCAGCCGTGGCCGCATCCCCCTCAAGACCGTCAGCACGGCCGATGATCTGCGCGATGGGCTCGGCGTGATCGGTGCGGTGTCCGCCGGTGATCTGATCGCCCTGGAGGTGATCTGGCAGCCCGAGGGCAAGGGAGAGGTGCTCAGCACTGAGGAGCTGCTGACGGCCTATCCGCTGCTGCAGCACCTCTGAGCGCCAGCAGGATGCGCAGGGCCGCCATGGCGGCCCCGTAACCGTTGTCGATGTTCACCACACTCAGCCCCGGGGCGCAGCTGGCCAACATTCCGTTGAGAGCAGCCACCCCGCCGGCGCTGACCCCATAGCCCACCGAGACAGGAACGCCGATCACCGGCTGGGGGAGCAGCCCAGCCAGCACTGTGGGCAGGGCGCCTTCCATGCCGGCGCAGGCGATCAGCACCCGGGCTCTTCGCAGCCGCGGCAGCTGCTCCAGCAGCCGGTGCAGACCGGCCACGCCCACGTCCACCACCAGCTCCGTGGTCACCCCATGGCAGCGCAGGGCCAGCTGGGCCTCGTGGGCCACGGGCAGGTCGCTGGTGCCGCCGCAGAGCACCTGCACCAGCCCCAGGGCTGGATCGGCGCTGGGCAGGATACCGCTGGTGAGCGCGCGGGCCTGGCGGTGATGCTCAAAGCCGGCGGCGATCTTGGGCCGCTCAAAGAGCAGCCGCTCCTCGATCGCCGCGGCTTTGTCGGCGCTCACCCTCGTCACCAGGGCGAGCTCGCCGGCCTGGTGCAGGCGGTCGAGGATCGCCGTGATCTGATCGACATCTTTGGTCTCACCCCAGACCGCTTCCAGCATCCCCAGCCGCTCGCGTCGCCCCAGATCCAGCCGCGCCAGGGGCTCACTGGGGTTCATTGGGGGATCAGCTCACCGCTGAAGAGCAGGGGGAAGGGATGGGGATCGCTGCGGCCGGTGCCCTGCTGCGCCAGCTGATCGAAGCGCTCCTGCACCCGCTCTACCTCGGCGGTGGCGATGCCCTGCCACTGGCGACGGCTGGCCCAGTGGATCAGTAGCACCCCCTCGTCGCTGGCGGCATCCCAGTAGATCCGTCGCTCAAGGAAGCCGCTCTGCGCCTGCAGCCAGGGCTCCCAGCTCTGCCGCTCCGCCTCCAGCCAGGCCTCCCGATCGGCGGCGGGCACCTTCAGGCGCAGGACCTCCACCACCACCTGCTGTTGGATCCCGTGTTGTTGGCTGCCGTCGCCATGAGCTCCGGCGTCCGCGGTGGGCGCCACACCCAGGAGCAAGGTCAACAGCAGCACCGCCAGAGCGCAGACCCTACCCATCCCCGCCTCCCCACGGCTCCAGCAGGGCCACGGCGTGGCAGGCGATCCCCTCCTCCCGTCCGGTGGGGCCCAGGGTCTCATTGGTGGTGGCCTTGATGCCCACCTGGTCTGGATTGAGCCCCATGCGCTGGGCGATGGCGGCGCGCATGGCGGCGATGTGGGGCCGCAGCTTCGGGCGCTCGGCGATCACCACCGTGTCCACATTCACCACCCGCCAGCCCCGCTGCCGCACCAGGGCCACCACCTGCTCCAGCAGCACCAGGCTGTCGGCACCGCGCCAGCGCTCGTCGTCGGGGGGGAAGTGCTGGCCGATGTCCCCCAGGCTGAGGGCCCCCAGCAGGGCATCCATCAGGGCGTGCACGAGCACATCGGCATCGCTGTGGCCATCGAGGCCGAGGCCGGCGGGGTGCTCCAGGGTGAGGCCCCCCAGGATCAAGGGACGCCCGGGCACCAGCCGGTGGATGTCGTAGCCGTTGCCGATCCGCATCTCGCTAGGCCTCTGCTGCAACAGCTGCTGCTGCTCCTGCCAGCGACGGTAGAGGTCGGGGCGGCGCTGTTTTGTGCGTTCCTGCTGCTGCTCGGCCCGCCAGCGGGCGATGGCGCCGTGATCGCCGCTGCGCAGCACGGGCGGCACCGCCAGGCCCCGGAACTCGGCCGGACGGGTGTAGTGGGGATGCTCCAGCAGCAGGGTGCTGTGGCTTTCCTCCAGCAGCGACTCGGCGCTGCCCACCGTGCCCGGCAGCAGCCGCACCACGCCATTGATCAGCGCCATCGCCGCCAGCTCGCCGCCGGTGAGCACGAAATCCCCCAGCGACACCTCCTCATCGGCGAGGCTGCGGATGCGCTCGTCGAAGCCTTCGTAGTGGCCGCAGAGCAGCACCAGCTGGTCGTGCTGCTGGGCCCAGCGCTGCAGGTCGGCCTGGCGCAGGGGCTGACCCTGGGGGCTGAGCAGCAGCACCCGTCGACGCTCCAACACGGGGATGGATTCGAAGGCCGCGAACACCGGCTCCGGCTTGAGCACCATGCCGGCGCCACCGCCGTAGGGCTGGTCATCGACCTTGCGGTAGCGGTCGCTGGCGTGATCGCGGGGGTTGTGGGTGTGCAGCTCGGCGATGCCGGCGTTGAAGGCCCGCCCGATCACCCCGAGACTGGTGAGGGGCGCAAACGACTCGGGAGCCAGGCTCACCACATCCAGCCGCATGGCCCTCAGCTCTCCGCAGGGGCCGGGCGGCTGACGCGGCGGATCTCCGAGCAGAAGCTGGCCTGCTCCGGCTGGCCGTCGGCTCCGTTGACGATCACGCTGCGCAGGCGCAGGTTCGGTTTGGTGAACCAGATCCGCTCGCGCTGCTCCAGGCCACTGCTGCTGATCACCAGCTCCAGGCTGCCATCGGGCCACAGCTGCCACTGGCCGATGCTGCCCTCGGCGCCCAGCAGACTGCCGCCGGCCTCGAAGTCAAGCTGGTGGGCCTGGCCATCGGGTGCCGTCACCTCCAGCCCCCCGAGGGAGCGGCCGGGGGCGGCCGGGCGCAGGCTCACCCCCAGGTCGCCGCGGTTGCTGTTGTGCCAGGCGTCGTCGTCACCGCTGGCGGCCATGGTGGCCTCCATCCGGCTGCGCAGCACCATCCACTGACCGGCGCAGAGGTCGAGAAAGGCTGGCAGGTCTTCGGGGGGGAAGGCGGGGCTGGAGCCGTTCACGGCGGGGGCGCACTCTGGCCCCCCATCCTCTCAGTCGCTGGATGAGGCCACTGAGGCGGCCATCATTCGCCCCGATAGCCCAGTTCCGCCAGCCGCGCCGGGTTACGCCGCCAGTTGGGCACCACTTTGACGAACAACTCCAGGTACACCGGTCCGTCGAAGACCTTCTGCATCTGGGCCCTGGCCCCGCTGCCGATCTCCTTGAGCATCTGACCGCGCTTGCCGATCAGGATTCCCTTCTGGCTGGAGCGCTCCACCAGCACCGTGGCCAGCACGGCGATGCGCTTGCCGTCTTCGACGATCCGCTCCACCTGCACCGCCACCGAGTGGGGCACCTCCTCGCGGGTGAGCGTCAGCACCTGCTCGCGGATCAGCTCCGCCAGCAGCAGCTGCTCGGGTTGATCGCTGACCGCATCCGGCGGGTAGAGATGGGGACCCAGGGGCAGGCGCGCCGCCAGGGCCTCCACCAGCTCAGGGCAGCCCGCGCCCGTGCTGGCACTGCAGGCCAGCAGCGGCCAGTCGCTGCGCCGCTGGCCGGGATCGGCGGGATCAGCCCGCTGATCAGAGAGCAGCAGCAGCTCCCGGTAGCTGGCCTCCAGCTCGGCGGCCCGCAGCGGATCCACCAGATCACTTTTGTTGAGGGCCACCAGCACCGGCGCCCGGCAGAAGCGCAGCAGCTCGACGATGAAGCCATCGCCGCGCCCCGCCGGCTCACTGCCATCCACCAGCAGCAGCACCACGTCCACTTCGCCGATGGCACTGCGGGCGCTCTTGACCAGGCGCTCCCCCAGCAGGTGGTGGGGCTTGTGGATGCCGGGGGTGTCCAGCAGCACCAGCTGGGCGCTGGCGGTGGTGAGGATCGCCCGCAGGCGGTTGCGGGTGGTCTGGGCCACCGGCGAGGTGATTGCCACCTTCTCGCCCACCAGGTGGTTGAGAAGGGTCGATTTGCCCACATTGGGGCGACCGATCAGGGCGACAAAGCCGGAGCGAAAGCCCTCGGGGGCCTGCGCCGGCAGGGCCAGAGGCAACGGCAGTGGCCGTTCGGCCCCCAGCGTCTGCTCTGGTTCGGTCTCGCTCAGGCCCGGCTTGTCCATAACCTCAACACTGCCAGCCCACCGGTCCGAGATGTCGGCTTCCACTCACGCCTCCCCCAGTTTTCCCCAGGCCATGGAGATCGCCGCGGCCTGGCTGGGCCACTGGCAGAACGGCGAACTCAGCGATGAGGTGCTGGCCGATCGGGTGGGGGAGCTGGTGGCCAGCCTCGATGGCGCCCGCGGTTTCTTTGTGGTGTCTCTCACCAGCGACGCCCCGCTGATGGATCGCCTGCCGGAATGCCTGGTACTGAGCCTGCGCCAGGCCGGTGATGGGGTGGTGGATCTCAGCGCCCGCAACCTGGCCATGAGCACGGCGATGGCCCTGCATCACCAGCGCTCCGGTGATGAGGGTCAACGCTCAGGCTCCGAGCGGGTGGCTCGGAGGTGCACTGAACTGCTGCGTCTGCTGGAGCCACTGGCGGTGAAACAGCGTCTGGAGCTGTTGCTGGCCGGTGCGGAGGGCTCCGGAGAGGATGTGGCCTTCCTGGATCGCTGGGGCTACGACGAAGCCCAGCGTCAGGCCATCCGCTCAGCTGTGCTGGCGGTGGCTGACGACTGAGCCGGATCGGTTGCTGTGATGCGGCTGAAATCGCTTCAGTCGCTCACTCGCTCACTCGCGACGGCCGCCGCCGTTGAGGGCGATGATCAGCCGCAGGATGAAGATGAACAGGTTGATGTAGGTGAGGTACATGCCCAGAGCGCCGGCCAGGTACTGGTCGTCGTTGTAGGTGCGGGGCATGGTGTAGAAGTCGAGGAAGGCGGCTCCCACGAACAGCACGGTGCCGAAGCCAGCGATCAGGAGCTCAAAGCCGCTTCCACCGAAGCCGGGGATGAAGATGCCGCCCACGAGCTGGACCACCATGGCGATGATCAGGCCGAGGATGCCTAGACCCACCACACCGGCGAGGGCCTGACCGATCGAGTCGCTCATGCGACGTCCCACCACAGAGGCCACCACGAAGGTGATGCCGGTGGCCAGGGCCGCGGTGCCGATCGCGCCGATGCCGGCGGTGCCGATCGCCATCGCGACGATGCCGCTGAGGGTGAAGCCGGTGATCAGGCTGTAGACCGCCAGGATCGGCAGGGCCGTGCCGTTGTTGCCCTTCATCGCCACGTTCTGGGCGACGAAGAAGAGGATGAAGTTGCCGATCAGCGCCACCCAGAAAAGCGGCATGAACAGCGGGGTGCCGACCATTGAGAGGCCACCGACCACGCCGGCGGCGGTGAGCACCATGCCGCCACCCACGTAGGGCAGTGCCTTGTTGACCACGTTGGGGCCGATCAGCGCGCCCTGCTGGGCCTCGCGGATGGCTTCTTGGAAGTTGCTGCTGGCTGGCATGGGACCAGTGAATTCGATTGCCACCATCCTGCCAGTGACAGCGGGGTGGGAGTGTGCGGTTCTCCCTATCGTTGCCTGGTCGGTATTGCCGCATCGCGGCGGGCGTAGGCCTGAACCAGGCGCTGCACCAATGGGTGGCGCACCACATCGGCGGCGGTGAGGTGGCAGATGGCCACGCCCTCCACATCCGCCAGCACGCCGGCGGCCTCCACCAGGCCACTGAGCTGGTCGCGGGGCAGATCCGACTGGGTGGGATCCCCGGTGACCACCATGCGCGAGTTCTCCCCCAGCCGGGTGAGCACCATGCGCATCTGGGCGGGGGTGGTGTTCTGGGCCTCGTCGAGGATCACGAAGGCATCGGCCAGGGTGCGGCCGCGCATGTAGGCCAGCGGTGCCACCTCGATCACTCCTCGCTCCAGCAGAGCCGTGGTGCGCTCCGCCCCCAGCAGGCCATGCAGGGCGTCGTAGAGCGGGCGCAGGTAAGGGTCGACCTTCTGCTGCAGATCCCCGGGCAGGAAGCCCAGCCGTTCGCCGGCCTCCACCGCCGGCCGGGTGAGGATCAGGCGCTCCACCCGTCGCTCCTGGAGCATGCGCACGGCCTGAACAGTGGCCAGGAAGGTCTTGCCGGTGCCGGCTGGACCCAGGGCGAGGGTGAGATCGTGGCGTTCCATCGCCTCCACGTAGACCTTCTGGCGCACGGTGCGCGGGCGCAGCAGTTTGCCGCTCTGGCTGCGGGCCAGCACCTGCTGGGAGAGTTCGCGATGCTCGTTGCTGCGGCCGCTGTCGATGGCGGTGAGGGCGGTCTGCAGATCCACCGCGCCGATGGCCTGACCCTCCATCCAGAGGGGCCGCAACAGCTCCACCAGGGCCGAGGCCCGCTCCAGCTGGGGGGGGCTGCCCTGGATCACCAGCTGAAGACCCCGCAACACCAGGGAGGCTCCGGTGAGGGCCTCAAGGCGATGCAGGGTGGCTTCGGCCTCACCGGCGAGGGCAAGGGCGCCTTCCTGGTGGGGAAGGTCGATCGAAAAGCAGGGAAGCGTTTCAGCCCCAGCCATGGAGCGTCCGCTCAGGCACCGGCGCTGACGGCCTCGGCTTCGGGCTCGGCGGCGGCAGCAGCGGCTTCAGCCGCTTTGGCGGCGGCGGCCTCAGCAGCGGCCGCCGATTCAGCGGCAGCGGCCTTGGCGGCTTCCTTGACGGCGGCTTCACGGGCGGCAGCCTGCTTGGCCTTGCCGACGGTTTCACCAGGACGGATGGTCTTCTCGATCAGGCCGCCTTTCTCCAGCAGGGAGCGGACCGTGTCGGTGGGCTGGGCGCCCTGGCTCAGGCGCACCCGGATGGCTTCGGCATCCAGGCGGGTTTCCTTGGTGCGCGGGTTGTAGAAGCCCAGCTCCTCAAGCGGCAGACCATCCCGACGGGACGTGCTGTTGGTGGCCACCAGACGGAAACTCACTTCCCGCTTCTTGCCGAACCGCTTCAGGCGGAGCTTGATCATCGTGGCCTTGCCTTGCTGACTTGGTGGAGGGGGTGGGCGGAAAGTCCGCCTGGCGGTGAGATCACGCGCCAAACAACGACCTTACCTTGCCACCCATCAGAGCTGGCCGAACCCCTTGCGCTTCTTCGGGGGACGGCTGGCCTTGCGCGAGCCGCCGCCCCGCCCGGCGGCCGCCGGCATACCGGGCATTCCAGGCATGCCGGCGCCGCCCATGCCGGGGAAGCCCCCACCCAGGCCAGGAAATCCGCCGCCCATTCCCGGCATACCGGGCATCCCAGGCATGCCGCCACGGGTCATCTGCTGCATGAAGCCGCGCATCTTCTGGAAGTCGGCCAGCACCTTGTCGACATCGGCGGGACTGTGGCCGCTGCCCGCCGCGATCCGCCGCCGCCGGGAGGGCTGGGCCGCCAGCAGCTGGGGCTGCTCCCGCTCGGCCGCGGTCATCGAGCCGATCATCGCCTCGATCTTGCCCAGCTGCTCCTCCCCCTGCTTGAGCATGCCGTCGTCGATCTTGTTCATGCCTGGGATCAGCTTCATCAGGCCCCCCAGGGAGCCCATGCGCTTGATCATGCGCATCTGCTGCAGAAAGTCGGAGAAGTCGAAGGAGGCTTCCTGCAGCTTCTGCTGCATCTTGGCCACATCGGCCAGCTCCACCTCCTTGGAAGCCTTCTCCACCAGGGTGAGCACATCGCCCATGCCCAGGATGCGGCTGGCCATCCGCTCGGGGTGGAAGGGCTGCAGCGCCTCCACCTTTTCGCCGGTGCCGATGAACTTGATCGGGGCGCCGCTCACCTTGCGGATCGACAGGGCCGCCCCGCCGCGGGAGTCGCCGTCGAGCTTGGTAAGCACGGCGCCGGTGAGGCCCACCTGGGCGTGGAAGGCGCGGGTGAGTTCGGCCGCCTCCTGGCCGATCATCGAATCCACCACCAGCAGCACCTCATCGGGTGCCGCGGCCTGGCGGATCCGCACCATCTCCTCCATCATCGCGGCATCGATCTGGAGGCGTCCGGCGGTGTCCACCAGCACCGTGTCGAAGCCCTCCTCCTTCGCCTTGGCGATGCCGGCGGCGGCGATGTCTTCGGGTCTGGCGTCAGCTCCGAGGCTGAACACCTCCACGCCGATCTGGGCCCCCAGGGTCTGCAGCTGGTCGATGGCGGCCGGCCGATAGACATCGGCGGCCACCATCAGCGCCCGCTTGCCCTGTTCCTTGAGGTGCAGACCGAGCTTGGCGGTGGCGGTGGTCTTGCCGGCCCCCTGAAGGCCCGCCATCAGGATCACGGTGGGGGCCTGATCGGCCACCGCCAGCGGCGCGTTCTCGCCGCCCATCACCTCCACCAGGGCCTGGTGCACCAGCTGGATGAATTGCTGGTCGGGGCTGACGCCGCGCACAACCTCGGCGCCCACAGCCTGGGTGCGCACCTCCTCGATGAACCCCTTGACCACCTCCAGGCTCACATCGGCCTCGAGCAGGGCACGACGCACCTGCTTGAGGGCGCCCTCCACATTGCTTTCCGTGATCCGGTCCTGGCCCTTCAGGCTCTTGACCGCATCCTCAAAACGCTGGGAGAGCTCGTCGAACATGGCGGTGTGAAAGGGGTGACCCCTGGGGGGTTGATCGTTGAATCAAACCCTGACATAGGGTCAGGGGACTGTGCCGATCAGGGCTTGAACGCTCAGCGGCGGCTGCGGAAATCAGCGAGTTTCCAGGTTCCGCCATCAAGGGCAAACACATAGAGGTTGCGCAGCACAGCGCGGCTTCTGGGCTTGATCACCTTGGTGCCGGAGCGGAGCTCCTCGCTGTAGTCCAGCTGGACCTCGGCTTCGATCCGGCGTGGGCTCTGAGTGCTGAACCGGAACTGCTCAATCCTGGCCTGCACCTGTTGCTGCTCCCCCCGTGCCTTGAGGACCCTGGCCTGGGAGCGGAGGTCAGCCACCAGGGCCGGACGGGCCAGCTGATCGAGGTCAGCCGGGCTGGTGCGGCCGCCGAGGAGGTCCGCCTTGGCCGCCAACCAGCGCTCCAGCAGCAGGCGCACCTCTGCCTGACTGGGGCTGGCGCTGGTGAGCGGAGCAGCGGCGGCGGTGGGTGCCGCCTGCGGCGGGCGGGTGCTGACGGCGGGAGAAGGCGGCGGCGGTGCAGCCGGCCGGGGGCGCAACACCAGCCAGAGCCCGGCGATCAGGGCAGCCACGGCCGCCAGAGCCACTCCGGCCTTGGCCAGCGGCCGGCTGGCCCGGGGCCGTGGCACCCGCATCACAGCGTCGCTGGCGGGCTCTGGAGCTGAAGGGCTGAACAGCTCGACGGGATCTGGGGGGAGGGATTCCAGCTCGGGCATGGCCCAGGCCGCGCCGGTTGTGATGGCCGGCTCACCGGCGATCACCGCCGGCCCGGGCCCGGCAGCGCGGGCCTGGCGGCGATCCTGCTGATCGACAAAAGCCTGCACGTCGCGGTCGGCGAAGTAGGCCTCGAGGTCGGCATCCACCTCGATGTCCCGGTAACCGGGCAGCACGTCCCGGGCCAGCCAGTCGCGGCAGTAGGCGCAGAGTTGGGCGAGGGGTTCCATGGCTTGCTCCGCGGCCCAGGCTTTGAGCTCGGCCCCGGCACCGGAGTTGAAATGCTGTACGGCCGGCTCGATCTGACCCAGCAGCAGGTGGTGGCAGGCCAGCAGTGGCTGGATGCCGGGCTGGCCGGAGGCCTGCAGGCGCTTCTGGGCGGCGGCGATGCGTTCAGGCTTGCGCTGGGCGAAGCCCGAGGCGGTGAGGGCGTAGCTGGTGAGGAACTCCGCCGCCGCCGAGCCGCCTCGGGCCCAGCGGTCAAAGAGGTCGACCTGTTCCTGGGCGGTGAGGAACAGGCGGATCTGCTTGAAGAAGGCCTGGAAGTCGTCGCGGGGGAGGCTGGGATCGTCTTCCCCCTCCAGGCCACCCCGGCGCTGCACCAGACCCTCCAGCAGCTCCAGACCTTCGGCGCGTTCCTGGGTGGCGGTGAGCGGCCGACTGACCAGCCCCAGCACCCGGAAGGGCAGCAGCTCACGCAGGTCGTTGCTCAGCTGCAGCCGCTGCTCGGGCATCCGGCCCATCCGTTGCAGTTGCTGGATGGCTTGCTGTAGGAGCTGGGCGGCTCCCTCGTAATGGCGCTGGCCCTGCAGCTCTGCGGCGGCGGCGCGGCTGGCCAGGGCCGCCAGCAGGCAGAGGTCAGCTTCGCGGCCGCTGCCAAGGGCTGGGGCCTGGGGTGGCTGCAGGCAGGCCATGGTGGCTTCAAAGGTCTCCTGGGGCATGCCCGCCTCCAGCAGCAGCAGCAACCCACCGAGATCCTTCGATGGCGCCACATCCAGGCCGGCCGCCAGCCCTTCGCCCCCCTGCTCGATCTCCATCAGCTGAGCTTCGTAGGCCTGGCGGCGCTGGGAGTCGGAGAGCACGTCGGCGCTGGCCTCCAGCAGATCGGCCCGAGCCCGGATCGCCTCAAGGGTGAAGCCCTGATCCGGCACCTTCTCCAGGCGGTGCTGAAGGGTGCGCAACACGGTATGGGCGTCGGTCGCCGGGCTCACGCCCAGCAGACGGAAGTGGTCGATCGGCAGTTCCAACCCCTTCAGCTCACGGGCCCTGGATCGAGGGCATTAGAGCGAGTGTAGGCAGCGGCATCGGTTTTGACCTTTCCGGCCCGGCTCTCCCCCTACAGTCAGTCGCATCAGCCTCGACTCCCCTTGCCATGACTCAGGAGATCGCCGCCACGCTCCATTCCGCCGCCGACGGGGCTGAAGCAGCAGCAGCCGGCAGCCACGCCGAACGCCTGGCGGCGCTCTACCCGGCGGGCCTCGCCACGGTGAGCCGGGATGAGGGCTTCACCCTCTACCGCGACATGACCCTGGGGCGGCGCTTCGAGGACAAGTGCGCCGAGATGTACTACCGGGGCAAGATGTTTGGCTTCGTTCACCTCTACAACGGTCAGGAGGCCGTCTCCACCGGGGTGATCAAGGCCATGCGCACCCAGCACGACTGGTTCTGCAGCACCTACCGCGACCACGTGCATGCCCTCAGTGCCGGCGTGCCCGCCCGCGAGGTGATGAGCGAGCTGTTCGGCAAGGCCACCGGCTGCAGCAAGGGCCGCGGCGGCTCCATGCACCTGTTTTCCAAGGAGCACCATCTCCTCGGCGGCTATGCCTTCATCGGCGAGGGAATTCCGGTGGCCCTCGGCGCCGCCTTCACCAGCCGCTACAAGCGTGATGCCCTCGGTGAGGCCGACAGCGATGCCGTCACCGCCGCCTTTTTCGGCGATGGAACCTGCAACAACGGCCAGTTCTTTGAATGCCTGAACATGGCGGCGCTGTGGAAGTTGCCGATTCTGTTTGTCGTCGAGAACAACAAATGGGCAATCGGCATGTCCCACGATCGCGCCACCAGTGATCCGGAGATCTGGCGCAAGGCCGCCGCCTTCGGCATGGCGGGCGAAGAGGTGGACGGCATGGATGTCCTGGCGGTGCGCGCCGCGGCCCAGCGGGCGGTGGACCGTGCCCGGGCCGGTGAGGGTCCCACCCTGCTGGAATGCCTCACCTACCGCTTCCGTGGCCATTCCCTCGCCGACCCCGATGAGCTGCGCAGCGAAGTGGAGAAGGAGTTCTGGGCTAAGCGGGATCCGATCAAGGCCCTGGCCGCCCATCTCACCAGCCACGACCTGGCCAGCAACGAGGAGCTCAAGGCGATCGAGAAGGAGATTGATGCTGAGGTGGCCGACGCGGTGACGTTCGCTCTCGGGGCACCGGAACCAGATCCCAGCGAGCTCACCCGCTACATCTGGGCCGAAGACTGAGCCCGAGGCTCAGACTGAGAGCTGGCTGGGCAGCCGGCTCGTGAGGCTCCGCAGCTTGCCCAGGGCTTTGAGTTCCACCTGCCTCACCCGCTCGCGCGATACCTCCAGCAGGCGGCCGATCTCCGCGAGGGTGAGGCGTTCGTGCCCGTTGAGGCCGAAGCGCAGGTCAAGCACCTGTCGTTCCTGCTCGGTGAGGTAGCTGAGCCAGCGCTCCAGCTGCTCGTGGTGCATCCCTCGCTCCACCAGGTCGAGGGGCTCCTCGTGGCTGGTGTCGGCGATCAGATCCCCGAGGAAACTGCGTCCCTCCTCTCCGTTCACTGGAGCATCGAGGCTGGAGGTGGTCAACGACTGGCGCAGCAGTCCGTCGAGTTCCTGGATCGGGATCGCCATGGCTTCGGCGATCTCGCTGCGACTGGGCATGGCCCCGAGCTTGTGGGCCAGCTCCAGGCTGACGCGACGCACGGCGCTGAGGCGCTCGCTCAGATGCACAGGCAGACGGATCGTGCGCGACTGGCAGGCGATCGCGCGGGTCATGCTCTGGCGGATCCACCAGAAGGCATAGGTGGAGAACTTGTAGCCTCGGGTGGGATCGAACTTTTCCACGGCCCGCTCCAGGCCCAGCGAGCCCTCCTGGATCAGATCCAGCAGCTCCAGCCCCCTGCCCTGGTACTTCTTGGCAACGCTGACCACCAAACGCAGGTTGGCCTTCATCATCCGTTGCTTGGCGCGACGACCCAGGCGCAGCAGTTGTTTCTGGCGAACGCTGGGGGGATCCTCCAGGCCCGATTCCATCAGCTGCATCATCGACTGCACCTGATTGCCCAGTTCAATCTCCTCTGCAGGCGTGAGCAGAGGCACCCGCCCGATCGTGCCCAGATACCAGCTGATGGGATCGCTCCCCCGCCGCCGCTGTTCGCGGGGCTGAAGGGTGGAGGCTGTCATGAACAGGTCCGGAAGGTTTGATCAATGTCCGATGAATGGAGAAGATGGGGATGTTATTTCAACAACCTTTCAAGGTTGTGCGAGTAAAACGACACACTTAAGGCCCTAAGAATTGGCCCCATCTGAACAGCGCTGGCCCAGAGTTGCGGCCAGGGCCTGGGGTGTGACCTGACCCGGCCCCAGTCGCTCCCGGGCCGTCAGCCCCGCCTGGGCGTGGGCCAGGGCAGCGGCCGCCAGGGTGGAGGCCTCCCCAGCTGCGATCCCGGCCGCCACAGCCAGTGCCCCCCGTCCGGCCACGTATCCGGCCAGCACATCGCCGGCGCCGGCCCGGGCCGCTTCCGGCGCCGCCTCCAGCAGCTGCCAGCGTCTGCCGTCGGGGGCGGCAATCACGCTGCGGGCGCCCTTGAGCACCAGGGCGGCGCCACTGCGGGTGGCGGCACGGGCGGCGGCCTCCAGGGGCGGTTCGCCGGCCAGATCGGGGAACAGGCGGGCGAATTCACCGCCGTGGGGCGTCAGCCAGGTGGGACCCTGCCTCCCCTGCAGCCAGGTCATCGCCTCGCCGGCCACGCCGGCGGCCAGTTGGTTGAGGCCATCGGCATCGATCACCACCAGGCCCGTGAAGGTCTGCAGGGCCTGCCAGAGCGGTGGGCCGCCGGGCCCAGCGGCGAGGGCGGCAGCAAGCCCCAGTCCCGGGCCGACCAGCACGGCATCAAGGCGATCAAGGGCGCCTGTTTCCCCCGGAGCTGGCCCCAGCACCACATGGGGCAGCAGGCTCCAGAGCTGCCGGGCCACGGGGCGCGGCACCGCCGCCCGCAGGCTGCCGCAGCCACTGGCACTGGCCCCCAGCAGGCTGAGCAGGGCGGCGCCCGGATAGGCGGCACTGCCGCTCACCACCAGCAGGCGGCCGCGGCCGTATTTGGCGGCATGGGGCGCAGGCTCCAGGGCTGGAGCGCTCAGCTGATCCAGGCGACCCAGGCCAAGGGGTTGATCCAGCGGCAGTTGCCCCAGCAGGGCCGGCGGCAGCCCCAGGTCCAGCCGCACCAGGTCCCCCACCCAGGCCAGGGCTTCGTCCTGCACCAGTCCCTGCTTGAGCAGACCCAGGCAGTAGGTGCTGCGGGCGCGGGCGGCGCAGCTCCCCAGCAGCCGGCCGCTGTCGGCGCACAGGCCCGTGGGCGTGTCGATGGCCACCAGCTGATTGGGCCTCAGGCGAGCCCGCTCGGCCAGCAGGGCTTCGATCGCGGTGCCAGGCCGTCGCTGCTGGCCGATGCCGAAGAGCCCATCGATCCAGAGGGCGGCCTCGGCCGGATCGGGGCTGGTGCCCAGGCGCTCGATCCCCAGCCAGTGGGCATGGCGTAAGTGGGCCTCAGTGAGCGGTTTGTGGCGCTCGAAGGGGCTCCAGAGCCGTACCAGCACCCCTGCCAGGTGCAGTTCCCGGGCCACCACCAGGGCATCCCCGCCGTTGTGGCCGGGTCCCACCAGCACCAGTACCCCTCGGCGCAGGGGTTCGGGCTCATTCAGCAGGCGCCCACTGATGGCCAGGGCGGCCTTCTCCATCAGGGCTTCCACCGGCAGCCCGCTGGCGAACAGCTGCTGCTCCAGCTGGGCCATCTGCTCCGCGCGCACCAGCAGGTGGGCGGCATCCCGGCGGGGCCAGTGGATCGTGTCGCTGCTGCTCAAGGGGGCTCCGGTGCGGGTGAGGCAGGCGGGGCCCGCCGCTGGGGTCCCGGTCCCATGATGGGAACAACGCTCTGTTTCGTTCCTCCTGCGCCCCGGAGGCCTCCGGTTTTGACCACCACCGCCCCAGTTCCCAGCTCTGCTCCCATCTCCCTCGCCAGCCCCGTCACCGCTGCGGGGGCGGCGGCGCTGGAGCGCCTGCGTGCCTGGCCCGGAGAGCATCGGGTGGCCGTGGGCCTCTCCGGTGGGGTTGACAGTTCACTCACCGCTGCGCTGCTGGTGGCCGCCGGCTGGCAGGTGGAGGGTCTCACCCTCTGGTTGATGAGTGGCAAGGGAGCCTGTTGCGCCGAGGGGCTGGTGGATGCCGCCGGCCTCTGTGAACAGTTGGGGGTGCCCCACCATGTGGTTGACAGCCGCGAGCGCTTTCGCGAGCAGATCGTGGAGTTCCTCGTGCAGGGCTACGAGGGGGGCGTGACTCCCCTGCCCTGTTCCCGCTGCAATCGGGAGGTGAAATTCACGCCGATGCTGGAGTGGGCCGAGTCCGAACTGGGGATCGGCCGCATCGCCACCGGCCACTACGCCCGGGTGCGCCTGGCTGACGCCGCTGGCTCCAGCGCAGCCGCCGGCCGTCACCAGCTGCTGCGGGGCCTCGATGCCCACAAGGACCAGAGCTATTTCCTCTACGACCTGCCCCAGGCGGTGCTGGCGCGGTTGGTGTTCCCCCTCGGTGAACTCACCAAGCCCGACACCCGGCTGGAAGCTGAAGCCCTCGGCCTGCGCACCGCCCGGAAACCCGAGAGCCAGGACCTCTGCCTGGCCGATCACCACGGCTCGATGAAGGCCTTCCTCGATGCCTACCTGCCGCCCCGTCAGGGACAGATCGTGCTGGTCGACGGAACGCTGGTGGGGGAGCACGACGGTATCGAGCATTTCACCATCGGCCAGCGCAAGGGCCTTGGGGTGGCCTGGAGCGAACCCCTGCACGTGGTGCGCCTCGATGGGGCGATGAACCGGGTGGTGGTGGCCCCCCGCACCGAGGCGGCCCGCAGCGGTTGCGTGGTGGGTGCGATCAACTGGATTTCGATTCCACCGCCCACTGGCCCCCTGGAGCTGGAGGTTCAGGTGCGTTACCGCAGCGCGCCGGTGGCTGCCCAGCTGCTGCCCCTGGAGCCCACGGCTGCCGATGCAGCCGCAGGCCGCCCCCATCGCGCCCGGCTGAGCTTCCACGAGGAGCAGTTCTCGATCACCCCGGGTCAGGCGGCGGTGTTCTATGCAGGCGACGTGGTGCTGGGCGGCGGCCTGATCCAGGCCCACCCGTCTGATCCGGCTCAGCCCTAGGGGCCGCTCACCAGTAGGGATCGCTGGCCAGCTCCACCCGCAGGTCGCCGCTGCGGGCAGCGGGCACCGTGGCGATGCAGGCCCGCACCACCCGGCCGTTCACTTCGATCTCGCAGGCGCCGCAGCTACCCCCGAGGCAGCCGGTGGGGATCGCCTGGCCGGCGGCGGCGGCGGCCTGAAGCCAGTCGCTGCCTGGGGGCACCGGGGTGCTGCGGCCATTGGGCCAGTGCACCATCACCGGCGTGGCAGCGCGCTTCATGGCCGCTCCAGCAGCGGGGCGAGGTTGACGTGGGCCTCGAAGGCCTCGGCGAGGCGATCGAGCAGGGCTTCCCGCTGCTGGCTGTGGTGCGGTTGCTGCTCCCCCAGGGGGTTGAGGCCGCGGCGGTGGCGCAACTGGTTCAGCCAGCGCCGCCGCCAGGGACCCGAGTCGAACACCCCGTGCAGGTAGGTGCCGGCCACCACGGCGCCCTTGGGCCCGGCCATCCACCAGCCCAGACCAGGGAGCTGGGCGATGGGCAGGCACTGCTGCGGCTCCAGGCAGGTGCTCCGGCCCCGGTGCAACTCGAAGCCCTCCAGGGCCAGGCTGCTGCCCGGTGGCCAGAGGGCCGGGGCACTCACCTGCTGGGTGGCCTTGTCGTGGTCGTAGTGGGTGAGGAGGGGCAGCAGCCCCAGCCCGGCGTGCTCGCCGCTGGCGCCGCCTCCTTCAAGGCTGCCTTCAAGACTGCCTTCAAGACCGTGGGGATCCAGCAGGCTCTGGCCCAGCATCTGCAGGCCGCCGCAGAGGCCGAAGAGATGGCCGCCGCCAGCCAGATGCCGCCGTAGCTCCTCGCCCAGTCCGCTGACACGCAGGGCCTGCAGATCCCGCAGGGTCTGCTTGCTCCCGGGGATGATCACGGCATCGGGGCTGCCGAGGGGCTCCCCGGGGCGCACCCAGCGAAGCCGAACACTGGGTTCGGCTTCGAGGGGATCGAGATCGGAGAAATTGCTGATCGAGGGCAGGCGCAGCACCGCGATCTCCAGTTCGGCGTCGGCTTTACGCGCCTTGCGCTCCAGCAGGTCGAGGGAATCCTCCGGGGGAAAGAGTTCATCGAGCCAGGGCATCACCCCCAGCACCGGCAGGCCGGTGTGGCGCTCCAGCCAGCTGCGGCCCTCGTCGAAGAGCTCCCGGCGCCCGCGGAAGCGGTTGATCAGGATGCCGCGGATCAACGGCCGCTCCACCGGCCGCAGCAGGGCCAGGGTGCCCACGATCTGCGCGAAGACTCCCCCCCGCTCGATGTCGGCCACCAGCAGGCAACGGGCCCGCAGGAACTGGGCCAGGCGCAGGTTGGTGAGATCCCGCGACTGCAGGTTCACCTCCACTGGGCTGCCGGCCCCCTCCAGCACCAGCCGCCCACCTGGATGGCTGGTCTGCAGATCGCTCAGGCCCTGGCGGATCGCTGCCCAGCCCGGACGGAACCAGTCGCGGTAGTAGTGCTCGGCGCGGCACACCCCCACGGAGCGCCCCAGGTGAATCACCTCGCTGGTGCTGTCGCCCTGGGGTTTGAGCAGCACGGGATTCATCGCCACCGCCGGCTCCAGGCCCGCCGCCCAGGCCTGGAGGGCCTGGCTGTAGGCCATCTCGCCGCCAGAGCCATCCACCCAGGCGTTGAGGCTCATGTTCTGACCCTTGAAGGGCAGGGGCGTCTCGCCGCGCCGCAGCAGCACCCGACAGAGGGCTGCTGCCATCAGCGACTTGCCCGCGCCGCTGCTGGTTCCCAGCACCATCAGCGGCTTCACAGGCGCGGCCAGCGGCGGCGCAGCCCATGGCGGATCCGCTCCAGCAGGGAAGCCCTTGGGATCTCCCCGCTCCAGCGCTCCAGCAGCTCCCGGCCCATCGGCGTCAGCCGCACCCGCTCGGTCAGTCCCTGGCCATCCACCTCCCGGCGCAGCACCCCCACCCGGATCAGCCAGATGAAGTGGTCTTCAGCCCGGTCGCTGCTCAGGGGAGCGAAGCTGAACTGCTCCCGGTCGACACGTCGGTGCAGCTCCTCGCTGCTGATCGCCTCGCCGCTGAGCAGCCCATAGAAGGCCCGCCGGAAGGGGAGGCAACGCAGGGCACTGGCCGCCCGCTCCAGCGAGCGGGGATCGTTGAGGGTGCTGGTGGGGGAGCCTGGGGTCGGGCCATGCATGTGCCGATTCTCCTGGATCAGTGCGCTCTCTGGTGGGGACGAAACGGCTGGGTCTCCCTGCGGGGGAGGAGGATCGTTGTGGTCTTGCCAAGGCCAGGAGGTCAGGGTCCATGTCGCAAGCCCCACTGGTGCTGGCCTCTGCCTCGCCGGCACGACGCCGGTTGCTGGAGCAGGCGGGCATCCCCCACCGGGTGCAGGTGAGCGGCGTCGATGAGGAGGCCTGGCGGGATCCAGATCCACTCCAGCTGGTGCAGGCGTTGGCACGGGCCAAAGCCGAGGCGGTGGGGCATGAGCTGGTCTTGCCGGAGGGCGAGGATGTGTGTGGCGTGCTTGGCTGCGACTCCCTGTTTGTGCTCGACGGGGCCGTTTTCGGCAAGCCCCGTGATGCCGAGGAAGCCACCAGTCGCTGGCGGCGCATGGCCGGCTCATGGGGGGAACTGCACACCGGCCACTGCCTGCTGCCCGTGGGGGACACCCTCGGGGAGCCAGGCCACTTCCCGTCCGATCTCCTGGTGGCCACGGTCACGACCCGCGTCAGGTTCGCGGATCTCAGCGAGGCGGAGATCGCCGCCTACGTGGCCAGCGGAGAGCCGCTCAACTGTGCGGGCGGGTTCGCGTTGGAGGGCCGCGGCGGGTTACTGGTGGAGCAGATCGAGGGTTGCTTCAGCAATGTGATCGGGTTGAGTCTGCCCCTGTTGCGCCGTTGGTTGTCGGGCTGAATCTGCATCAGCGGAACAGGTTGTTGAACAGATCCTGCAGGACCTGGCCGGTTGGATTCTGCGTGGGAGGATAATTCTGAGGGTAGTCCTGGGGATATCCCTGCTGTGGATAATCCTGTTGCGGATAGCCCTGCTGATCTGTCTGCTGATTGCCCGCTCCGGCGGCTAGCTGCAGGTCGGCCCAATTGAATACCACTTCATTGCCACTCCTGGTGTAACGCACAGGCCATATTCTTGTACCGTCACGAAGTACGAGTTCTCCCTGCCGGTTGTAGAAGGCAAACTTCTGTCCATCCTGAAACTCTACGGAATAGGCCGTCCCATTCGCTGTGTTTCGCCGCCTGAGACTGCAGTTGCCGTTGAAGAGTCGTCGCCCGCGCTGGGAGAGTTGGCAAACGCTCGCCTGCTCGTTCTGCTTCCAGTTGTTGTTCCCCCACTGATTCCCTGCTTTCCAGTCGCTGCCGAACAACTGACGACTCAAGCGAGTGCTCACGTTGGTTTTCTTCCAGCCGTCATCCCAGCAGATCTGGCGCCGGAGATCGCAGACCTCCCCACCACTGAGTTGAAATTCCCTGGGGATCTGTCGTCCGGAGAACTGGCGCTGCAAGTTCTGCTCGGCGCGCCGGTCGAAATAGCGACGGGTCAGTGGCAAGGACACCCCGTTGCTGTCGTAGCAGATGCGAACCGTCCGGTCGCAGATCACTCCGCTGCTGGGAAAGTCAAGGGAGCGGGACTGGGCCAGTGCTGGTATCGGCAAAGCGACTGCCGGCATGCACAGCGCCATTGCGGCCAGCCATGCCGCCGAGCGGCGCTGGTGATGAAGGAACGTGTGTGTGGCAGTCATGGCGTGGCTCAGTGAGCTCAGTGGGACAGCATGTTCAACCGTCTTCAACGTAGGCAGGGTGGATGCAGCGGATGCATCCAGAATCCTTCACCGTTGCGCTGAGGGATGACAAGGTCTTTCGACCATGAAAAAACCCCCGCATTCGCGGGGGTTGGAGACGTCTCAAAGCGATCAGGTTCTGCGAACGGGTCAGTCGAGATCGGGCATGGCCAGGGTGGGCTCGGCCTGACGGTCGATGCCCTTCTCGAAACCGGCGGCGGCGGCGCGGGCGCGACCGGCGTGCCAGAGGTGACCCACCAGGAAGAAGAAGGCGAGCACGAACTGGGTGGCAGAAAGCCACTGACGCACGTTCACGAAGTTCACCGAATTGGGCTCGGTGATGATGCCGCCCACGGAGTTGAGGGAGGCATTGGGAGCGTGGGTCATGTATTCAGCCGCGCGGCGCACTTGCCAGGGCTGAATGTCGTTCTGGAGCTTGTCGAGGCTGAGGCCGTTGGGGCCACGCAGGGGCTCCAGCCAGGGACCACGGAAGTCCCAGAAGCGCATGGTTTCACCACCGAAAATGATCTCGCCGGTGGGGGAGCGCATCAGGTACTTGCCTAGGCCAGTGGGGCCCATGGCGGAACCGATGTTGGCGCCGAGGCGCTGGTCACGCACCAGGAAGGTGAAGCTCTGGGCCTGGGAGGACTCGGCGTTGGTGGGGCCGTAGAACTCGGAGGGGTAGGCGGTGTTGTTGAACCAGATGAAGGCCGAGGCGATGAAGCTCATGAAGCTCAGGGCGCCGAGGCTGTAGCTCAGGTAAGCCTCACCATTCCAGATGAAGGCACGACGCACCCAGCCGAAGGGCTTGGTGATCACGTGCCAGATGCCACCGAAGATGCAGATCAGGCCGAGCCAGATGTGACCGCCGATGATGTCTTCCATCGAGTTCACCCCGATGATCCAGCCCTCGCCACCGAAGGGTGCCGCGGTGAGGTAGCCGAAGATGACGCCGGGGCTGAGTGTGGGGTTGGTGATGATGCGCACATCACCGCCACCTGGCGCCCAGGTGTCATAGACACCGCCGAAGAACATCGCCTTGAACACCAGCAGCAGGCAACCCACACCCAGAAGGATGAGGTGGTAGCCGATGATGTTGGTCATCTGGTTCTTGTCGCGCCAGTCCTGGGAGAAGAACGAGGAGTAGTTCTCCAGAATTTCAGGACCACGCAGGGCGTGATAGAGGCCGCCGAGACCAAGAACAGCTGAGCTGATCAGGTGCAGCACACCGACCACGAAGAACGGGTAGAGGCTGGTGACCTCACCGCCGGGGCCGACGCCGTAGCCGAGGGTGGCCACGTGCGGGAACAGGATCAGACCCTGCTCATACATGGGCTTGTCGAAGCTGAAGTGGCTCACTTCGAACAGCATCATCGCTCCGGCCCAGAAGACCATCAGACCGGCGTGGGCCACGTGGGCGCCCAGCAGACGGCCGGAGAGGTTGATCAGGCGGGCGTTACCGGCCCACCAGGCATAACCGGTGGAGTCGAGGTCTTTGCCCCCGACAGCCACCATGGATGAATTAAAGGGCGTTTCCACGGGGCAGGACCTCTTCAGGGAAGACGAAGTTTTCATGCGGCTGGTCGGCCGGTGCCATCCAGGCACGCAGACCTTCATTGAGAAGAATGTTCTTCGTGTAGAAGGTCTCGAATTCAGGGTCCTCAGCGGCGCGGATCT